>DATMGU010000017.1:0-66165 GCA_035555315.1 Allostellaceae bacterium
TGTTTCCCCACGAGGGCTTGGCTCGGGATTGGCTTAGGTCGCCCTTTAGCGTTCCCCGACTTTGAGCGGTTCTACTCCACGGATTTCCCCGCGGGCACTCCAATTGAAGTCTGCTGCGTCTACCGATTTCGCCACGTCCGCGTACTGCCCGTGTCCTGCCATAGCCCATGCGGGCACGCCAGGACAATCGGCCGGATGGGTTTATTCCGGATCCTTATCCTGCGGCTCCCCGCCATGCGACCGGATCAGCGTGTGCAACTCGGCGCGCGCCGCCTGCAGCCGATCCCGGTCGGGGCCGCGCAGCACCAGGCTGGTGCCGAACTTGCCCTGTTGGAAGAACGGGTAGGAGCCGAGCTCCAGATCCGGGAAGGCGTTCTGGATCGCGGTGAGACCGGCCGCCAGCGTTCCCTCGGGCAAGTTGCAGCTGACGGTGAGCGAGACCATGACGACCCCGCCGGCCAACCGGTGGCGCACGCCGTCGAACATCGCCTGCATGATGCGCGGCACACCGGCCATGACCAGCACATTGCCGATCTGAAAGCCCGGCGCTTGAGAGACCGGGTTGTCGATCAGCGTGGCACCTTCCGGGACATGCGCCATGCGCAGCCGCGCCTCGTTGAGGCCGCCGGCCGGGTAATGCACCTCCAACCGCCGTCGCGCCTCCGGGTCCAGCACCAAGGGCACGCCGAAGGCGCGGGCGATGCATTCCGCCGTGATGTCGTCATGGGTCGGGCCGATGCCGCCGGTGGTGAACACGTAGTCGAACAGGGGACGCACGGTGTTGACCGTCTCGATGATCGTCTCCGGCACGTCCGGGATCACCCGCGCCTCGCGCAGCTGGATGCCGACCTCGTTCAGCCCCGTGGCGATATACGCCAGGTTCGCGTCCTGGGTCCGGCCCGAGAGGATCTCGTTACCGATGATGAGCAGGCATGCGCTGACACGCTTGCCCGAAATTGCCGTCTCTGTCATGCCCGTCAACCTAGCCGGATCGGCCGGCTGCGCCAATGCTGATAAAAACGACGCAGATAAGATGGGGGCTGCCGGACTAACTGATGCTGTATCCCCACCCCTTGGTCCGCGGCACTCTGCTGCGCCGCTATAAACGGTTCCTCGCCGATGTCGTGCTGGAAGACGGCACGGAGACGATCGCCCATTGCGCCAATCCCGGTGCCATGCTGGGCACCGCCATGCCGGGATCCGAGATCTGGCTGGAACGATCGACCAATCCGGCGCGCAAGCTCGGCTGGTCGTGGGAGTTGATCCGCATCGGCGACCATCTGGTCGGCATCAACACGGCGCGGCCGAACGCACTGGTCGCCGAGGCGATCGCCGCCGGCGCCATCCCGGAACTGGCCGACTACGCGACCCAGCGGGCCGAGGTCCGCTATGGCGTCAACAGCCGAATCGACCTGTTGCTGGAGGCGCCGGGACGCCCCATCTGCTATGTCGAGGTCAAGAACGTCCATCTGCTGCGACAGGGTAGCCTCGCCGAATTTCCGGATTGCGTGACGGCGCGCGGCGCCAAGCATCTGGTGGAACTGGCCGCGATGGTCGCGGCGGGCCATCGGGCGGTCATGCTGTATTTGGTGCAGCGCGGCGACTGTCACAGCTTTGCGATCGCTCGCGATCTCGATCCGCGCTATGAGCAAGGCCTCCGTCGAGCCTCGGCTGCCGGAGTCGAGACATTGTGCTATGCTTGTCGCATCACGGTGGAGGGGATCGCGGTGTCGCACCGGTTGCCGATCCTGCTGGACCAGCCGGATGCTTGGACGGAGTCGAAGGAATGAAGGAACAGCCGCAGCAACTGACCGGGCTGGCGCTGGATGAGCGGGCACCGCCGGAAGACAGCCGCATCAAGCTGCACCGGCCGGAGGATTTCGCCGCGATGCGCCGCGCGGGCCGGCTCGCGGCCGAGGTGCTCGACTACATCACGCCCCATGTGGTCCCGGGTGTGACGACCGGTGCGCTCGACACGCTGTGCAACGAGTTCATCCTCGACCACAACGCCATCTCGGCGTGCCTCGGATATCGCGGCTTTCCGAAATCCATCTGCACCTCGATCAACCATGTCGTCTGCCACGGCATTCCGGGCGATCGCAAGCTGATGGATGGCGACATCATCAACATCGATATCACGGTCATCCTGGATGGCTGGTACGGCGATACCAGCCGGACCTTCCTGGTCGGCGACAAGGTGTCGGTGAAGGCGCGCCTGCTGGTCGATGCGACCTATGACGCGATGATGCTGGGCATCGCCCAGGTTCGCCCGGGCGCGCGGCTGGGCGATATCGGCGCCGCCATCCAGACCTACGCCGAAAGCCGGCGGTTCTCCGTGGTGCGCGATTTCTGCGGCCATGGCGTCGGCCGGGTGTTCCACGCCGCCCCCAGCGTGCTGCATTACGGGCGCGCCGGCGACGGCCTGGTGCTGCGCGAGGGCATGTTCTTCACCATCGAGCCGATGATCAATGCCGGCCGCTACGAGGTGAAGGTCTTGAGCGACGGCTGGACCGCCGTCACCAAGGACCGATCGCTCTCCGCCCAATTCGAGCACACCATCGGCGTCACGGCGGATGGCTGCGAGATCTTCACCCTATCGCCGGCCGGCCTGACCAAACCGCCCTACGCCTAAACGGCGCCGCCGGGTGCCCAGGGAAGCCGACGATACGGCGGAGGCCAAGCCCGATTATCTGGGCCATCGACAGCGCTTGCGCGCCCGGTTTCTCGCCGCCGGCCCCGCGGCGCTCGCCGATTACGAACTGCTTGAACTCCTGCTGTTCGCCGGCCAGCCGCGCGGCGACGTGAAGCCGCTGGCCAAGCGGCTGATCGAGCGGTTCGGCGGCTTCGCGGCCGTGATCGCCGCCGAACCCGCCGCCCTCGCCACGGTGACCGGGTTGGGCGAGGCCTCGATCGTCGCCATCAAAGCCGTGCAGGCCGGCGTCGAACGGGCGCTCAAGGCCGAAATCGTACAGCGCCCGGTGATCGGCTCATGGCAGAAGCTGCTGGATTATTGCCGGGCCGCGATGGCGCATTCCAAGATCGAGGAATTTCGCCTGCTGTTCCTCGATCGCAAGAACGCGCTGATCGCCGACGAGGTGCAGCAGACCGGCACGGTCGATCACACCCCCGTCTATCCGCGGGAGGTGGTACGCCGGGCGCTGGAATTGGGCGCCTCGGCGATCATCATGGTCCACAACCATCCTTCGGGCGATCCGACCCCGTCCAAGGCCGATGTCGAGATGACCCGAGCGGTCGTCCGCGCGGCGGCCAGTCTGGGTGTCGAGGTGCATGACCACCTGATCATCGCCCGTGGCAAGCATGCCAGCCTGAAAAGCCTGGGATTGCTGTAGATCGCGGCTTGATGCGATGACCTTGGACGCCGGTGCCAACGTCAAGTAAACCCCTGCCCCCATGGGAGTTTTTTTAGGTCGCTTATTGTTGACAGCAGCCCTCGGGGAAAAATACCGTCGGCTTCAGTGCGTCGCGAACCCGGTGGAGATCGACCGAGAAATGACAATCTTGCGACGCTTGCCAATGGTGATAGCGCTCCTCGCGCTGACGGCGTCCATGGTCGGCCATGAGGCCGCGGCGCAAACCCCGTCGCCGATCGCCGAATGGCAATATTCCGCCGGTGTGGCCCTGCGTTCGATGTTCGAGGAGAAGATCCCGGATTGGGAAGTCGAGATCGGCGTCGCCGCGGACATCTACCCGGTCTATCCCGGTGCCGGCAAATACCGGGTTCAACCCGGCCCGAACCTGGACGTGCGCTATAAGGACCAAGCCTTCTTCTCGACCGGCGAGGGGCTCGGCGTCAATCTCTTGAGCGAGAAGACCTACCGCGCCGGCGTGGCGCTCGGCTTCGATACCGGCCGAGAGGCGCATTCGGCGACCCGGCTGCGCGGCACCGGCGATATCGGCTATGCCCTGACGCCGAAGCTGTTCGCGGAATATGTCATGTTTCCGGTCGTGCTGCGCGCCGATGTCCGTCGCGCGCTCGGCGGCGCCGATGGTTGGATCGGCGATCTCTCGGCCTATATGCCGGTCTATGGCACCGAGAAATTCTTCGTCTTCGCCGGCCCGACCGTGACCTTCGCCGATGATACCTATAACCGGCATTATTTCGGCATCAGCGCCACCCAAAGCCAGCGCTCCGGCCTGCCGCTCTATAAGGCCGGCGCCGGTGCGCAGAGCGCCGGCTTCGGTTCCAGCATGACCTGGTTCGTCACCGATCATTGGATGGTCGACGGCGGCGTCTCGGCGCAGCGCCTGCTCGGCGACGCGGCCCACAGCCCTCTCGTGCAGCAGCGCCTACAATACGAGGCCAGTTTCAGCATCGGCTACCTGTTCTAATATCTCGAAAGAGGAGATGACCCTGGCGATGCCCGATGTTCCCTTCCCGATCCGGCATGTCCGGACGCCAATCCTGAACGTCGCCTATGAGGAGCACGGGCCGGCGCAAGGCGATCCGGTCGTCCTGCTGCACGGTTTTCCCTACGATCCGCGCTGCTACGACGAAATGGCGCCGCCCCTCGCCGCCGCCGGCTATCGGGTGATCGTGCCCTATTTGCGGGGTTATGGGCCGACCCGGTTCCTGTCCGCCGGGACGATGCGCTCGGGACAGCAGGCGGCGATGGGGCGTGACCTGCTCGACCTGCTGGATGCGCTGTCGATCCGGCGCGCGGCCCTGGTCGGTTATGATTGGGGCGGTCGCGCCGCCTGCATCGTCGCGGGCCTTTGGCCGGAACGGGTGCGCTGCCTGGTATCGGGCGACGGCTACAACATCCAGGACATCGCCGGCTTCGCCATCCCACAGCCGCCGGAGATGGAACACCGGCTGTGGTACCAATACTACTTCCACGGCCCGCGCGGCCGTGACGGGCTGGCGGCCCATCGCGGCGAGCTGGGCAAGCTGTTGTGGCGGCTCTGGTCGCCCCTCTGGTCGTTCGACGACGCGACCTATGCGCGGACCGCCGCATCCTTCGACAATCCGGATTACGTCGATGTGGTTATCCACTCCTATCGCCATCGCTTCGGCTATGTCGCCGGCGATCCGGCGCTGGAGGAGATCGAGCGCGCCTTGGCCGGGCAGCCCGCGATCACGGTGCCGACCATCTCGCTCTGCGGCGGCGATGACGGCGTCGCCGGCCTACCCACCGCTGCCGACCCGGATATCGGGAAGTTCTCCGGCCGCTATGAGCGGCGCATCCTACCCGGTATCGGCCACAACATCCCGCAAGAGGCGCCGGTGGCTACGCTGGCGGCGCTGCTGGAGTTGCTGGGCGCATAGGCCTCCGCGACCTCGTGGAAAAACCGCGGTCTGCGAAAGATGACCTGTCTTGGCGCTGGGAAGCCGCTATCGTCGCTGCTATGACAGCCGGCAGAGCGTCCGTTTGACCCTGCCGGAACAAGGCAAGCACCATGATCCCTCGCTACAGCCGACCCGAGATGGCCGCCATCTGGGCACCCGAGAACCGCTTTCGCATCTGGTTCGAGATCGAGGCGCATGCCTGCGACGCGCAGGCCGAGCTGGGCATCATCCCGAAAAGCGCCGCCGAGGCGGTGTGGCAGCGCGGCGCCTTCGAGGTCGAGCGGATCGACGAGATCGAGCGCGAGACCAAGCATGATGTCATCGCCTTCCTGACCAACCTCGCCGAGCATGTCGGCCCGGAAGCCCGCTTCGTCCATCAAGGCATGACGTCGAGCGACGTGCTGGACACCTGCCTCGCGGTGCAGTTGAAGCAGGCGAGCGATCTGCTGCTGGCGGATCTCGACGCGCTGCTGGCCGTGCTGCGGCGCCGGGCGATCGAGCATAAGAACACCGCCTGCGTCGGCCGCAGCCATGGCATCCATGCGGAGCCGACGACCTTCGGCCTGAAGCTCGCCGGGCATTACGCGGAATTCGCGCGCAATCGCACCCGGATGCTGGCGGCCCGGGCGGAGATCGCGACCTGCGCCATCTCCGGGGCGGTCGGCACCTTCGCGCAGATCGATCCGCGCGTCGAAGCGCATGTCGCGGCCAAGCTGGGCCTGGCGCCGGAAACGGTATCGACGCAGATCATCCCACGCGACCGGCACGCCCAGTTCTTCGCGACCCTGGCGGTGATCGCGTCCGGCATCGAGCGGCTGGCGACCGAGATCCGCCACCTGCAGCGGACCGAGGTGCGCGAGGCGGAGGAGTATTTCTCGCCCGGCCAAAAGGGCTCCTCGGCGATGCCGCATAAGCGCAACCCGGTGCTGTCGGAAAACCTGACCGGCCTCGCCCGGGTGGTGCGCGCCGCGGTGGTCCCGGCGCTGGAAAACGTGGCGCTGTGGCACGAGCGGGATATCTCGCATTCCTCGGTCGAGCGGCTGATGGCGCCGGACACCACGGTGGCCTTGGATTTCGCCCTGGCGCGGCTGACCGGCATGATGGACAAGCTGGTGGTCTATCCCGATCGGATGCGCCGCAACCTCGACGATCTGGGCGGGCTGGTGCATTCGCAAAGCGTGCTGCTGGCGCTGACCCAGGCGGGCATGAGCCGCGAGGATGCCTATGCCGCGGTCCAGCGCAACGCCATGCCGGCCTGGCGCGGCGAGGGCAGCTTTCTCGACCTGCTGCGCGCCGATGCCGAGGTGCTGCGCTACGTCCCGGCGCCGGCGCTGGAGGCGCTGTTCGACGAAGGCCAGCATACGCGGCATGTCGACACGATCTTTCACCGGGTCTTCGCGGATAGTTAGCAGCCGCGCAAGCGATGTGCACACTCGTCATCTGCCGCCGACCCGCGCATCCCTGGCCGCTGATTCTGGGGGCCAATCGCGACGAAAGGATCGACCGGCCGTGGCTGCCGCCCGGTCGGCATTGGCCGGACTGGGAAAACGTCACCGGCGGCCTCGACGAGACCGCCGGCGGGTCCTGGCTGGGCGTGAACGACCATGGGCTGGTCGCCGCCGTACTGAACCGCGTCGGCACGCTGGGCCCTGCCGAGGGCAAGCGCAGCCGGGGCGAACTGGTGCTGCAGGCGCTCGACCATGCCGATGCCGGCGACGCCGCGCGCGCATTGGGCCAGCTCAATCCCGATGCCTACCGGCCGTTCAATTTGGTGGTCGGCGATAATCGGGACGCCTTTTGGGTTGCGCATCGCGGCGGCGAGGCAGCCATCGCCGTGCTGCCGATCGAGGAGGGCATTTCGATGCTGACCGCCCGCGACCTCAACGACCCCACGAGCCCGCGGGTCCGCCGCTATCTGAAGCATTTCCAATGGGCGGGCCCGCCCGATCCCGAAACCGGCGATTGGCAGCGGTGGGAAAGCCTGCTGGCGAGCGAGGGGTTCGACCCGGCGGCCGGCCCCGAGGGGGCCATGCACGTGCGCACCGATACCGGGTTCGGCACGGTATCGAGTTCGGTGCTGGCGATCCCGGCGCCGGCCAGCATACCGGTGCCGCCGGTCTGGCGCTTCGCCGACGCGACCCGGACACCCTTGGTTTGGCGGGCGGTCGAGGGTCTGCGCTGACCCTGCCCCGGGGCGACATGCCATGGGCCATGCCAAGGGCCATGCCAAGGGCCATGCCAAGGGCCATGATTGTGCTTGCGGTGGCGGCTTGCTATATAGCCAGCCCTGCCAATCGGAATTGCCGGCGCCCCCAGCCCGTTCGTTAGAGGCGCTACATCCCTTGGATCGACCAGTAACCGGGTGGCAAACCATGTCCCGACGCAGACAGATCTATGAAGGCAAGGCGAAGGTCCTGTTCGAAGGGCCGGAGCCGGGCACCCTGGTACAGTACTTCAAGGACGATGCCAGCGCCTTCAACAATCAGAAGAAGGGCACGATCACCGGCAAGGGTGTGCTGAACAACCGGATCAGCGAGTATCTGATGACCAAGCTGAACGAGGTGGGCATCCAGACCCATTTCGTCCGCCGCCTGAACATGCGCGAGCAATTGGTCCGCGAGGTTGAGATCATCCCGATCGCCGTGGTGATCCGCAACATCGCCGCCGGATCCCTGTCGAAGCGGCTGGGCCTGGCCGAGGGCACCGCCTTGCCCCGCTCCATCGTCGAGTATTATTACAAGAACGACGAGCTGCAAGATCCGCTGGTCTCGGAGGAGCACATCACCGCGTTCGGCTGGGCCAGCACCCAGGATCTGGACGACATGATGGCGATGAGCTTGCGCGTCAACGACTTCCTGACCGGGCTGTTCCTCGGCATCGGCATCCGGCTGGTGGATTTCAAGCTGGAGTTTGGCCGGCTTTATACCAATGACGAGATGCGCATCATCATCGCCGACGAGATCAGCCCCGATAATTGCCGGCTCTGGGACCTCAAAACCAACGAGAAGATGGACAAGGACCGGTTCCGTGAGGATTTGGGCAAGGTCGAGGAAGCCTATCAGGAAGTCGCCCGCCGGCTGGGTATCCTGCCCGAAGGCGGTCCAACGGACTTCAAAGGCCCCAAGACGATGCAGTGAGGCGCCGTACGCCGAGCTCCTTCCGAATCCCTAGTATTCCCCTTCGAGAGAGACCCCGCCGCCATGAAGGTTCGCGTGCATATCGCCCTTAAATCCGGCGTCCTGGACCCGCAAGGCAAGGCCATCGGTACCGCCCTGAAGTCCCTGGGCTTCTCCGGCGTCGAGGAGGTTCGCCAGGGCAAGTTCATCGATCTGGACCTGGCCGAGACCGACCCCGCCCGCGCCAGATCCGCCGCCGAGGACATGTGCAAGCGGCTACTCGCCAACACCGTCATGGAAACCTACGCGGTCGAGTTGGTCTAAACCTTCGCTGACAGATGGTTCAACGCCAGCATTCGACCAGCACCGTCGCCTTCTTCAGGCGCTCTGTGATGTCGGCGGTCTTCAAGTCCTGAGCCGATGCGGCGGTCGAATAGGCGACGTTGTTGGCGGTGAGAAAGCCGCGCACGATGTCGCCTTTGATGGCGAAATTGACGTTCTGGGCGATATCGCCCGAGACTGCCATGATCGCGGCCGCGTTCAGCTTGGCCACGACGACGCCGACCAGATTACCACTGAGATCGACCAATGGGCCGCCGCTATTGCCCGGCTGAACCGGGGCGTTGATCTGCATGATGTGGCTGTCGTTCTTCATGCCGGCCAGGGCCGTCACGTTGCCCGTGGTGACATTGCCGTCGGTCGTCAGCAACGGTACCAACGGGAACCCATAGGCGACGACGCCCTCGCCCTGGCGTGGCATGCCTTGACGGAAGCTGAGTGGCCGGACCTGGGAAAGCGGCGACGTCAACAGCGCCAGATCACTCGCCGTATCCGTCGCGACGATGGATGCCACCGGATTGGCGTCCGCGCCGGGCAAGCGCACGCGCATCTCGGTACATTGCGCGGTGACATGGGCGTTGGTGACGATTTGACCGGTGCGGCCAACCACGAAGCCGGTGCCGCTGCCCCGCAATGTACGGCCGGCATTCGGTGCCGGTTGAACGCCGGAGCCTACCACCGCCAGCGTCGCATTGCTCGCAGGTGCCACGATATCGGTGCCGGGCTGCCATGTGGTGGCAATCTGCTGACCCTGCGCCAATTCGGCGGGCGAGAGCGACTTCCCGAGCTGATCGCGGAACACGGAATAGCGCTGCCGCTCCGTATCATTCTTCGATGTCGCGGCGAGATCGTACCAGGCGTAGGCGACGACCAGGTTTTTTGGAACACCTCGGCCATTGGCGTAGGCGCCGCCAAGGTTGGCTTGGGCGCTGGCGGTTTTCTGAAGGGCGGCCAGCCTCAGCAGGCGTACCCCCTCGGTCAAATCCACATCGACGCCACGTCCGTTGAAATACATGGCCCCGAGGTTGTTCTCACCCAGCGGGTTGTTTTGAGCAACGGCAAGTCGATACCACTTCAAGGCTTCGGCGAAATTCTCCGGCACGCCGATACCGTGATCGAATAGATTGCCGTAAGCGGCCTGACCATCCGCGTAGCCATGCTCCGCGCTGACCTGATACCAGCGGCGGGCCTCGTCGAGGTTCTGCTGCCCAGGTTGGGCGAACTGATAGGCGATGCCGAGCAGCCAGGCGGCTTCGGGATCGCCGCCGGTCGCGGCCGCTTTCAACAGCCGGGCGCCCTCCGTAAGGTTTTTCGGAACCCCGTTCCCCGCGAGATACATCCTGCCGAGCATGCGTTCGGCCACGACATCGCCGGCCTGCGCCTGCGCGGTGATGTCTGCGACGCCTGAATATTGCCGGACCGTGATGCCGTTCTCGACGATCTTGATCGGTGGCGACGTGGCGCATCCGGCCAGCAAGATGGCCGAAAGGCTGCTCGCGCAAAGGAATGCCCGGGTGCCATGACGCCGGTCACGCCGCCGCATCGACGCGGCGGGCTTAATGTGCAACTCGATCAAAGTTCTCTCCCGGCAGATAGGCGCCCAATCCTCCCCGGTAGGCTAATCGCAAGCAATGAATTTTCCGTTTGCTTATCCGGACCCGATCCGGACCGTCCTCAACGCCAACACTCCACCAGGACGGTGGATTGACGGATCCGTTCGGTAAGATCGGCGGGTTTCAGGTCCGGCCCCTGCGCCGCCGTGGCGAAGCTCACCGCATGCGCCTGGAGAAAGCTTTCGACGACGGTGTTCTTGATCGCGAAGTTGACGTTTTCGGGAAGCGCTCCGCTGACCCGCATGATCGCCGCGGCGTTGAGCTTCGCCGAGATGACGCCGACCACGTTGCCGCTGAGATCCACCAAGGGTCCACCGCTGTTGCCGGGCTGCACCGGGGCGTTCAGCTGCAGCATGCGCGGGTCGTTCTGGATCCCGGCGAGGGCCGTGATGGAGCCCATCGTGACCGCGCCGTCATTCGCCAGCAGCGGCCCGAGCGGGAAGCCATAGCCCATGACGCCTTCACCCTGCCGTGGCGAGCCCGCCCGGAAGCCCAGCGCATGAAGGCCCGGCACCGTCGCGGTCAGCAGCGCCAGATCATCGGCCGTATTGGTCGCCGTGACAGACGCGGCAACGTTGGTCCCCATGCCGGGCTGCCGGACGCGGACGTGACCGCATCCGGCGATCACATGCGCGTTGCTGACGATCTGTCCGTTCGTGCCAACGGCGAAGCCGGTTCCGATGCTTCGCGGTCCGGTGGCGGGCCGCCCCTCTGTGGCTCCGGGTGCGACGGTCTTGGGCACGGCGGACACTGGCCCGGGGGCGATGGGCCTCGGATCGACGGTTCCGGCCGAAGCGGTCTGCACCGTATCCCCGGCGAAACGCTGTAGATCCGTAGCCAATCGCCATGTATCGGCGCCGAGGCGCCAGGAGCCGGCAAGTTGCTGCCCCTGCGTCACCTCCGCCGAGGACAGCGATTTGGTCAGGCGATCGCGTTGCGCGATACCGGCGTCACGGTGCGCGCCGGAAAGCCGGGTCACCGCCAGATCGTACAACGCATAGGCGACGATTCGATCGGTGGGAACGCCTCTGCCGTTTTCGTACAGGTAACCCAGGTTGAGCTGTGCCTCGGCCATGCCCTGCGACGCGGCGAGACGGTATAGGCGAGCGGCTTCGGCCGGATCCTGTGAGACACCTCGCCCCTTATCATACAGCGTGCCGAGATTATTTTGGCCCAACGGGTTGTTTTGGGCGGCGGAAAGCCGAAACCACGTCAACGCCTCGGCATAGTCCACCGGTACGCCCGCGCCTTCGTCGAACAAGTGGCCGTAGGCGGCCTGTCCGGGCGCATAGCCCTGTTCGGCGGATTTTCGATACCATTTGCGGGCTTCGTCCAGATCCGGCCGGCCAAGCGCACCTTGCTGGTAATAGACGCCGAGAAAGAACGCGGCATCGGCATTTCCGGCTTCGGCGGCCATCCGCAACCATCGCATGCCTTCGACCGGGTTTTTCTCGGTCTTTATCCCCAACATCTGGAACATGCCCAAATCGTGTTCGGCCAAAATATCGCCGGAACGCGCCAAGGCCGATAACTCGGCGATGCCCGTATAATGCCGCGCAAAGGGCCCGTCCCCGGTGTAACTGACGCCCGTATCGGCGACACAACCGGCCAGCATCCCCAAGACCAGAAACAGCCACCCCAGCCGCCTTGCCGGGATGGATCGCCCGTCCGCGATCGATGAGAGAGCCGGAAGCGCCATCGTCGCTGCGAAGCGCGTGATCCCCCTCTTCACGATGGCGCCGTGCCGGCTCCCCCTCACCTGCGGCATTCGACCACGACCGTCGATCTTTTCACCTGTTCGGCGATGTCGGCGGCGCTGCGATCCTTGCCGGATGCCGTGGTCGTATAGCTGACCTTGTATTGGTCGAGGAAGATCCGGACGATCTCCGCCTTGATCGCGAAATTCACGTTTTGCGGCGTGATCGCGACGCCGCGAGTCACCTTGAACGGCACCAATTCACTACTGACCACACCGATCACATTGCCGCTGAGATCCACCAAGGGGCCACCACTGTTGCCGGGTTGGACCGGTGCCGTGGTCTGCAGCATCCGAGGGTCGTTTCGCAGACCGGCCAAGGCGGTCACATTGCCGGTCGTGACATTGCCATCGGTTGCCAGCATCGACCCGAGCGGGAAGCCCACGGAAACCACCCCCTCGCCCGCACGCGGCAGACCGTCGCGGAAGGCCAGCCGCGGCAGAGTGCCCAAGGCCGGACTGAGCAAGGCCAGATCATTCACCCGATCGATCGCCAAAGCGGTCGCCGGCGCCGAGACTCCTCCCGCCAGATGCAGGGTGATCGTCGAGCAATCCCCCGCCACATGCGCGTTGGTCAGCACCTCGCCCTTATCGCCGACGACAAAGCCTGTGCCGGTCCCACCGCCTGAACGCTTGGGTGGAACGCCGGCGCCGTCATCCGCCTTCGACGAACTCTCAGGTTTGCCGGACGCGCCGGCGCCACCTGCCAATACCGCCATGTCCACACCGCGATGCCACGCTTTCGCCAACTCTTTGGCGCGCGCCACATCTTCCTTGCTCAGCAAGCTCGCTACGTCCCTCAGCATCTTGGCGACAGCGCGCTTTTTTTCTTCGCTCACGCCGGCATGCCCAGCGCTCACCCATGCATAGCCCACCAGTGGATTCTTGGTCGTGCCTGATCCGATCGCAGTCAACAGGCCAAGGTCGACCATGGCGTAAGGCTCACCCTGAATCGCGGCTTGCCTGAACAAAATAACCGCCTTCACATCGTCCTTCGGAACGCCTGAGCCTTCTTGGTAGGCAGTTCCGAGCGTCGTCTGAGCAAACCTGTTGCCTTGCTCAGCGGATTTCTCAAGCCACGGAACCGCACCCGCCGGATCAGCCGTCCCCCCTTCGCCGTAGAGCAACATTTTGCCGTAAGCCATTTGACCAACGGCGTCACCGGCCTCAGCCGCCCGTTTGTACCAATACCGCGCCTTCGCAAGATCCTTGGGCAGAGAACGGCCGGTCCTGTACGCCTGACCCAAAAGCAATGTGGCATCGACGCTGCCGTGATCGGCGGCAGTGGTGAGCAATTCGACCGCCTTCGCCGCATCGACCGGCACCTTGTCGCCGCCAAGATAGAGCGAACCCAATTGGACCTGGGCATCGCGATTCCCTGCCGCCGCATTGGCCTGGATATCGGAAAAATCCTTGAATTTGCTGGAAAATATATCTTCCGCCTTCAAAGCTCTCGGCAGGATCGCGAAAACGCCGACCATAGCCCAGAATAAAACCCGCCACCCGAAACCGCCCCGCCCCGATCGATTGCGCATCATGAAGCCCCCTGCCCCTATAGGATGTCACGAGGAAAGAACAAAACGTGTCAGTACGCAACCTTAAATTGATGGCGTTGGAATAATTTATCCCGCCATAGGTGTGTCACGGGGCAATGCCCGCTCTGCGCTCGACCCTCCCCCGCGCGCGACACGGCTTGATCCTCCGGGGCAACAGGGGTATTCGGCAGGGGCCCTTTCCCGCCCTCACGCCAGCAGGTCAGATCGCCATGAAAGCCGCCGTCGTCGTCTTTCCCGGGTCCAACTGCGACCGGGACATCGCCGTCACCCTCGAGGCCGTCACCGGACGCCCGACCCATATGGTCTGGCACCGCGATACCGAGGTTCCCAAGGTCGATCTGATCGTCCTGCCCGGCGGCTTCAGCTATGGCGATTACCTGCGCTGCGGGGCCATGGCGGCGCATTCGCCGGTGATGCGCGAGATCGCGGCGCGGGCCGGCCACGGCGTGCCGGTGCTGGGCATCTGCAACGGCTTCCAGATCCTGGCCGAGGTCGGCTTGCTGCCGGGCGCGCTGCTGCGCAACCGCGATCTGCGCTTCATCAACCGGGACGTGTTCACCCGGGTCGAGACCAGCCAGTCGATCTTCACCAACAAATACCCGGCAGGCGCGGTATTGCGCATTCCGATCGCCCATGCGGAAGGCAACTATTTCGCCGATGACGCGACGTTGGATCGGCTGGAGGAGCGTGGCCAGGTGGCATTCCGCTATTGCGACGCGCGCGGCAACGCCGTGGAGAGCGCCAATCCGAACGGGGCCGCGCGCAACATCGCCGGCGTGTTCAACGAGAGCAAGACGGTGCTGGGCTATATGCCGCATCCCGAACGAGTGGCCGACCCGCTGCTGGGCGGCACGGATGGGTTGGGCATGTTCGAGAGCATGATCGAGGCGCTCTCGTGAGTGGTGCGGCCGATACACGCGGCTCCAACGCGATCACCCCGGACATCGTCGCCCAGCATGGGCTGACCCCGGACGAGTACGCGCGCTGCCTGGCGATCATGGGACGCACGCCCAACCTCACCGAGCTTGGCGTGTTCTCGGTGATGTGGAGCGAGCATTGCTCGTACAAATCCTCCAAGCGCCACTTGAAGACGCTGCCGACAACAGGGCCGCGCGTCATCTGCGGGCCGGGCGAGAATGCCGGCGTGGTCGATATCGGCGATGGCCAGGCGGTCATCTTCAAGATGGAAAGCCACAACCACCCGTCCTTCATCGAACCGTTCCAGGGTGCCGCGACCGGTGTCGGCGGCATCCTGCGCGATGTGTTCACCATGGGCGCCCGGCCGATCGCCAATCTGAACGCGCTGCGCTTCGGCAGCCCGGATCACCCCAAGACCCGACATCTGGTCGCCGGCGTCTGCGCCGGCATCGGCAGCTATGGCAATTGCGTGGGCGTGCCGACGGTCGGCGGGGAATGCGAGTTCCACCCCTCCTATAACGGCAACATCCTGGTCAACGCGATGACCGTGGGCCTGGCCGATACGGACAAGATCTTCTATTCGGCGGCGGCTGGTCCAGGCAATCCGGTGATCTATGTCGGCGCCAAGACAGGCCGTGACGGCATCCATGGCGCCACCATGGCATCGACCGAATTCTCCGCCGATAGCGAGGCGAAGCGGCCGACCGTGCAGGTCGGCGATCCCTTCACCGAGAAGCTGCTGATCGAGGCCTGCCTGGAGTTGATGGCCGGCGACAGCATCGTCGCGATCCAGGATATGGGAGCGGCCGGCCTCACCTCCTCCTCGGTCGAGATGGCCGGCAAGGGCGGCCTAGGCCTCGAACTCGATCTCGATCGGGTGCCGGTGCGCGAGACCGAGATGACCGCCTATGAGATCATGCTGTCGGAAAGCCAGGAGCGCATGCTGATGGTGCTGAAGCCCGGCCGCGAGGCCGAGGCGCGCGCCGTCTTCGACAAGTGGGAGCTGGATTTCGCGGTGATTGGCCGGGTGACCGAGACCGGCCGGCTGGTCTTGAAACAGCATGGCGCAGTCGCCGCGAACCTGCCGATCGAGCCGCTGTTCAGCGAGGCGCCGGAATACGACCGGCCGTGGGAGCCCACGCCCCCCTCGCCCCTGCTGCGCCCCGCCGATGTCGCGGCGCCGGTCGATACGTTGGAGGCGCTGCGCCGCCTGCTCGGCTCGCCCAACCTCGCCAGCAAGCGCTGGATCTGGGACCAGTACGACCACACGGTGATGGGCGACACGGTGCAGCGTCCGGGCGGAGACGCCGCCGTGGTGCGCGTGCACGGCACCCTGAAGGGGCTGGCGCTGACCGCCGATTGCACGCCGCGCTATTGCGTCGCCGACCCGGTCGAGGGCGGCAAGCAGGTGGTGGCGGAAAGCTGGCGCAACCTCACCGCGGTCGGCGCCCTGCCGCTGGCGCTCACCGACAACATGAATTTCGGCAATCCGGAACGGCCGCGCATCATGGGCCAGTTCGTCGGCTGTATCGCCGGCATGCGCGACGCCTGCCTGGCACTCGACTACCCGGTCGTCTCCGGCAATGTGTCGCTCTACAACGAGACCGACGGCACCGGCATCCTGCCGACCCCGGCGATCGGCGGCGTCGGCCTGCTGGCCGATGTGCGACTCTCCATGACGCTGTCGTTCAAGGCCCCCGACGAGGCCATCCTGCTGATCGGCGAGACCGCTGGGCATCTGGGCCGCAGCCTCTATCAAAGCGTGCTGCTGGGCGAAGAGGCAGGCGCGCCACCGCCGGTCGATCTCGCCGCGGAACGGCGCCATGGCGATGTCGTGCGCGGCTTGATCGAGGCGGCCTCGGTCACCGCCTGCCACGACCTGTCGGGCGGCGGGTTGCTGGTCGGCCTCGCCCGCATGGCGATCGCCGGCGGGATCGGCGCCGCCCTCGGTGGCAATGAGAGCGGCCTGCCGGACCATGCCTATTGGTTCGGCGAGGATCAGGCGCGCTATCTGGTGACGACCCGCGACGCCGGCCGGGTGCTCGCCGCCGCCGTCGCCGCGGGCGTGCCCGCCCGACGGATCGGCACGACCTCAACGGGCACGACCTCAATGGACGCCGCGTTGACAGGGGTTGGCCCCGATGCCATATCGATAGCTGAGCTTCGGGCGATCAACGAGGGCTGGTTGCCCGCCTATATGGACAGCGAACCGGTGTAACGGCGGCACGACCTTGAGGGGAACCAGCCGATGGCGATGGACGCGGCGACGATCGAGCGATTGATCAAGGAGAGCCTGCCCGACGCCCGGGTGACGATCGAGGATCTGCGCGGCGACGGCGACCACTACGCCGCCCATGTCGTCTCCGGCGCCTTCAAGGGCCAAAGCCGCGTCAAGCAGCACCAGATGGTGTATCAGGCGCTGCGCGGCCGGATGGGTGGCGAATTGCATGCCCTGGCCTTGCAGACCGGCGTCCCGGAAGATTAAATAACCCCAACTGCCTTTGGATTTTTAAGGACCGCGGCCCATGAGCGACAATCCGGTATTCGAGCGTATACGAGACGACATCACCAGCAACCCGGTCGTGCTGTACATGAAGGGCACCCCGGTATTCCCGCAATGCGGCTTCTCCGCCGGGGTCGTCCAGGTGTTGAGCCAGCTCGGCATTAAGTTCAAGGGTATCGACATCCTGACCGACCCCTCGCTGCGCCAGGGCGTCAAGGACTTCTCCAGCTGGCCGACGATCCCCCAGCTCTACGTCAAGGGCGAGTTCATCGGCGGCGCCGACATCGTCCGCGAGATGTACCAGAGCGGCGAACTGCAAGAACTGCTGCACAGCCACGGCTTGGACGCGCGGGTGGCGTAAGCCGTCCGACGCTAGTAGCTAAAGCGGGCGTGCCTCTTCCGAGGGGTACGCCCGTTTTGTTAGGCACTTGGCTCGGCGACGACAGTCTGCATCAAGGCTGCGCAACTGCATCGAAGTCCTCCATCGCGATCGTGCAGGGCACGGCCGCCGACTTTTGACATTCTTTTAAAGCACCCTCGCGGGCGAGTTGGATCCGGGTTGAACCTGCCCAGAAGGCGACGACGCCGGACGGTGCCAAAGCCAGGGCTTTCTCGGAGCCGGCGGCGAGATAGGCTGTGAGGGTCTTCCGCGCGTTAGGCGTGAGGCGCGCAGACAGCGCGTTCGAAGCCGTCGGATCCCAGGTAGGCAGATTATGCGCCGTCAAGAACTTGTCCATCTCGGGCAGCCAATGGGCCCGCCCCTCGAAGCTAGACCAGATGATGTGACCATCCGACCCTACCGGACCAAATGCGCGAAGATCAGCCTGGCCACCACCGTTGGTAAATCCGGCCTGCATCCGCTTCACCAGATCGGGGCCGTAGGTTCCGTCATTCTCGGCATAAAGCCAAAGGGTTGGTACCCGAACTTGCCCACCGATGGCAGCCAACTGCGCGATCAATCTTCCCTCATCGCAATTCTTGCCAGCCGCGTCTAGCCCCGCCCCGCCTGAGACGTTGACGATACCGACCAGACCGCGCGGATGTTCCGAGGCGAAGGTCAACATTGCGATGCCGCCGGTGAAGACGCCGACTCCAAGGACGCGGGAAGGATCGGCATCCGGTCGAAGCGATACGGCTGCGAGGGCGGATGTCAGGTCCCCAGCAATATTCTTCAAAAACTTTGCATAATCGAGCGACCGACAATCAAATCCCTCCGTGAAAGTCCCTTCCGAACGGCCGTATCCACGGCGCATGACACCGACCGCCAACCAGCCGCGATGCGCTAGGTCGCGAGCCTGTGATGACAAGCCATCGGCGGTCATTTTCGCCCGTTCGGCGGCGTCGCCTACCCAGCCATGGGTAATCAACGCTATCGGGAAAGGTCCTGGTCCGGTCGGCTTCACCACGACAGAGTCGAGAGCAATGGTCGACGACCCCAAATTGACAAGGAGCGGTCCATTCTCCTGGATCAGACCGCGCGCGACCATCGAATCGGTAGTCGACGACAGAGATGGCAATACGGCAGGTCTTGGCGACACAGCCGAAGGCAGCACCGCTGGCTGGATATGCTTAGCAAGTTCTTCGTCAACCTCGCTGGCGGCCTCTCGCGCGGTTGACGAAACCACGTAATCTCGGGACTCCAAGGTTGCACCCATCAACCCGTGCGAATTAAAATAAAACGCATCCTCATGAAGTAATGGAGACCCATCTGTCGTATAAACGTATATTCTGATGGACATATTCCTGCCGACGAGCCAGATCTCCGGCTGATAATGAATCATAACCCTGATCAGCAGATCAGGTTTTTGGCTATCATCTTCAATAACACGTATACCGAAGCGCCCAAATTGAGAAATAATGGTTTGTTTCGCTAGAGATAAAACCTCTCTACTATTTTCATTTGGATTTGAGTTCACCAATTTAGCCAAATGTTCTGGATTTCGAACATCCGATGCAGAAGCCTGGGTGTTTCCAAGCACTATATTTTCCAGCTTGATCACATTGACCTGCACAGGCAAGTCAGCCGGGCTGCGTCCCCCATCATAGGGACTGGGGATCGCACAAGCGGACAATGCCGCAAGTCCAACAAAAACCAACGCGCGCAGTAAACGCTTCACAAGGATCTCCGGTATCAAAAGTATTAGAGTCTGAAAGACAGTACTCTAAAAAATCTGCCTTCCAAGTAAGAAAGAGCCAAGATAGATCTGAATGAAGGAATACCCCGACGTCAGGATGCCTCTCATGTCGGCACCCCTAACCTTCGGTAGAAGCCCGGCCCTTCGGCGGCACTACGATCACCCGGTCGACGCGGTGGCCGTCCATGCCGACCACTTCGAAGCGCCAGCCATCGACGTCGACATGGTCGGCGACGGAGGGCACGCGTTTCATCTGGGCCATCAGGAAGCCGCCCAGGGTGTGGAAATCGCCGCTCCCCTCGGCGGGTAGGCGGTTGACGCCGATCGCATCCTTGAGGTCGTCGATCGAGATCAGCCCGTCGATCAGCCAGGAGCCGTCTTCGCGGCGCACCACCGGATGCTCGGTCCCGTCACCGGGCTCGGCGATGTCGCCGACCAGCGTCTCCAGAATGTCGTGCAGGGTGATGATGCCTTCGAAATCGCCGTATTCGTCGACGATCAGCGCCATCGGCTGGCCGGAGGTCTTCAGCATCTCCAGCATGCGCAGCGCCGGCACGGTATCCGGCACGAACAGCGGCGGCCGAACGGCCCCGCGCAGATCCGGCGGCTCCCCCGACAGCGAGCCGACCACCAGATCCTTGAGCTGCAGGATGCCCAGCACCTGATCGGGGCCGCCCTCCACCACCGGAAAGCGCGAAAAGCTGCTCTGGCGGATCTTGGCGAGGTTGGCCTCGAGGCCGTCTTCGAGATCGAGCCATTCGACCTGGGTGCGCGGCGTCATCAGCGCATCGACCTTCCGGTCGCCCAGCCGCAACGCCATCTGGACGATCTCGGACTCCGTCTGATGGAAATGCCCGGCGGCGGCGCCCTCGCGCATCAGCAGGTTGATTTCGTCATCGGTCACCGAGGCCTTGCGATCGCGCGAGACCGGCACCAGGGTCAGCACCAGATCGGTCAGCCGGCTGAGCAACCACTCGGCCGGCGCCGTGACGCGGGCGAACAGCGCCATGAACCGCGCCAAGGACGCGGCGATCGCCTCGGGATGCGCCAGAGCGAGGCGCTTGGGCACCAATTCGCCGATCACCAGCGAGGTGACGGTGATGATCAGGACGACCAGGACGACCGCCACCGCATGGGCATAGAGATGGATATAGGGCAGGCCGGTGAGTTGCTCGGCGATCGCATCGACGAAGGTGGCGCCGCTGATCGTGCTGACCATGGTGCCGATAAGGGTGATGCCGATCGACACGCTGGACAGGAACCGCCCGGTATTGGCGAGCAATTTCAACGCGGTGGCCGCGCCCCGGCTGCCGTCCTCGGCCGCGGTCTGCAGGCGCGCGCGCCGCGCCGCCACCAGGGCGAGCTCCGCCATGGCGAAGACGCCGTTCAGGATGATCAGCAACAGCAGGAAGAGGATGCTTAGAAACATGGGACCGCGTGGAGCGGAGCTTCCCTCAGAGGAGACCGGCGGAGATCATGATACGCTGCCCCGACCGGCATGGGCGAGCCTGCATTTCCGCGTGCCGCGCACGCCGGGAGGACCAAAAGCGAAAACGCCGCCCCGACCAGCGGAGCGGCGTTTCCAAAGTCGGTACTCGACGCGATCAGCGCGAATAGAACTCGACGACCAGGTTCGGTTCCATCATCACCGGATAGGGCACATCGGCGAATTTCGGCGCGCGGACGAACTTGCCCTTCATCGCGGCCTCGTCGACCTCGATATATTCCGGCACGTCGCGCTCGGTCGAATGGGTCGCCTCGATGACCACGGCGAGCTGCTTGGACTTGGCGCGCACCTCGATCACGTCGCCGTCCTTCACCTGATAGGAGGCGATGTTGACGCGGCGGGCATTGACCGTGATGTGGCCGTGATTGATGAACTGACGCGAAGCGAACGGCGTCGGCACGAACTTCATGCGGTAGACCACCGCGTCCAGCCGGCGCTCCAGCAGCTCGATCAGGTTCTCGCCGGTATCGCCGCGGCGGCGCACCGCCTCGTCATACAGGCGGCGGAACTGACGCTCGCCGATATTGCCGTAATAGCCCTTCAGCTTCTGCTTGGCCATCAGCTGCGTGCCGAAATCGGTCGGCTTCTTGCGGCGCTGGCCATGCTGGCCCGGACCGTATTCGCGGCGGTTGATCGGGCTCTTCGGGCGGCCCCAGAGGTTGACGCCCAAACGGCGGTTGATCTTGTATTTCGACTGTTGACGCTTGCTCATAAACGGATCGTCTCTCGGTTGTTTTTGTCCCAGTAGGCCATGAGCGGCATGCCCGAAACCGGGCGTGCCAAGGCGGGGCCATTCGACCCTCGTTCCTGGGAAGAGGCGGGGACTATACCGATGACGGGATTTATGTCAACGCGAGGCGTATCGCTCGGGCCGTCATAGCTGCCGCGCCTCACGGCGTCTTCATATGCGGCGGTTTGCTGAGGCAGGTCACCACGCCGTGCAGCGTGCGGACATCCTGATCGGTCAGCTCGGCGCGCAGCAGCAGGTTGCGCAGGTTGCGCACCATGCTCGGCCGTTTTTCCGGCGGGAACAGAAAGCCGCCGCGATCGAGTTCGTCTTCGAGATGCTTGAACAACCCCTGCAACTGCTCGCCCGTCGCCGGTGGGCTCACCGGCATCGGTTGCGGCGCCCAGGGTTCCGCCGTCGCCTGGCGCCATTCCCAGGCGGTCAGCAGCACGGCCTGGGCGAGGTTCAGCGAGGTGAAGTCGGGATTGAGCGGAAAGGTGATGATGGCGCTGGCCAGGGCCACGTCGTCATTATTCAAGCCCGACCGCTCGCGCCCGAAGAGCACGCCGACCTTGAGCCCCGAGGCGATTTCCGGCCGCATACGCTCGACGGCGGCGCGGGGCACGAGCACCGGCTTGATCATGTCGCGGTGGCGCGCTGTCGTCGCATAGACCTGGTGCAGATCGGCGACCGCCGAGGCCACCGTGTCGTGCAGGCTCGCCCCGTCGATCACGCTGTCGGCGCCGGCCGCCGCCTTGCGCGCACGCTCATTCGGCCAGCCGTCGCGCGGCTTCACCAGGCGCAGATCGGTCAAGCCGCAATTCAGCATGGCGCGGGCCACCGCCCCGATATTGTCGCCCAGCTGCGGCTCGACCAGGATGATCGCCGGCCCCGCCGTCTCCTCGGCCATCAGCCCTGCGACCGCCGCCACTGGGTGCCGTCCGACCCGTCCTCCAGCTGGATGCCCGCATCGGTCAGCAGCTTGCGCAGCCGATCCGCCTCCGGCCAATCGCGCGCCTGCTTGGCGGTCCAGCGCGCCGTCACCAGCCGTTCGATCTCCGCGTCGTCCAGGCCGTCGGCATCGCTCGGCCGCCATTTCAGATAGCTTTCCGGCTCCTGCTCCAGCAGGCCGAGGACCCGGCCGGCCGAGAGCAGGGCGCCTTTCAGGCGGGCCTTATCCGCCGTCAGCGCCGCCTTGTTGAGCTCGGTCGCGAGCTCATGCAGATGGGTCAGCGCCAGCGGCGTGTTGAGGTCGTCCTCCAGATCGTCGAGGATCACCGGGCGCGCCGGCTCGACCGCCTCGATATCCGCGACGGCACGCAAGGCCGTGTAGAACCGCTCCAAGGTCAGCCGCGCCTGGCGCAACCGCTCGGCCGTCCAGTCGATCGGGTCGCGGTAATGCACGGTCAGCATGGCCAGCCGGATCGCCTCGCCCGGCGCCTCCTTCAGCAGCTCGTTCGGCGTCACGAAGTTGCCGAGGGATTTCGACATCTTACGCCCCTCGACATCGAGGAAGGCGTTGTGCACCCAGTAATTCACGAAGGGCCGGCCGTCATGGGCACAGGTCGACTGCGCCAGCTCGTTCTCGTGATGCGGGAAGACCAGATCGACGCCGCCGCCATGGATGTCGAAATGCTCGCCCAGATGCACCTTGCTCATCGCCGAGCATTCGATATGCCAGCCGGGCCGGCCGCGCCCCCAGGGGCTGTCCCAGCCGGGCATCTCCTCGGAGGACGGCTTCCACAACACGAAATCGCCGCCGTCGCGCTTGTAGGGCGCCACCTCGACCCGCGCGCCGTCCAGCATGTCGTCCCGCGACCGGCGCGACAGCCGGCCATAGGTCGGCATCGACGTCACCGAGAACAGCACATGGCCTTCCGCCTCATAGGCGAAACCCTTCTCGATCAGCCGCAGGATCATCGCGACCATCGGCTCGATATGCTCGGTCGCGCGCGGCTGAAGATCCGGCTCCAGGCACAGCAGGGCGGCCATATCGGCGGCATAGACCGCCGCCGTCCGCTCAGTCAGCGCGCGGATCGTCTCGCCGTTCTCGGCGGCGCGGGCAGCGATCTTGTCCTCGACATCGGTGATGTTGCGGACATAGCGCACATGCTCGACCCCGTAGATCTGGCGCAGCACGCGGTACAGCACGTCAAACACGATGACCGGCCGCGCATTGCCGATATGGGCGACGTCATAGACCGTCGGGCCGCAGACATAGAGCCGCACATTCGATGGATCGATCGGCTTGAACACCTCGCGGCGGCGGGTCAGCGTGTTGTGTAAAGCGAGCGGCACTGCGAAGTTTCCTAAGGTCGGGCGGCCCGGTCGGCGCGCCGGGGAGCACCCCGCGCGGCCCTATTCCGAGCCGCGCCATGAAGCGGCCGCTGTTATGCCGCCACCTCGGCGCCTGCGTCCAGCGTTTCGCGGCGCCGGCCCGTTTCCGGCGGCGCGTCGCTGCCGGACGTCTATCCCCGCAGGGCGGCCCTGACGGCGGTTTCGAGCTGCCAATCGGAGACGGGCTTGAACAGTACAGCGGTCGGGTGATCCGTCTGAATGCGCGCGATCGTCTCCGGCTCCCTGGAGCCGGTGAGAAAGATGACCTTGGAGCCTACCGACTCATGGATGGCGAGCGCCGCGTCGACACCATCCCTAGCACCCCGCAACCGCACATCCATCAGGACGATTTTGGGCCGATGCTCCTGGGCCAGGGCGATGGCCGCCGCGGCCGTCGCCGCGGTTCCACAGACTTCTATTCCCATATCTTCGATCAGAATGCTCAAAAACTCCGCTATCAAGGCTTCGTCTTCCACGATCAGGACGCTTTCACGCGGGTCACTCACTGGTGCACCGGCATGGCGGTTCGAATTTCAGTCGTCATACCATTGTCGTTTCGCACGATCATTGTTCCTTCGAGCTGAGCGACCAAACTCTTGACGATGCCGATCCCCAGACCGGTTTTGGGGCGGTCGGAGGGTGCACCGCTCAGCTGCCCTCGGCCGTCATCGGACACGGTCAGGACCATTTGCCCATCGGTACCCGGCCGCAGGACCACGGAGATATTTCCAGTCCCTTCAGGGAAGGCATGCTTGAGCGAGTTGGTCACCAGTTCGGTCACCACCAAACCCAACGGAACGGCGAAATCCAAGCCAACGTCCAAGGGGAAGGCCTCAACGGAGAGGTTCACGCTGCCATTGGCGCTCCCTTCCAGGAGATTGGTCGACAGTTCGTTCAGAAACGGCGCGACGTCGAAGGTTTTTAGATCCGCCGATCCCATGAGTTGATGATGGACAAGTCCGAGGGCATAGATCCGGCCGCGCATGCCGAGAAGTGCCCGTTTAGCCAGCGGATCTTCGAGTTGTCGCGCCTGCATCATCAACAAGCTATCGACGATCTGCAAGTTGTTCTTGACCCGGTGATAGACCTCGCGGAGCAACAGGTCCCGCTGGGCGAGAGCGGCCGTTCGTTCATCGACGACAATTTCGAGGTCCCGTTTCGCCGCCCGAAGCTCGGCCTCGGCGGTATACCACGCGTCGATGTCCTCGATCGCCGCGACCGTCAAGATCGGATGACTGCTTTCCGGAACACGCGCGAGAGTCGCCGAGACGCGCACCCAAAACGGTGCGCCGTTACGGCGCTTGTAGCGCTTCTCGCGGACATGGGTTTCGGTCTCGCCCGAAACCAGGCGCGCATATTCGGCGGCGTCCGAAGCCCGATCCTCGGGCCAGGTAAACTCCTCGGCGGTGTGGCCGATAAGCTCCGCCGGCTCGTAGCCGAGCATGCCGGCGAAGGCGCGATTCGCCCGCAGGATGCGTCTGGTCACCGGCTCCACGAGCGCCTTGCCGACGGCCGCCCCCTCGAAGCTGGCCCGGAATTCCGCTTCGCTATGGCCCAACGCTTGCTGCACGGCGGCGCGCGCGGCCAAGGCCTCGGTCAGCCGGTCGTTCGCCTCCCTGAGATCGGCGGTCCGCTCCACCACCCGTCGTTCCAGCTCGATGTTGGCGGCGCGCCCCCGTGCCTCGCTCTCGCGCAGCAGCACGGTGGTTCGCTCGTACTCGGCGATCGTGTTCGAAAGCTCCGCGTTCAGCCGACCAAGCTGAGCCGGTGACGGCAGGGCGACGAGGCGGGGTATCAACGGCCAGAGCAGCGCGGCCGTCGCGATGGACAATGCCGCCGTGACCAATTTCACAAGGCCTTCTACCCCATAGGCCGGGACCCAGAGCGTCAGGATCGAGAGGAGATGCGTCGTCCCGCAGGCCAGGATGAAGGCGACGAAAGAATAGATCATCCAACCGTACTGCACGTCGCGCCGCCGATGGATCAGCCAGGCGAGGGCAATGGGGATCGATAGATAGGATAGTCCGATGGCGGCATCCGACCCGGCATGCAGCGCGATAAGCCCTGGCGCCCAACTCAAACAGAACCCATGCGCCGTCAAACCGGACGGGTCGAACAGCCAGTCCCAAAGCGACATGATCACGCCCCCCTGAACCAGGATGGATGCTTCGTCCATCGTTTCTAGACCCGTTCCTGGGCTCGACGGGTGGCCTGTCGCCGAAGATGAATGTCGCGCCCGCGCCACCCCAGGTTGTCCATGTCCTCGAACAACGAACTAGACGCGCCCGCCATGAGGGTGTCAACGACCGGGGCTATGATCGGCCTTGTAAAGCTTGCCGTTCCACCGCACGAGAAGCACCCGCCAGGGCGGCGGCGGCGCGCGCGATGCAACCGAACAGGAACCATCGAACCGCGCGACGAAACTCTTTATTCGGGGACACAGTACCTATTATCCTCACGCCGCGACGTCACGTCGGCCGGCAAGAGCCTGCTAGGAGGCGACCTCGCCGTCTGCCGATGGCATCGCAGCCAACCTCCGCCGCCGTATCAGCACAAGCGACAGTCCCTGAACCAGCACGGCCGCGAGACACGCCGCGGCGAAGGCCGTCGCCACCGAGGTTCGCGTCAACAGCAGGCTCAGCGTCGCGAAGAAGCAGGCAAAGCCGTAAAGCCCGGTCATCAGGCCGCGAACGACGAGGCGCGCGGCCGCCCGCCCCTGCCCCTGATGGGCGAAGACCGCCAGCACGGCGGCGAAGATCGGAAAGGACGCGAAGATTCCGCTGAGCCGGGGGCCGAGCGCGGCCGCTCCCGCCGTGACCGACAGGACCAGCGTCGTCGCCACCACCATGCGGGCCGGAATATCCCAGACGGGTGGGATCGTGGAGAGGCGGGCCGCCTCGCGCCGTGGGGTGACGGCGAGGCCGATCGTCAGCGCCGCGAGTGCTATGAGGAACAAGGCGAGCGACGGCAGGGCGAGCGCCTGAAGGACGGCCGCGCAGGCGAGGAAGCCGCAGGCTCCGGCGGCGACGGCGAGCGGCCAGCCGGCATATTCCGCGGCCCAGAAATAGGCGACGCTGAAACAGGCTTGAGCCGCCGTCCCCGCGAGCGTGCCGGCGGCCGCCTGTTGGGCGAAGCCGGGCCCCTGGTCGAGGATGAGGAACAAGGACACCGGCCCCGAGGTCAGCGGCAACCCGACGATCCAGCCACTCACGGCACTACCCCAGCGGCGGCCGGCCAGGCTCGCGGCGAGGATCAGGAGCGGCGTGATGCACAGCTTCAGCGCGAGCATGTCGGCGGGATTCCCCAAGCGCCCGTCGACGAAGGCGCGGTTCGTTACGCTGGCACGTCGTATCGCCCACGACGCCCCTTATTTTGAGATAGCTGCCATTCGGCGCGTAAGGTGCGCCCTGGTGTATCCCTCCCCTATTGGGTAGCGCTCGACCCGCTCGCCAGCCCTCGTTCGACCAGCGTCGCCAGGAGGACGGGGGTTTCGATCATGGAATAATGGCCGGCGTCGGAGATGGTTTCGACCGTCATGTTCCGATACCACGGACGGAACAGCGGCTCGATCGCCTCCTTGTGATAGGCGGGAATATCCTGCGCGCCGCAGATCACGGTGAGGGGCGTCTCGAGTCCATTGAGCTGAGCCGAGAAGTCGGTCGTCGTGAACATCTTGAGATAGCCGCGCATCGCCTCGGGGGCCGCACCCCGGATAACGGCGAGCTTCTGGTCCAGGAAGGCTTGGGTATAGCGCTTCCCGGTCCGGCCATCGGTCGCGGCGTTCGCGGCCGCGTCGTCGGTGACGACCGCCGCGAGCTTGGCAAGCCCGGCCGCGTCCGTCTTGAAGCCGGTCGCCGGAACGGGCGAGATGGCCACGACCCTATCCAGCCGATCGGGCACCTTCAGCATCAGGTATTGGACAACCATGCCCGACATCGAGTGACCGACCAGCGAGAAATGCCGGTAGCCATAGTGATCCGCCACGCGGAGCACATCCGAGGCCACCTCGTCGACCGTATAGGCGCCGGTCATCCCGCGCGACAGGCCATAGCCACGTAGATCCGCGAAGATATAGGTGTATTTCGCCTTGTCGAGATAAGCGACGATGCCGGTGTAGTTCCGATGATCGCCGAGCCATTCGTGCAGGACGATGACCGGCTCCGGGCCGTGGCCGACGATCACATGACCGAGCAGGGTAGCGGTCGATTTATGCACGGAGGGAGCCCCAGAGACATCAGCTTTAGAGACATCAGCTTTATGGACATCGGCCTTGGGGACATCGGCCTGCGCGGCCGGGCCGGCGGTCATGAGCCCCAGAAGACCGATACAGACGAACAACGGCCAGTATCGAAATCGGACATTCCGCATAGGACTGCTCCTCCCGGGAGACAAAAGTTTCTCTATTTTCTTGAGAATACTAAGTGAGTGAGACGCCGGACCCGTAGAGATAAGCAAATTCGGCGAAGGTGACCAAGCGCCTTGTCGCCCTCGTCGAAAAAGCCGGACAAGCGTCGCTTGTCACGCCTGCCGTTCCCCGCCACAGTGGCGCTCACCAGGGGGAGCCGGATACGGCTGAGAGGTTCCAGGTCGGGACGACCCCAATCACCTGATCCGGGTCATGCCGGCGTAGGGATGGAGATGTGCCTTGGGTTACCCCGCCGCCGTGACGACCCTCCCGCCGATCCATCGACCCGAGCACAGACCGGCTAGGCACGGGAAAAACCCGTGAGCCCGACGGTCGTCGGCCTCCTCCTCCTCGCCGCTATGCTGCATGCCACGTGGAATGCCGTGCTGCGCAGCGGTGCCGACCGGCTGTGGTCGATCACGGTCATGAGCGTCGCGACCACCGTCCTCGCCCTGCCCTGCATTCTCTTCCTGCCGCTGCCGGCGAGCGCCAGCTGGCCCTATATCGCCGTGTCGTCGGTCCTGCAGCTCGGCTACAGCATCTTCCTGGTGCGCGCCTATCAGCATGGCGAGCTGGGTGCCGTCTATCCGATCGCGCGCGGCAGCGCCCCGCTCTTCGTCGTCCTCGGCGCGCTCGTCTTCGCCCATGAACATCTGAGCCCGGTGACGCTCGCCAGCATCGCCCTGCTGTCGCTCGGCATCATGGCCCTGAGCCGCGGCGTCCTACGCCCGACCTTCACCTCGATCCGGCTGGCGCTCACGACCGGCCTGTTCATCGCCAGCTACACGGTCAGCGACGGGATCGGCACCCGGCTGTCCGGCAATCCGATGAGCTACGCGGCCTGGATCTTCATCGTCTTCGGCACCCTGATGCCCCTCGCCTTCCTCGTCATCCGGCGCAACACGGCGACGCGGATCGAGCGAGTCGGGCGGGTCGAGACGGTCAAGGCGCTGCTCGGCGGCACCCTGTCGCTCGCCACCTATTTCCTGGTGACCTCGGCCCTCGCCTTGGCACCGATCGGCGCCGTCTCCGCCCTGCGCGAAACCAGCGTCGTGTTCGCCGCCCTGATCGGCCGCGCCTTCCTGGGCGAGGACCTGACCAAGCGGCGCTTGGGCGCCTGCGCTATGATCGCGTGCGGTGCGATCTTCTTGAGCTATCGACCGTAAGGGCGGCGGCGTTAAGAACGCCACCCGATATAGGTATTGTGTCCGCGTGGTTTTTCATGGCGTCCGCAAGGTCCATCTACAGCGTTACCTGGACAAGTTCGTCTTCCGATGGAATCGGCGTCGCCCTGTGCGGGCGGCGTTCGACACGTCGCTTGGCTTGTCGACTCAGTTGAGGCACGCTTCCCATCGCGATTTAATCGAGCGCCGCGCATAGGGGGATACGCATATTGGAGCGATTGTCGGCGCTGACGTTGATCAGTGTCGCGACGATTCTCATCGCTGGTTGCGCAACGCGCGATGACTTTCCGATGCGAAATCCGGAAACCGGCCAGGAAGTGACCTGTCATAGTGGCGAGTATTGGATTGAAGAGGGCGTTCCACAGATGCGGATTGCAACCCAGTGCTTGCAGGCTTGCGCTATGCATGGATTCCGCCGCAATACTGGCAATCCGTACGCTGACAACATTCAGCCAAAAGCGCCCGACGACGAAATGAAGCCTTACATTCCGGCAGCCTGTCTGCCGTAAAACTCAAAATATTGATGTGCCTGAATTAACGGGATAAGCCGCTTAGAGAATATAAGGCACCCAATTTTCTATTCATAACGGTGTGTTTTGAAGTGGGAAAATACAGGGACAGAAAATACGGGGACACAATACCCATTTACGCTCCCGCCATTAAGTTGAAAATACGGGGACACAATACCCATTTACGCTCCCGCCATTAAGTTGCATCATTTTCCATTAGGGCGGGCAACCGTCCTGCATCCATGACCGGAACAGCGCGAGGTGCTGCCGCGGCCAGGGACGGTCACAGGGCATGTCTCCGGCTTCCAGGCGACGCACAATCATGGTGGCATTTTCCACCACGTCTCGATGGTTCCATAAATCGAATGCGAAAAGCATTGCATCCCGGTCGAAGGCGAGGAAAAGGGGTTTGATGTCACGTTCGAAACTGGTCACCGGGATTAGGCCTGTTGTCCAAAATCAGATGTTCGGCCGCTGCACTGCGGGAGCGGGCGTGCTCTTCTTCGTTACGACCGCAGCTTCAAGCGCACTGGCAGACGGGTCGGCACGAAGCCCGAGGAGACATGCGTGCGTTCAATCTCTTCGGTCAATTCCATGCTTTCAACGCTCCGCGCCAACAAGCCGAACGCCTCTGTCATTTCCATGCGTGCCAACGGCGCACCGACGCAGGCGTGGGAACCGAAACCGAAAGTCAGATGCGGGCATGGGCTGCGCGAGACGTCGAACCGATCGGGGTCCTCGAACACCGCGGGATCCCGATTTACGCCCATGGCCATGACGGTAAAAACCGTGCCGGCGTCGACCTCCAGACCGCTGAGCTGCCCATCGGCGAGGGTCTGCCGGGCGACTGTGTGCGTAATGGAGGCATAGCGCATGCCTTCCTCGATCGCCTGAGGCACCAACGCCGGATTATCAACGAGCCGTTGCCACTCCAACGGGTGTTGCAACAACGCATACATGGTGCAGGCAAGCTGACGGCGCGTCGTGTCCATTCCGGCGCGAGTCAGCTCCATTGCGATGCCGACAATCTCCAGTTCGTCGTGACCGTCCATCTCACGGATCAGCTCGCTGTAGACATCCTCCCCAGGCGCCTGCCGCCGTTTTTTCAGCAGATCGAGGAGATAGGATTCAAGAGCGCGCCAGGCTGTTTCGATCCCGGCGAGGGCCTCGGGTGGGTTGAGCACGTTCGTCCAGCGGGCGCTTCTTGTAACCCAACCGGAAACCTCATCGATGTCTTCGGCGGGAACGCCCAGCATGGGGCCTAGTACCTGGGCAGGAAAGGGATGGAACAGATCGGCAATCAACTCGCCCTCTCCCCGCGCGAGTACCGGCGCGAGCAGGTTCTCAAAGATACTACGGATTCTCGGCCGAAGTCCGTCGATCACCCGGCTCCGCAGTACGCGTGTCAACATGCTGCGAAGTGCTGTGTGATCAGGCCCATGGCGGGTCAGCAGCGGCTGCTTCGTCCGTTCGGCCAGATAGGGACTGACGGCTTCCGGGATGTGGTAGACAGATATCGGCAGATCGGCGCGCAAAACCGGTCGAGCCTCGTCGCGGGTCAGGACCGCATAGCCGAGATCGGTCCGCGCGATCGACCCCTTTTCAGCGAGCATCTTGAGGCACTCCAACGGCGCGTTCTCGTAATCAGCACCACGCCAATCCAGGCAAGGCAAGAATTCCGGTACCGTGTTGGAGCTCATCTCGTCATCCCTTTTGTTTCTACGGTTGCGCGGATACTCGCTCACTGGGGCGTCACATCAATGAGTCGATCACAGTCTTTGACGAGACCGCGACACAAGCAGGCACCCTCGAAAGACCTGGCTGCCGATGGGAACATTGCCGTTCAAACTGCATAGGCATCGAAAAACCCCAGAGATGGTTCTTTGGAGAATTATCTGGGGAATTTACTCACCCCGCGAGCGCCTCAAACATGGCGTGATGGAACCTACCTCTCATACGGAGGGCCAGGCAAATTCTGTGCCGTGGACACTGGAATCCTAACCGATTTATGTATGCATACTGAAATACGACACAGTAATTGGAAATCTAGGGAAATCCAGGGACACAGTATTCATTGGAAATGCAACAAACAGAATACGGTGACACAATACCTATTTGAGTTCCGCCCCCGTGTTTTTGTGTCACCGTGTTTTTCTTATTGTCGTCTTTCTCTTCACCGCGACCCGGCGCGCGGCCTCCAGCGCCAGTCGCGCCCACGTGACAAGTTCATCGGGCTCGTCCATCAGCCGCTCCGGCACGCACCAAAACGCGAGGTCTATGGTGCCGCCCGTCTTCTCATAGTTGAGGGGCGGAAAGGACTCGGCTTCCTTGAAGGCCGCCCGGTTGTGATCATCGACCCGAAAATAGAGCGTGTCGTCCCTCACCATCCCAAGCATAAATCCGTCGCAGAACACGCCGGTCTTGCCGAACATGCGCCGCATTGTGACGTGGCCGAGCGGAGCGAGTTGATCGCGCAGAAATTCCGCAAAACCATCGCTCGCAACCATCCTCCGTCCTCCATCCCGAGTCCTGGAAACGCGGTGACACGAGGAAACGCGGCAACACACTACCGATCCAACGAAGCCCCGCCCCTCTCAACCAGTCCCCTCAAGCCTTGCAACCGCCCGCTCCCGCCCGATCAGCGGCAGCAGGGCCGCCAGTTCCGGGCCGTGATCGGCGCCGGTGAGGGCCCGGCGCAGGGGGAGAAACAGGGCCTTGCCCTTGCGGCCGGTGGCGGTCTTCACCGCTTCGGTCCAGGACCGCCAGGTCTCGCCGTCGAAGGGGGCGGCCGGCAGCAGCCGGGCGGCGGCGGCGGTGAAGTCCGGCTCGTCGATCAGCGGCTCGATCGGGCCGTTGACCACCCGCCACCAGGTTTCGGCCTCGGCCAAGGTCGCGAGGTTCGGCCGCACCGCCGCCCAGAACTCGGCCCCCGCCCCCGCCGGCAGCCGCTCGGCGACCGCCTCGTAGGGCAGCATGTGCAGCAGCCGGGCGTTCAGATGATCGAGTTCGGCGACATCGAACTTCGCCTGGCCGCGGCCGAATTTTTCGATACCGAACTCGGCGACAAGTTCCGCCGGCGTCGCGCGCACCTCGATCGGGTCGGAGGTGCCGAGCTTGGCGAGCAAGCTCATCACCGCCATCGGCTCGATCCCCTTGTCGCGCAAGGTGCCGAGGCTGAGCGCGCCGGTGCGCTTGGACAGTTTCTCGCCGCCGGCATCCGCGAACAGCGCGTAATGGGCGAAAGCGGGCATGGTGAAATCCTGGCCGCCCAGCGCCTCGAACAACTGGATCTGCACCGCCGTATTGGCGACGTGATCCTCGCCCCGGATGATGGTCGTGACGCCGAAATCCAGATCGTCGACCACCGAGGCGAAAAGATAGAGCGGGCGGTCATCGCCAAGGATCAAGGCCGGGTCGCTGAGATTCTCGCCCAGGAACCGCACCGGCCCACGGATCCGGTCGGTCCAGGCGATCGGGCCGGGATCGAGCTTGAAGCGCCAGAGCGGCGTGCGGCCCTGGGCGATGAACGCCGCCCGCTCCGCCTCGGTCAGCGCCAGGCCGGCCCGGTCGTAGATCGGCGGCTTGTGCCGGGACAGCGCCAGCTTGCGCTTGAAGTCGAGTTCCTCGGGCGTCTCGAAGCAGGCATAGACCCGGCCGCTCGCCTTCAGCGTCTCAATCGCCGCGCGATACCGGTCGAAGCGGTCCGATTGACGGGCGAACAGATCCCAGGTCACCCCAAGCCAGGCGAGATCGGTCTCGATCGCGGCGGCGTTCTCGGCGGTCGAGCGTTCGATATCGGTATCGTCGAGCCGCAGCATGAAGCGGCCGCCATGGCGGCGGGCGAACAGCCAATTGATCACCGCCGCCCGGCCATTGCCGAGATGCAGCCGGCCGGTCGGGCTCGGGGCGAAGCGGACGAGTTCCGTCCGTCCGGCGGCCATCGGGATCTCCGGCACCACCGTACCAGCCCTGCTCACGCGTTTCCCTGATAGGTGTTGGTGATGGGGTAGCGCCGGTCGCGCCCGAAGGCGCGGCGCGTCAGCTTGACGCCGGGCGGGGCCTGGCGGCGCTTGTATTCGGCCCGGTCGAGCATCTTCCAGACGGTCTGCACCAGCACCCGGTCATGCCCCCGTTCGGCGATCGCCGCCGCCGGCAGCTCGCGCTCGATCAGGCATTCCAGGATGTCGTCCAGCACGTCATAGGGCGGCAGGCTGTCCTGGTCGGTCTGGTCGTGCTTCAGCTCGGCGGTCGGCGGCTTGGTGATGGTGCGTTCCGGGATGACCCGGCCGGCCGGCCCCAGGGCGCCCACCGGCAAGACCTGGTTGCGCCAGCGGGACAGGGCGAAGACGGCGGTCTTGTAGACGTCCTTCAGCACGGAATAGCCGCCGCACATATCGCCGTACAGCGTCGCATAGCCGACCGACATCTCGGATTTATTGCCGGTCGACAGCACCATCCAGCCGAACTTGTTGGACAGCGCCATCAGCGTCACGCCGCGCGCGCGCGATTGCAGGTTCTCCTCCGTGATGTCCGGTGTCCGGTCGGCGAAGGCACCGGTCAGCATCGCATCGAACGCCTGGATCGCCGGCTCGATCGCGATCTCGCGCAGTTCGACGCCCAGCAACCGCGCCGCCTCGGCCGCGTCCTCCAGACTGTCCTTCGAGGTATAGCGGGAGGGCAGCATCACGCAATGCACCTTGTCCGGCCCCAAGGCATCGGCCGCGACGGCGGCGCTCAGCGCCGAATCGATGCCGCCGGACAGGCCCAGCACGACGCCCGGAAAGCGGTTCTTGGTGACGTAGTCGCGCAGGCCCAGCACCATCGCCTGGTACGTCGCCTCCACCCCCTCGACCGGCGGGACGAGCAAGCCCGCCTCGACATCCCAGCGATCCTCGGCATCGAGCCGCCAGACCGTCGGCACCACCGCCTCGCGCCAGGCCGGCGCCTGCACCCGCAACGTGCAGCCCCGATCGAGCGCGAAGGAGGCACCGTCGAACACCAGCTCGTCCTGGCCGCCCATCTGATTGACGTAGAGCAGCGCCAGGCCGCTTTCCTTGATCCGGCCGACCGCGATCGACAGGCGCTCGTCCAGCTTGTTGCGCTCGTAGGGCGAGCCGTTCAGCACGATCAGCATCTGCGCGCCGGATTCCTGCAGCGTCTCGGTCACCTCGGGAAGCCACAGATCCTCGCAGATCATCACGCCCAGCCGAACGCCGCGAAACGCGATCGGACCAGGCGGCGGACCGGCCTCGAAGGTGCGGATCTCGTCGAACACGCCGTAATTCGGCAGCTCGTGCTTGAACCGCACGGCGCGGATTTCGCCCCGATCCAGCAGCAGGGCGGCGTTGTAGACCTTGCCGTCCTGCCGCCAGGGCGCGCCGACCAGCAGCGCCGTCGGGCTCGCGGCGGTCCGTTCGGCCAGCGCGCGCAGGGCGGTTTCGACGGCGTCGAGGAATTCCGGCTTGCGCACCAGATCTTCCGGCGGATAGCCGCTGACCACCAATTCGGAACTGACCAGCAGGTCGGCCCCCTGCTGGCGGGCGGTTTCCAGCGCCGTTTCGAGCTTCGCGATATTGCCGGCGATGTCGCCCATGGTCGGATTGAGCTGAGCCAGCGAGATGACGAGGCGGTCTAGGCTTGGCACGGCGCGCAACACTTTCTCGGCGGATGATCGCCGGCACGGACACCGAATTGAAGCTAAGGATGCGCTAAACCAGTGTCAACCTTGCCCCGCCCGCGCGGCAAGCACGCGTGAAATGCGGCGGGGTCAAGCGAAGCGCTGGCAAGGCCGGCTATCTGGTCTACGATCAAAAGCGGAACTGGCATAAGCGGAACTGGGTGGGGAAAGAGGGCATGGTGGGCAAACCGATCAACCATCGGATCATCCTGGCCGAGCGGCCGGTCAATCGCTCGGTGATGGCGAGCGACTTCAGCCTCGACACCGCGCCGATCCCCGAGCCCGGTCCGGGGCAGGTTCTGGTGCGCGGCCACTGGCTGTCGCTCGACCCCTATATGCGCGGCCGCATGAGCGCCGCCAAATCCTACGCGGCCAAGGTCCAGATCGGCGACGTCATGGTCGGCGAGGGGATCGGCGAGGTGATCGCGACGAACGGCGCCGGCCCGCCGCCCGGCACGCTGGTGCTGGCCCCGATCGGCTGGCAGGAATACGCAACGGTCGCGGCCGACGCGGTCAAACCGATCGAGCCCGGCGCGCATCCGCCCTCGTATTTCCTGGGTATCCTCGGCATGCCGGGCATGACCGCCTATTTCGCCCTGCTGGATATCGGCCGGCCCCAGCCCGGCGAGACGGTGGTGGTGTCGGCGGCGGCCGGCGCCGTCGGCCAGGTGGTCGGCCAGATCGCGAAGCTGCGCGGTTGCCGGGTCATCGGCATCGCCGGCCGGCGCAAGAAGATCGCCTATCTGCGCGACGAGCTGAATTTCGATGCGGTGATCGACTATCGCGACAAACCCGCCAAGCAACTGGCGCAGGAGCTGGCGGAGGTGGCGCCGGACGGCATCGATGTCTATTTCGACAATGTCGGCGGCGTGGTGCATGACGCGGCCATGCTGACCCTTGCCGATCATGCGCGGATCATCATCTGTGGCGTGATCTCGACCTATGATCATCTCGAAAGCATCGATTTCGGACCCCGCTGGATGCGTCAATTGTTGATCAAGCGGGCACGCATGGAGGGCTTTCTGATCAGCGACTACGCGGCGCGGCGCGGCGAGTTTCTGGCCGAAATGGGCCGCTGGCTCGACCAGGGCCTGCTCAAATATCGCGAGGATGTGACCGAGGGGCTGGCCGAGGCGCCGGCGGCCTTCATCGGCATGCTGGCCGGGCGAAATCTCGGCAAGACACTGGTCCGTATCGCGCCATGACCGGTTTCCGCCTGGCCCTGCTGCCGATCCTACTGCCGGTCTTTCTGGGGATCTTTCTCGCCGTATCGCCGACCAAGGCGCAGCAGCCGGCCGAGATCGTCGTCTATTCGACCCGCTATCAGGAGGAGGACCGCCAGGTCTTCGAGCGGTTCACCACCGAGACCGGCATCGCCGTGCGCCTGGTCGAACTCGATGTCGACCCGCTGATCGACGGCAAGGGCGCCTCGAATCCCGACGGCCCGGCGGATGTCGTGATCTCGACCGGTGCCGCGACGCTGTGGCACTGCGCCAATGAGGGGCTGTTGCGCCCGTTTCGCTCGCCGCAGATCAGCTTCGCCGTCCCCGCCCAGTTCCGCGATCCGGGCGAACAGTGGGTCGGGCTCAGCAAATGGGCGCGCGTCATCATCTATCGCAAGGACGAGGTCGACCCGGCCGAGCTCAAGACCTACGAGGATCTGGCCGATCCGCAATGGCAGGGCCGGCTGATGGTCCGCTCATCCAGCAGCCTCTATAATCAGGCGCTGGTGGCCTCGATGATCGCCGCGAACGGGATCGAGCGGACCGATGCCTGGGCCAAGGGCCTGGTCGCCAATTTCGCGCGCGTGCCGCAGGGCGGCGACGGCACTCAGATCCGGGGGCTGGCCGCCGGCGAAGGCGATATCGCCCTGTCCAACACCCGATATTTCGCCCGCTTCGCCAGCTCGGAAAAACTGACCGAGCGCGAGGTGATCGACGGGTTGGGCGTGATCTTCCCCAACCAGGAGGGCCGAGGCACGCTGGTCGACATCGTCGGCGCCGGGATCGGTCGCCAGGCGCGCAACCCACAGGGCGGCCAGCGCTTGATCGAATTCATTCTGCGCCCAGATATCCAAGCGGTATTCGCGGGCGGCAACCTCGAATATCCGATCCGCACCGACGTGCCCCCGGCACCCGAGCTGCAAAAGCTGGGCAGTTTCAAGATCGATCCCGCGAATGTCGGGCAGCTCGGCCGCTTCGGGCCGGAGGCCGTGCAGATCATGACACGGGCCGAGTGGCAGTAAGGAGGAGGCATAAATGCCCGAAACCGAAGACTGGCCCAAGGACTGGCCCGAGACCAAGCGCTGGGCCGCTCACACGCCTGAGGATCCCGACGCGGCGGATCAGGAGGAGGGCGAGGCGCCCGTCTGCCAAGGCCCCGACCCACAACCCCACGCGCCAAGCTTCGCCATTCCCCCCGGCGCCTGCGACTGCCATGCCCATGTGATCGGTCCGCTCGCGCTGTTTCCCCTGCAGCGGCATCGCAGCTACACGCCGCCCGAGGCGCCATTGGCGAGTTACCGCGCCATGCACGCGGCCTTGGGCATCGAGCGCGGCGTGCTGGTCCAGGCGAGCGTGTTCGGCACGGATAACGCCTGCATGCTGCAGGCCCTCGCCCGCCACCGCAACACCCTGCGCGGCATCGCCGTGGTCGATGCCGATGTCGACGGCCAGACGCTCGATCAGATGGCGACAACCGGCATATGCGGCTTGCGCTTCAACACGCTGTTCAAGGGCGGCGTGCAAACCGACCAGATCGAGATCCTGGCGGAGCGGATCGCGCCGTATGGCTGGCATCTGCAATTCCTGATCGACGGTCACGAGTTGCCGGCTCTGGCGCCGCGCCTGGCCGATCTGCCGGTCGATGTCGTGATCGATCACATGGGCTGCCTGCCGGCCGTGGAGGATGTCCGCGCACCCGGCTTTCAGGCGCTGCTGACCCTCGTCCGGAACGGCCGCTGCTGGGTCAAGCTCAGCGGGGCCGACCGGGTCTCGGCGGCCGGCCCGCCCTATCACGACACGATCCCCTTCGCCCGCGCGCTGATCGAGGCGGATCCGACCCGCGTCGTCTGGGGCTCCGACTGGCCCCATGTGGCGCTCGCAGGGCCGATGGCGAATGACGGCGATCTGCTGGATCTCCTGGCCCTCTGGGCACCGGACGAGCGCACCCGCCACATGATCCTCGTCGAAAATCCGGCCCGGCTATACCAATTCGGCGATTAGGCGCGGCGAACTCAGGCGCCCTCACCCCGGTTGCGCAGCAGGAATTCGCGGCCGATCTTGACCTGCGGCGTACCGTCGTAGTCCACGATATCGGCCGTGGCATAGGTTTCGTTCCATTGTTCCGGCAGGAACGAGCCGGTGCCGATGACGTCGACCGGCGCCTCGGCGACCGCCATCATTCGGCACTTCGCCGGCCCGAAGCCGCTCGATGCCACGATCTTCACCGCTTTGAAGCCGGCCGCGTCGAGCGACAGGCGCGTGTGCCAGATGGCGGCGGCGCTGACCCCGGTGCCGACCAGATAGCGCAGCTCCGCCTCGGTGCGATAGCCGCGGATCGCCTTGGGGGCCGACCGTTCCAGCACGTCATAGGAGGTGGCGAGGTCCAACCCTTCCATATACCGGCCGCCATGGGTGTCGAGCCGGATGGTCAGCCGGCCGGCGGCGGCCATGTCCTCGAACCGCCGGCAAACCGCCAGCGCATCGGTGATCTCGCGACCGAAATAATCGACCAGCACGGTCATCGGCTCGTTCGGAAAAGTCTCCCGATACATCTCGGCCGCGCGCAGGGTCGAGCCGGCATAGCCGATAAGGGCATGCGGCATGGTGCCCCTGCCCTCGTCATTGCCGAAGAAATGCGCGGTCTCGGTCGTGGCGTTGCCGATGAAGCCGACGGCGCCGACCTCCTGGCGCGCCGCGGCGGAGCCGACGCTCGCCGCGTAGGCCATGATCTTGGCCATCTCGGCACCGGCGCAATGCCGCGCATCCATCGCCAGGAAGCCGACATTCGGCAGATCCAGGCACATCGCATAGGCGTTATAGGCGGCGACGCAGGCCGGCCCCAGCATCTGCAGGTACAGCGTCTCTAGATCGACCAGATGCAGCAGCGATCCGGTGATGTAGATCATCGGCTCCCCGGCGCCGACCCAGGCGCCTTCCGGGTAGGCGAGCTCGATGTCGAATGTGGTGCCGCGCTCGGCCGCGGCGCGCTCCAGGAATTCCACCATCAGACGCGGTGTCGAGATCACCGGACGGCGCATGAACACCGCATAGGTCACGCGCTTGTCGCCGAAGCGTTCGACCACAGCTTTGGTGCGCATGAAATACTGGTCGGTCAGGCGCGGCACATCCGCCAGCCTGACGCCAGGGGCCCGCTGCGCCGCCGACCCGAACGCCGCCCGGGTCACGAGGCGACCGCGGCTTTCGCCGACGGCCCCCTGCCGACCCGGCGGCGCTTCAGTTCCGAGGCGATCAGAAACGCCAGCTCCAGCGATTGGCTGGCATTGAGGCGAGGATCGCAATGGGTGTGGTAGCGGTCGCCCAGGCTGTGCTCGGTGATCGCCTGCGCGCCGCCGATGCATTCGGTGACGTCCTGGCCGGTCATCTCGAAATGCACGCCGCCCGCATGGGTGCCCTCGGCCTCGTGCACCGCGAAAAAGCCGCGCACCTCGGTCAGGATGCTGTCGAACGCCCGGGTCTTGTAGCCGGTGCCGGACACCATGGTGTTGCCGTGCATCGGGTCGCAGATCCAGACGACATGCCTGCCCTCCCGTTCGACCGCGCGGATCAACGCCGGCAACCGGTCCATCACCTTGTCCGCCCCCATCCGGGCGATGATCGACAGGCGACCCGCCTCGTTCTTCGGGTTCAGCACGTCGATGAGGCGGATGAGATCGGCGGGTGCCAAAGACGGCCCGGCCTTGAGCGCGATCGGGTTGTGGATGCCGCGCATGAACTCGACATGGGCGCCATCCACCTGGCGCGTGCGGTCACCGATCCACAGCAGATGGGCCGAGCAATCGTACCAATCGCCGCTGGTCGAATCGATCCGGGTCAACGCCTGCTCATAGGGCAGCAGCAGCGCCTCGTGCGAGGTGAACAGCTCCGTCTCGCGGATCTGCGGCGAGGTCGCCGAGGTGATGCCGCAGGCCGCGATGAAGTCGAGCGTCTCGGTCAGCCGGTCGGCCAATTCCTGATAGCGGGCACCTTGCGGGCTGCGCGCGACGAAGCCCTGGTTCCACTGATGCACCTGATGCAGGTCGGCATAGCCGCCCTGGGCGAAGGCGCGCAGCAGGTTGAGCGTCGCCGCGGCCTGGCTATAGGCCTGCACCATGCGCTTCGGATCCGGCTGCCGCGCCTCGAGCGTGAAGTCGGTCCCGTTGATGATGTCGCCGCGATAGGCCGGCAGCGTCATACCGTCGATCGTCTCGACATCGGACGAGCGAGGCTTGGCGAACTGCCCCGCCAGACGGCCGATCTTGACCACCGGGCAGGCGGCGCCAAAGGTCAGCGCCACCGCCATCTGCAGTAGCACGCGGAACATGTCGCGGATGTTGTTCGCCTTGAACTCGGCGAAGCTCTCCGCGCAGTCGCCGCCCTGCAGCACGAAGGACCGCCCCTCGGCGACGTCCTTCAGCACGGATTTGAGCCGCCGCGCCTCGCCGGCGAAGACCAGCGGCGGATAGGTGCGCAAGGTATCCTCGACACCGGCCAGGGCCGGCGCGTCGGGGTAATGCGGCGCCTGGCTGATCGGCTTGTGGCGCCATGTCTCCGGTGACCATCTTTCGGTCATGTCGTCTTACTCGCTCTCTCTGTGCTGTCCCAGCTCATCTGGGATCGTTATTTGGGATCATTCCGCCGCCGCGGCGACCGGTTCGGGGGCTTTTTCGCGCATCGTCACGAATTCCTCGGCGGCGCTCGGGTGAATGCCGACCGTCTGATCGAACTGCCGCTTGGTCGCCCCGCATTTCAGCGCGATCGCCAGGCCCTGCATGATCTCCGCCGCATCCTCGCCGACCATATGGCAGCCGATCACCCGGTCGCTCGCGCGATCGACGATGAGCTTCATCAGGGTCCGCTCCTCCCGGCCGCTCAAGGTATGCTTCATCGGCCGGAACCGACTGCGATAGACATCGATCGCGCCGAATGTATCGCGCGCCTGCGCCTCCGTCAGGCCGACCGTGGCGACCGGCGGCTGGCTGAACACGGCGGTCGGTACGTTACCCGGGTCGAACCGTATCGGGTTGTCGTTGTACAGCGTCTCGGCCAGAGCGCGCGCCTCGGCGATCGCCACCGGCGTGAGGTTCAGCCGGTCGGTCACGTCGCCCACCGCGTAGATCCTCGGCACCGAGGTTTGCGACCATTCATCCACCAGGATGGCCCCGACCCCGTTGGTCTTCACGCCGATCGCGTCCAGGCCCAGGGTCTTGGTGTTCGGATGCCGGCCCGTCGCCATCATCACCAGATCCGTATCGGCCTCATGACCGGCCGTGGTCGTCAGCGTATAGCCGCCGGCGCGCGGGTCGATACGCGTGAATTCGGTGCGGCTGCGGATCTCGATGCCGCGCGCGCGCAGTTCATGCGCCACGGCCGTGCGCACGTCCTGGTCGAAGCCGGTGAGCGGCAGGTCGCCGCGCAGGGCGAGCGTCACCTCGACGCCCAGGCCGTTGAAGATGCCGGCGAACTCCACCGCGATATAGCCGCCGCCGACGATGGTGATCCGCCGCGGCAGGCTCGGCAGTTCGAGCGCCTCGTTGGAGGTGATCGCGTGCTCGATGCCGGGGATCGCCGGGACCACCGGATGGCCGCCGGTCGCGATCAGGATGCGCTCGGCGGTGACCACCCGCTCGCCGACCAGCACCGTATGCGCGTCGAGCAGCCGGCCACGGCCGGTGATCAGCTCGACTCCGCTATCGGCGAGCAGCTTCAGATAGATGCCGTTCAGCCGGTCGATCTCGCGATTCTTGTTGGCGATCAGCGTCGGCCAATCGAACGTGGCGCCCTCGATCGACCAGCCGAAACCGACCGCATCGGCGAAGGCATCGGCGAAATGCGCGCCATACACCAACAGTTTTTTCGGCACGCAGCCGCGGATCACGCAGGTACCGCCGACCCGGCTATCCTCGCAGATGCCGACCCGGGCGCCATAGGCCGCCGCCCGCCGAGAACCCGCGACACCGCCGGAGCCGGCACCGATCGTGAAAAGGTCGAAATCATACCGCGCCATGCGGGGGGCTCCGAACAACTTGCGACAGAGGGCCAGCAGCCTAATCCCCCGAGGGTTGCTTTGCCCAGCGTTTAGCGGGATCGCGCTTCGCGGGACCGGGCTGCGTCCCGCATATGGGGCGGTCGCCGCAATTTTGCCAACTGGGTGCGGTAATCGATTCAATCGTCACATCAAAAGCCGAGTGACACACCCGTCCGGATCGCTTAAGCCCGGATCGTCCAAGCAATGCCCAGCTCGTGGAGGCGGTTATTCCAGTATCGCGTTACCTGACCGTCAGTCTGCTTCTCGCCCTCGCGGGCTGTGCTCCGGACTATTCTCCCAACACCTATTCCAGCAACGCGGTCCAGCAGGCCAACAAGGTCCAGCCCGCGACCGTCATCGGCTTTCGAGAAGTGAAGATCAGCGCCAGCGGCGCCGTCGGTGCCGTGGCGGGCGGGGCGGTCGGTGGCGTCCTGGGGTCGCAGGCGGGCAATGGCAGCCTATCCTCGGCACTGGGTGCCGTCGGCGGCGGTCTGGTCGGCAGCCTGGTCGGCACCGGCATCGAACACGCGACGGACGATACGACCGGTTGGGAATACATCGTCCGCCAGCCGAATGGCGAGCTGCTCTCGGTGACCCAGCGCGAGCCGAAACCCCTGCCGATCGGCCAGAAGGTCCTGGTGATCACCGGTCCCCAGGCGCGCATCATCCCGGATACGACCCCGGAGCCAACGCCCGACAAGCCGCAGGTCGCGCCCGACAAAGCGACCGCCCCGGATAAAGCACCCGACAAGCCCAAGGCACCCGATCCCGCCGCCGACCCGGCGAAGCCGAGCGGCACGGATGCCGCCGCGCCGGCCCCCGCCACGCCTGCGCCGGCATCATCGGATCAGCCGCCAGCCGCGACGCCGCCTGCAGACACGACCAAGCCTGCCGATACGGCCAAGCCTGCCGACACGACCAAGCCGGCGGACGCCCCGGCGACGCCATCCGGCGAGCCCCCGCCCTCATAGCGGGTCACCCGATCCGCTTGAACTGCTTGCCGAGCGCCAGGCCCTGGCGCTGGTAGGACGAGCCGATCGGCGTGCCGTAGAGCTTGTCCGGCCGGGCGGTCAGCCGTTCGTAGATCAGCCGACCGACGATCTGGCCGTCCTCGATCAGGAACGGCACCTCGTGGGAGCGCACTTCCAGCACCGCGCGGCTGCCGGCGCCACCGGTTTCGGCGGCGCCGAACCCCGGATCGAAGAAGCCGGCGTAATGCACCCGGAATTCGCCGACCCGCGTGTCATAGGCCAGCATCTCGGCGGCATGGTCCGGCGGCACCATGACCGCCTCCTTCGAGGCCAGGATATAGAAGTCGTTCGGGTCGAGGATGATGCCGCGGCCGTCGCGGGCGTAGACCGGTTCCCAAAAATCCAGCGGGTCGTAGTGGGCGATGCGTTCGACATCGATCAGGCCGGTGTGCCGGCGCGCGCGATATCCCGCGACGCCGCCGTCGAACTCGCCTGAGCAATCCACGGTGAAGGCGAGGCCGTTCTTGACCGCGTCGGCGCCGGTTTCCGCATCGATCAGCGAAACCTGGTCCTGCAGCCGGCGCAGGGCCGCATCCGTCGCCGGGGGCGAGCCGCGGCGGATGCGCAGCTGCATCAGCCGCGTACCGGTCCCCACCCGGATGCTGAAGGCTCGCGGCGAGATCTCGGCGTAGAGCGGCCCCTTATACCCCTCGCGCACCCGGTCGAACTCGGTCCCCTGATCGGTGATCAGCCGGGCGAACACGTCGAGCCGGCCGGTCGAGCTTTTCGGATTGGCGATCGCGACGGTACGCTTTTTCAGCGCCAGGCTTTCGAGCAACGGCACGATATAGACGCAATGACGCTCTAGCACCGCGCCGTCATCCAGCGGGATCGGGTACATGCTGAACGCGTCGATCTTGTCGCCGACCGTGGCCTTGGCGCCGGGCAGGAAGCTGGCGCGGACCCGATAGGCGACGGGCCCCAGCCGCAGGTCGATGCTGGCCGGCTGGATCTGCTCGTCGCCGATCGGTGCCGTCGCGATGATCTCGCCTGCCGCGATCGCCTCGCGCAGCGATTGGGACGGCAGGATCCCCGTCGAAAACTCCAGCTCCGCCGTCGCGTCGTCCCGCACCATCCGCCGTCTTCCTCTCGATCCGGTCCATTTTGTCCCGGTACATCTCGCGGCGGACCACAGCATTATTGACCGGTCGACACAAGCGCCCCGGATGCCGCTCCCTCTCTCGAAACCGTGACGCCGTGGGACGATCCCACAAACTTTGTATCGACATTTGTTGACACATTTCAGACGAACGGTAAGGTGGACCAATGTCGTTACGAGGGTTTTGCCATGAGGGTCCACGTCAAGAAATGGGGCAATAGCGCTTCAGTCAGAATTCCGGCCTCCGTCATGGCCGCGGCGGCGCTCACCGTCGATCAGGCGGTCGAGGTCAGGGAGGAGAGCGGCCGGATCATCATCGAACCAATCAGAGGACCGGTGTACGACCTGGACCGGTTGCTTGACCAGATGACCCCCGAAACCTTCCACGAAGACGTCGATTTTGGGCCGCCCGCGGGACAAGAGGTCTGGTAGTGGCGGCCCCTACCAAGGTGACCTATGTTCCCGAAGCAGGCGATGTGGTGTGGCTTCAATTCGATCCGCAGGCGGGGCACAAACAAGCGGGTCATAGACCGGCGCTGGTCATCTCGCCGGCGCGCTACAATGCCATGCGGGGCATGATGATCTGCTGTCCCATGACATCGAAGATCAAGGGCTATGTCTTCGAGGTCGTGGTTACCCAGACCCCTCCAAGGGTTGTCCTTGCCGATCAGGTCAAAAACCTGGATTGGCGAGCCCGAGGAGCCGTGCGAAAGGACGCTGTATCGCCGGAGATCCTCGCGGAGGTTCAGGCTAAAATCAAAACATTGTTGCGGCTGTAATCCCGGGACGACGTCAGTCCCTCCTGTTAGAATGCTAGCCTCACGGAATGAAACGAGAGAAGAGCCGGGCATGATAACCGCGGCCCCCAACGACCCACCGGATTTAGGCCTACCGGATTTAGGCCTACCGAATTTTGGCCCACCCGATTTCGATATCGCGTTCCGCCGGCAGCTCCATAGCCTGATCGTCTGGCGGCGCGATGTCCGCCGGTTCCGTCCCGATCCCCTGCCGCCGGAGCAGGTCGAGCGGCTGCTGGCGACGGCCTGTCTTTCCCCGTCGGTCGGGTTGAGCGAACCGTGGCGCTTCGTGCTGGTCGAGGATCCGGCGCGGCGCCGTGCCGTGCGCGACAATTTCCTGCGCTGCAACGCCGCCGCCGCGACCGACTATGCGGATGAGCGGGCGGCGCGCTATGCCCGGCTGAAACTGGCCGGGCTGGACGAGGCGCCGGTGCATCTCGCCGTCTTCGCCGACCGGTCGACCCTGCAAGGTCACGGTCTCGGCCGCCGCACCATGCCGGAGGCCGCCGATTATTCGGTCGTCACCGCCATCCATACGCTGTGGCTGACGGCCCGGGCCGAGGGCATCGGCATGGGCTGGGTCTCGATCCTCGATCCGGCACCGCTCGGCGTTCTCCTGGACGTGCCGCCCGACTGGCGCTTCATCGGCTATTTCTGCCTGGGCCTGCCGGCCGAGGCGGATGACACGCCGGCGCTGGAACGGCAGGGCTGGGACGCGCGACATCCATCGGCCGAGGTATTGCTGCGGCGCTGAATTCCCCTATTCGGAGGCTTTGCCCGCATCCGGATGGAACAGCTGCTCGCCGCCCACCTCATAACCACCGATCGTATAGGCGCCGAGCGCCGCAGCCGTATCGGGCGCCGCCCCCTCCTCGAACTCAGTCATCCCGGGCTGGCCGGTGGGAAGGGCTTGAGACTATTCTGCGCATGAGAGGGGATTGGATGAACAAGGTAATGCAACCAGTCGGTGCGACGGACGCGCGGCGCAAGACTTATTACGGCGTCACCATCGGCATTCTGATGGTCGAGACCTATTTCCGCCGGTTCGTCGGCGATATCGGCAATGCCGAGACCTGGCCGTTCCCGGTGCAGTACCGCATCGTCCGCGGCGCCACCCCCGAGGGCATAACCCGGCTGCAGGGCGGCAGCCTGCTGGAACCGTTCAAGGCGGCGGCGCTGTCGCTGGTCGAGGACGGGGTCGACGGCATCACCACGACCTGCGGCTTCCTGGCGCTCTACCAGCGGGAATTGGCCGCCGCCTGCCCCGTGCCCGTCGCGACCAGTGCCTTGCTGCAGGCCCCGATGGTGGAGCGCACCCTGCCGGCCGGGCGGCGCGTCGGCATCCTCACCTATTCGGCGGAGGCGCTGACCGGCGAGCATCTCGCAGCGGTCGGCGTCGACCCCGCGACCCCGATCGTCGGGCTCCCGGTGGACTCCGCGTTCCGGCATTGGATCAGCACCGGCGACCCGACGGTTCCCTATGAGGTGCTGCGCGAGGAAGTGCTGCGCGCCTGCGGTACCCTGATGGCGCGCGGCGATATCGGCGCCATCCTCTGCGAATGCACCAATCTCACCCCGTTCTCGGCCGAGATGTCCGAACGCTTCAGCGTCCCCGTCTTCGACGCGGTGAGCCTGGTGAACTGGTTCCACCAGGGCCTACGGCCCCGCGCGTATCCGGCCCGGTGATAAGGCGCACCCGTGGCACCTCCTTCAACCCGATAAACGTCATTCACCAGAGCGTCTCTCGACGACCTCGTCGCGGCTGAAGGCTGCAACTCGTTCCGCCGTCGCTTGCCACAGCGCTTGCCGCGCTTGCGGGTCGGTGCCCGGCGCCACGGGGACGAGCGGTCGCGTGTCCTTGACGGAAAAGTAGCCGCCCGTCACGTCGGCGAAGGCGGGATCGCTCGCCAGGCGGACGATGATGCCCGCGCCGCGCTCGGGATTGCCGATCTTCAACCAGGTCAGCAGCCGTTCGAGCGGCGCCGCGAACCAAAGGTCGCGCCCGAGGCCCGTCACGTTGAAGCCGGGGCAGAGGCAGTTGACCGCCACGCCGGTCCCCGTCAGCCCGCGCGCCAGTTCCATCGAGAACATGATGTTCATCAATTTGGTCCGGCCGTAGATCGCCGAGGAGCCTCGCGCGGAGAACGCGGGTTTGTCGATGAGGGCTGCGAGCGGATCGAATCCGGCGGCCCACCGCGACGCTTGCGATGCGACCGTGACGATGCGCGACGGCGCCGACCGGATCACGGTCTCCCGCAGAATGGTCGTCAAAAGCCACGGCGCCAGATAGTTGACCGCGACCATCTCGGCATAGCCGTCCGCCGTGACGCGCGGCTTGAAGGCATGAAGCCCGGCATTGTTGATCAGCGCGTCGATCCGGGGATGGCGCGCGACGATCTCGCGTCCGAGGGCGGTGACAGAGGCCAGATCGGCGAAATCGCCATAATGCACGTGGACCCGCGTGCCCGGCGCGGCCGCCTCGATCATCGCTACCGTCGCATCGGCCCTGGCTTGGCTGCGCGCGGTGAGCACGAGGTTCGCTCCCTGCCGGGCGAGTGCTATCGCCGCGCATCGACCGATGCCGCTGGTTGCTCCGGTTATCACAATGGTCGGAACAGATGGCGACATGAGCGTTCCTTCTAATAATGGATATATATCCACTATATGGATGATGGATTTTTGTCAACTAATCTGGCATTGAGTCCAACAGGCAAAGCGCCAGACGATGGGATGATGGCTTCGGACACCGGCGAAACACCGCGAAACGACGTACGGCGAGAACAGCGCATCCGCGCGCTCGGCGCAGCACTGAACGCGCTGGTGAGCCAGTCCCGCGCTTTGACGGCGCAGGCCGCGGCCATGTTTCACGCCGAGTTGCAGCCAGCCGCTTTCCATATCGCGCTCTGGCTCAACGCCTTCGGCCCGGCCAAACCGAGCGCCGTGGCCCAAGCCGTCGGCATGGACCGCAGTGCCGCAAGCCGCCTCATCCGCGAGCTTGTGCGCCTGGCGCTGATCGCGACGTCGACCGATCCCTCGGATCGGCGAAGTGTCGTCCTGTCGCTGACCGTCGACGGCCGCCGGCGGTTGCAGGCCGCGATGCAGGCCAAGGGCGCCACATTCCGGCAGCGGGTCGCATCCTGGAGCGAGGAAGACCTGCTGCTGTGTGCGGATCTGCTGCGAAGGCTGCTCGACGTACCCGCGAACGTGGATGTCGATCCACCCCAGTGAGTTAACAGTCCGACAGGGAAGGAAATGGCCGAATGGATGACGCAACGCTAAGCGCGTATGATCGGGACGCACAGGTATTTGCCGACGATTGGGCCGCCCAGCCGCCGCCGATCGACCTGCACGCCGTTGTCGGTCAATTCTTTATCCCCGGTCCGACGGCGGATATCGGGTGCGGCAGTGGTCGTGACGCCGCTTGGCTCAACGCTCGCGGCTATCCGACACAAGGCTTCGATGCGTCGGAAGGCCTCTTGGCCGAGGCGCGACGGCGGCATCCGGAGATCCCTTTCGGCACGGCCGTCCTTCCGGGCCTCGATGGCATCGCGGAAAGCAGCTTTGCCAACGTCCTCTGCGAGACCGTCATCATGCATCTCGAGCCCGAAGCGATCACGCCGGCGGTCGAGAGGCTTCTGGCCATCCTTGTCCCCGGCGGCATCCTTTATCTGAGCTGGCGGGTGACCGAAGGCACCGACAGGCGGGACGAGCACGGACGTCTCTATGCAGCCTTCAATCCGGAACGGGTGCTCCGCGCCCTGACGGCAACTCAGGTATTACTGGACGAGCAAGTTGGCAGCGTGTCATCAGGCAAGCTGATCCGGCGCATTGTTGTACGAAAGCAAAATACCGAAAATTGAAATTGGTGATGGAAATCCGGCCATGCCCGTCCCCGGAGAAATCCAGTGACAGAGAAATTCCGTAACACCATACGCACTGAACCGGCGAACGGCAGACTGAAGCTCGGGACGCCACCCGTGCGCCCGCAGCCGTGGACGGCCCCCGAAGCGCACGCCATAGTGGCCTTTTGTCAATGATGAGGGCTTCGTGACGCACATTCCCCGCACCGTCAACCTCCGCAGCCTCTTGCCCGCGATCGCCCTATCGGCGGCGGTGTTGCTTGCGGCACCCGCGGCCCGGAGCGCCGATTTGCGTGTTTCGTCGGCCGGCGATGCGGGGACGATGGATCCGCAGTCGCAGAACATCATCCCGACCGCCCAATTGCTGCGCCAGATCTACGAGCCGCTGGTCAATCGCGGGCCGAAGCTGGAGCTGGAACCGGCCTTGGCCGAAAGCTGGGAAGCGGCGGAGCCGACGCGGTGGCGGTTCCATCTGCGCGCCGGCGTCACCTTCCAGGACGGCTCGCCCTTCACCGCGCAGGATGTCGTGTTCTCGATCAAGCGAGTTCAGGCGCCCAGCTCCAACTACGCCAATTTCGCCGACGACATCGTGCGGGTGGTGGCGATCGACCCGGTGACGGTCGACATCGTCACCAGCGAGCCGGACCCGATCCTGGTCGACAAGATCAGCAGCATCATGATCCTGAGCCAGGCCTGGTGCGAGGCGAACCACGCGGAGGTGCCGCAGAACGCGGCGCAGCAGCAGGAAAGCTTTACGACCCGCCACACCAACGGAACCGGCCCGTTCCAGCTGGTCAGCCGCGAGCCGCAGGTCAAGACGGTGCTGGAGCGCTTTCCCGGCTGGTGGGGCCATGCCAGCGGTAATGTCACCCGCTACATCGCCCTGCCCATCGGCTCGCCCGCGACCCGGGTGGCAGCGTTCTTATCGGGCGAGGTCGACGTGCTGCTCGACCCGCCGCTGCAGGATCTCGACCGGCTGCGGCAATCTCCCGACGCCAAGGTGCTGGAGGGGCCGGAGATCCGGACGATGTTCCTGGTCATGGATCAGAGCCGCGACGAGTTGCTGTATTCCGATGTGAAGGGCCGCAATCCGTTCAAGGATCATCGGGTCCGCCAGGCGCTGTACCAGGCCACCGACATGGAGGCGATCCGGACCCGGCTGATGCGCGGCTTCATACAGCCGACCGGGCTGTTGTTCGGGCCCGGCGTGCGCGGCTACCCGGCGGATATGGATACGCGCCTGAAGCTGGATCCGCCGGCGGCACGGGCGTTGCTGGCCGAGGCGGGCTATCCCAAGGGCTTCGCGGTGACCCTCGATTGCCCCAACAACCGCTATGTGAACGACGCGGATGTCTGCGCCGCCATCGCCGCGATGTGGGCGCGGATCGGCGTCACGGTCTCGGTCAACGCGCAGCCCCTGACGCTGTTCTTCCCGAAGGTCCAGCGCAAGGATACCAGCCTGTTCTTCCTGGGTTCCGGCTCGGCGACGCTGGATGCCTATTACATGCTGCAGAACCATCTCTTGCCCGTTGACGGCAAGCCGGGTGACGGCACCTGGAATCTCGGCGGCTACAACAATCCGGCGCTCACCCAAACGATCCAACAGGTACGGTCCGAACTGGACCCGGCCAAACGCGACGCGCTGATCCGCGACGCGCTGCGCGAGTATCAGCGGGATATCCCCAACTTGCCGCTGTATCACCAGAAGATCGCCTGGGCGGCCCGCCGCACCGTCGATATCGCGATCCGCCCGGACAATGAGATGGAAGCGAAATGGGTAACGGTGCGGTGAACCGGCGCCGGCGCTCGTAACCATCGACACCATGCCGGATGTCGGCGCGACGGTCACCATCACCCTGCCTCGTTGGCGGCTTCTCCCCGCACCCAGCGAGCGGTTTGTCGCGGCGGCCGGAAACTGACGGATCGCGGAGAAAAAACACCTTCGAGAGTTGAATGTCCGGTCCGGATGCCGCACACAGAGGGGGCGCGGGCGGCGATGGTTGGCCTGCGTATTTGGGCGGCAACAACGAAGGGTTAGGCCGACCATGGCACGAGACGAAGCGAAGCCCATCACCGATAAGCCCGCCCCCGATAAGCCCGCCACCGAAACGAGCCACGGCTTGGATCTCGGCCGCCGGCTGGTCATCCGGGATATCGAGATCGCGGGATCCGGCGTCATCATCCTCACCGGGCCGTCGAGCTGCGGCAAGGGCGAGATCGCCAAGGCCATGTGCGAATTGCTGTCGATCGGCCGGGACCGCTGGCTGTCGATGGGCGATATCCTGCGCCATACCTATGAGCGTGCGCGGGCACCTGATTTCGTCCACCTGTTGCAGGATCGCTATTCAATCAGCGACGACGCGCCGATCCTCGACTGCCTGGACACTACCCCGGATCTCAGCCGCAAGGTCGAGGAACAAGCCGCCCCCCTCGCCGCCGCCCTGGCGGCGAAACGCGGCGCCCCCGCCGATTGGCGAACCGCGAGCCAGCTCGATTGGCTGGAATACTGCACCACTCACGGCTTGCTGGTGCCGAACCGATGGACCCAGGCGCTGATCGCCGCCCATATCGAGCAGCTTCCCGATCTCGACAGCAAAATCTTTTTGCTGGACGGCTATCCCCGCACCCGGGTCGCGGCCAAGCATCTGCTCGATGACTTGGCCGCGCTGAACCTGCCGGTGCTGAAGGTGCTGCATCTCAGCATCAGCAAGCAGGAGATGCTGCACCGGGCCGGCATGCGCGGCCGCATCGACGACGATCCGGCATCGCTGCTGAAGCGCTACGAGTTCTATATCGAGAGCGTGCAGCCCAGCGTCGACTATCTGAAGGAGCAGCTCGGCGCCGACCGGATCGCGCTGATCGACGCCCATCAGCCGCATTACGGCCTGCGCAACGGCACCCACGGCTTCGACCTGGAGCGGTCCATCGAGAACGTCGTGCGCTCGGCTTTACGCGGCTTGGGCCTGCCCCGCTTCGTCATCGACCGGATGATCGCGTCCCGCGCGCTCGCCCGCTAGGAGCACCGCTTCAAGAGCACTCCCCTCTCCGCTCTAGCGACCGCGAAAATCCCTATACACGGTTTTCGCGACGCGGTCGTAATGCGTGTAGATCGCCGCCTGCGCGGCGGCCGTGTGGTGTTTCAGCACATTCTCCAGGATCGTCTGCTGGTCATCGACGACGTTTTTCATGGGCATATGCTGATGAATGCCCTCTTTGCGTATGCGGAGAACATGCCGCGACAATAACGCGTGCATGTCGGCCAGCACCACGTTTCCGCTCATCTGCACCAGCATATGGTGGAAGTCCTGATTCAGGGCGAAGGCCGCATCGGCTTTCTGCGCCTCGAATTCCTGGCAGAAGCGTTTGTGAATATCTGTCAGAACCTTGAGCTGTTCATCACTTGCCCGTTCGCATGCGTGTTTCGCCGCGTGGCACTCGAGAGCGGCGATGACGGCGAATTTATCCTCGATCAATTCCACCGAAAGCGGGCTGACGATCGCGCCGCGGTTTCGAAAAAGTTGAACCAAGCCCTCCGAAGCCAGGACCTTGAGTGCTTCTCGCAGGGGTGTGCGAGACACACCGAGTTCTTCACATAATTCGCGTTCGGAAATGGGGGTGCCGGGAGGAAGAAGACCGTCGACGATCTTATGACGAAGGACCTCCGTCACTTGCTGATGCATATCCATACGATTCCTAGGGCGACTTAAAAGATACGGGCGGCACCGGCATTGAGGACGCGGGTTGCTGATCTAAGCCTCGACATCGTCCAAGCCAAGTCCGCGCATGCAGGAGAAGTTGGGGAAGGTTGGATTCCTCGACTGGGAGCATCCGAGTGTCCCCACAAAGCCGGCCATTGTCTACCGCCGCCGCGAGATATTGCCGCCGCGAAATATTGGTTCGGGTATCTCGCTCATTCAGACGATGCATGGGCGATTCTCCAAGGACCGCCGCTCGGCTCCCACCGCCCCGCCGGAATTTTTCCGACTGCCAATCCAAGCATGTTGACAGGATTGGAAACGCCTCCCATATTGAATTCAAAGTGAATTCAATATGGGAGGCACGTTAACGAGAGCGAAAACCAAAATCGCGAACCGACACAGCCCTAACTAATTAACAAAAAGGCATCTCACAGTGAGATTCCTGGCGGACTATCGTCGCTGAACCACATGAGTATTACAGAATATATAAATAGAGTGAGAATTACGCCGTAGTTTTGCTAATTTTCAAAAAAATTAGGAGATCTATAATGATCAACGACATCTTCATCTTCGATAATGTTATACATCTTTACGACATGTCACCGCCGAATGTTCGGCCGGATCGAGTGGATGCGGCGCCTGTCGTCGAACAGACCCTTGGCGAGGTGAAGCATCTGCGCTGGACGCCAAACGAGCTTCACGACGACCCAAATTTCGAGTGGGGCCGCCGCTGGGGCGTCGAGGACATGTACGACCTTGTCTTCAAGCAGTCGCAGACGGATATGGCGATGGCGCAGGCCGTACCGATGTTCGACTGGTTCACGGACTGGTACGCGCCGGTCAAGACGCAGCATGCGATGGCTGCCGCCTATCCGGATCGCGTCATGTTTTGCGGCGGCGTCGATCCCCTCTATCGTGGCCTGAACGACGCCCTCGATCAGATCGACTATCAAGTCGAGGTACTCAGAGCCCGCTCGCTCAAATTCTACAACGGCCATGCCAAGCTCGGCGATTGCTGGCGCTGCGACGACGAGAAGGTCGCCTATCCCCTGTACGAGCGAGCCCGCAAGGCCGGCATCAAAGTCATCCAGTTCCATAAGGGTAACCCGCATGGCCTACAGAATGTCGAGTTCCTGAACCCCACGGATCTGCAAGCGCCGGCGCGCGACTTCCCCGATATGAGCTTCATCGTCCATCACCTGGCACTGCCTTATTTCGACGAGATGCTGTCGATCGCATCTCGCTTCCCGAACGTCTACCTGTCGCTGGCGGGATACATGGCGCTCTATAGAATCGCGCCGCGGCGTGTACAGCATCACTTCGGCAGGTTGCTGCAACTATGCGGTGCCGAGAAGATCCTCTGGGGATCGGAGGCTGCTCTCGCCGGCTGCCCGCAACCTTACCTCCAGGCTTTCCTCGACATGGAAATCCCGCAGGATTTACGCGTCGGCTACGGCTACCCGCAAATCACTATGGACGATAAACGCAAGATCCTGGGCGAGAATTTCGCCCAGCTCATGGGCGTTGATATCGAGCAGAAGAAGCGGGAACTGGCCGGCAAGGCGCCGATGCAGCCCAGTAAGATGCAGCCCAGCAAGATGATCGCGTGATGACGATGCTCGATCGCCGGCGCCTCGCCTCCGAAATAGACCGGGTATCTCGCGTCATACGCTCACATGGCGGCGGCATCGAACTCGTCGAGGCGACCGAAGGGGGCATTGTGACGGTCCGTTACACCGGCATGTGCGCCGGCTGTGAGCTGCGGCCCGTCACGACCCTGCAGGTGGTCGAACCCACGCTCAAGACGGTTCCGGGCGTCACCGCTGTGAAGACCTTGGGTATGCGGATCTCGGCGGAGGCCGAAGCCCGCATCCGGCAGGAGAGCGCCGCCTATCCGCTTCACATCCCGCGGCGGAAACAAGCCGAACAAACGGCGCGGAGGGTCCGATGAAACTCGTCTCCTACACCAGGAACGGCGATGCCGAACCGCGGCTTGGCGCGATCGTTCGCCTGCCTCCCGGTAGCGGCCTGGGACCGGATGCCGTCGTCGATCTCGAAAACGCCTATGCCGCTTATCTGCGCGGGGTCGTTAAAGATCCTTTCGCAAAGCAGATCGCCGCGGTTCGAATCCCGACCGATATGAAGCGGCTGCTGGAAGGTGGCGAGCTTTCCCTGAATGCGGCGAAGGACGCCGTGGCCCATATCGAGACGCTGCGGATCGGCGACACGGCCGATGACGTGTCACGCCAGATAGTGATGCCGCTAGAGGCCATGCGTCTGCAGGCCCCGATTGCTAGACCAGGTAAGATCATCGCGGTCGGCGCGAATTATTCGGGCCACATCAAAGAAGCCCGCGATGCCGGCATGCTGAACGACTTGCCGACCCACCCCGTGGGCTTCCTGAAGATGCCTTCCGCCGTGATCGGGCCCGACGAGACTATCTGGCGCTCGCGCTATACCGACGAGCTCGACTACGAGATCGAAATGTCGATGGTGATCGGCAAACGGTGTCGCGACGTGTCGCGCGAGAGGTGGCGTGACGTCGTCGCGGGCTTCACCATCGTCAACGATATCAGCATGCGTGACCTGATCGTCGAGGAGAAGTCCACCGGCGCTGTGCTTCTGGGCAAGAACCTCGACACGACATGCCCGATGGGGCCGTGCATCGTCACGCTGGACGAGATCGGCAACCCAGACGCGCTCGACATCAAGCTGAGCGTCAACGGCGAAATCCGTCAGAGCGACAACACCCGCAACATGATTTTCAGCTGCGCCGACATCATCGCGTACTGGTCGTCGCGGATGACCTTGGAACCAGGCGATATCGTGACGACCGGGACAACCAGCGGAGGAGCAGGCTTTCACAAACGCCATCCCGCACGTCTCCTGAAGGCTGACGATGTTATCGAAGCTGAATGCGAAGGCATCGGCATTTTGCGCAATCGCGTCGCGGACGAGCACCCGCGACTCAAATCCTGACGCCCGGCACCGTCCAAATCCCGAAGGAGTAAGTCAGATGCCTCAAAATCGCTGGCCGCTCGACGATGTTTTCATCATCGATTCGACAGTGCACGGATATAATACGCGCCCCGACAACTACGTCGAGGGCCGCTTCAAGGATCGTGTGGCACGGCAGTTGTCGGATACCTTGTACGCTGGCCACAGCAAGCTGGTCCCGGACGGCGATCCGAAATGGGTGCTGCCGCTCGAGCGGTTCCGTCTGGCCGACGATCCCGATCTGATCGGCCGGTCGTTGTTCGCCGAGAGCCAGACCGATATTTGCATCTATCACGGCACGCCGCTCTACGGCATCTACAAGGACGGCGGTTCTCCGCTATCCGTCGGGCGGGCCATGCGGGAAATGTGGCCCGACCGGGTTGCTCTATACGGGCCTGTCAGCCCGTGGCAGCCGGATGCGCTTGAAATCATCGACCGTCTTGTTGAAGAGGACAAGGTTGTCGGTATCAAACTCTATCCAATGGATTTGATCGACGGCGAGGTGAAGAACTACCGGCTCGACGATCCGGAAATCGCATATCCGCTGCTGGAACGGGCCCAGAAGCACGGCATCAAGATGGTCGCGACGCACAAGGCGATCCCTCAAGGCCAGGTGCCGAGTGAACCCTTCGCGCCCTTCGACGTGGCGGGCGCCGCGGTCGATTTCCCCGATCTCACCTTCGAAGTGGTGCATGGCGGTTTTGCCTATCTCGAGGAGACGAGTTGGCAGCTGCAGCGCTTTCCGAACATCGTCGTCAATCTCGAGACGAGCAGCTCCTATCTGCTGCAGAAGTCGCCGAAGCGTTTCGCCGAACTCATCGGTTCGTTTCTGATGGCCGGCGGCGCCGATCGCGTCTTCTGGTCTACCGGCTGTATCGCCCATCACGCCCGCCCGTTCCTGGAGCTGTTCTGGGATTTCCAGATCCCGGAGGACATGCAGGAGGGATACGGCTATCCGGCCCTCACCGAGGAAATCAAACGCAAGATCCTGGGCTTGAACCACGCCGGCTATCTCGGCTGGGATGTCGAAGCACTCCAGGCGAAGCTGGCGACGGACGAGTTCGGTCAGCTCAAGCAGATGCAAGAGCCATGGAGCGGCGGCATGAAGCGGGAGCAGGCGGCATGATCACGGAAACCGCCATACGAGAAGCCCTTAACACCATCATCGATCCCTGTAGCGTGGCGGCTGGATGTGTCGCTGGTCTGGACGACATGGGCCTCATCCGTCGTGTCTCGCTAACTGAGGCCGAGGCGGGAACCCATGTCGAGGTGGTCATCGGCGTCACCGAATATGGCTGCCTCATGGGGGCGCCCTTTGCCTCCGAAGCCTACAAAAGACTGGAGACGCTTTCCGGTGTGGCAAGCGTCGAGGTCAAACTCGACGACGCCTTCGACTGGGTTCCGGAACGCATGAGCGAGGAATACCGCGCCCGGCTACAGACGATCCGCTCGAAGCGACGAGAGCACACAGGCTGCGGGGCGGCGGCCAAATAAGCGACACGTCGCCGATCCGGTAAAACAGACAGGCTTCTCGGCTGATTGTGCCGATGAACCACAAAAGTCGACAGCCGTGGATCAAAAAACGAATAAAATGGGGAGGGGCGCGTGAAATCATCAAGAAATGTCGACGTCTCAAGCGTCATTGACAACGCAAAATTGAGTCCCTTCCAGCTAAGGGTCTTTGGCCTGTTGATCGTCGTCAACATGCTGGATGGCTATGACACGCAGGCGATTGCCTATGTCGCGCCGACCATTTCCAGTCTCTGGAGAATATCACCAGCGGCATTCGGATCGGTTTTTTCCATCGGTTTGCTTGGAACGGTGATCGGCACCATCACATTCGGCATGCTGGCCGACCGGGTCGGTCGTCGGTCGCTCATCATCGCTTCGATGGTAATCTTCGGCTGTCTCACCTTCGTAAGCAGTTGGTCGACCTCGTATCCTGAGCTGGTGATCTACCGGTTCTTCATCGGGATCGGATTAGGGGGCGCGGTGGCCAATATTCCGTCCCTGGCTGCGGAATACGCACCGGAACGGCTCCGCACCACCGTCGTGACGGCAAGCATGTGCGGCTTCCCGATCGGCGCGGTGGTCGGCGGATTGTTTACCGGCCCGATCATAGAGCATTTCGGATGGCAGGGCGTGTTCCGGCTCGGGGCGATCTTGCCCCTGCTCGGCGTGCCCGTTTTGCTCCTCCTGCTGCCGGAATCGGTGCGTTATATGACCTTGTCCGACGAACGGGGCAGCCGGATTGCCAAGGTGCTCAGGCGTATTGATCGCACGCGCACCTTCTCGGACGTCGACCGGTTCTATCTTCCGGAGCCGCCCGTCAAGCGGGGCAGTGTGGTGGAACTCTTCAGGAATGGCCTAGGGACCGGGACGGTCCTACTCTGGGCGGCGCTGTTTTCAAGCCTGGTGCTGACGTACTTCCTCATCAACTGGATCCCGCTTCTCTTGCAGCAGGCGGGGCTCTCTGTGAAGGAGGCCGTACTGGGCACGGTGACGCTCAACTTCGCGGGCCTTGTCGGCAGCTTCTTCGTGGCAATCTCGATCCGCCGCAGGCCGCTGTTCAAACTCGCGATCTCCTACACGATCGGCGCGCTGTCCGTTGTCGCGTTGGGAATGATGCCAGGCAGTTTCCCGCCGATCATAACCTGTATCTTTTGTGCCGGGTTCTTTGTCATCGGCGCTCAGCTTGCCGTCAACGCCTACATTACCGGCTATTACCCGACGGCCATTCGGGCGACGGGGATGGGTTGGGCTCAGGGGGTTGGTCGGTCTGGATCGCTTCTGGGGCCTCTGGTCGGCAGCTATGTATTTACGCTGACGGATAAGCCTTCACAGATGTTTTTCTTCTCAGCGGTGCCGGCGCTCACGGCAGCGACCGCGCTACTCATCCTAAGAGCGGTAGTGATCAAGAAATCCGAGACAAAGATCATCTCTGACGGCAAAAGAAAGACCGCGATCATCGGCTAGACACCCTACAAAATAGATCAGGGCACGATCAATTATAAAATAACACACTAGATAATATAGAGAAAAAAATCACAAAAATTGTATCCGTCTTTTCTTATTAAAGACGGAATGTGGAATATTATTCTCAATAATTCCAAATTATCGCCCGCCACTTAATCGGAAATATAGCGACGCGTGGCCAATCAAAAAACAAGAGATGGCACAAATAGTGTCAACCAGGGGGGACAAATGTCATATTTTCCATCAGCACGAACTTGCTCGGCCGTTTTGGTCTCGTTTTTCTGCAGTGGCGCGGCGCTTTCCCAAGGATCTGAGCAAACCCTACCGCCCGAGAACACATTGGAATCTTTGGTACCTGGTGGGTTCAGCGGCCCGTTGGCGAGCGTTGGGCAAAAGCTGTTCGACTTTGGGATCAATTTGCGCCTGAGCATGGTGAATTTTACCGAGTTGAACGGTTCCGGTAATCTGACGCCTTGGGCGACGGCGAATACCGCCGCATTGGTCATCGGCACCGATTTCGACCTCAATAAACTTCTCGGCATGCCGGGCGCCACGATTCATGTCGAGGAAACGATCTTCGGTTTGGGGGTCAATCAAGGGGTCACGCACAACTTCCACAGTTCCGTCGGCAGTTACGCCGCGGGTGCGCCGATGCCCAACAACACCGGCGCCGATTATCTGTCGACTCTGTCATACGAGCAGCATGCCCTCGCCAACCGGCTTGAGTTCGAGGTGGGACGCCTCAACCCGGTACGCGCCTTCAATCAGTTCAACTGCGACAATCTTCTGACCTGCCAGAACCCGATCTCTCAATTCACCGCCAACATGCCGCCGCCGCCTTTTTCGAGCTGGGGCAGCCGACTGAAATACACTGTGGCGCCCCCCTACTTCGTGCAGCTCGGCGCCTATGAAGACCATATCAGCAATGCCATGAAGACCGACGGCTTCAACTTTTCGACCAACGCGGCAACGGGCGCGCTGCTGCTCCTGGAAGTCGGCAGGCAGACGAACTTCGCGCAAAGCCACTACCCCAGCACCTACACCATGGTGGCTTTCCGCGACACGTCGCGCCAGACGGACCCGGCTAATCGGTCCCTGCATGAGGCGGGAACAGGCGGCTATGTCTTCCAGGCCCAGCAGGTCCTATGGCGCGCCGATGACGGCGTCGCAAGATCCACGCCGGCACACTACTTCGCGGGTTTCACGACCCTGGCGTTCACGCCCGATCACTATGCGCCCTTCTCGTCCTACGCGGATCTCGGCGTCAATTACTACGGCATATTCTCCAACCGCCCACAGGATCATATCGGCCTGAAGGCGACCTATATCCAGGACTCGACTAACGAACTCATCTACCAAGAGAATTCGCGCGTCGCCGCCGGCGGCCCCAAAGTGAAGACCTCGCCGAACCAGATGAGGTTCGAACTCAGCGCCACCTTCGATATCTGGCACGGCATCACGTTCCAGCCGAGTATCCAGTACGACGTGAATCCGGATACCTGGTACAACGTCAAAGTCGCCAAGGTACCGACGGACGGCTTCGTCTTCGGTACGGTCATCAATATCCCACTCGGTAATCTTCTGGGGCTTTCCCGCCCGAATTCACCGCTCTGACCGACACGTCGCCGGCTGATCACTCCACCGTGACGCTCTTCGCCAGGTTTCTCGGCTGATCCACGTCCGTCCCCTTCTGCACCGCCACGTGATAGGCGATGAGCTGCAGCGGCAGGGCGTAGAGGATCGGCGCCACGAATGGGTCGCAATCCGGCAGGCAGATCTTGGCGATCGGCTTGTCGCCGACCAGCCGGCAGCCCTTGGCATCGCTCAGGACCACGACCCGGCCGCCACGGGCCATGACTTCGTGGATGTTCGACGCGGTCTTCTCGAACAGCTCGTCGCTCGGCGTTACCACGATGATCGGCATCTGCTCGTCAATCAGCGCGATCGGGCCATGCTTCATCTCGCCGGCGGCGTAGCCTTCGGCGTGGATATAGCTCAACTCCTTGAGCTTGAGCGCGCCCTCCAGCGCCAGCGGATATGAGGTGCCGCGGCCGAGATAGAGCACGTCGCGGGCGCCGACCAGCAGCTTCGCCAACGCCTCGATGGCGGTCTCGTCCGCCAGGATCGCGGCGGCATGGGACGGTACCTCGGCCAGGGCCGCGGTGATCTCGGCCTCGCGCTCGGCGGCGATCGTGCCGCGCGCCCGCGCCATCGCCAGGACGAAGCAGGCGAGCACGGTCAATTGGGCGGTGAACGCCTTGGTCGAGGCCACACCGATCTCCGGCCCGGCCAAGGTCAACAGCACCCCATCGGCCTCGCGCGCCATGCTGCTCTGAGCCTGATTGACCATCGACAGGACCGTCTGACCCTGGGTCCGGGCATAGCGCAGCGCCGCCAGCGTGTCGGCCGTCTCGCCCGATTGCGAGATGCACAGCGCCACGCCGCCGGCCGGCATATCCGCCGCGCGATACCGGAACTCCGAGGCGACATCGACCTCGACCGGCACCCGCGCCACCCGCTCCAACCAGTATTTCGCGACCAGGGCCGCGTTGAACGAGGTGCCGCAGGCGATAATCGTGATCTTGGTCACTTTGGCCAGGTCGACCGGCAGCTCCGGCAAGGTCACCTTGCCGGTCGCCGGATTGACCAGCGCGCCCAGGATGTCGCCGATGACCGCCGGCTGCTCGGCGATCTCCTTATGCATGAAGTGCCGGTGATTGCCCTTGCCGATCAAGGCGCCGGACAAGGCGGTCAGGCTGATCGGCCGATCGACCGGCCGATTGTCGGCACCGAAGATCTTGGCGCCGGTCGGACCGATCACTGCCCAGTCATGGTCTTCGAGATAGCAGATCCGGTCGGTCAACGGCGCCAGCGCCAGGGCGTCGGAGCCGACATACATCTCGCCATCGCCATAGCCGATGGCGAGCGCCGGTCCGCGCCGGGCGCAGATCAGCAGATCGTGATAGCCGGCGAAGACGATGGCGAGCGCGAAGGCGCCGTGCAGCCGGGGCAGCGCCGCCGCGACCGCTTCCTGCGGCGACAGCCCCTCCGCCAGATAGCGGGTCACCAGCACCGCGACGGCTTCAGTATCGGTCTCCGAATGGAACGCGTAGCCCAGCGCCGTGAGTTCCGTCTTGATCTCGGCGAAGTTCTCGATAATGCCGTTATGGACGACGGCGCAACGGTCCGTCGCGATCGGATGGGCGTTCGCCTCGACCGGCGCGCCATGGGTCGCCCAGCGCGTATGGCCGATGCCGATGGTCCCGGCGATCGGTTCGGCCGTCAGGCGCGCCGCCAGGTTGTCGAGCTTGCCCTCCGCCCGACGGCGCTCGATCCGGCCATTCACCAGCGTGGCGATGCCGGCGCTGTCATAGCCGCGGTATTCCAGCCGCCGCAGCCCCTCAAGAATGAGCGGGGCGGCCATTCCTTTGCCGATCGTCCCGATGATGCCGCACATCTTGTTCTCCTAGAGGTCTCTAGCGCTTCGGTTTGTCCGCCTTGGCGGCCTGCTTGATCGCGCGGAGGCGGGCGGCGAAGGTCGGCCGGTCGGTCTGCACCGCGCGGCTGACCGACAGCGCGTCGGCCGGCACGTCGCGGGTGATGACGCTGCCGGCGCCGATCATGGCGCCCGGCCCCACGGTCACCGGCGCCACCAGTGCCGTGTTGCTGCCGATGAACGCGCCGGCGCCGATCACCGTGCGGTGCTTGTCGAAACCGTCGTAATTGCAGGTGATGGTGCCGGCGCCGATATTCGCCGCGGCGCCGATCTCGGCATCGCCGATATAGGTCAGGTGATTGATCTTGGCGCCGGCGCCCACCCGGGCCGCCTTGATCTCGACGAAATTGCCGATATGCGTATCGGGGCCGAGATCGGCCCCCGGCCGCAACCGGGCGAACGGGCCGATGATCGCCCCCTCGGCGATGCGGGCGCCCTCGATATGGCAGAAGCCCTTGATCTCGACCCGGTCGCCGACCACGACACCGGGCCCGAAGATCACATGCGGCCCGATGGTGACGTCGCGGCCCAGCACCGTATCCGCCGACAGGAAGACGCTCGCCGGTTCGGTCAGGGTGGCGCCGCCGGCCATCGCGGCACGCCGCAGGCGGCCCTGCAGCACCGCTTCGGCGGCGGCGAGATCGGCGCGGGAATTGACGCCGACGAGCTCGTCAGCCGGTGCCTCGACCACCCGGCAGGGCAGGCCCTCGGCCCGGGCCTTCGCGACGATGTCGGTAAGGTAGAACTCGCCCTTGGCGTTATGGTCGTCGATCTGGTCGATCAACGCGAAAAGCCGCCGACCGTCGATCGCCATCACGCCGGAATTCACCAGACCGATCGCCCGCTGGTCCGGGGTGGCGTCCGCCGCTTCGACGATCGCCTCCAGGCTGCCATCCGGCTTCACCAGCAAGCGGCCATAGGGGCTCGGGTCGTCCGGCCGCATGCCCAGCACGACGACCGCCGCGTCGGCCTCACGCCGCGCCGCCACCAGCCGGGCCAACGTCTCGGCGCCGAGCAAGGGCGTATCGCCATAGGCGACCAGCACGGTATCGAACGCCGCGTCGGCCAGCGCGTCGCGCGCGGCGGCCACCGCATGGGCCGTGCCCCGGGCGGTCTCCTGGATCGCCAGGCCATGGCCCGCCGCGGCCGCCTCGACAGTCGGCATGGCCGGACCCGCGACCACCACGACGCGATCGGGCTGCAAGGTCGCCAGGCGATCCAGCACATGCGCCAGCATCGAGCGCCCGGCCACCTTGTGCATGACCTTGGGCAGATCGGAATTCATCCGGGTGCCCTTGCCGGCGGCAAGGACGAGGGCGGCAAGCGACGGGGTCATCTCACAAACGATCATCACGGGCAGGCGACGCCGACGGGCGAAGCTACTAGCCAAAGCATCGCGGGCAAGATGTATGATGCGTCGGATTCGTGCCAAACAAGTTTTGTTACCTTCTATGACACCCCTGCTGATCTTCGATCTGGATGGCACGCTGATCGACAGCGCTGCCGATCTGCACGCCGCGATCAATCGGTTATTGGCCGAATTGGACCGTCCGCCGCTTCCGCTCGACCAGGTCACGCGCATGATCGGCGACGGTGTCGCCAAGCTGGTCGAGCGAGCGCTGGCCGCGACATCCGACGGAAAGCCGACCGACTCGGCTCAAGCGACCGCGCGGTTCTTGGCCTTGTACGAAGCCGATCCCGTCCGCTTCACCCATGCCTATGCCGGGGTACCGGAGACGCTGCGAAGCCTCTCCGACGCCGGCTATCGCATGGCGATTGCCACCAACAAGCCGGAACGGGCGGCGGCCGACATCCTCGGCCATCTCGGCTTGGCTTCGTTCTTCACGGCGGTGCTGGGCGGCGACAGCCTGCCGGTTCGCAAGCCCGACCCGGCGATGCTGACCACCCTGCTCGACCGGTTCGAGACGATTCCGGCCCGCGCCATCCTGATCGGCGACAGCGAGGTCGACATGGCGACCGCGGTCGCGGCCGGCATCCCGGCGATCCTGATGACCTATGGCTATCGCCGCGGCCCGGTCGAGACGATCGCCTGCGCCGCGGCCCTCGATCGCTTCAAGCATATCCCCGAGACGCTGCTCCGGCTGGGCCTCCCCGCTGATCGCTAGGCTAGCCGATCGCTACCCTAATCCGCGACCTTGCGGATATCCGCGCCATGGGACATGCCGGCGAGATAGACGCGGCTCATGCCGAAACGACCGTCGAACATGATCAACACGGGTACCGGCGGCGTGTTCGGCAGAATGGTGGCGAACCAGATCATGCCGTCATTGCCGGTCACCCGCTTCGACGTATCGACCGGATAGCCGCCGAGACGGTTGAACGCCATCTTGCAGCGGCGCGCGACGCCGCTGAACAGGCTTCGGCTCGTCGGCTCCAGCGTCTCGGTACCGGCTTCCTCGAACACCAGATCATAACGCCGCCGGCCATCGAACACCGCGACGCGCCGGTCGCACCGCTCGCCGCTGGCGACGGCGCGTGCCAAGCCCAGGATACCCGAGAGCGGATCGACCGTGCCGATCAGCATGTCCGGCGTGACCGGGGTCAGCGCGCCCTCCTCGTCATCCTGTGGCGGCCGCAGTTCGGCCTCGACATGGCTGCCCTGGAAGACCAGATGCGCCGACCGGTCCCGCGCATGCGAGGTGCTGCTGGTATGGAACGCGGCGGGGATCGCCCCATCGGCCGTCACCTGCCCTTCGCTGCTCGACTGCACCGTGAAGCCGAACATGAGGTTGGCGACACCCACCGTATGCGCGGCGAAATCCATGCGATAGGCCTCGGCGCCCTCGACCACCGTCACGTCGAAATTGACCGTGGTGAATCCGCCGGAATAGATATCGTAATGCAATTGCAGCGGCGCGTCGGCTGCCTGCGCCGCTCCCACGCCCCACGCCAGCATCAATCCGACTACCGTACCGATCGCGCGCTGTGCCATTCCCGTCTCCGGCCGCCCCGCTCACGGAATGATGGTAGAGGACTGCCATCCATCGTCAATGCATGACGCGCGCGCCAACCGTCGCTTGACACTGTCGCGACGCGACGCCTATATCCGCCCCCGTGCATCGGCGGCTGATATAGGCGGCTCGTCGGCGCCGGTTTGGAGATGGGCGCGTAGCTCAGCGGGAGAGCATCGCCTTCACACGGCGGGGGTCACAGGTTCAATCCCTGTCGCGCCCACCATCTCCGCGTTGCCTTTGGCAAGAAGCCTCAGCTGGCAAGAAGCCTCATCCCGCGCGTATGTTTGCGAGGAAGCTGTCGACTTCGTTCTGCAAGGTCGCCGATTGTTGCGACAGCTCCACGGCGGCGCCCAGCATGTGTGCCGCCGATCGGTCCGTCTCGCTGGCGCCGCGATTGA
>DATMGU010000018.1:0-60447 GCA_035555315.1 Allostellaceae bacterium
CAGCACCAGCAACGCCGTCTGCATGCGGCCGACCTCGTCATCGCGCGTCTTCGCCGGGATCTCGACCGAGAAATCCTGCTGCGCCAAATGCTCGATCGTCGCCGTCAGCGCCAGGATCGGACGACTGACCCGGCGACGCACCACCAGAAAACCGGCCACCGACAGGCCAAGCGCCACGAGCAGCACGACCGCGTTCAGACTCATCTGGCGGGTCGCCTGGGCAGCCTCGGCGTCTGCCGTCGCCACCATCTTGTCCATAGCGGTATCGAGAACGACATTGGCCAGTGTCGTCCCTTCCGTATTGCTCCGTTGCAGGTCGACGAAAGACACGTCGACCTTCCGGCCGGCGACAAACGCGTCGACGATGGCTTGCTGGAAGTCGGCGAGGCGGCCCACGAAATTCACATTCGACTTGGCCACGCTATCGACCAGCGCCGCGGGCGCATCCCTCCGGGCGGCGGCCGTGGTGACGATGGACCAGGCCGCGGCGGCGTGCGCCCTATCCTGATACCAGATCAGCGTATCGGCCGGCGTGAGCGGTTTGTTCAATGCAACAGCTGCTTGGAGCCGGAGCGCCATCAGGCCCAGATTGAGGCGGGTCGTCCAGGCGGCTTGCTTGATCGCCAGGAAGTGATCGACCTTCGGATCGAACAGCTTTAGTGCCTCTTCCAAAGGGCCGGCGGTGGCGAGGATCGCGTCCAGAAGGGATTGGGTCGTTTTCGGCCAATCCTGGACGATCGCCGGCTCACGCGCCGATCTTGGCTGACGAACCGCCACGTCGGCCTTGGTTCGCAACGAGACGACGGCGTCATGCGCCGCCTTCAGGCCCGAAATGGCGGAGGCCAGTTCCGGTAGATCGAGTTCCGTCAAAGATTGAATGCTGTCGACATAGGCCGTCTCGGATATCCCGCGGTTGCTCAGGTTGTCGGCTTCGCTCTTACTGTCGATCGGCGCTTCGCTGAGCAGTCCGCCGATGATGCCACCTCGCTCGAGCCTCAGGGCCAGCATCGATTTGAACAATTGCTGGCTGGTGATCGTCGAGGCTGCGACGCGCCGGGCGCCGGCATGATGCGAGGCCGCCTCGAAGAGCGCGAAGGCGCTCAGAACCACCAGAAGAAGCCCGGTGGTGCCGATCAGCAGGCCGAGAATAGTCCGTATCGACAAATTCGCGCGGCTTGGCATACCCCTAGTCTCCTATCGATGGCTCGCTGGACGAGTTTCACTTCCGAGGCCGATGTTGTGCCGATCGACTGGTGGCTACCGCGAGGGAGCCGACCGCCGAGGGTGCCTGGTTCGTTCACGCGATCACGGCGAAGCCAATGAGTGGAAACGATTTTGGCGCAGCAGATCTCCTATTATTAAATAGAGAAAGCCTAACCACTGGTTAATCACGCAGCCCGAAGCCATTTCCATCTGGAAAGCCGGTTTCGCTTCAGTGTTTTTGTGAGCTTGTTCGAGTAAAAATCGAGATCTCCCGAGGTCTTCCGAAGATGCTTGCCGAATCGCCATTAGGGTAGTGTTAATGTTGCCCGCGTAGAATGGGCAGTTTAAGTGCTTCGGAGTCTCTATGGCTGGAACAGACGCATCTTCGGGACCGGTCCGCGTCGACGCCCTCGAACTCGACATGGCGGCCTGCCCTTATGCCGATCTATCGGATATTCTCGGTTATTGGTCGGCGAAGTGCGACGGCCGTTTCGCGCCGCGTCGCGCCGATATCGACCCGATCGATCTGGTCGCGTGGCTGCCGCGCATCATGCTGGCCGATGTCCTCGCCGATCCGCTGGATTTCCGCTACCGCCTCAGCGGCACCGGCATCTGCGATATGCATGGCCAGGAGCCGACCGGGCAATCCCCGCGTGATCTCACCCCGCCGCCCTTCGGTGCCCTGATCCATGCGCATTACTGTGCCGCCGTGGCACGGCGCGCGCCGATCCTGCATCTTATCGTCCTCGATGCCTCCGACCGCTCGCGGTCCTATGCCCGGCTGATCCTGCCGCTTTCCGAGGATGGCGCCGCGGTCACCATGCTGATGACGGTCGACAGCAAGGAGCAGAACACCCGGGCGCTGAAGAACTTCTTCGCGCAAATGAGCGGGCGCTGACCGCGCCGTTCGCTGCTGGCTTAGCTTGACGCGGAAGTCCTGATTAGTTATGATACATAACAATAATCAGGGTGGGAAACGATGGCAGACGCGTCGTCCGACACAGGGGCCGGGACCGATACGATAAACTTTGCCGATCTGCCGGCTTCGTTGACGGCCTATCAGCAGGGCGAGGTCGCCGTGCTGCGCCTGTCGCGGCCGGACAAACGCAACGCCCTCAACGATCCCACCATCCTCGGCATCGAGCGGTTTTTCCAAGTCCTGCCGGAAACGGCGAAGGCGGTCGTCATCCATGGCGCCGGCGATCATTTCTCCGCCGGTCTCGACCTCGGCGAACTCACCGAGCGCGATGTGCCCCAGGCGATCACCCATTCGCGCATGTGGCATCGGGTGTTCGAGCAGATCCAGTATGGCCGCGTTCCGGTGATCGCCGTCCTGCACGGCGCCGTCGTCGGCGGCGGGCTCGAACTCGCCGCCGCGGCCCATATCCGCGTCGCGGAGCGATCGACCTATTACGGCTTGCCGGAAGGTCAGCGCGGCATCTTCGTCGGCGGCGGCGGTGCCATGCGCCTGCCCAGGCTGATCGGCGTCTCCCGAATGATGGAGATGATGCTGACCGGCCGGACCTATGACGCCGAGCAGGGCTTCGCCATCGGCCTGTCGCATTACGTGGTCGATGCCGGCACCGGCCTCGCCAAGGGCATGGAACTCGCCCAGCGCGTCGCGGCCAATGCGCCGCTGACCAACTTCGCGGTGCTGCACGCCTTGCCGCGTATCGCCGAGGCCGATCCGGCATCGGGGCTGGTGCTGGAATCCCTGATGGCGGCGGTCGCCCAGGACAGCGCCGAGGCGAAGCAAAGATTGCGGGATTTCTTGGAAAAACGAGCTGCGAAGGTGCTGCGCGACTGACCCCAACCCCAACGCGATAACAAGGCCCAATCCAACAATAAGACAGCCGTAAAGGCGTCGTTCGTCGGGAGGCGATATGCCAGAGACTCTCCATTTGTCCGCCGGCAAGGCCCCGCTGCGGGACGCGAGGCTGGGGTCCAATTCGGTCGTGTTCGACCATCGATCCGATGGCACCGTCTATGTTCGGCCGGTGGCGGCCCTGGCGGATTATCCGGTCAAGCTGACCGATCGGCTGGAGTATTGGGCGACGGCCCAGCCGGCACGAACCTTCCTCGCCCAGCGCGACGCGGCCGGTGCCTGGCGGCGGATCTCCTATGCCGCGGCGCTGGCCGCCGCGCGCGGCATCGGCGAGGCGCTGCTGCGGCGCGGCCTGTCCGCCGAACGGCCGGTCATGATCCTGTCCGGCAATGATATCGAACATGCGTTGCTGGGCCTGGGGGCACTCTATGCCGGGGTGGCCTATGCACCGATCTCGCCGGCCTATTCGACCGTCTCGTCGGATTTCGGCAAGCTCCGGCACATCGTCAAAACGCTGACGCCGGGTCTGGTCTTCGCCGCGAGCGGCCGGTCCTACGGGGCGGCGATCGAGGCGGTGGTACCGGCGGATACCGAGGTGGTGCTGACCGTCGACGCCTCGGCCTCCGATCCGTCGTTCGGCCGGCCGGTCACGGCGTTCGACGATCTGCTGACGACGTCCCCCTCCGCCGCGATCCGCGCCGCCCATGAGGCGATCGGCCCGGACACGGTGGCGAAGATCCTGTTCACCTCCGGCTCGACCGGCCTGCCCAAGGGGGTGATCAACACCCAGCGGATGCTGTGCTCGAACCAGGCGATGCTGCGCACGCGGTTCGCTTTCATGCAGGACGAGCCGCTGGTGATCGTCGATTGGCTGCCCTGGAACCACACGTTCGGCGGCAATCACAATGTCGGGTTGGTGCTTTACAACGGCGGCACGCTCTACATCGATGACGGCAAACCGACACAGGCCGGTATTCAGGAGACCGTGCGCAACCTGCTTGAGATCTCGCCGACGTTGTATTTCAACGTGCCCAAGGGCTATGAGGCGCTGGTCCAGCATCTCCGTGCCGAGCCGCCGTTGCGCGAACGCTTCTTCAGCCGGCTGCGGATGATGTTCTATTCCGGCGCCGGTCTCGCCCCGCATGTCTGGGCGGCGCTCGACCAGGTGGCGGTCGAGACCTGCGGCGAACGCATCATCATGCTGACCGGCCTTGGTGCGACCGAGACCGGTCCCTTCGCCCTGTGCTGCGACAAGGAATACAGCCAATCCGGCATGGTCGGATTGCCGGTTGCCGGGTGCGAGCTGAAGCTGGTCCCTGTCGACGGCAAGTTGGAAGCCCGGGTGCTCGGGCCCAGCATCACCCCCGGCTATTGGCGCGAGCCCCGTCAGACGGCTTCGGCCTTCGACGAGGAGGGGTTCTATCGCCTGGGCGACGCGCTGAAGCTGCGCGACCCGGCCGCCCCGGAACAGGGCTTTCAGTTCGATGGCCGGATCGCCGAGGATTTTAAGCTGGCGACCGGGACCTGGGTCAGCGTCGGGCCGCTGCGCGCCCGCTTCATCAGCCATTTCGCTCCCTATGTGAGGGATGTGGTGATCGCCGGGTTGAACCGGGATGCGGTCACCGCGCTGATCTTCGCCGATGCCGTGGCCTGCCGCCCGTTGTGCACGGACCCAGGCTGCGCGCTCTCCACCGATGCGGGGCTCCGCGCCGAATTCGCCCGGCTGCTGACCTCTTTCGCTGGGGCCGGCACCGGCAGCTCGACGCGGATCGTCCGGGCGATGCTGGTCGATGACCTCCCCTCGATCGATGCCGGCGAAATCACCGATAAGGGATCGATCAACCAGCGCGCCGTGCTCGCCCACCGCGCCGCCCTGGTCGACGAACTCTATGCCGAGTCCGGCGACGCCGGAGCCGGGCGCGTGATCACGATTGCCCAGGAGATCCCACGATGACATCCACCCCCGCCGGCCTCAGGGCGTCCTGGCCCGATGTCTGGTTGCTCGACGGCGTGCGCACGCCCTTCGCCGATCTCAACGGACCGCTGGCCCTGGTCTCGCCGATCGATCTCGGCATCAAGGCGGCCCGCGCGGTCTTCGCCCGGTCGGGCGTGGCCCCCGGCGATGTCGGCACCGTCATCGCCGGCAACATGGCCCAGGCGAGCTACGACGCCTATATGACGCCGCGCCATATCGGTCTCTACGCGGGGGTGCCGACGGAGGTCCCGGCGCATCTGGTGCAGCGCGTCTGCGGCACCGGCATCGAGGTGATCGCCCAGGCGGCCGACGCGATCACCCATCGCGGCGTGGCCGTCGCTTTGTCGGTCGGCACCGAATCCATGAGCCGCAACCCGATCGCCGCCTATACCCATCGCGGCGGTTTTCGCATGGGGCAGGTCGAGTTCAAGGATTTCCTGTGGGAGGCGCTGATCGATCCGGCGGCCGATGTCACCATGGGCGGGACGGCAGAAAATCTGGCGCGCCGTCATGATATCAGCCGCGCCGATGTCGACGCCTTCGCCGCGCGCAGCTTCGCGCGGGCGGTGGCGGCCCAGGCCAGCGGCTTTCTCGCCGGCGAGATCGTCGCGGTGACGACCGAAAGCTTCGAGCTCGACGGTTACCGGCCGCGCGGCATCACGCTCGACCGCAAGCTGGCGGCGGTCGAGGCCGATACCCATGTCCGGCCATCGCCGGTCGAGACGCTGGCGCGGCTCCGTCCGGCTTTCGGCGGGGTGCAGACCGGCGGCAACAGCTCGGGCGTGGTCGATGGCGCGGCGGCGGTGCTGGTCGCCTCCGGCGACTACGCGCGGCGGCGGGATGTGGCACCGCTCGGTCGGGTCGTGGCCTTCGCCGCGGTCGGCTGCCCGCCCGAGATCATGGGCATCGGCCCGGTGCCGGCGATCCGGGCCTTGCTCGACCATACCGGCCTGCCGCTCGCCGCGATCGACCGGATCGAGATCAACGAGGCGTTCGGCGCCCAGGTGCTGGCCTGCGTCGGGCAACTCGGGCTCGACGAGGCCAAGCTCAACGTCAATGGCGGGGCGATCGCGATCGGCCATCCGTTGGCGGCGACCGGCATCCGCCTGGGTATCACCTTGGCGCGGGAACTCAAGCGCTCGAACACCCGCTATGGGATCGCGTCGGCCTGCATCGGGGGCGGGCAGGGCATCGCCCTGTTGATCGAGAACCCCAGCTGACGCTACGTCGTCATCCCGTCTGCTCTGTCGCCATCACCTCGGGAACCCCGCATGTTCAGCAATAGCCGCGTCGTCGAGATCGAATGGGGCGCCTGCGATCCGGCCGGCATCGTGTTCAACCCGCGCTATTTCGAATATTTCGACTGGAGCACGGCGCTGCTGTTCCAGCGCGCCTTGGGCATGACCAAGGCCGAGATGCTGGCGGCCTATGACTGCAAGGGCATTCCGCTGGTCGATACCCGTGCCCGGTTCATCGCCCCGTCGAAATACGGCGATGTCGTCCGGATCGACTCCAGCATCGTCGAGTTCCGCCGAGCCAGCTTCGATGTGCGCCATCGCCTGATGCGCGGCGACACGCTCGCCGTCGAAGGGCTGGAGACGCGGGTCTGGGTCGGCGCCCATCCCGACGATCCGGCCCGCCTCAAGGCGAAACCGATTCCCGACGCGGTGCTGGAGCGGTTCGGCCGCGCCGGCTAGGCTTTCTCGATCTAGGCTTCCCCCGATCTAGGCTTCCTCGGCATCGTCGGTTGCCGGACCGACCGCCTCGATGACGCCGTGGAGTAATTCGATCAACTGGACGTGGCCCGCCTCGCCGATTCGTGCGGCGAGGTGTGCCTCGTGGGTTGCCTGTACCTCGTGCAACTGGCGCGTCAGGTCGAGGCCCTTTTCCGTCAAATGGAGTTGGTGCGAGCGCCGATCCGTTGCCGCGGGGGCGCGCCGTGCCAGGCCGCGCCGCTCCAACTCGTCGATCAGCGGCACGAAATTGGCTCGCTTGATGCCCAGTGCCGCGCTCACCTCGGATTGTTTCAGCCCCGGATTGCGCTCCAACACAATGAGGACGCCATATTGTGCCGGGCGGATGCCGAACGCCGCGAAGGCCTGGATGAAATCTTTGAATACCGCGAGCTGGGCCCGACGCAGCACATAGCCGATCAGGTCCGGCAGCGGGCCCAGATCGATGGTCGCGGCGGCGGTATCCCCGTCTTGTTTTGCCAGCCTCACGTGTTTTGCCAGCCTCACGTGTTTCACCTGACCCTCGTGTTTCACCTGATGCCTATCCGATCGAGCCATCTGATTTCCCTTGATGCCCGAGGCGAAACGGCCCGGCCCGGTTTCGTCGGGTCCTCGGGCCGCGCCAAGCAGTTGCCGCCATAGGCGTCATTATGATTAGGTGCCGGATAAGGGTACACCATCCTGTCCGGTCGGGATGCTTCCCCGGCGCGATGCCGGTCGTGCGGCGCCCAGCGTGTCGGGACGTCTAGCAAAGAGAAAAATCATGCAACAGCGTTCTGCTCGGCAATCGAAGATCTGGTCGGTGGTCAGGGTCTCCAGCGGCAATTTTCTGGAGATGTACGACTTCTTCGTCTTCGGTTATTACGCCTCGGCGATCGGCCGGGTGTTCTTTCCAACCGATAGCGAATTCGCCTCGCTGATGCTGTCGCTGACCACCTTCGGCGTCGGCTTTCTGATCCGGCCGATCGGCGCCCTCGTGCTGGGCGCCTATATCGATCAACACGGCCGGCGCAAGGGCCTCATCCTGACGCTGGGGCTGATGTCGATCGGCATCATCTCGATCGCTTGCGTCCCCGGCTATGCGTCGATCGGCATGCTCGCCCCGATCCTGGTCGTGTTCGGCCGGCTGCTGCAGGGCTTTTCCGCCGGTGTCGAGCTGGGTGGGGTCTCGGTCTATCTGTCGGAGATCGCGACACCGGGCCACAAGGGCTTCTATGTCAGCTGGCAATCCGCCAGCCAGCAGGTCGCGGTGATCTTCGCGGCCTTGGTGGGCATCGCGCTCAGCAGCTATCTGCCGCCCGAGCAGATGGACCAATGGGGCTGGCGCATCCCGCTGCTGATCGGCTGTCTGATCATCCCGTTCCTGTTCATGATCCGGCGATCGCTGCGGGAGACCGAGGAGTTCCTGGCGCGCCGGCATCACCCGACCCCCTCGGAGATCATGCGCTCCTTGGTTGCCAACTGGCAGATCGTCGGGATCGGCGTGCTGATGGTGCTGATGACCACCGTCTCGTTCTACATGATCACCGCCTATACGCCGACCTTCGGCAGGACCGTGCTGCACCTGGCGAATCTGGACAATCTGATCGTCACCCTCTGCGTTGGCGCCTCCAACCTGTTCTGGTTGCCGGTGATGGGCGCCCTGTCGGACCGGGTCGGCCGTCGGCCGCTGCTGATCGTGTTCACCATCCTGGCGATTCTGACCGCCTATCCGGCCATGTCCTGGCTGGTCGGGGCGCCGTCGTTCCAGCGCTTGCTGATCGTCGAGCTGTGGCTCTCGTTCCTCTATGCCAGCTATAACGGCGCCATGGTGGTGTTCCTGACCGAGATCATGCCGGTCGAGGTCCGCACGGCCGGGTTCTCGCTGGCCTATAGCCTCGCCACATCGGTCGGTGGCTTCACCCCCCTGATCGCGACATATCTGGTTCATGCGACCGGTGACGGGGCGATCCCCGGCGCCTGGCTGTCTGTCGCCGCGGCCTGCGGCCTGGTGGCGGCCTTGCTGATCGGCCGGCAGACGATCGCCATGCGCGACGCGCGTCTGTCCCATGCCCAGCGGACTGTCGCATGAGCGGGGCTGCCGCATGAGCGGGGCGGCGAGCCCGGACGGCCGGCGGAAGGTTCTGCTGGTCACCGGCGGCAGCCGCGGCATCGGTGCCGCGGTCTGTCGAAAGGCGGCGGGCGGCGGCTATGCGATCGCGGTGAACTATGCCCGGGACGTCGCGGCGGCCACGGCGCTGGTCGCGGAGTTGCACGCGGCCGGCGCCTCGGCCGAGGCGTTTCAGGCGGATATGGCCCGTGCCGATCAGGTCGACGGCCTGTTCCAGGCGGTCGACCGGCGGTTCGGCCGCGTCACCCATCTCGTCAACAATGCCGGCGTCACCGGCCGCTCCGGGCGTCTCGACGCGAGTGCTCCGGAAGCGATCGCCGCGGTCATCGATCTCAATGTCACCGGTGCCATCCTGGCGGCCCGGGCCGCGGTGCTGCGCATGTCGACCCGGCATGGCGGGCAGGGCGGCGTCATCGTCAACCTGTCCTCGGCGGCGGCCACCCTGGGCGGGCCGGGCGAGTTCGTCTGGTACGCCGCGTCGAAGGGCGCCATCGACAGTTTCACCATCGGCCTCAGCCGCGAGGTGGGGGCGGAGGGCATTCGGGTCAACGCCGTGTCGCCCGGCTTGATCGATACCGAGATCCACGCCGCGGCGGGCGAGCCGGGTCGCGTCGCCCGCATGGCGCCGATGATCCCGATGGCACGCGCCGGCAGCGCCGACGAGGTCGCCGACAGCATCCTGTTCCTGCTGTCCGACGCCGCCGCCTATGTCTCCGGCGCCATCCTGCGGGTCGCCGGCGGCCGCTGACCGACGGCCGCCGCTGGGTTGCCGCCCTCTGGCTTGCCGCCGCGGCCAAAGCTATCATATTAGAATATCCTTAATGCCTTCGCGCTACGCTCCATCGAGATCTGATGCCGCGAGGCTTCGGTCGTCGAACCAGCACATTCGGATTCAGATCGGACGTAGGAGCGTCACGGTGATTCAGTTTTTGGCTGCGGAACTCTTCGATCTGGGGGCACTCGCCCTGATCACCGCGTATCTGGCGGGATTTGGGAGCACTCGGTCGCCTGTCATGGGGCATCGTCCGACGGGCGATGGCGACGTGGCGGTCCGCCGGCCGGCGGATGATCTCCAGACCACCGTCGTCGATAGCCCCAGTCGATAAGTTGGGCCCGGTCGATAAGTTGGGCCCGGTCGATAAGTTGGGTCCAGTCGATAAGTTGGGCCCAGCCGATAAGTTGGACGCAGCCGATAAGCGAGGCGCCTGGGCATAACCGATCGGTGGATCGCGTCGACCGGGTGTACGACAGCGATGTACAACCGCCGGATTGCGCGCCCCATGATCTCTACCGTATGGTTCGGTGCGAATAGAGATCGTTCGGTTCGGGAACGCGTATCCGTGAGGGGCGTGGAATGCCCGATCCGACGACGCGAAAGTCCGACGGAGAGAACTCATGCCGAAGGCGATCTGGAATGGCACCGTGATCGCGCTTGTCGATGGAATGCCGCCGGCCCGACTTTTTTTGGCTGCTCCCTTGCCAAAGCGCCGCCGCGTCCTGTCTGACCACCCTTGAACCAGCGTCACGCCATTCTGCTGGTCGATGATGACGAGGCGCTGCGTCGGTCTCTGGCCGAGCAATTGACGCTGCATGAGGAATTCCAGACGGTCGAAGCCGCGTCGGGCAGCGCCGCTCTCGAAGCCGTCAGCCAGCAATATTTCGACGCCGTGCTGGTCGATATCGGCTTGCCCGATATGGACGGGCGCGAGCTGTGCAAGATGATGCGAAAGGTTGGGATGCGGTCGCCGATTTTGATGCTGACCGCCGCCGATAGCGAGGCGGATACGATCCTTGGTCTCGACGCGGGCGCCAACGACTACATCGCCAAGCCGTTTCGCCTGGGCGTGTTGTTGGCCCGATTGCGGGCCCAACTGCGGCAGCACGCGACCAGCGAGGACGCGGTCTTCACGATCGGACCCTATACGTTTCAGCCGGGCGCCAAGCTGCTGCTCCACGACAATGGCCGCCGCAAGATCCGCCTCACCGAAAAGGAGACGGCGATCCTCAAATACCTGTTGCGGGCCGGGGAGCGGCCGACGGCGCGTGAACTCCTTTTAAACGAGGTGTGGGGCTATAATCCGGCGGTCACCACGCATACGCTTGAGACCCACGTCTATCGACTGCGCCAGAAGATCGAGGCGGATCCCTCGAACGCGGCGCTGCTGGTGACCGAGCCCGGCGGATACCGGTTGGTGCCATGACGAAGACGATCGCAGTACCTAGCCTTAGCCCGCACCTTATTGCCGCCGCATCGATTCAGCGTCCGGCGCATCGTAGGATTGATCATGCCCGGAGATGGTGAAACGCCCCCCAAAACCAACTTCTCCGCGACGTTCTGGGGGGTTCGCGGCAGCATCCCCTGTCCTGGGGAGGCGACCATCCGGTATGGCGGGAATACCGCGTGCCTGGAGGTCTGCTGCGGTCAGGACCGGCTGATCTTCGATGCCGGTACCGGCTTGCGGCCGCTCGGCATGAAGCTGATGGAGGAGCCTGGGCCGCATGTGCTCGACATCTTTCTCAGCCACACCCATTACGACCATGTCGGTGGGCTGCCGTTCTTCGTCCCGGCCTTCGTTCCCGGCAATACCATCCGCCTCTGGGCCGGGAATTTGAAGCCGGAGCTATGCTTGAAGCAGGTCCTCGCGCAGATGATGGCCGAGCCGCTGTTCCCGGTGCCGATTGAGGCGCTGCGCGCGGTGATCAGCTATACCGATTTCGATGTCGGTACCGTGCTGGAGCCGCGGCCGGGCATTCGCCTCAGCACCGCGCCGCTCAACCACCCGAACCGGGCGACCGGCTATCGCATCGATTATGCCGGCAAGTCGATCTGCTATGTGACGGATACCGAGCATCCGGCAAGCGGGCTCGACATGAATATCCTGAAGTTGATCGAACGGGCGGATTACGTCATCTACGACGCGATGTACACTGCGGCCGAATATCCGCACTACCGCGATTGGGGTCATTCGACTTGGGAGGCGGGCATTCGCCTGGTCGAGGCGGCGGGGGCCAAGCACCTGGTGGTGTTTCATCACTCGCCCAAACATGACGACGCGGCGATGGACGAGATCGCCGCCGCCGCAGCACGGGCCCGGCACGGCACGCTGGTCGCCCGCGAGGGCATGATTCTGACGCCGTGACCACCAAGCGATTTTTTTATGGCCGACGTGCTTCAAGCCCCGCCTTGATGGAGCTTGGAGCACGGCGAACGAGTTTGGCTGGCCGGCGCCGCGGTCCGTAGGGCAGATCGGACCGCGGCGCCGCTCCGCGGCATCAGGCGGCGCGGATCTTGGCGAGGAACTGGCTGACCTCGCCGCGCAGCGTCTCGCTTTGCTGGGCGAGATCGCCAGCCGCCTCCATCACTTGGGTCGAGGCCGAGCCGGTTTCGGCGGCGGCCTCGGTGACCCCGGCGATGTTCGACGAGACCTCCGCCGTACCCACCGAGGCCTGCAGCACATTGCGCGCGATCTCCTGGGTCGCCGCCCCCTGCTCCTCCACCGCCGCGGCGACGGTGGTCGTGATCTCGTTGATCCGGTTGATCGTCCCGGTGATGGTCTCGATCGCCTGCACTGAATCCCCGGTGGCGCTCTGGATCGCCTTCACCTGGGCCGCGATATCCTCGGTCGCCTTGGCTGTCTGCGTGGCGAGGCTCTTCACCTCGGAGGCCACCACCGCGAAGCCCTTGCCCGCCTCGCCCGCGCGCGCCGCCTCGATGGTCGCGTTCAACGCCAGGAGGTTGGTCCGAGCGGCGATGTCGTTGATCAACTTCACCACATCGCCGATCTTCTGGGCGGCCTCGGCCAGGGTCTGGACTTGGGCGTTGGTGCGTCCGGCATCGTCGACGGCCTCGCGGGCGATGCGCGCCGATTCCGCCACCTGGCGGCTGATCTCGGTGATCGACGAGGATAGCTCCTCGGCGGCGCTCGCGACTGTCTGAACATTGGTCGATGCCTGTTCCGACGCCACGGCCACCACCGTCGACTGCCGGCTCGTCTCCTTCGCCGTCGCCAACATGGACTTGGCTGTGTTTTGCAGCTTGGTGGTGGCCGACTCGGTCATCTGGAGCACCGCGTTTACCGACCGATCGAACGCGCCGACCTGGGTTTCAACTACCTGCTGGCGTTGCTCCTTGCGTCCCTGCTCCGCGCGCTGCTCCGCCCCCATTTCGTCGGCCTTGATCATGTTCTCCTTGAAGACGAGCACGGCTCGCGCCATGGCGCCGATCTCGTCCTTGTTCTTCGTTGCTGGAATTGCCACCGTCTTGTCGCCGCCGGCGAGGCGGGCCATGGCATCCGTCATCCGCCGCAGCGGCGTGACGATCCCGCGCCCGATCACCCAGGCCAGGAGCAAACCGACCGCGAGTGCCACCGCCGCGGTGCCGACGCTGATGGTTTCGGACTGGCTTGTCGCCGCGTTGGCGACTTCTTGCGCGGTGGAAAGGGTTTTAAGTTGCGCTACTTTGGCCGCCTCGATAGCACGGTTGAACTCGAGCGCATAGGTGACGAGCGGGCCGGCAATCGTGTCGCGGAGCGCCAACGTCGCCGCGACATTCCTATCGTAGGCATCCGAATATTTGATGGCGGCTTCGCCGGTTTCGTGGACCACCGCTTTGATCCGCGGGTCGCGGAGCGATGCCTCAAGCTCGCGCAGCGTCTGCTTGGCCTTAGCGAACAACGCGGCGCCCGCTTCGGCATCCTTCCGATCCGGTTCGGCCCGGAAGCGGACCGAAGAGAGCCGCGCGTCCATGAGCTGTTGCTGGACGATGCCGAGACGCGCCGCCGTCTCCATATCGCCGCTTTCCATGGCCGCCTGAATGGCGTCGCGAAGCTTGCCGAGCATCCGCGGCCCCACCGGCACCAACTCCTCGTTACGGATGCGATCGGCAGTCGCTCGGAGGCGGGCGACATTGTCGAGTTGCGACGTGTAGGCTTCATAAATTGTTTTCAGACGCGCAAGGTCTTGGCGACGCGCTTCGGTCGTAAAATGGCGGTCGAGATCCGCGAACCGTGCCTGCACGCTCTCGCGGAGCTTATTGGTTTGATCGAGGGTCGTGGAGCTGCCGCTGCTGACGAAAGTAATCGCGGCGCGACGCACGGACATCATGTCGACGTCGAGTTCGAGTAACCGGACGGCGTTGTCGCTGACATGAGCAAACCAGCCGAGCTGTGTGCTGACACCGTTCAATCCCCACAGCCCTGTCGCCCCCAGCGCGGTCAGCAGCGCCAGGATCAAGGTAAATCCGCCGAAAATCCGCGTGCTGATCTTAAAGTTGGCCATCGCAAACATAGTCTTCTCCGTGCGCTACAGGGCTCATTTTTGAAATCGGCCGCACGGATCGCGCCGGCGACGCGCGACCGCGGTGCATCTTTTAATCACATGAAGCCAATCCCCTTACCTGCGAATAGGCTAATCGGCTTTGAATTAATCAAAGATGAATTTGAGCCAAAATCTCGCTATACCTGACAAGGGTCGCGGTTTTTCTTGGCAGGGCGTGAGATCGGCGATCTTCCTTAGTATAAAGCCACGCGTGGGCGGCTACAGAGCCCGAGTATCCAGAGCATAATGCTTATGCCAGGCCCAACAAACGCCGAGCAGAAAAATATACTTATGAGATCTGCATGGAGATGGGGGTTTGGCGTTCATTTCCGACGTGCTGGGTTGTTCCCGGTCGCAACTTCCCGCGACCTGATGGTCGGGCTCTCGATATCATGCGCGCTTTGGGTTGGGATTGCCCTGGACGACTTCTTGATCAGTGATACGGATCGGCCGCGTCGCGCAGGCCGTCACCGAAGAAATTGAACGCCAGCACCACCAGGATCACCGGGATCACCGGCAGCATCAGCCACGGGTAAAGGGCCACGACGTTGATGTTCTGCGCCTCGTTCAGCAGCACGCCCCAACTGGTGATCGGCGGACGCAAGCCCAAGCCTAGGAAGCTCAACGCGGTCTCGCCCAGGATCATCGACGGAATCGCCAAGGTGGCCGAGGCGATCAGATGGCTGAGAAAGCTGGGCAGCAGGTGCCGGCCGATGACGCGGGACGGCCTGGCGCCCATCAAGACCGCCGCCGTGCAGAAATCCTCCTCGCGCAGCGCCAGCAGCTTGGAGCGGACCGCGCGGGCGAGGCCGGTCCACTCCAGCATGCCCAGGATGAGGGTGATGCCGAAATAGATCAGCATCGGGCTCCAATTCACCGGCAGGGCCGCGGACAGCGCCATCCAGAGGGGGATTTCGGGAAAGCAGCGGACGATCTCGATCAGCCGCTGCGACGCCACGTCGATCCAGCCGCCGTAATATCCCGCCAGGCCGCCGATGGTGATGCCCAGCAGAAAGCTGATCGAGATGCCGATCAGCCCGATGGTGAGCGAGATGCGGGTGCCATAGACGATCCGTGACAGCATGTCCCGGCCCAGCCGGTCGGTACCCAGCAGGAACAAGGTACCGCCTTCGGCCGGACAGACCAGGTGGAAACTGGCCGGGATGAGGCCCCAGAAGCGATAGGGATCGCCGAGGCAGAAGAACCGCAGCTTTTGCACCTGATTGGGGTTGTCGGAGTAAACCCGCCGCAGGTTGCGCATGTCGAGGTGGAAGTCGAAGCCATAGACGAACGGGCCGACGAACCGGCCGTTCTCGACGAGATGAATGGCTTGCGGGCGGGCATAGATGAAATCGGTGTTGCGGGTATGCAGCTCGTACGGTGCCAGGACCTCGCTCACCAGGGTCGACAGGTACAGCACCAGCAGAAATCCGCCGGCGATCACCGCGACCCTGTGGCGGCGAAACCGGTACCACATCATCCGCCATTGCGATGCGCGGAAATAGGCTTCCTGCGCCGCCGACATCACCTCGCTGGCATTCGGATCGAACGGCTCGGTCGAGACGAAATGCGGCAAAGGCTCGGTCGGCTGGCTGACTGCCTTCCCGGCCGGCTGGCTGCCGGGAGGCTCGGTGATCAGGTCCTGCGTCATGCCACCCGCCTCAACGCTGCCGCCCGCCATCGAGCCGGATGCGCGGATCCAGCGCCGCCAGGGCGAGATCCGACAGGAACACGCCGATCACCGTCAACAGTGCCATGAACATCAGGAAGGACCCGGCCAGATACATGTCCTGGCTGCGCAGCGCCTCCAGCAGCATCGGTCCGGTGGTCGGCAGCGACAGCACGACCGACACGATGGCGGCACCGGAGATGACATGCGGCAGCAGAGTGCCGATATCCGCGATGAACGGGTTCAGCGACATGCGCAGCGGATATTTCATCAAGACCTTGAACGGCTTCAGCCCCTTGGCCCGCGCCGTCGTCACATACTGCTTTTGCAACTCGTCCAGCAGGTTGGCGCGCAGCCGGCGGATCATGCCGGCGGTGCCGGACGCGCCGATCACGATGACCGGGATCCACAGATGGGACAGCACCGATCCGACCTTGGCGAGGCTCCAGGGCTGGCCGATGAAACGCTCGTCCATCAACCCGCCGATCGATATGCCGAACAGGGTGTTGGCGCCGTACAGCAGCACCAGGGCCAGCAGGAAGCTGGGTGTCGCGAGGCCGAGAAAACCCAGCAGCGTCAGGCCGTAATCGGTCCAGCTATACTGATGGGTCGCCGAATAGATGCCGATCGGGAAGGCCAGTACCCAGGTGAAGATGATGGTCGAGATCGACACGATGAAGGTCAGCACCAACCGGTCCCCGACCACGTCGTTGACCGGCAGGTTATAGGCGAAGGAATACCCCATATTGCCTTGCAGCAGGCCGGCCACCCAATAGAGGTATTGCTCCCACGCCGGCCGATCGAAGCCGTAGAGCTCGCGCAGGAACTGGATCTTCTGCGGATCGACCGCCTCGCCCTGGCTTTGCAGCTCCGCCACATAGGTCGACAGGTAGTCGCCGGGCGGCAGCTGGATGATGCCGAAGACGATGATGCTGATCGCGATCAGCGTCGGGATCATCACCAGCAGGCGACGGATCACATAGCCGAACATCGCGCTAATCCTTTACCGGCTGGGACACGGACCCGGCGGGCGGTTCCGCCGCCGCGGCTTTGGCGGTGTCGCCCGGTGGCGGCGACAGCCAGAAATGGTCCGGCTTGTAGACCCCGAAATGAGCGCCGGGATCATAATTGTAGATGCCTTCGACCGGGACGTTGTGCAGTCGGTTGTTGACCACCACCGGCTGGGGAACCCCCGCTACGGTGCCGATCGTGAAGACCTGGTCGGCATGGATCGCCAGCATGCGTTGCCAGATCTCTTTGCGCTCGTCACGCGAGATCGTTTCGTGCCAGCGCCTTTCGAGCGCCAGCAATTCCACAGCCGCCGGCAGGTCCGGCGGCTCGCCCGATTTGCCCTTGGTCTCGAAATACTGGCCCCAACGCGGCCATTCCCAGCCTTCCTGCTGGGTCGGCGCCAGGACGCGCGGGGTCATGGCGGGGGTGGCGAGACCGTCATCCAACCCCTTGTCGATGGTCATCATCGTCTCGCCGGCGAAGATGCGGTTGTGCAGCACCTCGACCTGCTCGGGCTTGGTGAACAGCTTGATGCCGATCTCGCGCCAGGTGTCGCGGATCAGCTCCAGCACGTCGCTTTGCTCGGAACTGTCGCCGGCGGTCTCGATGATGATCTCGAGCGGCCGCCCGTCGGGCATCAGCCGGATGCCTTCGCCATCGCGCTTGGTCAGCCCGATCTCGTCGAGCAGTCGGTTGGCTGCCTTGCTGTCATAGTGCGCCCACGCTTTCTGGTTCTCGGTCGAGGCCAGCGGGCTGCCCGGCAGCATGGTGTTCTGGCCCTCGATGCCGAGGCCGTAATAGATCACCTGGTTGATCTCGTGCCGGTCGATCGCCATCGATAGCGCGCGGCGAAACCGCACGTCGCGCATCAACGCCTGCCAGATCGGATCCTTGACGTTGAGGTTCGGATACAGCGCTAGTTGGCTGCCATAGCCGGTCCGCCACAGCCGCACCGAGAAGTCGTTGCGCTCCTCGCCGTCCTTCAGGAAGGTGTAATTGTCGAACCGCAGATAGCGCGCTTGCAGGTCGGATTCGCCGCCCAACCCGACCTTGGCCGGGATGATCTTGGCATCGGCGATCGAGGCGATGATCCGGTCGATATACGGCAGCTGCATGCCGTTGCGATCGATCCGGTAATAGTACGGATTGCGTTCGAAGACGAACCGGTCCGACGGCGGCCGGGTCGTCAGCACCCAGGGGTCCAGGGTCGGCAGATCCGGATTGTCGTTCCGGGTCATATTGTCGAGCCGATTATGCAGCTGCCCCCAATTGCGCACGCGCGCCTGCTTGACCAGCTCGTCCAGCATGGCCGGCGCCGCGTATTTCGCGTTGAACTGCTTCAGGTAATGCGCCGGCCGGAAGATCTGCAGCGGCGCCGGCCCGGCCAGGTGGCCGAGAAAGGTCGGGTTCGGCTTCGACCAGGAAAACCGGATGGTGGTCTCGTCCAGGATCTCGACCCGGGGCCGTTCGCCATCGATCAGCAATTCGATCGGCGGCCCGCTCGGCGAGAGGTTGGGGTTCAGCGCCACATCCTGCCACCAATAGCGAAAATCCTCGGTCGTGAACGGCGCGCCGTCCGACCATTTCTGGCCGGCCCGCAGGTGCAGTGTGAACACGCGATCGCCGTCGTCATCGACGCTTTGCAGGATGTCCGGCACCAGCTCGTGCTCCGGCGTATACGCCATCAGCCGGGCATAGCCGTAAAAGCCGATCACACGGGTATCCCGCGCCGAGGCGATCAAGGTATGCAGCTCGCCGCCGTATTTTCCCGGCTCGCCGGCCTCGACCGCCGGCACGATGGGCAGCCTTTGGTTCACCGGCGGGAGGGTTCCGGCGGCCACCCGCTCGGCCAGGGCCGGCGGTTCGACCATTTCCGCGCGGCTCGCGGAGCATGGCAGCGCCAGCGCCATACCGGCCAATACGAGGATGCCGGCCAAGACAAGGCTGCCGCCCAGCCCGAGGCCGCGCCGCCCGAGCGGCCGATAGGACGCCGGCCAACCCATCACGCCGCCTCCACGAGGTCCGGGCTGGCTTGAACGAAGTGGCCGTCGCCGAGATCGATGAGATCGGGCCGGTGCTGGGCATCGCGCCGGAACGGCAGCGGCCAGGCGGCCGGGTTCGACGCCTTGTCCGCCATCAGCAGGCCGAGATCCAGCCGATGATCCAGATCCGGCGCCGGCACCGCCGAGAGCAGCGCCTTGGTATAGGGATGCACCGGATTGCCGAATAGTTGCGCGCGGGGGGCCAGTTCGACGATCCGGCCGCCGCACATGACGGCGATCCGATCGGCGACGTAATCGACCACCGCCAAATTATGCGAGATGAACAAGTAGGTCAGGCCCAGCTTCTCCTTCAGATCCTTCAGCAGGTTCAGCACCTGCGCCTGGATCGACACGTCGAGGGCCGAGACCGGCTCGTCGCAGATCAGCAGATCCGGCCCGAGCGCCAGGGCGCGGGCGATGCCGATCCGTTGGCGTTGACCGCCGGAAAAACTGTGTGGATAACGTTTCGCCTGACGGATATCGAGGCCGACCAGTTCCAGCAGCTGGCGGACCGCCGCGCGCCGTTCCTCCGTATTGCCGATGCCGTGGATCACCAGGGGTTCGGCGATGATGTCGTAGACCGTCATGCGCGGATTGAGCGAGCCGAACGGATCCTGAAAGATGTACTGCACCCGGCGGCGGAAATCGGTCAGCGCCTGACCGGACAACGCCAAGACGTCGACCGGTCCGCTCCCGTCATTGAACACCACGCTCCCGCCATCCGGCTGCATCGCCCGCAGCAGGACCTTGCTGAGCGTGGTCTTGCCGCAGCCGCTTTCGCCGACCAACCCCAGGCATTCGTTCGGCCGGACCGCAAGCGAGATGTGATCGACCGCCAGGTGACTGCCGGCATTGCCGCCGAATAGGCCGGAACTGCGCAGCGGATAGGCCTTGGTGATGCCCTCGATGGCGAGCAAGGGCGGCGCGTCCGCCCCGGTCGCCAGTACCCGGGGCCGGGCGATCTGTCCGGTCGGGCCATGGGCGATCTCGCGGATCGGCACCAGCCGCTCGCCGGGCTTCATATCGAAGCGCGGCACGGCGCGCAGCAGAGCCCGCAGATAGGGATGTTCCGGCCGGCGGAACAAATCCTGGGCCGTGCCGCTTTCGACGATCCGGCCGCGATACATGACCACCACTTCCTCGGCGACATTGGCGACCACGCCCAGATCATGGGTGATGATCAGCACCGCCATGCCCAGTTCGGCCTGCAGGTCGCGGATCAGCTTCAGGATCTGCGCCTGGATGGTGACGTCGAGCGCGGTCGTCGGCTCGTCGGCGATCAGCAGCGCCGGGTGGCAAACCAGCGCCATGGCGATCATCGCGCGCTGGCGCAGCCCGCCCGACAATTCGAAGGGATAGGTTTTGAGCGCCTTGTTCGGATCGGGGAAACCGACCAGCCGCAGCATCTCGGCGGTAAGATCCTTGGCTTCGGCCGGGGTGACCGTCCGATGCAGCTCCAGCGCCTCGCCGATCTGGTTGCCGATCGTGTGCATCGGCGACAGCGAGGTCATCGGCTCCTGAAAGATGATCGAAATCCGGCCGCCGCGGATCCGCCGCATGGCCGGGCCGTCGCGGTCCAGCGCCGCCAGGTCGACGATCTGATCCGGCTGTCGCGGGTCGTTCAGCAGGATACGCCCGCCGGTGATGCGTCCGGCCTTGGGCAGGATGCCCATGATCGACTGGCTGACAACCGATTTGCCCGACCCGGACTCGCCGACCAGCGCCACCGTGCCGCCATGCGGCACGCGCAGGCTGATGCCGCGCACCGCCTCGACAGGGCCGGCCGGGGTCGCGAATTGAACCCGCAGATCCTCGATGCGCAACAGGTCCGTCATCCGCGCGCTCCCGCCAGGTCGCTCGGCGATCGGTCGTTCGGCCGCTTGTCGCTCACGCCCTCGGTCCCCGCATCTTGAGCTTCCAGATCGCCGACATCGAGATCGAGCGCTCCCAGGTTGGTCCGTGTCACGTCGTCCAGGGGCAAATGTCGTGCCAGCGCGGCGCGGGCGGCGCGGGCGACGATCTCGGAAAACCCGTCGATCTGGCTGTCGATCGACAGCCTTCGCCGGCCGGCGCGCAGCGACAATTGCATCCAGCCCCCTTTGCGGTCGCGTCGCGTCGCGTAATAGCGCAGGACCAGACGGTCCAGCCGATCCCAGGGCAGCGCGACCGGCCACGGCCCGGTCGTCGCGATCCCGTCGTCGGTGACCTCGATATGCCGCACGGCGCGGAACGCGGTCCGTCCGGCGAAGGTCAGGAACAAGAGGACGAGGATACCGAGAAATCCCGCCAGGACCGGGTGGAGCGGCACGGCGATCAGCGGCGTCACGACGACGACGAGGCCCAGCACCGCGCGCCCCAGATCGCCCAGCAGGCCGCTCGGCGGATAGGCGTGCCGGCTCGTCATGCGCGGGCTCGTCACGCGGGCACCCGAAACACCGGGGCGACAGGCGGCTGTAACGCGTCGTGGATCGCCGTTTCGATCCTGCACCAGCGCGCCGTCGGATGCCCCGCGACAAAAGTCAGCAGATCGGCCAGAAACCGCTCGGTCGCCTCATCCATCACCAGATGATGGGTCAGGATGCCGGTCGGTTCGGCCGCGTCGGCCCGGCCGGTCCGGCGGGCGGCGAGGTGCCGGACCAGATCCTCGATCACCGCCCCCGCCTCGCGAAAGCCGCGTCCGGCGTGCCAGTCGACCGGATCGACATGGGTATTGACCTGACCCAGCCCGCCGGCGGCGAGGCGCGCCGCGCGCGGGCCGGATGTCGACAGGCCGATAAAGCCCGTGGAGGGCAGGAGCGGCACCAGATCCGCGTCGATCCGGTTCCAGGGGGGCGTCAGGATGGGGCGGAAGGTGGTACCGAACAGATCCTCCAAGCGGCGGCGCCCCTCCCCCAGATCAGCCAGCATCACGGCGACCGGTTGGTCCGCCAGCTCGATCTTCTTGGCCGGTGGTATCGCGTGATTGGTATGCCTCCAGCCATGCTGGATCACCGTCACAGTGGCGCAGCCGGCCAGGTGCTGGGCCAAGGCCGGTTCGGCCGGATAGGGGATCACCGCCAGCGCTAGCGGCACCGGCCCCGCGAGCTGCAACAGTCGATTCAGCGCCGGGGTCGGGCCGACCGCGTCGTCATCCCGCCACCACAGCGTCGCCACCCGGCCGGCCTCCGCCCATCGGGACAGTTCCTGCTCAAGCCGGCCGAACACCGAAACCTCGGTATGGAAAAGGGGAGACGTTCACAGCGACCAGACCTAACGAGCAGACATGACCGGATTTCGATGGGCAGGATACCTAATTGAGGTTTTTAACATTTTTTATGTCCTCGCGTCCCGCCCCAGTGTCACTTATGGGGATCACTTACGGGGCGGGTGCCAGGGCCGGCAAGATCTTTCCCTCGACCGCGGCGCGGATGATCGCGGCGCTGCGCCGGGCACCATCCAGATCCACCGGACCGATCCCCTCGATTCCGGCGCGATCCGGGGTCCGCTCGGTCATGCCGGGAAACCGCGCAACCATCCCGTCGATGGCGGCCGCGAGGCTCGGCCCATCGAGCGTCGCTTCGGGCACCACCTCGGCGAGGCCGCGCTGGGCCAGCAGCGCCGCGCGCAAGGGTTGTTCGGTTTCGGCCCCGACCGAGAACGGGATCAGCACGGCGGGCACGCGCGCGCGCAGGATATCCAGCACGGTGTTGTAGCCGGCCTGGCTGATCGACAGCCGGGCCCCGGCCAGGTGGCTGGGGAAGTCCGCGCGGTGCCGTTCGATCGAGACGCCGGGCGGTGCCGCGCGCAGCAGTTCGTCGAAGACCGGCTGCGGCAGGTTGCGCCCGGTCAGCAGCCGCCACGGCGCCGCCGCCAGACGGCAGAGCGGCCGCGCCGCCAGCGCCGCGCGCAGCAAGGGCTCGCCGACGGCGCCGCCGCCCGCCGAGACGATCACTTCACCGTGCCAGGCGGCAACTCCAATGGGCCGATCATCGGCGACGAAGCCCGTATAGGCCAATTTGTCTTTCAGCGATCCGGCCGCCGGAAAGCTCGCCTCCAGTCGGATGATGGTCGGGTCGGCATGGACCAGGATATGGTCGAACCGCGATCGGGCGATGGCGACGATCTCGTCGATCCGCTCGGGCTTGGTCTTGGCGACCAGGATGTCGCGGATCGAACAGAGGATCGCCGGCCGGCGGTCGCTTGTCGCCCATGCCGCCGCCAGCAGCGGCTCCAGCTCGAAGCGGAAGGCGCGTCGGCCGAACGGATAGGTTTCGATCAGCAACGCGTCCGGTCGCGTCGCCGCCAGTTCGCCCAGGACACGATCCCGCCGCGCCGCGCGCAGCGTGTCGTCGATCGGCCGGTCATCGCCATCGACCAGTACCTGGAAGCTGTCATCCAGGCTGCGCACCGGCGGCAGCTGCGCCAGCCGCGCCGCGCCGATATCCAATCCCGCCACCGGCATACCGCCGCTCAGCACGGTGACCTCGGCGCCGCCGGCGCTGAGCGCCTTGGCGATCAACGCGGCACGGACCAGATGGCCGGTGCCCAGCAGATGTTGGCAATGGATCAGGACGCGCATGGGTTCGACGATGCCTCCTGGCGCAACGGGATGTTGGCTTGCTCCAGATGGGGCCGGCCGTTCCCGTCGAGCGCGAAGAGATGCGCCGACGACCAGTCCAACCGCACCGGCGGCGCGCCGGTCATGTCCCAGCCGGTCGCCAGCGACAACAGTGCGCGGATGACGCCCTTATGGGTGACCCCGCCGGTCGGCAGGCAGGCCGTGGCGATCGTGGCCAGCAGGGGCGTCAGCCGCGCCTGCACCGCGCGGGGGCTTTCGCCGCCGGGCGCCGCGAGATCGAGGCCGGCGGCCTCCCGCTCGGCCATGCTTGGATCGGTTGCGCGCAACGCCGCCAGGCTCCGGCCCTCCCAGTGGCCCCAATCGGTCTCGATCAGCGCCGGCTCGACCGCCGCGTCGAGACCGAGCAGCCGAGCGGTTTCGACCGCCCGGCCCAGCGGGCTGGTCAGCCAGCGATATCCTACGAACTGGGGGGGCAGGCGCCAGCGCCGCGCCGTCGCGATGCCGTCGGCATCGAGCGGGATATCGGCGCGACCCTGCAGCCGGCCGGCACCGTTCCACGCGGTCGGGCCATGCCGCAGCACGACGAACGGCACTGGGTTCATGGAACGAGCCGCCTCAACAGCCGATCGAGCTGCCGCGCCGCCGCGTCGAGCCCGTGGGTTGCCGCCGCCCGCTTCGCCGCGGCCTCACCCATGGCCCGCCGCCGGGCCGGGTCTTCCAGCAGACCGGCGATCGCCCGCGCGAAGCCGGCGATGTCGCCGGGTGGGACCAGCATCCCGGTCTCGCCATCGGCGATGATGGCCGAGACGCCGCCCACATCGCCGGCGACGACCGGCAAACCCGCCGCCTGGGCTTCCAGCAGCGCCATGCCGAACGCCTCGTTATGGGCCGGCCAGACGGCGAGATCAGCGGCACCCAGCACGGTGGCCAGCGCCGCCGGCTCCAGCGCGCCCAGCAGGGTGGCACGCGGCCCCAAGGCCGCCGCGACCTCGGCGCGCGCAGCCCCATCGCCGATGACCAGAAGATGCCAGAGCCGATCACCCAGCAGCGCCAGCGCCGCGCCCATTTGCTGGTACGAGACGAGCTTGTCGCCCGGCCGCATCATGCCGACCGCGACCAGCCACGGCGCATCGGGATCGAGCCTCAACTGCCGTGCCAGGTCCAGGCGGTGCCGTCGCCGGTCGCGCGCGGCCTCGGCGTAGGGGGTGCCGTCGAGGAAGGGCGGCAGGGTGACATGGTCGGTATGAGCCCCAAGATAGGGGCGTACGCCCTCGGCATCCGCCGGGTTGAGGCCGATTACCAGGCTCGCCTGGCCGAGGGCCTCCAGCACGGCGCGATGCGGTCGCGCCCAGCGTCCGGCCGCCTGCTTGCCCGCGACGGAGGCCTCGACCACGGCATAGGGGATGCCCAGGGCGGCCGCGACGGGGGGCCCGATCCAGTCCGGCGCCTTGTGATAGAGGTGGTAGGTCAGCCACAGATCCGGGCGCGCGATCCGGCCGGTCTCGATCCCCTTGACCAGCCGCCGGCCCAACCATCCACCCAGCCGTTCCAACCGTGCCTGGCGCGCGGTATCCCCGGCACCGTCCCAACTGCGCAGGTGGGCGGCGGGCGATACCTGATGGCCGGCGCGTTCCAACGCCGCGATCAGCAGCCTCGCCACCAATCGATCGCCCGAAGGTACCGGGTGATCGACGGGCTTCAGCGGGGCGTAGAAGGCGATCCGCACGCGGCCTCCCTGAGCCCGAACTGCGTGGCCAGCCCGTCGATGCAGGTATCGAGCGCGAAGCTCTCGCGCACCCGCCTTTCGCCCGCCCGGCCAAGGTGGTCGCGCAGGGCCGGTGCGCGGATGAGCCGTTCCAGGCCCTGGGCGAGCGCCATCCGGTCGCCGGGTTCGACCAGGAGCCCCGTGCGGTCATGCTCGATGAGTTCGGGCACCGCCGAGACTCTCGTGGCGAGGCAGGCGAGCCGCTGGCTTTGCGCCTCGACCAGCACATTGGGCAACCCGTCGCGATCGCCGTCCGCCGCGATCCGGCTGGCCAGCACGAAGACATCCGCCGCTCGATAGGCCGCCAGCACGGCGTCCTGGGCGGCGGAACCCCGCCATTCGATCCGATCGGCCAGGCCCAGCCGCGCCGCCAGGGCCTTCAACCGCTCGCTCAAGGCGCCCCCACCGATATGCACGAGGCGCCAGGCGAGGTCGCCGGGCAGCAGGGCGAGGGCCGCCAGCAGATCGTCATAGCCCTTCTTTTCCACCGCCCGGCCGACCGACAGCAACCGCGCCGGCGCACCGGGATCGCCGCCGTCGCGGGGGGGCGCCGGCATGTCCGGCGGGGTGGGAAACCGCGCGAGGTCGAGGCCGTGATAGCTGAGCCGCACCCGACCGTCGGCCGGCGTCAGCCCTGATAGATGGGCGTGACCGGCGGCGGTGCAGGTCACCGCCCAGGCGCAGTCGGCCAGCTTCTGGCGGATCTCCCATGCCGGCGAGGTCCAGATGTCCTTGGCATGGGCCGACACGCTCCACGGTATCCCGATGAGGTGCGCCGCATAGCGGGCGACCGAGGCGGGGGTATGCAGGAAATGCGCGTGCAGCCGGCCGAGCCCGGCGCTGCCTTCGGCCGCCAGCACCAACGCCTGGCCGAACCGGCGCACCCGATTGCGCGTCGGGTCGCGTCGGAGATCGGCCCACCACAGCCGCCTTGTGGCACGGTAGCGGGGCCACTGCCTGATCCGACGCCAGGCCCGCCAGACGCGCAGCGGTTCCTGGTGCAGATATTCCGGCAGATACAGCACCGGCGCCACGATCTCGTCATGCACGGGGTGGCGCAGCCGGTCGGTCGGTCGGCGCAGCGAGATGATCCGGATATCCAGGCCGCGCTTTTCGAGCGCGCGGATCTCCTCGGCGATGAAGGTCTCGGACAGCCGGGGATAGCCCTTGAGCACGAAACCGACCGGGCCCGATTGGATCGAACCGGAATCGGCCGTGTACCCCGTTGCTCCGTCCATGATCCTGTTTAGCGCTGTCCCACGGCCAGGCGGGGCGGGCGACCGGATAACAGGGTATGGGCGAAGTTCTGGACGTTCTCCAGCCCGCCGAGCAGGCCCGGGATGGTCACCGATGAGGGCAACCGCTGGCCGGGTAGGCGGCGCAGCGCCTCGATCATCGGTGCCGCGTCGGTCGACCCGTCGGGGCTCAGCATCTGGGCGAGGCCGAGCGTCGATGCCCGGCACGCGCGCAGCCATTGCTCCAGCCGCGGCTCGGTCCGCGGCACGATCAGGGCGCGTTTGTCGAACGACAGGATCTCGCAGAAGGTGTTGTACCCGCCCATCGCGACGACGCCCGCGGCGCCCTGCATCAGGGTCTCTATCCGGGCATCGAAGGTGATCGCGCGGACGCGGGGCAGGCGGGCGACGCGGGCGTTGAACTCGGCCTGCCCGGCGGTGTTCATGAACGGCCCGAACACCAGCAGCGCCGGCCAGGGCAGGTCGTCGGTCGCCTCATAGGCCTTTAGCACCCAATCGATCATGGTCTCGCCGTCGCCGCCGCCGCCCGGCGTCACCAGCAGGTAAGGCTGATCGGTGATCTCCTGAACCTCGGCCGTGATGCTGGAGGCGGCGGTACCGGCGCCGCGTCTGAGATAGCCGGTGAAGACCATCTTGGCGCGCACGTGATCCGGCAGGGTGATGCCGGCGAGCGGGTCGGACACCTCCGGCAGCCCATAGACCCAGATCGCGTCGTACAGCTCGTCCAGGGCCGGCAGCACGTGCTTGCGCTCCCACTCGGTCTCGAGCTGGCCCGGTTCGTCCAGGATGTCGCGCAGGCCCAGCACGACCGGCGTGCCGCGCTGTCGCATCAGTTCCAGCGTCGGCCGCACCTCGCCGCGCAGACCCAGCGGTTCCTTGTCGACAATGAACAGATCGGGGTCGAAAATCGCGGCGGTGTGGCGCATGATCGAGGCACGCATTTCAAGCGTTTCCTCGATCGCGATAGGAAGAGTCAGCGATGTATATTCGCCGTTGCGCAGCTTGATCACGCCGGGCACGCGGACAAAATCTACCCGGGTGCGGAAATCGAAACTGCCGATGATCGGCGAACCCGATAGAATGATCACCGACAGCGTGGGGTCCGCATCCACCAAGGCGTGCGCGATGGCGCGGCACCGCCTTAGATGACCAAGGCCCATGCTGTCATGACTGTAGATCAGGACGCGGCTATGGCTGCGCGCGTTGACCATCATCACCCTTGTTGTAAAAAACCAGTCCCTCCGCCCGCACCATTGCACAGCTCGACCTGTCCGGTAATCCTCTTTCATGACTGACCAGCCGATCGCCCTGGATGCCGTGCCCGCCTCGCCCGCCTTCGCGGTGGCGGAGCCATCGCCGTCACAGCCGTCGCCGCGCGCGCCGCTGGAACGGTCGCTCTACGGCTTCGTCATCCGGCACAGCCTGCCCGATCAACTCAGGATCACGGCTTGGACCGCGGTGTCTCTGCCATTCTACTATTATTCGCTCGACCTGCCCAAGACGATCATCAACAGAGCCATCCAGGGGAAGCAGTTTCCGGCGAAGCTGCTCGGCTTCGAGCTGGGGCAGATCCCCTATCTGATGGTGCTTTGCGGCATATTCTTGGCGCTGGTCTTCATCAATGGCGGCTTCAAGTACTACACCAACGTGCTGCGCGGCCGGCTGGGCGAGCGGATGCTGCGCCGCCTGCGGTTCGAGCTCTATCACCACATCCTGCGCTTCCCCTTGCCGCATTTCCGGCGCACCTCGCCCGGCGAGATCATTCCGATGGTGACCTCGGAGGTAGAGCCGCTGGGCGGGTTCATCGGCGACGCGTTCGGCTTGCCGGCGATCAATATCGGCCTGCTGGCGACCGCGGTTTATTTCATGTTCAACCAGGACCCGATGCTCGGGCTGGCGGCGATCGCGCTTTACCCCGTGCAGGGCTTCATCATCCCGAAGCTGCAGCGCAAGGTGAACCTGCTCGGCAAGCAGCGGGTCAGGACGATCCGCTCGCTGGCCGACCGCATCGGCGAGTCGATCGGCGGCATCGTCGAGATCCGGGCCAATGACAGCGCCCGCTACCAGCTCGCGGATTTCGCGGCGCGGCTCGGCCGGATCTACGAGATCCGCTACGAGATCTACCAGCGCAAGTTCTTCGTCAAATTCTTGAACAATTTCCTGGGACAGCTGACGCCGTTCTTCTTCTACTCGATCGGCGGCTATCTGGTGATCACCGGCAGCCTGACCGCGGGCGCGCTGGTCGCGGTGCTCGGCGCCTATAAGGATCTGGCGGGTCCCTGGAAGGAGCTGCTCGATTTCTACCAGCTCAAGGAAGACAGCCGCATCAAGTACGAGCAGGTGGTCGAGCAGTTCGAGCCGGCCGGCATGATCGATTACGCGTTGCAGTTGGAGGAACCCGCCGAGATCCCGCCGCTGACCGGCACCATCACCGTCACCAATGTCGCCTATGTGGAGGAGGAGCGTCGGGTGCTCGACGCGGTCAGCTGCGCCATCGCGCTCGATACCCATGTCGCGGTCGTGGGGCGCGCCGGGTCCGGCAAGAACGAGCTCGGCATGCTGCTGGCCCGGCTGCTGGTGCCGAGCGGTGGGCGCATTACGATCGGCGATGCCGATCTCAATCTCTTGCCTTTCGCGGTCACCGGGCGGCGCATCGCCTATGTCGGTCCGTCCGCCGGCCTGTTTTCGGCCAGCCTGCGGGACAATCTGCTGTTTGGCCTGCGCCATCGGCCGACTGGCGATGCCACCTATGACGCGGCGATGCGGCGGCAGCGCGATCGGGCGCTGCACGAGGCACGGCGGTCCGGCAATATCGACCTCGATCTCAAGGCCGATTGGACCGACTATGCCCGGGCTGGCGCCACGTCCGAGGCCGCCTTGATGGCGCGCCTGATCGAGACGCTCGGCATCACCAAGCTCGACGAGGATGTCTACCGGCTGGGCCTGCGCGGCCGGCTCGATCCCAAGCGGCGGCCGGAGGCGGCGGCCCGTTTGCTGGAGGCCCGCCGGGCGCTGGCCGACCAGCTCAGCGAGAACGATATGGTGCGCCTGATCGAGCGGTTCGATCCCGAGCGCTACAACACCAATGCCACCCTGGGCGAAAACCTGCTGTTCGGCACCCCGGTGGACACCACCTTCGAGGCCGATAAGCTGGCCCAGAACCCCTATATGCGCTCGGTCCTGGACCAGGTCGGCTTGACCCGCGACCTGGTCGCCATGGGGCTGGAGGTCGCCGAGACGATGGCCGAGCTGTTCGCCGAATTGCCCGCCGATCATGAATTTTGGGAGCAGTTCAGCTTCATCAAGGCCGACGATCTCAGCGATTTCAAGGGGATCCTGGAGCGTAATCGGCAGATCGGCGTCGACCGGCTGAAGCCGGCGGATCGTCTTCGGCTGCTGGAACTGCCGTTCAAGCTGATCGAGCCCCGGCATCGTCTGGGGTTGATCACCGATGCGATCCGCGAGCGGGTGCTGCAGGCGCGCAAGGTGTTCGCCGACGGGCTGCCCGCCGATCTCGCGCCGAAGATCGAGTTCTTCGATGTCGGCCGCTACAACGCCGCGGCCTCGTTGCAGGAGAACATCCTGTTCGGGTCGGTGGCGTTCGGCGAGGCCGAGGCGGTCAACCGGGTGCGGGAGCTGATCTCGGAGGTTCTGACCGAGCTCGACCTGCGCGAGATCGTCATCGAGGTCGGGCTGGATTACCAGATCGGCAGCACCGGCGCCCGCCTGTCGCCGTTGCAGCGGCAGAAGGTGGCGATCGCCCGCGCTGTGTTGAAGCAGCCCGATATCCTGATCCTGAACGAGGCGACCGCCTCGTTCGACACGCCTGTCGAGGCCGAGGTGACGCGGCGGCTGCGCGACGAATGCGCCGGCCGCTGCATCATCTGGGTCATGTCGCGGGCCAGCCGCGCCCGCGGTTTCGACCGGGTGGTCGTGTTCGACCAGGGCCGGATCGTCGAACAGGGCAGGCCGGCCGACCTCGGCAAACCGGACAGCGTTTTCTCGGCGCTGGTCACCGCCGAATGACGCGTTAAACTGATGTCCTCCACCAGCCGCCCGTCCACCCGCCGCCCGTTCACCAGCCCTGGGGCCCGCCGATGAGCTTGAAGGAAGAAGTCGAGCTGCTCCGCCAGATCCCGCTCTTCGCGCAGATCGAGCCGGCGCGTCTGAAGCTGCTCGCCTTCACCAGCGAACGGTTGTCCTACGAGCCGGGCCAGGTGCTCTGCCGGCAGGGCGACATGGGCGACGCCGCTTATATCGTCATCGAGGGGACCGCCGATGTGCTGGTGAACAGCGCCAATGGCCCGATCACGGTCGCGACGCTGGGCCCCAATGATTTCGTCGGCGAGATCGCGATCCTCTGCGATGTGCCGCGTACCGCCACGGTCCAGGCGGTCAGCCGGCTGGTGGTGCTGCGGATCGCCAAAGAGCTGTTCTTCCGGCTGTTGTCGGAGTTTCCCAGCATGGCGGTGACCATGCTGCGCGAGATCGCCCATCGCCTGGAGGTGACCACCACCCAGCTGCGCGGCTCGGTCGCCGAGGTGCAGGCGCTGCGACTCGCCCACCCGTCCTGAGCGGCATGGGTCATCGTTCGACCGGATCGCGCCGGCTCGTCGCGGTCGCGACGGCGTTCTGGCTGCTGTGCGGCGCCGGCCCCGCCGTGGCGCTCGAGGATGGCTCCGCGCTCGCCGCCCAGCCGGATATCGCCGCCGGTATCGCCGCGCTGCAATCCACCATCGCCGCCTCGATGGCCGAGCGCGAGGTGCCGGGGCTGGCGATCGCCGTGGTGGTGGATCAGCGGCTCGTCTGGACCAAGGGATTTGGCCGGGCGGACCTCAAGACCGGGGCGCCGGTGACGCCGCATACCGGATTTCGCATTGGTTCGCTGACCAAGCTGTTCACCGCGACGGCCATCGTCCAGCTGCGCGACGCCGGACGGCTGCGGCTCGACGACCCCGTGTCGGCGAGCCTGCCCTGGTTCCATCTCCAGGCCGGGCCGGACGACCCGCCGATCACCCTGCGCGACCTGCTGACGCATACCTCGGGCCTATCGCGGGAATCCGGGGCGTCCTCCTGGAACGACCGGCGGTTTCCGACCGAGGCGGAGCTCGACGCCGATCTGGTCGAGGAACCGCCCGCCTTGCCGCCGGAGATGCGCTGGAAATACTCCAACCTCGCCTTCGCGGTCGCCGGCCAGGCGGTCGCCGCGATCTCGGGCGAAAGTTACGGCCATTATATCGGCGCGCATATCCTGGCGCCGCTGGGCATGACCGAGACATGGCCGGTGCCGGCCGCGGATCTGCCGGGCCTTGCGACCGGCCACGAGCCACGGTATCGCGGCCATCGCGAGGCGCGCGGCTTCATCGATCTGAAGGCGCTCGGGCCCTCCGGCGGCACGGTCTCGACCGTGCTCGATCTGGCACGCTTCGCCGCCGAGCAGATGCGCGAGACAGGCCCCGGCGCGATCCTGCGCCCCTCCAGCCTGCGCGAGATGCACCGGGCGCAATGGGTGCAGCCCGACTTCAGCGCCGGCCAGGGCCTCGGCTTCGAGGTCCGGCGCGCCGGCGGTCAGACCTTCTACGGCCATGGCGGCTCGGCCGGCGGCTATACCGGCCGGCTGCAGATCGATCCGGCGCTTCACATGGCGGTGATCGTGCTGACCAACGCCGAGGATGGCGGTCCGAACGCCGTCGTCGACAGCGCGTTCCGTCTGCTGGGGCCGGCGATCGCGCGCGTTACCCTGCCGCCCCGGCCGGTACCGGTGCCCGATCCGGCCTGGGCGAAATATATCGGCACCTATGCCTCGCGCACCGGGGAGAGCCGCATCGCCATCGTCGATGGCGAACTGGCCTGGCTGCCGCTCGACGCGGCCGATCCCGCCAAGGCCAAGATCGTGCTGAAGCCGGTCCGCCCCAACGTGTTCCGGTACGACAGCGGCAGCCTGGTCGGCGAACTGGTGACCTTCGTGCTCGATGCCCAGGGCCGGGTGATCCGGCTGGACAGCGTCGGCTATTCGGATGTGCGGAAATAGACAGCCGACAAGGATGAGACTTTGGGAGAATTTCCCGACGACGGAAAGCGTGGCATAGCCAATCCAGGTCGCTTCGGTCGTAGGGAGGGAAGTGGTGGCCGACCTTGCCTTGCGGCGGGAAGATGTCAGCACTGAACAAGATGGCGCCGTGCGGTGGCCGGTTTGGGCCGCCTCGGCTTTTGTTCACGGGACGATTGTTCTTATCGGGTTCGTGATGGCGCTGACGAGCGTCCGACCGCTCCCCCTGCCGCCCAACGCGATCGTCGTGACGCTCACTTTCGAACCGTCGGCCCCGAACGATCCACAGCCGATTCCCGCACCACCGGCGCAACCGCGAGAACCAGCCGCCCCACTCTCCCAAAGCCCAGCGCCCAGCCCTGAGCCGCCCAGCCCCGAGCCGCCCAGCCCCGAGCCGCCGAGGCGCGACTTACCGGAGACGGCGGCACCGACCGAACCACCGCCAAAGCAACAACCCGCCGCTCCACCACCGCCGGAAACAGCGCACGATGCCGGTGCCGCGCTCAGCCCTCCAGTACCGCCCCGGCCCAGACCGAAGCCACCCCTCACGACGGCGCGCTCGCCGGCGGTCCCCCCGACGGCGGTCCCCTCAACGGCGGCCCCCTCAACGGCGGCCGGTCCGGTCCCGCCGCGACCACCATCCCCCGGCACGCCCGTCCCGGTTCAGCAAGCCCTCGCGCCCGTTATCCCCGCTCGTCCCGTGAGCGGCCTTTCAGGCTATCGCAAGCCCGATTATCCCGTTGAAGCGCGTAGCCGCCATCTGCAAGGCCGGGTGTTGCTGCGGGTTCAGGTATCGGCGGCGGGCACTGCCATGGCGGTCGATGTCGTCTCCAGCAGCGGCCACGCCATGCTCGACCAGGCGGCGCTCGTCGCCGTCCAAACCTGGCATTTCATCCCGGCGACACAGGCCGGCATGCCGGTTCCCGCCCCCCTCGACGTTCCCATCGATTTCAAGATGGATGATTGAGCCCCCGAGGGAGTCTTCTCGATCGAAGGGAGACATAGCCGGCTCCGCCCGTTTCAGGTCCTAATGGTCGAGACATAAAAATAAAATGGGGTGGGGAATGCCCGGTCATCGGAACATCCTGGCGGTCGTCGCGGTCACGCTGTTGCCCACCGCGGTGGCGGCGCAGACCTCGCCGGACGGCCCGAACCCCGCGGCACCCCCCGTGACCCTGCCGACGGTCGAGGTGATCGGGACCAGCCCGCTTCCCGGCATCGGCATCGACCGCGACAAGGTACCGTCCAATGTCCGAAGCCTTGCCGCGCCGGATGATACGACGCAAGGCCCGGCCGCGCTTGGCACGAGCCTCGACCAGCGGCTGGGGAGCGTCAACATCAACGCAAACCAGAACAACCCCTTTCAGCCCGACGTGCAATATCGCGGCTTCGAGGCCTCCCCCGTTCTCGGGACGCCGGCCGGCGTCGCCGTCTACCAGAATGGCGTTCGGCTCAATGAACCTTTCGGCGACAACGTCAACTGGGACCTTGTCCCCGACTTCGCCGTCAACCGGATGAGCGTCATCCCCAGCAACCCGGTTTATGGGCTGAATGCGCTCGGCGGCGCCCTGGTGATCGACATGAAGAACGGCTTCACCTTCCAGGGCGGCGAAGCGGAAGCATCGGGCGGATCGTTCGGCCGCCGCCAGTTCACGCTGCAATACGGCCAGCAGGTCGGCAACCTCGCCGCCTATATCGGCGCCAATGCTTACAATGACGAAGGTTTCCGGAAGTTCTCCCCCTCGCAGGTTCGGCAACTCTATGCCGATATCGGCGCCGAGGGTGACCGCGGCGGCGTCCATCTCAGCTTTACCGCCGCGAACAATAACCTTGTCGGCGTCGGGCCAACGCCGATTCAGCTGGTCGACATCGATCGAAGCGCCGTCTTCACATCGCCGCAAAAGTTCCACAACACCCTTGGGATGGCCTCGCTGAACGGCAACTATCTGGCGACCGACACATTGTCGCTCCAAAGCAACTTCTATCTTCGCAGCGCCAGCCGGAAGGTTTTCAACGGAAACACGTCCAACGTTCAGGCCTGCGATTCCTCCATTCCGGGCACGCTGTGCCTCGGTGACCCGTTCACCGTGCTGTTCGATACCAATGGTCGGGCAGTGCCGAATAATCTTGGCGGTGCGACGCCCGGCGAGAACGACAACAGCTCCATCACCTCGCTCGGTCTCGGCGGCTCTGTGCAGGGTACCTACACGGCACCGCTTTTCGGCCGTGGCAACCACCTCGTCGTCGGCGCGAGCATCGATCACGCCGACGTGGACTTCACCTCGACGAACGAGCTCGGCATCATCGACCCCAATACCCTGGTCGTGTCTGGAACGGGCATCATCATCGATCAACCCGACGGCTCGCTCGGACCGGTCCGGTTGGAGACCACCACCAGCTACCAGGGGCTGTTTGCGAGCGACACCGTCGACGTCACGCCAAGGCTCGCGGTGACGGTTGGCGGTCGGTACAACATCGCCCTCATCCACCTCAGCGACAAGATCGGCACGGCGCTCAACGGCGAGAACCGGTTCAGCCGGTTCAACCCCTCGGCCGGGGCGAGTTACAAGATCACGCCCGGCGTGACCGGCTATTTCGGCTATGCCGAAGCGAACCGCGCACCAACGGCCGGTGAGATCGCATGCTCAAATCCGGCGAGACCCTGCAGCCTCGACAATTTCCTCACCTCCGATCCGCAGGGCCTGAAACAGGTCGTCGCGCATACCTTTGAGGCCGGCATTCGCGGCCGATTCAGCACGAGCCCCAGCGATATCGCCGGTAGGGTCGACTGGAACCTCGGCCTCTTCCGGACGGATTTGGACAATGACATCCTCAATGTGCCGGGCGCGATCATCGGCAGCGGCTATTTCCAGAACATCGGCAGCACGCGGCGCCAAGGGATCGAGGCGGGTATCGGCTACAAGGATGAGAAGTGGCGGCTGAGCGCCGATTACAGCCTCATCGACGCGACGTTCCAAAGCGCCATCACGTTAAGCTCTCCAAACAATCCCGCGGCCGATGCCAACGGCAACATTCGCGTGACACCCGGCGATCATCTTCCCGGCATTCCGCAACATCGATTGAAGGTGAACGCCGACTACGCCGTGACCGACGACTGGACGCTCGGCGCCAATCTGATCGTCGCCAGCGACCAGTATTTCTTCGGCGATCAGTCGAACCAGAATCCGAAGCTCGGCGGCTACTACGTCGTCAACCTCCACTCCTCGTACCACGTTACCGACAATGTCGAGATCTTCGCTCTCGTTCAGAATCTCTTCGATAACAAATACTCGACGTTTGGGATCTACGGCGACGTGACCAAGACATCGCTTCCGGGGGTGGCGAATCCGTCGGATTCCCGTTTTGTCAGCGTGGCGCCGCCGCTCGCGGCATACGGGGGAATACGGGTCAGGTTCTGATCAGGGCCCGCTAATTTTCAAAGACTTCCGAATTCCGCCAGCAGGGCCGGCAGGGCTCGATGATGATCGTAGACCCGGACGGCGCCGGCACCCGTCAGCCGGTCGATCATGGCCGGGCCGGAATGGCCGCCGCCGATGAAGCCGATGACCGTCATCCCCGCGGCCACGCCGGCTTGAACGCCGGCGATGCTGTCCTCGATCACCAGGCATCGTGCCGGGTCGACGCCCATCTGGCTGGCGGCATGGAGGAAGACGTCCGGCGCCGGCTTGCCGCGCGCCACCATGGCCGCGCTGAACACATGAGGGGCGAAGCGGTCCCACAAGCCGACCCGCCCCAGATGTTCTTCCAGATGCTGCGGGCCACTGCTGGAGGCGACGCAGACCGGGCCGGCTATGGCATCGAGCGCATCGGCGATCCCGGCGATCGCTTCGAGTTCGGTCCGGAAGGCGGCCTTCTTCCGCTCATTCAGCCGCTCGACGAAGCCGTCGGGAAAGCGGGAGCCCCATTCCGCCTCGATGGCCGCCAGCGTTTCCCGGACCGGGATGCCGCAGAAACGCACGGCGATCTCATCCGCGGTGATCGAGCAGCCGATGGCGGTGAGTTCGAGGGCCTCGACGCGCGAGGCGATGATCTCGCTGTCGATCAGTACACCGTCGCAGTCGAAGATGATGAGGTCGATGCCCTTGATGGGGGCGGCGATCGGTGGAGGGGGAATATCAGGCACCCAGCCGCACCACGACCGGCACATGGTCCGACGCCCTCTCCCAGCCGCGCACCGGCCGGTGGATCGTGGCGCCGCCGAGGTCGCCGACCAGCTCCGGCGTCACCCAGATATGGTCCAACCGCCTGCCGCGATCCACGGCGTTCCAATCCTTCGCCCGATAGCTCCACCAGGAATACAGTTTCTGGTCGGCCGGCACGAAATGTCGAACCGCGTCGACGAAGCCGGCGCTGGCCTGAAGCTGGGCCAACCGGTCGACTTCGACCGGTGTGTGGCTGACCACGCCCAGCAATTGCTTGTGCGACCAGACGTCATGTTCCAGCGGCGCGATGTTGAGATCGCCGACCAGGATCATCGGCCGCTCGCGCCGTTTGGCTTCGGCGAACCAGGCGGTGATCTCGTCCAGAAACCGCAGCTTATGGGCGAATTTCTCGTTGGCGACCGGGTCGGGGATATCCCCGCCGGCCGGGATGTACAGATTGTGCAGCTCGACGGCGGTGCCGCCGACGGCCAGCCGGACGGTGCCATGGCGGCAATCCTGCCGATCGCACCAGCTGTTGGTCGTGATGTCGCTGATCGGCACGCGCGACAGGATCGCGACGCCGTTATAGCCCTTCATGCCGTGGATCATGCGATAGGGGTAGCCCATCGCCTCGATCGCCTCGGCGGGAAAGGTCTCGTCGATCGTCTTGGTTTCCTGCAGGCACAGCACGTCGGGCTGCGCCTCGGCGACGAAACGGGCGACCGTGTCGATGCGCAGCCGCACCGAATTGATGTTCCAGGTGGCGATGGTCAACGGCATCGGGCGGGATCAGGCGATGGTGATGGTGAGATCGGTCAGGCCGTCGACATGTCCATGCAGCCGATCGCCCTTGACCACGGCGCCGACACCTTCCGGCGTGCCGCTATAGATGAGGTCGCCGGGAAACAGCTCCATCAACCCGGACAGATAGGCGATGGTCTCCGGCACCGACCAAATGAGATCGTCGAGGGCGCCGGTCTGGCGCGTCTCGCCATTGACCTTCAACCAGATGGCGCCCTTGGCCAGGTGCCCGACCGCCGTCACCGGATGGATCGGGGCGCAAGGGGCGGATTGATCGAAGCCTTTCGCCATGTCCCAGGGGCGGCCCAGATCCTTCGCCTGGCTCTGCAGGTCGCGGCGGGTCATGTCCAGCCCGACCGCGTAGCCGAAGACATGGTCGAGCGCCCGGGCGACCGGGATGTCCCGGCCGCCGGACCCCAAGGCCACGACCATCTCGATCTCATGGTGATAGTTCTTGGTCTGCGACGGATAGGGCACGGCACTGCCGGTCGGTACGATCGCATCGGCCGGCTTCATGAAGAAGAACGGCGGCTCCCGATCCGGATTGTGACCCATCTCGCGCGCATGGGCGGCGTAATTGCGCCCGACGCAGTAGATGCGGCGCACCGGAAACGGGTCACCACCGACCACGGGGACAGTGACGACCGGCGGGACGGCAACGGCATAGGCCATGGCAAGAAACTCATATCGGATGGTTCATGGGACATGGCGACTAAAGCACGAACGGCCGGTCGCGAACAATGCCCGGTCACGAGCAATGCATCATGCGCTGGGCCGTGTCGTGTCGGGCTTGGAAGGGGGCCGGGCCACAAACGGCGACGCCCGGCCAAGGGGGGGATGACCGGGCGTCTGAAGTGCCGTTGGGGGGATACCTTCGACCCAGCAGGGGAACTGGTCGAAGGCTCAGGACGCTGTTGGTCGCTGATCACTTCGTTCTATTCAAATGGTCGTCGGCGCGATTTCCGCAACTGCAATGGGTGCATATCTCGTGCGGGCCATATGCATGAAACGATTCGCCGGTGGAAGCGTTAACCGCCCGTCGTTTATGTATCAGGTCTGGCGGGTGTCTCAAGCTACCTGGGCGGTTGCCCGTCCGGCGGCGGCGTAGTCTCGGCAGGCATCACGGAATGCGGCGAACAGCCTGGCCGAAACCGGGTTTTCCAACGCGTGCCATTCGGGGTGCCATTGCAGGCCGACCGCGAAGCCGCCAGTGCCGATTACCGCCTCGATTTGCCCATCCGGCGCGGTGGCTTCGACGACAAGCCCGTCCGCCAATCGATCGATACCCTGCGCATGCAGAGAGTTTACCATGATTTCGTCGGCTTCCGCCAGTTCGGCGAGCATGCCGCCCGCGGTCAGGCTCACCGGGTGTACCTGGCGATAGCGATGGTCGGGCGTGCCCGTCTTGTCGCTGCGGTGGTCCAGCCGGCCGGCGACCCGATGGACCTTCTGATGCAGGGTCCCGCCCATCGCCACGTTCAATTCCTGAATGCCGCGACAGATCGCCAGGATCGGCAGCCGGATTTCCAGCGCCCGGCGGATCAGCGGCAAGGTCGTCGCATCACGATCCGGATCGTGCTCCGTCCCCTCGGCGCTGGGATGGCCATCATAGTGAAGCGGCTCGACATTCGAGGGGCTACCGGTCAACAGCAACCCGTCCAGTCGCTCCAGCACCTGGTCGAGCGGCAGCCGGTCGCCCATCGCCGGGATCAGGAACGGCACGGCGCCGGTCGCGACCAAGGCGGCGGTCACGTATTTTTCGCCGACCACATGAAACGGATAATCCCCAAGCATGCGGCGGTCGCAGGGGATACCGACGACGATCGTCGCCGGTCGGGTCTGGGGCCGGGTTTGGGGACCGGTCTGGTGAAAGGGCTTGGACGACATCGTGCCTCGCGCTGGGAAGTGTCCGGTCATCGAATTTCGGGGCCGGATTTTTTCGGCTGGTTGGCCGGCAGTATGAACAAATCCGATGACAGCGGCACGCCGGTCTCGGTATCGGCCAAGGCCACCGTGGTGGTGCGGCCCTGCTGATCGACGATGCTCCATTGCCGCAGCGTCAGCGGCTGATCGGAGAATACCAAGGTGATCGAACCGCTATCCGGGGACGCGGTTTCGACCACGGTGATGCGCAGCACACCGGGACCGTGTTCGAATTTGGTGATGGTGACGTCGCCGCTCAGCTTCAGCGAACTGCGCAGCAGAAACCAGGCGGGTGTGGCTTCCACCGGCGCATAGCTGATTTGGTTGAGCTCCCGGTCGTCATAGGCGACGTAATCGCCATTGGCGACGATCCGCAGCTGGTTGGGGGGCGCGTATTCGAAGCGCATCTTGCCGGGACGGGATAGATAGACCTTGCCATCGGCGGTGCTGCCGTCGCTGGCATATTGCTGAAAGCGGCCCCGCAGCGTGTGGATGCCGTCCATATATTGCTCGACCCGCGCCACATCGGCCTGATCCTTCGGCGTCAGCGTCAGGGCCACCGGTTTCGGCGCCGCGGCGGCGGCGGCTCCGGCGAGACCCATCGCCAGCAGCCCCATCGCCAGCAACAAGGCCAGCAAGCCGCTTTTGACGCTAAGGCGTACCCGTTTCGACCTGTTCGTATGCTGTGACATCAAAGGCAATCCTGCTTCCGCGACGGGCGCGCGGAACCCGATGCCGCGTCAGCGGTTGGGCGGCGCCAGGACTTCGCGTTTGCCGACATGGTTGGCAGAGGATACCACGCCCTCATGCTCCAGCCGGTCCATGATCCGTGCGGCTCGGTTATAGCCGATCTGCAGATGACGCTGGACGAAACTGGTCGATGCCTTGCGCTCGCGACAGACCAACGCGACCGCTTGGTCGTAAAGCTGGTCCGAACCATCGGCATCGTCGTCCTTGCCGCCCGTCGAGGCGGTCGCGGCCTCGGCCAGGTCGTCCTCTTCCGTCACCTCGTCGATATAGATGGGTTCGCCCTGGCTCTTCAAGAAGGACACGACGCTTTCGACCTCGTGATCGGCGACGAACGGGCCATGCACGCGGGTAATCCGGCCGCCGCCGGCCATGTACAGCATATCGCCGCGGCCGAGCAGCTGTTCGGCGCCGCTTTCGCCGAGGATCGTCCGGCTGTCGATCTTCGAGGTGACCTGAAAGCTGATGCGGGTCGGGAAATTCGCCTTGATCGTGCCGGTGATGACGTCGACCGATGGCCGCTGCGTCGCCATGATGATGTGGATGCCGGCGGCGCGCGCCATCTGGGCCAGGCGCTGGATCGCCGCCTCGATATCCTTGCCGGCGACCAGCATGAGGTCGGCCATCTCGTCGACCACGACGACGATGAACGGCAAGGGCGTCATGTCGAGCGGCTGGTCTTCGAACAGCGGCTGGCCGCTCTCCGTGTCGAACCCGGTCTGCACCCGGCGCATCAGTGGCTCGGCCTTGGCGGCCGCCTCGGTCAGGCGGGCGTTGTAGCCTTCGATGTTGCGCACGCCCAGCTTCGACATGGCGCGGTAGCGGTTCTCCATCTCCCGCACCGTCCACTTCAGGGCGACGACGGCCTTGCGCGGATCGGTCACCACGGGGCTCAGCAGATGCGGGATGCCGTCATAGACCGACAGTTCCAGCATCTTCGGGTCGATCATGATGAATTTGCATTGATCCGGCGGCATCCGGTACAGGATCGACAGGATCATCGTGTTGATGCCGACCGACTTGCCCGAACCCGTGGTGCCGGCGATCAGCAGATGCGGCATCTTGGCCAGATCGGCGATGATCGGGGCGCCGCCGATATCCTTGCCCAGGATCAGGCTGAGCTTGGCGCCGGTCCGCTCATAGGCCTCCGAGGCCAGCAGCTCGCGCAGATAGACCGTCTCGGATTTGGCGTTGGGCAGCTCGATGCCGATGACGTTGCGGCCGGGGATGACGGCGACGCGCACCGATACGGCGCTCATCGACCGGGCGATGTCGTCGGCCAGGCCGATGATGCGCGAGGATTTGGTGCCTGGCGCCGGCTCCAGCTCGTACAGGGTCACGACCGGGCCGGGCCGCACCTTCACGATCTCGCCGCGGACGCCGAAATCCTCCAGCACGGTGATCAGCAGCCGGGCGTTCTGCTCCAGCGCCTCCTCGTTCAGCGCGTTGGTCTTGCTGGCGCCCGGGCGCGGCGGCGGCGGCTCGGCCAGGAGGTCGAGCGGCGGCAAGGCGTAGTCGGTCGCCGGCTCCAGATCGAGGGTCGGCTGCCGCGCCTGTTCGGCGCGCTTGCCCGGCGCCGTCCCCGGGTTCTTGGGCGCCACCAACCCGCGCGGCAGATCGCGTGGGCCGACGCCTTCGATCCCGGCGCCGTCCATCGGGGAATTGGCGTCGATCGGCGCGCGCTGGACGAACGGCTCCCGGTTCATCGACGGCTCGATCCGTGTCGCGGGATCGGTCGCCCGGCGCGGCTTGATCGGGGCTTCCCGTGGTGCGCGGGCGGCCCCGGCGACCATCGGCTCGCGGCGTAGGGCCTCGGCCTTTTTGCGGCCCCAGCGCCAGGTCGCTCCGCCGAGCTTGCCGCCGGCGACGGCGATCGCCGCCCCGCCGACGCGCGAGGCGCTCGCCGCCCGCCCGGCATTGCGCCCGACTTCCAGCCAGTCGCCGCGCGACAGGCCCATGATATAGACCAGCAGCAGACCACCCGCCGCCGCGATGCCAGCCGCCACCAGGGCCGAAATATCGCCCCAGAAGCCGATCAGGCGCCACATCACCATGCCCAGCACGCCGCCCATGCCGGTCGGCAGTCCAAAGAAGGCGGGGGCGGGCAGGATCGCCAGGGCGGTCGCCCCGAACACCACCAGCGGCGGCAGCAGCATCAGCCGCAGCCATAGCCGGCCGATCGTCAGGTTGAGCAGCAGGCGCAGGCCCCAGACCGCCAGCACCAGCGGCAGTAAGACGGCGCCGAGCCCGACGGTCTGCAACAGCAGATCCGCCGCGATGGCGCCCGGATAGCCGCCGAAATTCGCCGGCACCTTGTCGACCGCGTGATTGAGCGACGGGTCGCCGTGATCATAGGTCGCCAGCACCAAGGCGGCGATCAGGCTGACCAGGAAGACCAGCGCGCCGCAAACCTCGCTCAGCCGGCGGCGGACGAACTCCTTGAGGCCGGCGGCGGCGAAGGTCTTGTCCAGACCGGCGGTCAGATTGGCCATGATCGTCCGCTCACAGCAGGTGGATCATTTGCTGCAGCGCCTCGGTGATCACCGCTGGCTCATGCACCAGGGCCAGGCGCAGATAACCCTCGCCGGGATTGAAGCCGTCCGGGCCGGGCCGGCCGATAAAGGCGCCGGGCAGGGTACGGATCGCCGCCTCGCGCCACAGCGTCGTCGCGGCCTGCTCGCTGTCGCCGACCTTGAGCCACAGGAAAAACCCGCCGGGCGGCCGGTAGAAGCCGAACCGGTCGCCCAATACCGCTTCGGCCGCGTCGATCTTCAGACGATAGCGCGCGCGGTTGATTTCGACATGCGCCTCGTCCTGCCACAACGCCGTCGCGGCGGCCTGCAACGGCAACGACACCTGCGGCGCGCCGAAACTGCGCAGCTTCATGAATTGCTTGATCGGCCGCGCATCGCCGGCGACGAAGCCCGAGCGCAGGCCGGCGGCGCTCGATCGCTTGGACAGCGAATGGAACACCAGGACGTTCTCGAAAACATCGCCCGCCTCGCCCGGTCCGACCGCCTGGCAAGCCTCCAGCCCGCCCACCGGCGGCACCTTGTCCCAGATCTCCGCGTAGCATTCATCGATCATCAGGACGAAGTTATGCGTCCGGGCGAGGCTGATCGCCGCCGTCAGATAGGCGAGATCGGCGGTCGTACCCTGCGGGTTGGCCGGGCTGCACAGATAGAACGCCGCCGTGCGCCCCAGCAACTCCGCCGGAATGGCCGCGAGATCGGGCAGGAAGCCCGTCTCGGCGGTGGCCGGCAGCAGGACCGGCTCGGCACCGGCCATGACTGCCGATCCCGAATAGACCATGTAATAGGGATTGGGCAGCAGCACGACCGGGCGCCGGTCGGGTCGCCCCTCCGGCACGGCCAATTGGGCGGCGAGGAACAGCCCCTCCTTGCTGCCGGCGAGCGACAGGACGTGCCGGTCGGGATCGACCGGTGTCCTCAGCCCATAGCGCCGGGTCAGCCAGGCGGCAACCGCCCCGCGCAGCTCCGGCGTGCCGTTGCCGCCCGGGTATAGGTTCCATTTATCGGCATGCGCCGCCACCGTCTCGGCCAGCAGCGCCGGGGGCTGGTGCTGCGGCTCGCCGACCGACAGGGCGAGCGCCGGGCGGTTTGCCCGCGGGGCGATGCCCTTCAAAAGCTCAGCCAGCCGCGTGAACGGATTGTCCCCCAGCCGTTCCATCCGCTCGTTGACGATCACTCCCGCGCCCCCTCCGCACGGATGCCGCTCAGCCGAAGCCGAATCTCAAAGACATCCCAGAAATGCCGATTATATCAGGGCAAATGATCCGCGCGCAGCAAATCTTTATCGCGATCGCAGCAAAGGTGCGAATGGGGGCGACAAACGCCCCAACTCCTTCGGGGCTGGGGACCAGGATTTTACAGGGCGACGCGCATCTGCAGGTCGAAGGCGTCGTATTCCGCCCGTTTGGGAGACAACACGCGAACCATCGTTTCCCAATCCGAGAAGCCGACATGCTTTTCGCTGACCTCCTCGCCGCGCTCCGAATGACCGTTGTGGATCGGCGTTTCTGGTCTGCCGTTCCTCCGGCCCTCGGTCTGGAAACGGCAACGGCCGCCGTATCGCTACGGCGGCCGCTTGTCTTCGCCGCGTAGGCTTGCGGCTACTGGACGGTTTCGCCGTGCAGCGCCAGGTCCAGGCCGTCGCGTTCGACTTCTTCGTCGACGCGCAGGCCGATCACCACATCGATGATCTTCAGCAGGATCAGGCTGACCACGCCGCAATACACCACGGTGCAACCGATGCCGTAGAGCTGGGTGATGACCTGGTGGGCGTTGCCTTCGATCAGGCCGTTCTTGGTCGGATCGCCGCTGATCGCCGCCTTCGCGAACACGCCGGTCAGGATGGCGCCGACGATGCCGCCGATGCCATGGACGCCGAAACAGTCCAGGCTGTCGTCATAACCCAGCATGTGCTTGAGGCTGGTTGCCGACCAATAGCAGATCACGCCGGCCGCGATGCCGATGATCAAGGCGCCCGACGGGGCGACGAAGCCCGATGCCGGGGTGATCGCCACCAGACCCGCGACCGCGCCGCTGATGATGCCCAGCACGCTCGGCTTACCCTTGATCGCCCATTCGGCGAACATCCAAGCGAGGGCCGCCGCCGCCGTGGCGATCTGGGTGACCGCCATGGCCATGCCCGCGTTGGTGCTGGCCGCGACCGCCGAACCGGCGTTGAAGCCGAACCAGCCGACCCAGAGCAGCGAGGCGCCGATGACGCTCAGCACCAGGTTGTGCGGCATCAGGCTCTCGGAGCCGTAGCCCTTGCGCTTGCCCAGCACGAGCGCGCAAACGAGGCCGGCGATCCCGGCATTGATATGCACGACGGTGCCGCCGGCATAGTCGAGCACGCCTGCGTCGCCCAGGAAGCCGCCCGGTCCCCACACCCAATGGGCGATCGGCACATAGACGATCAGGCTCCAGGCGCCGATGAACCACATCATCGCCGAGAACTTCATGCGATCGGCGAAGGCGCCGCAGATCAGCGCCGGCGTGATGATCGCGAAGGTCATCTGATAGGTCATGTAGACCGATTCGGGAATCGTCTTCGCCAGCGCGTTGACGCTGTCGAGTTCCATGCCGTTGAGCAGCCCGCGGCTGAGTCCGCCGATGAACGGGGTGCCCTCGGTGAAGGCCAGGCTATAGCCGGCGACCATCCACAGGATGGTGACGAGGCAGGTGATCGCGAAGCTTTGCATCACCGTCGCCAACACGTTCATCTTGCGGACCATGCCGCCGTAGAACAATGCCAGGCCCGGGATGGTCATCATGAGGACCAGCGCCGTCGAGGTCAGCATCCATGACGTGTCGCCGCTATCGAGCTTCGGCGCGTCGGCCGCCGGTGCCGCCGCCGCGACCGTTTGGGCGAAGGCCTCCGGAACCCACACCGCGAGCAGCAGCGCCACACTGCCGGCCAGCATCGCCAGTTTTGCATTCGTTCGTGCCGCGAAACCGGATTGGCTTCCGCCGATCCGCCCGACGGTCGTGCCGTGAGAACTCATCACTTCGAAACCCCCCTCAGACCACACCTCGTCCGCCCCACGGCGCGTCGAATCGACACGCGCCGGGGTTGAACCCCTGACGCAGAACAACAAAAACCGTGCCACACGGCGGTGGATCGTCGATGTTACGACAACTCGCCGCGGTGGTTACAGCGCGTCGGCATCCGTTTCGCCGGTCCTGATGCGGACCGCCTGGATGATGTCGATCACGAAGATCTTGCCATCGCCGATCCTGCCGGTATTCGCCGTGCGTTGAATCGCCTCCACGACCCGTTCGACCAGATCGTCCGGGATCGCCACTTCGATTTTCACCTTGGGCAGGAAACTCACGGAATATTCCGCGCCACGATAGATCTCGGTCTGGCCTTTCTGGCGGCCGAACCCTTTGACCTCGCTGACCGTCAGCCCCTGAATGCCCAAGCCCATCAGGGCTTCGCGCACCTCGTCGAGCTTGAACGGTTTGATGACCGCCATGACCAGCTTCATAATCTTTGGCCGCTCCTTTGGTCCTGTGCAGATACGGCGATCGCACCGCCCCGGGGTCATGAACGGTTCAAGAAGCGTGCCGCCCCTCGCGCGACGGGGGCTCGACAGGTATGGAGGTCGGCGTAGCGTCAGCCGATATCGACGTATGCTGAAAAACTAGGCAGATTGTCGCGGCGGAGGGTGTCTGCTGGACAATGCCGTCGGCCTCAGACACGGTGCCGCCATCATGTCAGATGTCCGCCTTCGCCCGCCGCGCCGCGCCGCTTCCACGGAAGAGAGTGTCTCTCAGAGGGGGGAGCCGGTGTTGGTGACGGATGTGGCGATCGCCGGCGGCGGTCTCGTCGGGCTGTCGCTCGGCATCGCCCTTGCCGGGGCCGGCGTCAAGGCCGTGGTGATCGACCGCGAGGCGCCGGCGGCGACGACCGACATCGCCTATGACGGTCGCGCCTCCGCCATCGCGTTCGGGTCGCGCCAAGTGCTGGCGGCGATCGGCTTGTGGGATCGCATTGCGGCGGATGCGCAACCCATCCTGGATATCCGCGTCGTCGAGGGGCGATCGCCGCTGTTCCTGCATTACGATCATCGGGAGGTCGGCGCCGCGCCGCTGGGCTGGATCGTCGAGAACCGCATCCTGCGCCGGGCGCTGTTGGCGGGCGTCGGGGCATTGCCCGATTTGGTGCATCTTGCCCCCGTGACGGTCGATGGCGTCGATGCCGAGGCGGGCGGTGCCACCGTGCGGTTGGCCGATGGCCGGCGGATCCGCGCCGGCTTGGTGGTCGCGGCCGATGGCAAGGCCTCGCCGTTGCGGCGGGCCGCCGGCATTCGCACGCTGGATTGGAGCTATCCGCAGCACGGCATCGTCACCACGGTCGAACATGCGCGGCCGCATCACGGTGCGGCGATCGAGCAGTTCCGGCCCTCCGGCCCCTTCGCCATCCTGCCGATGACCGGCACCCCGACAAATGGCAACCGGTCCTCGATCGTCTGGACCGAGCGGTCGGCGCTGGTGCCGCGCCTGATGGCGCTCGACGACGCGGCGTTCGAGTTTGAGGTTGCCCGGCGGTTCGACGGATATCTGGGGGTGACGCGGCTGATCGGCCCGCGGTTCTCCTATCCGCTGTCGGTGCTGCTGGCCGAGCGCACGGTCGACCGGCGGTTGGCGCTGGTCGGTGACGCGGCGCATGTCATCCACCCGATCGCCGGGCAGGGCTTGAACCTCGGCATCCGGGACGTCGCGGCCCTGGCCGAGGTCTTGGTCGACGCCCATCGGCTGGGCATGGATCTGGGAGCGCCCGATGTATTGGCCCGCTATCAGCGCTGGCGCCGCACCGACATCCTGGCGCTCGCCGCCGTGACCGATGGGCTCAACCGGTTGTTTTCCAACCGCGTCACGCCGCTCGCCATCGCCCGGAATATCGGCCTGGGCGCGGTCGAACGGATCGGCCCGTTGAAGCGCCTGCTGATGCGCCATGCCATGGGCACCTTGGGCGACTTGCCGCGCCTCGCCCGCGGCGAGCGACTTTAGCGCGGCTCTAAAGCGGCCGGTTCATGCGCTCCGGCTGAGTCAGGCGTCCCAGCTGAGTCAGGTGTCCCGGCTGAGGCCGGCAGCGGCGAGCGCGTCGAGATAGGCGGGCCAGCGCGTCGCTTGTTCGCGGCCCAGCGTATAGAGATAGCGCCACGAGAAGATGCCGGTATCGTGCAGGTCGTCGAAGCGGATCCGCACCGCGTAATTGCCGACCGGTTCCAGGGCGATGATGCCGACCGCCGCCCGGCCGGCGACCAATTGCTTCTGGCCGGGGCCGTGGCCCTGCACCTCCGCCGAAGGCGATTCGACGCGGAGGTATTCGGCCGGCAGGCGAAATTTGGCGCCATCGTCGAAATCGATTTCCAGCACGCGCTCGGCCTGGCGCAGGCGCAGCTCGACCGGCCAATGGGGGGTGCCGAAGCCGTCATCGGCCGCGTCGGCGCCCTTGTTCGTGCCGCCGCTCACGGTCGCGTCCGCGCCGTCGTCACGGCGATGTTCTCAGATGTCACGGCGCGGGCGCGGCCTCGGCGCCGATCTGCCGGGCCTCGTCGACCAGCATGATCGGAATGCCGTCCCGGATCGGATAGGCGAGACCCGCCTGATCGCTGATCAGCTCCTGCGCCGCCCGATCATAGCGCAACGGCGATTTGGTCAAGGGGCAGACGAGGATTTCCAGCAGTTTGGGATCGATCTGGGACATGGGCTCCGCCTCTCAAGGGGTTCGGTTTTGGCGTACCGTCTTAGTGGCGAACGGTGTCGCCGTCGCTGGACGGATCGATCGCGGACATCTCGATGAGCGCCGTCAGCACGCGGCTGCGTTCGGTGAGGTCGCTCGCTTCCAGCAGAGCCTGCTTCTCGCTGGGCTCGAACGGGCAGATCATGGCGAGCGAGGTGATCAGCCGCTCATCCGGCGTCTGCGCGATGGCATCCCAATCCGCCGACAGGCCATGCACCTTGAAAAACAAACGCAGGCCCAGCAGCAGCCGTTCCCGATCGATCACCGTCTCGGTCGGCTCGCGGAAATCATCGTAATACGGGCGCCAATCCGGCACGATTCGACGATAGCCGCGCGTCGTCGGCAATTCCTCGACCAGGTTGAACCGGCAGATCCCGGTCAGCGTGATCAGGAACCGTTCGCCCTCCTCGCTGAACTGGGTCACCCGGCCGGCGCATCCGGTGGTGAAAACCGGCGGATTCTTGCCGCGCGGCTTCGGGTCGGATGGCTGGATGATGCCGATCATCCGATCGGCGCCGAGGGCGTCGCGCAGCATGTCGAGGTAGCGCGGTTCGAAGATGTTGAGCGGCAACCGACCGCGCGGCAGCAGCAACACCCCGGTCAGCGGAAAGATCGGCAGGGTCGCCGGCAGGGCCGCGATCTGTGGTGCCAACGCGTCGGGGTTCATCGAACCGCCTCACCCACGGACTCCGCCTCACCCACCGGATCGGCCCCCCCGGATCATCGGCCGGTCAGGCAAACAAGATGGAGGAGAGGCGCTTTCTGGCCGATACGGTCAGCGGATCCATCGGACCCATCGCCTCGAACAGCTTGACCAATTGCTTGCGGCCGGCCTGCTCGTTCCATTCCCGGTCGAGCTTGACCAGTTCGAGCAGCGCGTCGACGGCACCCTCCCGGTCGCCCGCGGCGAACCGTGCCGTGGCGAGCTCCAGCCGCGCCTCGTGATCGGCGGGATCGCGCGCCAGCCGCGCCTCCAGCTCGCGCGTGGAGCCGCTGGCGTTGGCGCCGGCCTCGGCGAGTTCGATCGCGGCCATGACGGCGGTGACCTCGGCATGCTTGGCGTCGGCCGGCGGCACCTTGGCCAGGATCTGGCGGGCCTCCTCGGTCTTGCCTTCGGCCAGCGCGCAGCGCGCGAGGCCGGTGATCGCCGCCAGGGTCTCCGGCTCGCGCTGCAGGATCTGCTGGAAGATGTTGGCGGCGGCGCCGACATCGCCCTCGGCCAGGGCGGCCTTGGCGGTCTCGATCGCTTCCTCGATGACCGAGGGGCCGGCGGCACCACCCAGCCGTTCGATGAACGCCTTGATCTGGCTTTCCGGCTGGGCGCCGACGAAACCGTCGACCGGCCGGCCGTCGCGGAACGCGAACACCGCGGGGATCGACTGGATGCGCATCTGCTGCGCGATTTCGGGATTGTCGTCGATATTGACCTTGACCATGCGAACGGCGCCATTCGCGGCCTTGACGGCTTTTTCCAGGATCGGCGTCAGTTGCTTGCAGGGGCCGCACCAGGGCGCCCAGAAGTCGACGATCACCGGCTGATCCATCGAGGCATCGACGACGTCGGCCATGAAGGTGGCCGTGGAAGTATCCTTGATGGCGGCGACCGCGCTCGGGGCGTCGCCTACGATGAATTGGCTCACGATCGTCACACCATTCCTGCCGAGGTTTGCCAAAGGCCGATTTTGCCAAAGGCCCGATTTTGGCCAAATACATGGCTGCTTCCGCTCCCAAGAGCAAGCGGGCACGCGCCGATTGCCCCGCCGGCTCCCAGCATGGGCCGTCGAGATCGACCAGCGAGATCGATCGGCGCGGCCCATCCCGCGAACCCGGTTGGGCCGTCGCCGCCGATGCCGGCCGATGCTCGCGCATGGCTGGGATACCCCTTAAAACATCGCTTGCACCCTGCCCGCCCATCAGTAATATGCCGGCCTCCGGACGACGGCACCGTCGCTCCGGTCGGATGCGGGCGTAGCTCAGGGGTAGAGCACAACCTTGCCAAGGTTGGGGTCGAGGGTTCGAATCCCTTCGCCCGCTCCAAAATCTCTTAGAGATTTCAAGCGGATAAAAGGCGTCCTTCGGGACGCCTTTTGCTTACCTGGGCTTCGGATGCTCGCCGGGTAAGCGCGGGGTAAGCGAGCGGAAGGCGATTTTCCGCCGCAGATCCCCGTTTTTGCGGCCATTCGCCTATAAATGGCCAAGAATGAGCCGGTCTTCGCCGTCGAAAGGCGGCGCATGGGCTTTATATGCTCCAATCGGTTGATCTTACTCAGCGCGGGTTCCCCCAGAGGTTCGCTGTTTCTCCCACGATCAAGCTGGAGGCTTGACAGGTTGGCCTACCTCCGCCATAACTAAGTTAGTTGTCTGACTTATAGGCCGCATCGCTGACGCCCATCGCTTCATCGAGACGGGCGAGCAAGCCGGCAAAATCGTCGTCAGCGCTTGATCCCTTGTCCAGGAGCGCCGTCATGTCCGTCCAGCCTCTCCTTACCCCGGTTCGCATGGGCGATCTGGATCTGCCCAATCGTATCGTCATGGCACCGCTCACCCGCATGCGCGCCGGGTCGATCGATCACGTACCGACCGCGCTGCAGGCCGAATATTATGCCCAGCGGGCTTCGGCCGGACTGATCGTCGCGGAAGCCACCGCGATCAGTCCTGACGGCTTTGGCTATGCCGATACCCCGGGATTATGGAGCGCGGATCAGGTGCGCGGATGGCGCCTGGTGACAGACGCCGTGCATGCCGCCGGCGGACGGATCATTGCGCAGCTTTGGCACACCGGCGCCATTGCCCATCCCGACATGCGCGGTGGTTCGCAGCCACTGTCGGCATCCGATGTCAACCTTCTCTACGAGTCAGTGACCGCATCTGGCCGAAAGCCCACGGTTGCTCCCCGACCGATGACCATCGGCGAGATTCGCCAGACCGTTGCCGATTATGCGCGTGCAGCACGCAACGCAATGGAGGCCGGATTCGACGGATTGGAGATCCTCGCCGCCTATCTCTACTTGATCCCTCAATTCTTGAACCGGACCACCAATCGTCGAACGGATGAATATGGGGGTTCGATCGAAAACCGGGCCAGCATCCTGTTCGAAGTCGTCGAAGCGGTGCTCGAAGAGGTCGATCCGTCGCGAGTCGGCGTCAAGATCGGCCCGATGCATGATGGCGGCCCCATGGCCGCCAATGACGAGACGTTGCCGATCACGGAATATGCCGTGCGCAAACTCGACGGTTACGGCCTGTCGCATCTCATGCTGATGGGCAACACCACCGACTTCACCGGCACCCCTCTCGAGCCGCTGATGGGCGACTGCATGTTCCGCCACTTCCGACCCATTTTTCGCGGCAAGCTGATCGCCAGCGTCGGTATGACCGCCGAACGAGGCAATCGCCTAATCGCCGAGGGACTCGCCGACATGGTCGCTTTCGGGAGACCCTACATCGCCAATCCCGATCTGGTCGAGCGGCTCACGACCGGCGCTCCGCTTGCCGAGGTCGACTGGAAAACCGTCTACGCATCGGGACCGCGCGGCTATACCGACTATCCGGCTTTCCGTTGCGCAGCGGCCGAGTGAGGTAAGATTATGAAACTAAAGAGCAATACGATTTTGATCACCGGCGGCGCCAGCGGCATCGGTTACGAACTCACCAAACAGCTCACGGCACTTGGTAACACGATTCTTATCACGGGCCGCGATCAAGCTAAGATGGACCGTGCGAAAGCGGCCTTTCCAAAAATTCACACCTTTCGAAGCGACGTTTCCGATCCGAAAGCGATTGCCACTCTTTACGAAGAGGTCATCAAACAATTTCCTGAGCTCAACATTCTAATCAACAACGCCGGCATCATGCGTAAGATCAGTGTTCACGACAAAGCTGGGAGCCTCGAAGACATCACTCGTGAGATTGAAATCAATTTGAGCGGGCCGATTCGCATGGTGAAACAATTCTTGCCGCATTTGAAAACAAAATCAGAGGCGGCAATCATGAACGTTTCATCGGGACTGGCATTTGTTCCATTGCCCATTTCACCGGTTTATTGCGCCACCAAGGCCGGTCTGCATTCGTTCACCGAGTCTCTTCGTGTGCAACTGAAAAACACCAAAGTGAAGGTATTTGACCTGGCGCCGCCTGCGACACAAACAGAACTCTTGGGTGGTGACTTTGATGTTGAAGACCTGAAAGGCGCTTCTATCATGAAGGTGGAAGAAATGGTTCAAGTCGCCGTCAAAGGAATGCAAACCGATCGATTCGAAATTCGTCCAGGTCAGGCGAATCAGCTCAAAATGATGAGCCGCTTGGCGCCTGGATTTATTTTGAAACAAATGAGCCGATCGGTCGATCGTATGCTCAGAACGCAGAATTAATTCAAAGCATTGCGATCGAGTGTGCTTCATAGAGTGAAGACCGCCCTACCGGGTACGTCACCATCAAGGACCGTGGCTGGCCAACAGCAAGCCGAAGAACTTGACAGGTTTGCCTGCCCCCGTCATATCCAAGTTAGTTGACGGACTTATGCCCATGACTAGGACACCTATCGATAAACGATCGCGGCTGCTTAGTGCGGCAGTGGACTTGGCGTACCAGAACGGGTTCGGCGCTACCTCGCTTGCCGACATCGCGCGCGAAGCCGAGGTTCCTCTGGGTAACGTCTATTACTACTTCAAGACCAAAGACGAGATTGGCGAGGCGATCGTCGACTTTAGGCTGGCGCAGTTGTCCGCGCAGCGGCAGCGATGGGACGAAGGTGAATCGCCCAAGGATCGGCTTTGCGCCTGCGTCCAAGGCGTCTTCGAGAACAAGGATTGCTTGGCACAACTCGGCTGCGCGGTCGGGACGTTTTGCTCCGAGGTCCACAAGGCGGGCGGCGCGGTCGCCACCAAAGCGACCGAGATCTTCACTCAACACCTGGCCTGGATCGAGAGCCAGTTTCGGGCACTCGGGATGGGGAAAGACTCCAACGGCCTTGCCGTGCATCTGCTTTCCGCCCTGCAAGGCGTTTCGGTCCTGGCTCATGCCTTTCATGACTCCGGTCTCGTCGAGGCGGAGATCAAGCGCCTCAAAAGTTGGATTCAAAGCTTGTGAGACGCCAGGCAGGCTGAACCCGCAGGCCGACACGGCGAGGCCTTAAGCGAGCGGGCAAAAAATGCGCGTTGATCTAAGTTAGTCAACTGACATACACTCAGAATGACGAGGTGATCAGATGACGCAGTAAGCCCTAAGCGGGCAGAATGGAGCTTTTATGAAAATCATCCTGATTGGCGCAAACGGAACGATCGGCGAACTGGTTCAAATGACCATGGCCGGCACCGGCCATGAGATCGTCAAGGTCGGACGCAAGTCCGGCGATTTCCAAGTCGATATCGAGAGCCGCGAAAGTATCCGGCAGCTCTATCAAGCCGTCGGTTCGTTTGACGCCGTGGCCGTCGCGGCAGGCGAAGTCGTATTCGCCCCGCTTTCGCAGCTCACCGCTGAAAATTGGCAGTTTTCGTTGGGGAGCAAGCTCATGGGCCAGATCAGTCTGGTCCAGGAGGCGATCCCATTCATCAACGAAAGGGGATCATTCGCCTTGGTCTCGGGCGTTCTCAACGACGAACCGATCTTCGCCAGCGCCGCGGCTGCAACCGTCTCGGGTGCGCTGGAAGGTTTCGCTCGGGCTGCCGCCGTCGAACTTCCCAAGGCATTGCGGATCAATGTGGTGAGCCCGACGATCCTGAAGGAATCCGAAGCTCAATTTGGTCCGCTCTTTCCCGGCGTAATTCCCGTCGAAGGCTGGAGAGTGGCACAGGCCTACAAACGCGCGATTCTGGGGGTGCAAACCGGCCGCGTCTACAAAGTCGATTGAACCTTCCCAGCGTTTGTTCGAAGACCGTCCGGCAACATCACAAGAGCCCGGGTTGGCAAAGGAAGCGACCTGTTTCAATTGAGGCGTCAGTCAGTTGACTGTCTTACACCTCACGACCATTGGCTGCCGGATAGCTTACGACGAACAAACACGACAAGCCCTAAGCAGGCAGAACGGAGCAAAAAGATGAGAGCACTCGATAAAAAAAGGTTCGGCCCCTGGGCACTCGTCACGGGTGCCTCGTCCGGCATCGGCAAGGAATTTGCGCGGCAAATCGCAGCTTCAGGCATCAACATTGTCCTCGTTGCTCGACGGGAGGCCTTGCTTAAGGAAGCAGGCGTTGAACTGAGCAAGCGTTACGGTGTCGAGCATCGCGTCGTCGTGCTTGATGTCTCTCGGGAGGATTTCATCGGAGAACTCGACTCCGCCACTGACGATCTCGACATCGGCCTTGTCGTCTCCAACGCCGGCACCGGAAATCCCGGCGAGTTCTTAAAGCTTGATCGGCAGTTGCATCGGACGACCTTGCGGATCAGTACGATGGCGCATCTGGACATCACCCACCACTTCGGCGCGAAACTCGCCAAGCGGGGGCGGGGCGGCTTGATGCTCGCGGGGGCAATGGGTGCGGAAGCCGGCGTTCCCCGTATGGCAAATGACGGAGCCGCGAAGGCGTATGTCCACAGCCTTGGCGAGGCGCTTCACTATGAGTTCAAACCTCTAGGTGTCTACGTCACTGTACTGGCAGCCGGGTTCACGAACACGGCGGTGCTCGATAAGTTCGGCCTCGATCCGAAGACCATGCCGATGAAACCGATGAGCGTCGAGCAGTGCGTATCTGAGGGCCTCAGCGGTCTGCGCAAAAACCGCTCCAAAGTCATTCCAGGCCGGCTGAACCGCATCTTGAACGCCCTCGTGCCCGCTTCACTTGCGCGGAAAATCGAAGCGGACCTGATTGATAAAGGGCTCGCCAGCAAGAGCGTTACTGCAAACGCACGGGCAGCAGCCTGATCAGAGGCAGGTATGACAGACCTCATCGACACCCGCAATGTGGGAGCCATCTCGGCGGTGACGCGCGCGATGGCCAACGCCATCGTACCTTCCAACGAGGGCGGCGCGTCCCTGCAGCTACAGGATCTCCGCATTACTTTCGCCGCGCCGCTTGCGGCCGTCCTGCTTGGGACGGCTGACGCCCGTGTCTTGCGTCGCTCGATCGCCTGGCGGCGCGTTCGGTAGCGCCAAAGAAGCGAGGCTTCCTAGCGACTGTCTGGAGCACCCTGGAAGCGTTGAGTGCCTAGGGACACCAGGGCCAAAGCGCGCGAGGCGGAGAGCAAAACGCTGAACCCGACTCGCTGACCAAGGTCGTTAGCGGCCAACCTGCGGTTTTCTGACTCAGTAAAACTAACCAGTGAGCGCAACTCCAGCGTGGCGGCGCCCACATCCTTCTCCCAATCTACTTTCTTACAGGTCTGCGATCTGGCGACCGAGGGCGAGTTCGAACTCGCCGGCGGTCCCAAGGCCGCGTTCACGGGATTTGGTCATCTTTTCGAGTGCTGCCGGAGACCTTAAGGTCCCGCCGAAGGTCGCTTGCGTCGATTGAAGTTCGGCCTGCCGGGGCAAGCCGGTTTGATTGAGGATCGACTTGGCGGCATTCAGCGCCTGGCTATCGAATGACAGAATGCGCCGCACGAAGTTGGCGACGAAGCCGTCGAGCTCCGCGTCCGGGATGGCGCGATTGATCCAGCCATATCTCTCAGCCGTCCCGGCATCGAAATCGTCTCCGCCGAGCGCGATCTCGATTGCCCTCGCCCGCCCGACCAGGAGGGGCAGGCGCGCGAGGGCGCCCCCGCCTGCAATCAGGCCGAATCCGACCTCCGGCTGGCCAAAAACGGCTTTCTCTCGACTAGCGAAGCGCAGGTCGCAGGCCAACGCGAACTCGCTTCCGCCGCCGCGCGCACGGCCGCGGATGACTGCGATGCTGAGAACATTGCTGTGGGAGAGCCTGGTCGCCGCCTCGATCCAACGTGGCTTGCCGAAGCGGCTGGTCGATTCCGCCACGCCATAGTGGGCGAGGAAGTAGTCCGGATTCGCGCTCTCGAAGGTCACGACCTTGAGGGACGGCTCGGCCTCGATCGCTTCGACGAGGTCGAAGATCTCGTCGTACATCTGATCGTCGACCGTGTTGATCGGCGGATGATTGAGCGTCACACGCCAAAAGCCCGGCACCTGCTTGTCGGTGGTGATCCTGGTCGTCACGTTGCCCATTTTGTTTCCTTTCTCAATTTTGAATGCCTTGCAGACCTGGTCCGCCACACATTTGCTGATCCAGGGCGGGCGCCTCATCGGCGAGGCGCCGCTCCCGACCATGGGCGAACCGACTGATCCGTCATCAAGGAACGATGACGAGTTTCCCGCGCGCATGCCCTCCGGCGAGCACCTCGTACGCTGACGCGAGTTCATCGAGCCTATAGGTCTTGCTCACCGTGGCACGGATGGCTCCGCTGTCGACAACTTGCGCTATTTCCGCCAGTTGGGCGCCGTCGGGCCGCGTGAGGGGGCCGTGGAAACTTGCCTTGCGGGCGCTGGCACGTTCGACGAAAGGTCGTACGCCTGCCGCAGCTTGCTCTGCGATCGGCGCCGGAAGACCGACCTCGCGGAAGGACTGGGCGTCCGCCACCTGGACCAGACCGACATAACGGCCGCCCTCACGCAAGGTGTCGATCCCGCGCTCAACCAGCGGTCCGCAAACGCCGTCATAGACGACATCGAACGGTCCGGCGTCCTCGAACTTTTCACGTGTATAGTCGATCGTACGGTCGGCCCCGAGCTTCGCCATGAAATCCTGGCTATTGGGACCCCCGGTCGCGACGACAAAGGCGCCTATGTGCTTGGCGAGTTGGATTGCGAAGGCGCCGACACCCCCAGCTCCGGCCTGTATCAGCACGCGCTCGCCCGACTTGAGTTCTGCCCTCTCTATGAACGCTTGCCAGGTCGTCAGTGCGACCGTCGGAAGACTCGCGGCTTCTTCAAAGGAAAGAGATCGAGGTTTGCGGGCCAGGAGGCCCAAGGGAACAACGGCACGCTCGGCATAAGCACCAAGCCGGCGGTTGGGTAGCCGGGCGTAGACCTCATCGCCTGCCTTGAACGCGGAGCCCGTGGGTGCCGAGGCGACCACACCCGCAATGTCGTAACCCATGACCTGCGGGAAGCTGAAGGGAAGTGTCGCCTTGAAGTGCCCCTCCCGCATCGAGATTTCGACCGGGTTGGTCCCCGCCGCCCGCACCTCGATCAGTGCCTCGTCGGGGCCGGGAACGGGATCGGCAACCTCCCCACACGCTACTACCGAATTGTCGCCGTAACCCGTGATGAAAGCCGCACGCATATTCGATTCCTCCGCCGATCCGTCGGAACCTATTAGTCTCAATAATTGCGATCTGGGTGAGGACGTAGATGCCTCCTTTCGGGACGTGCTTTCAAACAAAGTCGCACCCGGCTACGCACTTCAGGCGGCCACGTACGGCATAGTCAGGCGTGTTATTTGCCGGACCAGGTTCACTGCGGTCTGGACCGCGTCGCGCTTGCTCGTGCCGATGCGCCCCTGGTTGTCGTTATTTCGCTCTGCTTGGGACTACATGGCAGAAATGGAGGCAACAATGACATGGAAGGCGCTGCCGGACGGGCGCCAACAATAGGCGGGGCAGCGCGCACGCCTGTGCCCGAACTTGGCGGGCAGCTCGAGCCAGATCCCAGAGAAGGGCAAACCCATGACCGCCATCACGCCTTATCGAATCTCGATCACCGACGCCGTACTCGCCGACCTAAAGGCGAGACTTCGCAACACCCGTTGGCCGGAAGCCGAACTCGTCAGCGACTGGAGCCAGGGCGCGCCCCTGAAATGGATCCAGGAGATCTGCCAATACTGGGCCGAGGAGTACGATTGGCGGCGCCGCGAGGCGAGGCTCAACCGTTTCTCCCAATTCACAACCGAGCTCGACGGACTGAACACTCACTTCATCCACGTGCGCTCTCCCCATCCAGAGGCGATGCCGCTGGTGATCACCCATGGGTGGCCAAGCTCGGTGGTCGAGTTTCACAAGGTGATCGAACCGCTGACCGATCCCACCGCGCACGGTGGCGACGCCGCGGACGCGTTTCATGTGGTCTGTCCGTCCATCCCCGGCTTCGGCTTCTCCGCAAAGCCGACGACCACGGGTTGGGGTGTCGATCGGATCGCGTCGGCATGGGCGACCTTGATGGCTCGCCTTGGGTACACGCGATACGGTGCACAGGGTGGCGACTGGGGCTCGACGATCACTGCCTCGCTCGGCTCGCAAGATCCGCAGCATTGCGCTGGTATCCACGTCACGCTGGCGATGAATTCGCGGCCCAACGTCACCGGGGAGCCCACGCCTGAGGAGGCGCGGGCACTCGCTGGCATCGAACATTACCGCGCGTGGGATTCCGGGTATGCCACCCAGCAATCGACGCGGCCGCAGACCCTGGCTTACGGTCTCACCGACTCGCCGGCGGGCCAAGCGGCGTGGATTCTGGAGAAGTTCTGGGCCTGGACGGATTGCGACGGCGATCCCGAAAATATCCTGAGCCGTGACGAACTGCTCGACAACGTGATGCTGTACTGGGTGACGGCGACCGCCGCGTCATCTGCGCGGCTCTATTGGGAGAGTTTCGGCTGGAAGCGTATCACGGCGCCCCCGGTCGCTGTACCGATCGGTGTCGCCGTTTTCCCGAAGGAGATCATCACGCCGGTGCGCAAATGGATGGAAGGCCGCTTCACTGACATCCGGCACTGGACTGAAATGCCCAAGGGCGGCCACTTTGCCGCGTTCGAGCAGCCCGACCTTCTGGTCCAGGACGTGCGGACGTTTTTCCGGCCGCTTCGCCAGTCGTGAGCACGAACTGTTGCGGTGGTCGCCACCGCACACGGTTCCAATCAACACAAGTTGCGAGCGGACCTCGCTCACGTAGATCAGACGCGCATGTGCCAAGACAACTGCGCCGCGCACCTGCCTATCGTGAGCGCAGGGATCGATCGCCTAATCGATGGCCAGACTCGGGTTGATCAGGAATTTCTCGCCCGTCGCTCGGCGGCTGTAGGCCGCGATGACATCGGGATCGAGTGCCTCAAGCAGGGAGATGGTGCGGGTGTAGTGGCTGGCGAAGGTCGTCCTGATTTCACTGGCAACCCGTGCTTTCAACCGTGCCTCGACCTCTGGACCCACCTTGGCCAAGAAGTGAAAGAGCAGCCAGCCACCGATACCCCACGCCATGCCTGCGCCACGCGTCAGCTCAATCGGTCCAGGATCGAGGGTGCCATAGATGTAGACCTGCTTGTGAACGGAAGAGCCGTACATGCTGTACGTCTCTGCGGACGCCCCGGCAGCGACGGCCTCCATGGCGTTGAGGATCTGGCCGGCGAGCTTGCCTCCGCCGATGGCGTCAAAGGCGAGTGTTCCGCCCGTCGCCTTGAGTGCCGAGACCAAATCGTCTGTGAAGCTTGCCTGAGCCGTGTTGACGATATGCTCCGCCCCAAGGCCCTTCAAAATTTGAACCTGCTCTTCGCTGCGGACGATGTTCACCAATGGAATCCCATCCGCCTGGCAGAGTCGGTTGAGCATTTGGCCAAGGTTCGACGCCGCCGCCGTATGCACCAGGCCCTTATGTCCCTCCCTTCTCGCGGTCTCCAGCATACCAAGAGCGGTTAGCGGATTGACGAAGGCGGACGCTGCCTCTTCCGGCTTGATGCCGGCCGGCAAGACCAGGCAGTCGGCGGCCCTGGCTTTCCGAAGTTGTCCGTACATCCCCCCGCCGAAGATCGACACGGTCTTCCCGAGCAGCGCCTGGGCTTCGCGCGATGGGCCAGCCTGTGTCACCACGCCTGCTCCTTCCAGTCCGAGCGGCATCGACTTGCCGATCCGAGCGGAGAGCGCGCGCATCACCACGGGTGCGATCGGCGCCGTGACCACCGTCTGGCTGCCTTTTCCCGATACCTTCGCTAAACTTACGTCGCCGCGGGCGAGCAAGAGCCCAAGGTCGGAGGGATTGATCGGCGTGGCCTCGACGCGAACGATCACCTCGTCGTCCTTCGGCGGCGACACGGTCACCTGAGCGAGCGATAGTTCGAGTGCTCCGTCCTGCTTCACCAGCGAACGCAG
>DATMGU010000019.1:0-83701 GCA_035555315.1 Allostellaceae bacterium
TCACGGATGATGTCCATGCAGAGCTCGACGCACTCGTCGCAGATGAACACCGTGGGACCGGCGATCAGCTTGCGCACTTCGTGTTGGCTCTTACCGCAGAACGAGCAGTAGAGGGTGTTCTTCGAATCGCCGCCGCTGGACTTAGTCATAGGCACTCCGTCAACCTCGAGGCGTTACCTCGATCATGTTATCTGCCCGCGGTTTGATCGCACAACCATCTTGGGCATTCGGCCTGACGACCGCCGCTTTCTGCAAGAACCACTCCAGCCCTCACCGAACTGTCATAATTCCGCCCATCTTACGCTCCGTCCCGTCAAGGAAAACCGCGCCTCGACGAAACCGGATCGCATCCATCCACGAGACAGGCTACGGCCCGTCGTCTGAACGCCCCCTTAACGCCGAGCAAGAACGTCCATCGACGCCACTGCCCGGCTTAACGAGGCCGGACCCTAGCTGGACTCGCCGGCGCCTTCGCGTGGCGGGCGTTGCAGGACCACCTCGTCGATCAAACCAAAAGCCTTCGCCTCCGTCGGAGACATGAAATTGTCACGCTCGACCGCCGGCGCCACCACGTCCACCGGTTGGCCGGTATGCTTCGCATACATCTCGTTCAGCCGGGCGCGGAGCGCAAGGATTTCGCGGGCCTGGATCTCGATGTCCGATGCCTGCCCCTGGGCGCCGCCCGACGGCTGATGGATCATGATCCGGCTGTTGGGCAGCGAGTAGCGCTTGCCCGACGCACCGGCGCACAGCAGCAGCGAGCCCATCGAGGCCGCTTGGCCGATGCACACGGTCGAAATATCCGGCCGGACATACTGCATCGTGTCGTAGATCGCGAGGCCGGAGGTGACAATGCCACCCGGCGAGTTGATGTAGAACGAGATGTCCTTGTTCGGGTTCTCCGACTCCAGATACAGCAGCTGGGCGCAGACCAGGCTCGCGACCGCGTCGTTGACCGGGCCGACCAGGAAGATGATCCGCTCCTTCAGCAGCCTCGAATAGATGTCGTAGGCCCGCTCGCCCCGGTTGGTCTGCTCGACCACCATGGGAACCAGGGTATTCATGTACTGCTCGAATGGGTCTGCCATGGTATCCAGATTCCTCGTCAAAGCCCGTCAACGGGCTGAAGCTTCCGAGCGCCTGTCACCACCAACCCGGCGGCTCGACTGAGCTACTCCAGGTTATATGGTGACCGCGCCTCGATTTCGCCGCCCCTTCCGCGAGAGCGCAAGCCGCTCCGTGCGATCGGCTGAAATCAGCCCTCGGTCGCCTCGGCTTTGGCCGCCTTGGCTTTGCCGGCCGCCTTCTTGCGCTTCGGCTTGGCCGCCTCGTCCACTTCCGCCCCGGTATCCTCGGCATCATCGCCCATGCCGGCAAGCCGCATCAGCTCTTCGGGACTGACCGGCTTGTCGGTGACCGATGCCATTTCCAGCACGAAATCGACGACCTTGTCCTCGTAGATCGGTGCCCGCAGCGACTGGGTAGCGTCCGGGTTGTTGCGGAAATACTCAACCACGGCCTTTTCCTGGCCCTGGTACTGGCGCGCCTGGGCGATGATCGCCTTGTTCAGTTCGTCCTGGGTAACGTCGATCTTGTTGGTCCGGCCGACCTCGGCCAGCAGCAGGCCGAGGCGTACCCGGCGCTCCGCGATGGCACGGTATTCGGCTTTGATCTCGTCATCGGATTTGCCGTCGGCCTCGAGTTCGGCCGCGGCCTCGCCGCCTTGCTCCTTGACGCGGTCGCGCTCCGCCTCGAACTGCTTCCAGATGCCGTCGAACTCCAGATCGACCATGCCCGGCGGCACGGCGAAATGATGCTGATCGGCCAGTCGGTCGAGCAGGTCGCGCTTCAGCTTCTGCCGGGCGACGCCGGCGTAATCCCGCTCCAGCTGCTCGCGGACCGCGGTCTTCAACTCCTCGAGATTCTCCATGCCGACCGCGTCGGCCAGGCTGTCATCGATCGCGAGCGGCGTCGGGCGGCGCAGTTCCTTGACGTCGACCTCGAATACCGCCGCCTTGCCGGCGAGATCCGGGCTGGCATAGGGATCAGGAAAGGTCACATTGACCGCGCGATGCTCGCCCGCCGTCACGCCGACCAGTTGCTCCTCGAAGCCCGGAATGAAGCTGCCGGAGCCGAGTTCGAGATTGTGCCCGGTGGCCTCGCCACCCTGGAACTTCTCGCCGTCGACCGAGCCGACGAAATCGATCACCAGGATATCGCCGTTCTCGGCGGCCCGCGCCTCGGTCACCGGCTCGGACTTCTTGTACCGATCGGCGAGCCGCTCCAACGCCTTCACGATCTCGGCATCGGGCACTTCGGGCTTCAGCCGATCGAGACTGATGGCGGCGTAGTCGAGGGGGGCGATCTCGGGCATCACCTCGATCGCCATGGTGTATTCCAGATCCTGGCCATCGGCGAAGGACTGGATCTCGATCTTCGGCTGCATGGCCGGCGTCAGCTTGCGCTCGGTCAGCGCCTCGCTGGAGCTGTCGGTCACGGTCTGCTCAAGCACCTCGCCGAGGATCGACGACTTATAGCGCTGCTTCACCACCGCCAGCGGCACCTTGCCCGGACGAAAGCCGGGCAGCCGGATGGTCTTGGCGATCTCGGCCAGCCGGTCGGTCACGCGCCGCTCGATATCGTCGGAGGCGACGACGACCTTGAACTCGCGCTTCAAGCCGTCGCTAAGGGTCTCGGTGATCTGCATGGGTTATTCGTGCCTATGGAAAAAGGACCGTCGAAGGCCGGCGGAAGCCGACCCGGGTCACGGGGAAAAGGGTCGCGGATTGGTGCGGGCGGAGGGACTTGAACCCCCACGACTTGCGTCGCTGGAACCTAAATCCAGTGCGTCTACCAATTCCGCCACGCCCGCGCGACCCATCGACTCGTTTGGGCGGCGACCCCCCGGAGGCGTCGTCGAACCCGCAAGCCGGTTGACATAGCATATGGCGATTGCGGGCGGCAGCACAAATGCACCACCCGCGACAGGACGATCGCCAAAGGGGGTTGGTGTCGAGCGGCGATAGGCACCATCGCCGGGTCGACGGCGGCATCCGGTCGGGGATGCCGCCAAAAGTGATGTTCAGACGGCCTAGCGGACGCCTTGTTGGGCAATCAGCTTCATCGGGCTGATCGACGATGCCGCGACCGCCGCCTGGGCCGGGAAGATCATCGTCACCGCCGGGCCGTAACTCGTCGGCGGGCCGTGCTTGATCAGGGCCAGACCGGCACCGCCGCTGGCGATGCCGAGAGTAAGAATCACAAAGCCGAGGGTCCGAACCCTGGACAACATGCCGGAGCCGATGATGACCATCAGAAGCCCAGCCGCCAACCAACCAGCCGCGAAAATCAAGGTGCTCATGTGACTCAGCCATCGCTATTTCATGGGGCGCCCTTCATTCGGGCCCCTTAGGAATCCAATATTTCACTTAATTACGAGTTAACGCGGCATCGAGCTTAAATAAATATCGCGGCCCCCAAAGAATTCAACCTATGGGTTCATTAGAGGAGTCTTGGCTCGTCGGCTCGACCGTTTCAGAAAACCCCACTCCATCCGGGCCCAAGCTATCCCAGCCTCCGAATTATCCCATTAGCGCGCGGGCCGCGGCGTCCAGGATCGCGTCCGCGTCGAGGCCATAAGTTCTGTAAAGGTCGGGGATATCGCCGGACTGACCGAAATGGTCCACCCCCAAAGGTTGAATCCGGTGACCGGCGACGGAGCCCAGCCAGGACAGCGTCGCCGGATGCCCGTCGAGGACCGTCACCAGCGCCGCGCGCGGTGCCAACGGCGCCAGCAGCCGCTCGATCCGCGACGGCGTTCCCTGTCCCCTGCCGCGCGCCGCCAGCCAATCGGCATGCAGCCGGTCGGCCGAGGTGATCGCCAGCAGGCCGGCGCCCGGGATGTCTTCCAGCACGGCGGCATGGGCGGCGATGGCCTCCTCGGCCACCGCCCCCATGAAGGCGATCGCAAGCTCGGCACCCGGCGCCGGTGGCCTCAGCCAATAGGCCCCGCCGATGACGCCGTCGCGCAGCCCGGCATCGAGCGGCCGCGCCGGCTGATCCAGCACGCGCGTCGACAGGCGCAGATAGACGGAACCGCCATGCTCCGCCTGCAGCCAGTCGAAGCTCCATGCCAGAATGGCCGTCAACTCGTCGACGAAGGCGGGCTCGAACGCGGCGAGCTTGTCCTGGGCCATGCCGATCAACGGGGTGTTGGTGGATTGATGGGCGCCCCCCTCCGGCGCCAGGCTGAGCCCCGCCGGTGTCGCCACGACGATGAACCGGGAATCCTGGTAGCAACCGTAATTCAGCGCATCGAGGCCGCGATTGATGAACGGGTCGTAAAGCGTGCCGATCGGCAGCAGCCGCGCGCCGAACAGCGGCGCCGTCAGCCCGAACGCCGCCAGCACCAGGAACAGGTTATGCTCGGCGATCCCCAACTCCAGATGCTGCCCCTCGCGCGACATCAGCCAGCGCTGCGCCGAGACGACCTTTTCATCGCGGAACACATCGGCGCGCTCATGCCGGTCGAACAACCCGCGCCGGTTCACCCAGGCGCCGAGATTGGTCGAGACCGTGACGTCGGGCGATGTGGTGACGATTCGCCGAGCCAGCTCCGTGGTGCCGCCGGCCAAGTCGTTCAGCAGCTTGCCGAAGCCCTCCTGGGTCGATTGCCGGGCACCTTGCGGCGCTGGCAGATCGGGCACCGGCACCGCCTCGGCGGTCCGCCGGCGCGGTCCGGTCGAGGCGAACGGCACCTCGGCAAGAAAGCTTTCCAGCCGAGCCTTGGGCAGGCGTGCGCCGGCGAACCGGTCCCATTCCTGCCCCTCCGGCACCGCCATGGCCTGTTGGAAAATCGCCATTTGGTCGCGATTCATCAGCCCGGAATGGTTGTCCTTATGCCCTGCGAAGGGCAGCCCGAAGCCTTTGATCGTATAGGCGATGAAGCAAGTCGGGATGTCGTCGTCGATCGAGGCGAAGGCTTCCAGAACGGCGGCCATATCGTGGCCGGCGAGATTGGTCATGAGGCGAGCGAGCGCCTCGTCGTCATGCCGGTCGAGGATCTGGCGTATCCCCGGATAGCGGTTGAGATCGCGCGTCAAATGCTCGCGCCAACCGGCGCCGCCCTTGTAGACCAACGCGGAATATAGCGAATTCGGGCAGGCATCGATCCAATCGCGCAGATGCGCGCCATCCGGTTCGGCGAAGGCCGCCTCCAGCGCCTTGCCGTATTTCAACGTGACGACGCGCCAGCCCATCATCTCGAACAGCGTGTCGATCCGGTCGAACAGCCGGTCGGAGACCACGGCGTCGAGGCTCTGGCGGTTGTAGTCGATCACCCACCAGCAATTGCGCACATCGTGCTTCCAGCCCTCCAGCAACGCCTCGAACACGTTGCCTTCGTCGAGCTCAGCATCGCCGACCAGGGCGATCATGCGGCCGGCCGGCCCGGCATCCGGCGTCAACCCCTTGAGGCGCACGTAATCCTGCGCCAACGCCGCGAAGATCGTGATCGCCGCGCCGAGCCCGACCGAGCCGGTCGAGAAATCGACATCGTCGATATCCTTGGTCCGCGACGGATAGGATTGTGCGCCGCCCAGGGCGCGAAACCGCTCCAGCTTCTCGCGTGTCTGGGTGCCCAGCAGATATTGGATGGCATGGAACACCGGCGACGCATGCGGCTTCACCGCCACCCGATCCTCCGGACGCAACACGGCGAAATAGAGCGCCGTCATCAGGGTGACCAGCGAGGCGCTCGACGCTTGATGGCCGCCGACCTTCAAGCCATCCCGGTTGGGTCGCAGATGATTGGCATTGTGGATCGTCCAGGCGGACAGCCACAGCACCTTGCGCGCGATCTCTTCGAGCAGTTCGACCAAGGCCGGATCCGCCGGCACCTGATTGAGCCGCCCCTGTGGAACCGGACTATGTGGAACCGGACTATGTGGATCTGGGCTATGTGGGCCCGGCCGCGGCACGGGCAACGAAGTCACTACCGCCAATTTGCTTTCCTCCCCACGGCAGGATGTCAGATCGGCGGTATCGCCATCAAGACCGTTCGCCAAACCCCGGCTCGGGGGCCTCTCCGGCGGCAAGCCTGCGCAAGACCACGGGCAACAGGTCGGGGAGGTCCTCGGCCATCAGACCCGGACCGAACTCGGCCGCGGCGGCACCGTGCAGCCAGACGGCCGCGGCGGCGGCGAGAAACGGCTCGACCCGTTGCGCCAGCAACCCGGTGATGAACCCGGCCAGCACGTCGCCGGCGCCGGCCGTGGCGAGCGTCGGCGGTGCGTTGCCGTTGATGGCGATCCGCCCGTCGGGGGCGGCGATGACCGTATCGGCCCCCTTCAACAGCACGACGGCGCCGCTGCGTTCGGCCGCGCGCCGGGTTCGCGTCAGCTTGTCGCCGGCCGGGTCGAACAGACGCCGGAACTCTCCATCATGCGGGGTGAGCACGGTCGGCCCCTTGATCGCGTCGAACAGCGTCTCGGGATGGTCGGCGAAGGCGGTCAGCGCATCGGCGTCCAGCACCACGCCCCGGCCGGTCGCCAGGATCGCCAGCACCCGCTGGCACGTCGCGGCGCCGGCCCCCGCCCCTGGGCCGATCAGCATCGCGGAATGGCGCGGATCGGCCAGCAACCCGGTGAAATCCCCCTCGGCGGCGAGCGGCTTGACCATGATGCTGGTGAGCGCCGCCGCATAGATCGGGAAGCCGATCTCCGGCACCGCGAGGGTCACCAAGCCGGTCCCCATGCGGGCGGCACCGCGCGCCGCCAGCCGGGCGGCGCCGGTCATCGGATAGCCGCCGGAGATGAGGGCATGACCGCGATCGTATTTGTGGCCGTCCAGCCGCGGCGCCGGCAGGGCCGCCGCCCACAGCGCCGGTCCATTCTCGACGATCGTGGGACCGAGCCTCGGCAGCACCGCCGCGTCGATGCCGATATCGGCGACCACCACGTCACCCGCCATCGCTCGGCCGGGCAGCAGCAGGTGCGCCGGCTTCTTGCGGAAGAAGGTGACCGTCAGGGTCGCGGGAACGGCGCCGAGATCGGCACCGGTATCGCCGAGGATGCCTGAAGGGACGTCCACGGCGACGACCGGGATCTTCGTGCGGCTCAGCGCGTCGAGGGTCGCGGCGACCGCGCCATCCGGGGGCCGCGACAGGCCGGCACCGAACAGCGCGTCGACGACCAAACCGGCACCATCGAGCAGCGCCGCCGATAGCGGTTCGATCGTACCCGATTGACCCTGCCAAAATCGGCAATGATGGGCGGCGTCGCCGGTCAGCGCCGTCGCCGCGACCGACAAGCCGAGCCGTACCGGCCAGCCCTTCGCCCGCAGATGACGGGCGATGACGAAGCCGTCTCCACCATTGTTGCCGGGGCCGCACAGCACCGCGACGGGCCGGGGTGTCCAGTATCGCACGATCTGATCCGCGACCGCCGCCCCAGCACGCTCCATCAGCACCATACCCGGCACGCCCGAGGCGATCGTCAGACGATCGGCCTCGGCCATCTGGGCTACGGTGAGGATCTCGTGCATTGTCGTTATTCGCCTACTGCGCTGCACCGTGGCGAAAGGTGGCTAATCCGGCTAGATCGCCTGATCGAGCGCCTTCAGACGCAGCAATCTCCGCTCGGCCGACGCGTGGTCGGCGGTCGCCGTGGGGGCCACGGCCTGGCGTTGACCCGGGACCCATGCCGCCGGTGCCGCATGGGGGGCCGTCTGAGATCCCGAGGCCGTCGTCCGGGCCATCTGACGCATCGGCGGCTCCAGACCTTCGAGATCGTAGCCGCAGTACCGGCAGACGCGCACGCCCATCTTCAGCGTCTCGGCGCATTGCGGGCAGCTCTTCACCCTGAATACCCGTGGCGGCGGAGACATGATGGGCGCTGGTGCGCTCTCCACGGTTTCAGCAACGGGGCGCTCCGTGGCTGGCCCGGCTCGCCACACACTGGCGCCCGGCTTGCTGCCGGCGACTGCGAGCGAAACGGGACCGAAAGCGCCCGAACTCGCGAAAGCGCCAGGCCCCGCGCCAAACGCGGACGTCCGGACGCCCTGCGGGGCAGCGGGTTGCTGTGCCGCTACCGGCTGCTTCGGCGCTGCCGGGCGCTCATGCGGATCCATCGGCACCATCTGCCCATCGGCACCGTAGGACAACTCGTCGTAATGGATATCGAGGGGTTGGACGTGCCATTCCTGACGGATGCGCGGCAGCACGAACAGAACCAACATCACCAGCGGCGATAGGATCAGGGCAGCGGCGAACCACGCCAGCGGACGGCGCCCCCGCTCGGAGGCGATGACGGATGTCACTATCGCCCCGACCAGCCAAAAGAACACAGTGATCTCCATCATCCTACTCCGTCTTCAGATAGTGAAATCACGCCGACCGGACTGTGTATCACACCGGGCGCCCAACACGCCATTGCTCGTAAGCGATCGTCAACCTTGCATCTTAGCTGACAACTGGGGGCACCGGTCAGGCGAAGCGATGCCACCCCTGCGCAATACTGCTGCGCCCGATGTTAACTATGGGGGGAGAGGAAAGTTCCTGTTATCGATCCGTACGGAACCGGGTCGGATCGAAACAGCCTCGGCTCAGAGGAAAGGCGGACGGTCAAAGTCGCTGATGCTTTCCAGGGCCAAGCGCAGCAGGTAGCCGGCCGCGAAGGTGACGACCATCGTCGGCCAGCCAAGCACCAGAACGTTCAACATCATTTACCTTCCATCGGCTCGACGGCGGCCGCTCATTAAAGATAACCCGGCGAGCGCCCGAGCCCGTGTGAAGAGCGCCACATCCGCCGCGAAAATTCGCAGGCGCGATCGGGCCTCCCAAGCACGAGGAAAGCGGAAATCCCTTAAGGAACGTTTGAGAGGGCGAGCCCGTTTTGGTGACGGGCTCAGGCTACTGGCCGGGCGGCTCTGCCGGGCGGCTCTCAGCCGTGCAGTCGCAACCGCTCGCTGCGCCGGCGCAGCAGTTCCATCGACGCCAGCATCACCGTCGAGAACAGGATGAGCAGGGTCGCCACCGCCGTGATGGTGGGGCTGATCTGCTCCCGGATCCCGCTGAACATCTGCATGGGCAGGGTCCGCTGGTCCGGGCTCGCGATGAAGAGGACGCAGACCACTTCGTCGAAGGAGGTGACGAAGGCGAAAAGCGCCCCCGAGATGACGCCCGGCAGGATCAGCGGCAGGGTTACCCGAAAGAACACCTGACGTGGGCCGGCACCCAGGCTGGCCCCCGCCCGGTTGAGGTTGGTGTCGTAGCCAGTCAGGGTCGAGAGCACCGTGATGACGACGAAGGGTGTCGCCAGCGCCGTATGCGCCACGATGATCCCGGCGAAGCTGTTGAGCAGGCCGGTCTGGCCCAGGAAGAAATAGATGCCGACGGCCGTGATCACCGTCGGCACTATCATCGGCGAGATCAGCACGACCATGATGAGGCCGCGCGCCGGCATGGTGCGCCGGCTCAACCCCTGGGCCGCCAGCGTCCCCAGCACGGTCGCGAAGAAGGTCGTGGCGACGGCAATGACGACGCTGTGCCAGACCGCGTCGAGCCAGCGGTCCGACGTGAAGAACTCCGCGTACCACCGCAGCGACAGGCCCGGCATCGGAAAAGTGAAGAAGCTCTCGGAACTGAAGGAGAGCGGCACCACGATGAGGATCGGCAGCATCAGGAAGCCGAGCACGCCGGCCACGATGATCCTGAGCGCGATCTGCCAGAGCCGTTCGACCGGCGAGGCATAGGGCGGGAGCGTCATTGGTGCCTCACCCGAGCCGCACGCGATCGACGCCCACAAGCCGCGTATAGACGCCGTAGACGAGGAGGGTAAGGATGAGCAGCAGGCCGCCCAGCGCCGACGCCATGCCCCAATTGAGCTCCCGATTCATGTATTGCGCGACCAGCGAACTCACCATCTGGTCCTTCGGCCCGCCGACCAGCGCCGGGGTGATGTAATAGCCGAGCGACAGGATCCAGGTGAGGAGACAGCCGGCGCCGACCCCTGGCAGGGTCAGCGGGAAGTAGATCCGCCGAAACGCGGTGAAGGAGGTCGCACCGAGGGAGCGCGCCGCGCGCGTCACCCCAGGCTGCACCGTCAGCATCACGCTGTAGATCGGCAGGATGGTGAAGGGCAATTGGATATGGGTCATCGCGATGAGCGTGCCGGACCGCTGGAAGATCAGCTGCAGCCGCTCATGCACCAGGCCCAGGCCCAGCAGCACGTCGTTGATCGGGCCGTTGGTCTGCAGCAGCACGACCCAGGCCGTCGTCCGGACCAGAAGCGACGTCCAGAACGGCAGCAGCACCAGGATCAGCAGCAGATTGCCGGTCCGCCGCGGCAGGCTCGCGATCATGAAAGCGACCGGATATCCCAAGAACGCCGTCGCCAAAGTGACGAGGGTCGCGATCCAGAAGGTCCGCAGGAAGACGTCGACGAAGATCGCCTGGTCGGGTGCCACCGCCACGATCGCATTTTCCGCGTTCCGGTGCAGGTCGATGGCCGCCAGCAGGTAGAAGCTGGTGGCCGGCGACCCCGCCCGTTTCAGGATCGACCAGACCTCGGTGCCGCCCCAGAGCGGGTCGATACCGATCATCGCCTCCTTGTAGGGACCGGCGCGCAGCCGGGTGACCTGGCGGGCGGTCGCGATCACGTTGCTGCGCGAGCCCGGCAGTTCGTAATTGATCCGCTTGCCGAGCAGGCCCACCTCCTGGTGCGCTTGGGCGTCCTTGAGGTCGGCCGCCATCGCCGCATAGACCGCCTCGTCCGGCTGGCTGCGCTCGTCCCACTGGGCGAGGGCAGCCACGGTCCGCGGCGCCACGCGCGCCACGTCCGGGTCGTAAACAGCCCGGAACAGCATAAGGCCGATCGGCAGCACGAAGGCGACGAGGACGAAGAGCAGAAGCGGCGCCGTCAGGGCGAGCGCGCGCAAGCGCTGTCCCGTCTCGGCCCGCTTCAGCCGACGCTTGAGATCCCGGCCGGCGATCCCCTCGCCGGCCGGCAACACCATGGTCATGCCACGCCGTCCTTCGGCCGTGTCCCGACTACCGTCTACTGGGCGAGCCAGGTGTTGAACCGCTTGCGCAGTTCTTCGCCATGGTCACCCCAGAAGAAATAATCCTGGACCAGCGCCGTCTTGGTGTTCGCCGGCGCCGTCGGCAGGTCGGTCAGCACGTCAGGCGCGATGTTCGGCAGCGCATCGACGTTGGTCGGCCCGTAGGAGATGTATTTCGACTGGTTCGCCATCACCTTGGGATCGCTCGCATAGGCGATGAACTTATAGGCGAGGTCGGTCTTCTTGCCGCCCTTCGGGATCACCCAGAAATCGTAGTCGGGCACCTGGCCGTCCCAAACGATCTTGAAGTGCTTCCCCTGGTTCTTGGCGGCGTCGAAGATGCGGCCGTTCCACGCGGTCGACATCACCACCTCGCCGCTCGCGAGCAGCTGCGCCGGCTGGGCGCCTGCTTCCCACCAGACGACATCCTTCTTGATGGTGTCGAGCTTTTTGAATGCCCGGTCGACGCCGGCCGGCGTCTTCAGCATCGGGTAGACGTCCTTCGGTGCCACGCCATCCGCCAGCAGGGCGAATTCGAGGTTGACGAAGGGCGACTTCTGCAGGCCGCGCTTGCCCGGGAACTTCGCCGTATCGAACAGGTCGCCGATGGATGTGGGCGGCGTCTTCATCTTGTCCGTGTCATAGGCGTAGATCGTCGAATAGACGATCGTGCCGACCGCGCAGTCGGTCGTCGTCCCTTCGATGAACTTCGATTGATCGCCGATCTTCGACCAGTCGAGCTTCTCGATCAGGCCTTCCTCGCAGGCCTGCAGCGCCGTCTGGGTGTCGACGTCGACCACGTCCCAGGAGACGTTGCCGCTCTGCACCATGGCGCGGATCTTAGCGATCTCGCCGTTGTATTCCTCTTCCTGAACCTTAAGGCCGGCGGACGCCGCGAAGGGCTGGAAATACGCCTTCTGCTGGCTCGTTTGATAGGCACCGCCCCACGAGACGACGGTGAGTGAATCGGCCGCCGCGGCCGGATGCGCCAACGCCAGCGCCGCTAGGGCCACTGCCGCCGATAAAGTGTTTCGTGTCAAAGTCATCGCGTCACCCCCATTGTCATCTACGCGGCCGGTTGGCCCGGCCGCCCGCCGGACGGGAAACCCTTCCCCGTCCTAAATTCCATCACCTCAGGCGTCGAGCGCCCGGCAGTCCTGCCAGCGCCAGCCGATCGTCACCTCGGCGCCCGGCGCCAGGCCGGCATGGACATGACCCGCCGGGACCTTGACGATGAACTCGTCGGTACCGCAGGCGGCGAGGCGCACACGGGTATGATCGCCCAGATAGATCAGCTCCTCGACCTGCGCCGGAAACCGGTTGGCGACATCGGGACCGGGATCGATCGCGACCCGTTCCGGCCGGATCGAAAGAGTCGTCGGCCCGCCCACCGCGCCGATGTTGACGGCGAGCGCGTCGACCGAGATGCCATCCGCCAGCGCCACGCGGCAGCGCTGCCCATCCGTTCCGGTAACCGTGCCGCGCAGGCGGTTGTTCTCACCGATGAACTGCGCCACGAAGGCGTTGATCGGTCGCTCGTAAAGCTCGACCGCGTCGCCGACCTGCTGGATGCGACCTTGGTTGAAGACCGCGATGCGATCCGACATGGTCATCGCCTCGCTCTGGTCATGCGTGACATAGACCGCGGTCAGGCCGAGCCGGCGATGCAGATGCTTGATCTCAAGCTGCATGTGCTCGCGCAGTTGCTTGTCGAGCGCACCCAGGGGCTCGTCCATCAGCATCAGCTTCGGCTCGAACACGAAGGCGCGGGCGAGCGCCACGCGTTGCTGCTGACCGCCGGAAAGCTGCGCCGGGCGACGCTTCTGGTAGCCATCGAGTTGGACCATGTCGAGGGCGCGCGCGACCTTGGCCGCGATCTCCGCCTTCGGCACGCCGCGAACCTCCAGCGGGAAGGCGAGATTGCCCTCCACCGTCATGTGCGGAAACAGGGCGTAATTCTGAAACACCATACCGATGTCGCGCTTATGCGGCGGCGTCGCTTCGATCGACTGGCCGTCGAGATAGATCCGACCGCTGGTCGGCACCTCGAAGCCGGCAAGCATCATCAGCGTCGTCGTCTTGCCCGAGCCCGACGGGCCAAGCATGGTCAGGAATTCTCCACGGTGGATCTTGAGGTTGAGATCCTTAACGACCACGGTCGTGCCGTCGTAGGTCTTCTCCAGCGCCAGGAACTCGACGAAGGCGTCGCGATGCGGGTCACGGGCGAGCGCGTCTGTCGCTGCATCTTCCGTTATCGCGGGTTTAAGTCGAACGCCACCAATGCTCATCCACGCTCCTCTTCGATCGGGATAACGCCTTGTGAGCAAAGCCTGTGCCAGCATAGATCGCATCAGGGGCCGGCCGATGCGGGAAGGTCAGGCGAGCCGGCGCTCGCGCCAGTCGAGCACGCCGTACCAGAGACGGAAGGCGCTGCCGATCGGACGGCGGAACCCCGCGAAGGGAATCCCCGTCACGGGCGTGGTCGGCAAGGGCAGCTCGGTCGTCCCGCGCGCCTGGTCCGCCAGGATCTTGCCCATGACCGTCGCCATGGCGACGCCACGGCCGTTATAGCCGAGGCCGGCGGTCAGGCCCGGTGCCGGCTCGTGCAGATGCGGCAGATGGTCCTGGGTCATGGCGATGCGCCCGCCCCAGCGATGGGCGATCGGCTGGTCCGCCAAATTGGGGAACAGAGTGGCGAAGGCGCGTTCGATATGCCGGAAGAATTCGGGCTCACTCGTGTCGCGGAAATGACCGCGACCGCCCAGCACCAGCCGGCCCTCCCGGTCGAACCGGTAGTAGATCAACAGGCGCCGCGTCTCGGAGACGGACTGGTCGCCGGCCAGCACCTGGCGGCGCAGATTGTCGGTGAGCGGCCGGGTTGCGATCTGGTAGCTGAACGCGGGCAGCACGCTGTGCGCGAGCGACCCGAAAGGCTCGCCCCGGCCGGCGAGGTCGGTATACCCATTGGTGGCGAGGATAACGCGGTCGGCCTCGACGGCGCCGCCGGGCGTCGTGACCCGCCAGCGGCCGGCGGCCTTCGCGAGCCCGATCGCGGGCGAGCGCACATGGATCGTCGCCCCGGCCGCAGCCGCGGCGACGGCAAGGCCGCGCGCATAGCTCAACGGCTGCACATGCCCGCCGCGATGGTCGAGGAAGGCGCCCAGATAATAGTCATGGCCGATGAGCGAGGCCGTCCGGGCACGGTCAATCGCCTCCACCCGGGCGCCGAGCGCCATCCATTTCGCCGCCCGTGCCTGGGCGGTGGCAAGGCCCGTGGGCGACGGCGCACCCTGGATCCAGCCGTTCTGCACCGCGTCGCAGTCGATGCCGAGCCGACGGATGAGATCGAAGGTAAAGTCGGCGGCACCACCCGACGCCGCGACGGCACGCGCGCCCTGTTCCGGCCCATACCGCAGCAGGAGCTCGTCAGGATCGTATTTGAGACCGGGGATCACCTGCCCGCCGTTGCGGCCGGAGGCACCCCAGCCTGGCTCCGCCGCATCGAGCAGAACCACGTCGATCCCCGCCTCCGCCAGATGCAGCGCCGCCGAAAGGCCGGTGAAGCCGCCGCCGACAATACAGATATCGGCCTTGCGGACCCCGTCCAGCACAGAAAACGCGGCCCCCGGCGGCGCGGTTTCGATCCAGAGCGATTTCGGCATGGCAAGGTCGGTCATAACGTGACGGAATTCCGAAGATGATGAGGGCTGGCGACGGGGCTGGCCATGCAAGCGATGCGCCGGCAAGATGGCAGGATTATTGCTGCCGATCGCCGCACCCATCGCACGCCCGCCTCGGGAGGAACCGACGCCATGAGCCTGCCCCCAACCGCGCCCCTGCCCACCGCCTCCCTGCCTACCGCCCCCCTGCTTACCGCCAACGACATCGCGCGCTTCCGCGAGGACGGCTATGTAATGCTGCCCGGCCTGGTCGATGCCGGGGCGGTGACCGCGATGCAGGCCGAGCTCGACCGCTGGATCGAAGAAAGCCGAGGCCACACCGCAAACTGGGGCGAGTTGCCGCGCGGCAAGCTGCGCTTCGATCTCGAAGCCGGGCACAGTGCCGTGAACCCGAAACTCAGGCGGGTGGCAAACCCGGTCGACCTCTCCGCCGCCTATCGCCGGGTTCTATGGGATGGGCCCGTGGTCGACCAGGTGGCGGCGCTGATCGGTCCCGCGATCAAGTTCCATCACTGCAAGCTCAACGTGAAGCTACCCGGTATGGAAACCTATGTCGGCTGGCACCAGGACCATCCCTTCGACCCGCACACCAACGACGACGTGGTCGGAGCGCTGGTGCTGCTCGACGACATGAACCTGGAGAATGGCTGCCTCATGGTGGTCCCCGGCAGCCACAAGCAACCGATGACCCATTACCGCGGCGACCGGTTCGTCGGCGAGGCGCCGGCGGAGGCGCACGCCGATTTCGCGGCGCGCGCCATACCGATCCTGGGCCGGGCGGGCGACGTCTGCCTGATCGACACCTGGATGGCGCACGGCTCGGCACCCAATCGGTCGACGCGGCCGCGCCGCATGCTGATCTGCGACTACACCGCCGCCGACGCCTTCCCTCTGATGCCGCTCTCGGTCCCGACGGTCAACACCGGCCGGATCCTGCGCGGCGAGCCGACCCGGATCGCCCGGTTCCGCGCCGGCACGGTCGAGCTGCCGCCCGCCTACCAGGCCGACAGCTTCTTCACCGTGCAGGGACAGCAGACCGCGGCGGCCTGAGCCAACACGTCGCCTCAGATGTCCTTCATCAGCCGCAGCGCGTCGTACACGGCGGCATGGATGTTGCGGCTCGCCACCGCGTCACCGATGCGGAAGAGGCGGTAGCGCCCCTCGGGATTTCGGACGATCGTCTGCAGGGTCGCGGCGATCGTCTCACGCTGGTCGATCTCGCCGAGATTGACGGAGCCCGGCTTCAGCGCGAAGTAAAGCTCGTCGAGCGGCAGCGTGCCGTGTTCGACGATGATCTGGTCCGCGCGCTTCTCGATATGGCGCTTGCCGTATTCGTCGAAGAAGTGCCCGACCAGTTTGTTGCCCTCGCGGCGAACCTCTCGCAGCCTGAGGTTGATCGAGATCACCGCCTCCCGCTCCGACAAGACCTTGAAATAGGCCGGAAAGTTTATGGCACCAACATCGGGGGCGAGCGTTCGCTCGGGCGTGACGATTTCCAGCCGGGACCCAGCCTCGGCGACGAACTCGGCCGCGGTCATGCCGGGATGGGCACCATTGTCGTCGTAGACGATGACCTCGTCGGCCGGACGAACGGCACCGGACAGGATGTCCCAGCTCGTCGTGACGAGGTCCTCGCCCGCGTCGAGAAAGCTGGTGTTCGGAAGTCCGCCGGTCGCGATCACCACATAGTCCGGCTCCTCGGCGACGACATCGTCCTTCTCGGCATAGTGGTTGAATCGGAATGCCACGCCGAGCCTTTGGCATTCGGCCAGACGCCAATCGATGATGCCGAGGATCTCGCGCCGCCGCCTCAGTGCCGCCGTCAGGCGCACCTGCCCGCCGGCCTCGGTGGCGGCCTCGAAGACCACAACCTCATGCCCTCTCTCGGCTGCGACGCGCGCGGCCTCGAGGCCGCCCGGACCGGCCCCGATCACGACCACCTTGCGCTTGGGCCCGTCGCTCTTCGTCACGACATGAGGCATCCGGGCTTCCCGGCCCGTCGCGGGGTTATGGATGCAGACCGCCTGCCCGCTGTAGATCGAATCGACGCAGTAGCCCATGCCGACACAGGGCCGGATCTCGTGCTCGCGTCCCTCCATGACCTTCCGCGCGATATGCGGGTCGGCCATATGGGCGCGCGTCATGCCGACCATGTCGAGCTTGCCGCTCTCGATGGCATGGCGGGCGGTGGCGACGTCCTGGATGCGCGCGGCGTGGAACGTCGGAATTTTCGTCGCCGCGCGAACCTCGCCCGCGAAATCAAGATGCGGCGCGGACCGCTCGCCCATGTTCGGGATGACGTGGCTGAGCCCTTCTTCGGTGTCGATATGGCCGCGGATGACGTTGACGAAGTCGATCATCCCGGAAGCGGTGAGCTTCTGGGAAATAGAGACGCCCTCCTCGCGTGAGAGGCCGCGATCCCAGTCCTCGTCGCAGACCATCCGCACGCCCACGATGAAGTCCGGCCCGACGCGCTCGCGGATCGCCGAAAGGACCTCCATCCCAAAGCGCATGCGGTTGTCGAGGCTGCCGCCATAGGCGTCGTCGCGCTGATTGGTGGCGGGCGACCAAAACTGGTCGATGAGGTGGCCGTAGCATTCGATCTCGATGCCGTCGATACCGCTTGCCTTGACGCGCTCCGCGCCGTCGGCATAGGCCGACACGATGCGCGCGATGTCCCAGTCTTCCATGACTTTCGGAAAGGCGCGATGGACCGGCTCGCGCACGGCGGAGGGAGCGACGATGGGCAGCCAATCGGCCTTCGACCAGTTCGTCCGCCGGCCGAGATGGGTGATCTGGATCATCACCGCCGCGCCGTGTTCATGGACGTCGTCGGCGATCTCCCGCAGCCAGCGCACACATTCGTCCTTGTAGAGAAGGATGTTGCCGAAGGCTTGCGGACTGTCCGGGGCGACCACCGACGAGCCGCCCATCATGGTCAGCGCGATGCCGCCTTTTGCCTTCTCGGCGTGATAGAGCCGATACTGCTCCTTGGGCAGGCCGTCCTCCGTAAAGGCCGGCTCGTGCGCCGTCGACATGATGCGATTGCGCAAGAGCAGATGCTTGAGTTGGAAGGACTGCAGCAGCGGGTCGTTCGGCATCGACTGAGCCTTTGTGCGAAGAGGGATCGCGGAGTGGCGATGGCGCCCGTCGGGCAGCGCAGGATCAACGCGGAACGTCCGCTTCGCAAACAACAATTGACGCGATGGCGCCAATTGGCGGCCCTCCGTGGACTTTCTACGCAGTGCGCCTGCTGGTATCGTCACACAGAGGATGTGACTCGATGGGGCGGAATCTCCTCCCCGCCCCGAGGGTGTTCAGACCGGGGACATAGGTGACAGGTGTTCGAGGACATGGGTGACACGTGCCCGTGCCGCCCCCCAACCTCCGCCTCGGGAGGCTACGGCATTCACACATTTCGAAATCTCAGCCGGATTTAGGCGGAAGCTGGCTCACAAATCCCTTGATTCACAAGGGTTTCGCAATTCTGTCAAACCGTCACATAACCTTCACCACCACTCCATACTTAGTTATCCAGCGTCGGCGCCAGACGTTGGACCGCCGCGCGGATCTCGGTCGGGCTGGCGCAGGCGAAGCCGAGCATGAACCCCTGCGGTACCGATGCCCGCCGCGGCGTCTTGGCATAGTAGATCGATAGCGGACGCAGTTCGACACCGCGCCGGGCCGCGAGGACGGCGACGGCGCGGTCGTCGGCGATGCGCGGCGCATAGGCGGCGACGTTCATGCCGCCATCGGACGGCCCCAGCACCAGCCGCCCGTCCAGGGGCTCGACGGCGGCCAGCAGGGCGTCCCGCCGCTCCTCATAGGCCTCGCGCATGCGGCGCAGATGGGTCCCGAGATGGCCGTCGAGGATAAAATCGGCCAGCGCCGCCTGGGACAGCACGGGCGTATGGCCGTCGACCAGGAAGCGCGCCGCCAGCACCGGCTGCACCAGGGCGGGCGGTACCACCACATAGGCGAGGCGTAGCGACGGGAACATCAGCTTGTTGAAGGTGCCGACATAGAGCACGCGGCCGGCCTCGTCCAAGCCCTGCAGCGAGGCGAGCGGCCTTCCGGCGAAGTGGAACTCGCTATCGTAATCATCCTCGATGATCCAGCTGCCCCGACCCGCCGCCCAACTCAGCAGGGCCAACCGGCGCGCCAGGGTCAGCGGCGCCCCGGTCGGGTAATGCCGGGACGGCGTCACATAGGCGATCCGCGCCTCCGGGGCGAGGCGGATGCCGGCCGCCACATCGATCCCCTCCCCATCGACCGGCACCGGCACCAGCGTCGCCCCCGCCGCGCGCAGGGCGGCCGCGGCGGCGATATAGCCCGGATCCTCCATCCAGACCTGGTCGCCGGGATCGATCAGCAGCCGCGCCGCGAGATCGATCGCCTGCTGCGCGCTGGTCAGCACGATGACCTGGTCGGGGGTACAGCGCACGGCGCGGGTGGCGCCGACATGGGCGGCGATCGCCTCGCGCAGGCGCTGCAACCCGGCGCGCGCGCCGAAGGCCAGGATTTCGGAGCCGGCGGCCCGGGCGTTGCGCGCGATCAGCCGGGCCCAGAGCTGCCGGGGAAACAGTTCCAAGGCCGGAAAGGATGGCGTGAAGGCGCGGCCCGTGCTCGGTTCCTCACCGGTGGCCTGGGCGGCCAGCAGCCGGCCACGCCGCGACAAGCCGTCACCGGCCGGGGGCGGTATGGGCGACGCGACCGGTTCGACCGGCGAGACGCCAAGCGGCGGCATCTCGCGCAGCGGCAGCGCCTCGGACACATAGGTGCCGGATCCCGGTCGGCGGGTCAGGAAGCCTTCCGCCTCCAATTGGGCATAGGCCGTCTCCACCGTGTTGCGTGAGACGCCGAACTCGACCGCCAGCCGGCGCGAAGCGGGCACGCGGGCGCCGGCCGTCAAATTGCCGTCCAGGATCACCCGGCGCAGCCGCGCCTGCAGGCGCAGATAGAGCGGTTGATCGGGATCGTCGACCCCGGCGACATCCGGCATCGCCGTGGCGGAACTGCGTCTCGGCATCATGTCTCCTGACCCAAACCCGACCGATTTAGCACCGGTGAAACTGGTCCGGTCAAGCCGGTGAAACTGGCCCTATCGGCGGGGCCGCTTCGTCCGCATCATGCCGCCGGTTGTTCCTTGGAGATCCCGCGCATGTCAGTTCTAGCCGCCCCGAAACCATCACAGGTGCTGGCCACCCTCGCCGCCTCGCCGGAGCGCGCCCGCGAACATTTCGCGGCGAAGCTGTCGGTCGAAACCGATTCCGCGGATGTCGCGGCCGACCTCAAACACGGGGTGACGGGCTTCGTCGTCGTCGATGTGCGCAGCGCCTCGGCCTATGCCGACCGGCATATCCTGGGGGCGCTCAGCCTGCCGAGGCCGACCATCGACGCGGCCAGCACAGCCGGCCTGTCGCGCGACGACGTTATCGTCGCCTATTGCTGGGGCCCCGGCTGCAACGGTGCCACCAAGGCGGCGATCCAATTCGCCGCGCTGGGGTTCCGGGTCAAGGAGCTGATCGGCGGCATAGAATACTGGGTGCGCGAAGGCTATGCCACGGAAGGGCGCCGCATGGAGGAGCCGTTCCGGCCGGGCTAATTTCTGACGACATTTGGTGTTCTAAAGACTGCTCACCAGATGCCCGCCATCGACCGGGATGACGCTGCCGGTCATATAGCGCGACGCGTCGGAGGCCAGCAACAGCAGCACGCCGTCCAGATCCTCCGGCCTGCCGAGGCGGCGCTGCGGGATGCGCTTTATCATCGCCTCCCCCGCCGGGGTGGCGAAGAACGCCTCGTTGATCTCGGTTTCGATATAGCCGGGGGCGATCGCGTTGACGCGGATCTGATGGCGCGCGAGTTCCAGCGCCATCGCCTTGGTCAGATGCGCCAGCCCGGCCTTCGAGGCGGCATAGGCCGAGAGCTGGTTGGCGACACGCTCCGCGGTCACCGAGGCGATGTTGATGATGCTGCCGCCCGTGCCCGCGGCGATCATGCCGCGCGCCACGGCACGGGACATGAGCCAGGCGCCCTTGAGGTTGGTATCGAGGATGCGATCCCAATCCGCCTCGGCCAGATCGATCGCGGGCGCCGTCGTCGCCACCCCCGAATTATTAACCAGCACGCGGATCGGGCCGAGCGCGGCGGTCACCCGTGCGACCGCCGCGTCGATACTGGCGGCATCGGTCACGTCGAGCGCCACCGGCAACGCGGTGCCACCTTCCGCCCGGATCTCGGCTGCCAGCACCTCCAGCCGATCGGTCCGGCGGGCGCCCAATGCCACGGCGGCCCCGGCGCGCGCCAGGGTCCGGGCGAAATGCCGGCCGAGGCCGCTCGACGCGCCGGTGACCAGGGCGACGCCGCCCTCCGGCCGCGAGCGGTCGGAGGGCGTGCCGGCAGGGGCGGTCATAGCCGCATCAACCGGCCCAGCCCGGTGATCGGCTCGGCATAGCCCGCCAGCCGCAGGCAATGCCAGGCGAGCGCATGGTTGCTCGAGGTCACCGGCTTGCCAATGCGCGCCTCCAGCTTTTCGATCAGCCCGACCGTGCGCAGGCTGGTGCAGGAGACGAACACCGCGTCGACATCGTCGCGCGCGCCGATCTCGCCGACCGCCGCCTCGATCGACGCGGCCGAGATGCGCGCCACCTCGTTATCCTGTTCGTGATTGAACGAGGCCATCACCGGCACCGCCAAGCCGCGCGCCTCGATATACTCGCGCATCATCCGGTTGATCCGGTCGACATAGGGTGTCAGCAGGGCGATGCGCCGGGCACCCAGCGCCTTCAGCCCGGCGATGCCGGCGGTGATCGGGGTGGTGCAGGCGATGCCGGGCCGCGCCTCGCGGATCCGCGCGAACACCGCCTCCTCGCCGATCACCATGGCGCCGGAGGTGCAGGCGAAGGCGATCACGTCGAGCCGCTCGCCCGGGCGGATCACACCGGTCGCGTCGGCGATCCCGACCTCCATCTCGCGCAGCGTCTCGGGCGTGATGGTCGCGGAGTTCATGATGCGGCTCTCGTAGAACGCCACCCCGTCGAGCCGCAGCATCTGTCGCCATTCATGCTCGATGGTGTGATCGGTCGCCAGCACGATGAGGCCGATGGCGGCGCGATGCGCGATACCGTCATCCAGGGTAAACGGGAGAGGTCCCAGGCTGAGGGTGTCCGTATCGAGTAGCGCCATGGTCGGTCTCCTCCCTAAAGCAATCGCCCCCTCTCCAAATCGCAAAGCGGGGATGACGATGGTAGAGTGCGCCTTATGCCTGCCCGTAGACCATCCCGGCGAGATCGATCGCGGGCTTGCGGCCGGCGATCAAATCCGCGGTGACGCGGGCCGAGCCGCAGGACATGGTCCAGCCCATATGGCCGTGCCCGGTGTTGAGATAAAGGTTGCGCTGCCGGCCCCGGCCGAAGATCGGCGTGCCTTCCGGCGTCATCGGGCGGAGCCCCGCCCAGTATGTGGCCTTGTCGTAGTCGCCGCCATTCGGGAACAGCGCCTTGGCCGCGTCCAGCATGGTCTTGAAATTCTCCGGCCGGTGGCTGGTATCGTAGCCGGCGAATTCGGCGACCGCGGTGAGGCGCAGCCGGTCGCCCATGCGGGCGAAGGCGACCAGATTATTCTCGTCGACACCGCCGATCGACGGCGCACCGTTCCGGCCGCCGATCGGCACCGTCGCCGAATAGCCCTTGACCGGATAGATCGGCAGGGTGAGGCCGAGTTTGCGGCCGATGATCGCCGATTGGACGCCGAGCGCCAGGACGAAGACATCGCCCTCGACCGGTCCCTTGTCCGTCAGCACCCGCTGCAGCGTATCGCCCTCCGTATCGAAGCCGGTGATCCTCGTGTCGAGGCGGAACTCGACGCCGAGCGCCCGGCATTTCTCGGCCAGGCCCAGCGTGAACATATTGGCATCGCCGCTTTCGTCGTCCGGGCAGAAGATCGCCCCGGCGATCGTGTCGCGCGCATCGGCCAGCGCCGGCTCGACCCGGACGACGCCGTCGGTGTCGAGGATCTCCATCCTCTGCCCGTTATCCCGCAGCACCGCCATGTTGGTTTGGCCACGGGCAAAGGCGGCGGCGTCACGATAGAGGTAGAGCAAGCCGCCGGCGCGGCCGTCATAGGCGATGCCGGTCTCCGCCACCAACTCCCGCAGCGCGTGCTGGGAATAGACGCAGAGGCCCAGCTTGCGGGTGGTATTGCGCCGCGACTTCTCGGCTGTGCAGTTGCGCAGGAATTTGAGGCACCAGGACCACATCCTGGGATCGGCGCTGAGCTTGAGGCGCAGCGCCTGGTCGTCGCGGAACAGCGAGCGCCACAGGATGCCCGGCGCCCGGGGCGACGCCCAGGTATAGGCGTGGCCGGGGGCGACCAGCCCCGCATTGGCGAAGCTGGTCTCGTTCGCCGGCACCGGCTGCCGGTCGATCACCGTGACCTGATGACCGTCCTTGGCCAGGGCGTAGGCGGTGGTGACACCGATCACGCCGCTGCCCAGTACCACCGCCCGCATAGTGTGACCCTCGTCGTCAGATCGCGGCGATACCGCCGATTTCGACCAGGTATTTCGGCGTCGCGAGCTTGCTCTCGACGCAGGCCCGGCAGGGCGTGTTCCCCTTCGGCACCCAGGCGTCGTAGACCGCGTTCATCTCGGCGAAATACTTCATGTCCGTCAGCCAGATCTGGATCGTCAGCAGCTTGGTCTTGTCGGTGCCGGCCTCGGCCAGGATCGAATCGATCGTCGCCAGAATCTGCTTGGTCTGCCCGGCGATATCGACGCTCGGATCCTCCGCCACCTGGCCCGCCAGATAGACGGTGTCGCCATAAACCGACGCCCCGCTCAGCCGTACACCCGGACGCAGCCGCTTGATTTCCGCCATTCGTAAAACCCCATCCCTATGAAAATCGAGAGCGGGACGGTAAGCCGGCGCGGGGGGCGATGTCGAGGCGTCTGCTGCATCGAAATGCTGAAAACCCCTCTCCACCCTCGACTGCTGGGCGGAGGAGCCGTTGACCGTTACTCCTTGGCCGACCAGCGCCAGTCGCGGATCTCGGGCATGTCCTCGCCGCGCTGGGCGATATGCTGGCGATGCTCGATCAGCTTGTCGCGCATCTGCTGCTTGATATAGCCCGCCACATCGCCGAGGCCGGGCACCCGGTCGACCACGTCCTGCACGAGATGGAACCGGTCGAGATCGTTCAGCACCACCATGTCGAACGGCGTGGTCGTGGTGCCTTCCTCCTTATAGCCCCGCACATGCAGATTGCCGTGATTGGTCCGGCGATAGGTCAGCCGGTGGATCAGCCAGGGATAGCCGTGAAAGGCGAAGATGACCGGACGGTCGGTCGTGAAGATCGCGTCGAAATCCCGGTCGACGAGGCCGTGCGGATGCTCCTCGCGCGGCTGCAGCGTCATAAGGTCGACGATATTCACCACGCGCACCTTGAGATCGGGCAGCAGCAGGCGCAGCAGATCGACCGCCGCCAGGGTCTCCAGCGTCGGCACGTCCCCGGCGCAGGCCATCACCACATCGGGAGCCGAGCCGTAATCGCTGCTGGCCCAGCGCCAGATGCCGATCCCCGCCGTGCAATGCTTGACCGCGTCGTCCATGCCCAACCATTGCGGACTGGGCTGCTTGCCGGCGACGACGACGTTGATGTGGTTCCGGCTGCGCAAGCACTGGTCCATGACGAACAGCAGGCAATTGGCGTCGGGCGGCAGATAGACGCCGACCACCTCCGATTTCTTGTTCATGACATGGTCGATGAAGCCCGGATCCTGATGGCTGAAGCCGTTATGGTCCTGTCGCCAGACATGCGAGGTCAGCAGGTAGTTGAGCGAGGCGATGGGCCGGCGCCAGGGGATGCGGTTGATGGTTTCCAGCCATTTGGCGTGCTGGTTGAACATCGAATCGACGATGTGGATGAACGCCTCGTAGCACGAGAACACGCCATGCCGCCCGGTCAGCAGATAGCCTTCGAGCCACCCCTGGCAGTTGTGCTCGCTCAACACCTCCATCACCCGTCCATCGGGGGCCAGGTGATCGTCGCCGTCGAGCCGCTTCGCCATCCAGGCGCGATCGGTCGCCTCGAACACGGCGCCGAGCCGGTTCGACGCGGTTTCGTCCGGGCCGACGATGCGGAAATTACGCGTCTCGGCGGTCAGCCGCAGAATATCCCGCAGGTAGCCGCCCAAGACACGCGTCGCCTCCGCGTCCTCGGCCCCGGGCTTCGCGACATCGACCGCGTAATCCCGAATGTCGGGCAGGCGCAGCAGCGTGAGGGCGGCGCCGCCATTGGTATGCGGGTTGGCCCCCATGCGGCGGTCCCCTCGCGGAGCCAAGGCCGCCAGCTCAGGCACCAGCCGGCCCACCTCGTCGAACAGCTCCTCCGGCCGATAGCTTTTCAGCCATTGCTCCAATTGCTTCAGATGGGCAGGGTTCTTGAACACCCCGTCGAGCGGCACTTGGTGGGAGCGCCAGGTGCCCTCGGTCGGCAAGCCGTCGACCTCCTTGGGGCCGGTCCAGCCCTTGGGCGAGCGCAGCACGATCATCGGCCAGCGCGGCCGTGCCGCGACACCCGTTTCACGCGCCTGGCGCTGGATCGCGTGGATGCGCGCGATCGCCTGTTCCAGCGCCGCGGCCATGCGCTGATGCATGATCTCGGGATCGGAGCCCTCGACATAGATCGGCTCGTGGCCATAGCCGATCATCAGGCTGCCCAACTCCTCCGGCTCGATCCGGGCCAGCACGGTCGGATTGGCGATCTTGTAGCCGTTGAGGTGCAGGATTGGCAGCACCGCGCCATCGGTGATCGGGTTGAGGAACTTGTTGGAATGCCAGGACGCCGCGAGCGGCCCGGTTTCCGCCTCGCCGTCGCCGATGACGCAGGTGACGATCAAATCCGGATTGTCGAACGCCGCGCCATAGGCATGCGACAGGCAATAGCCCAGTTCGCCGCCCTCGTTGATCGAGCCGGGCGTCTCCGGCGCCACATGGCTGGGGATGCCGCCCGGAAACGAGAATTGCTTGAACAGCCGCTGCAACCCGGCGATATCGCGTGAGATCTCCGGATAGACCTCGGTATAGGTGCCTTCCAGATAGGTATTCGCGACCAGCCCCGGGCCGCCATGGCCGGGACCGGTGACGTAGACGATGTTCAGGTCCTGCTGCTTGATCAGCCGGTTCAGATGCGCATAGAGGAAGTTCAGTCCCGGCGTGGTGCCCCAATGGCCGAGCAGCCGGGGCTTCACGTCATCGAGCGTCAGCGGACGGCGCAGCAACGGGTTGTCGAGCAGGTAGATCTGGCCGATCGACAGGTAATTGGCGGCCCGCCAATAGGCGTGGATCAGCCGAAGCTCTTCGGAAGAGAGCGGCTTGGCTGAAGACTGCTCGGTCGAGTACGGAGCGTACGGCTTGGTGCTGACGGCTGCCATGGCTTTCTCCAGCAGTGTGGCCCGCTTGAGCGTCTGGGCTCTGGGAAATGACGTGTCATCCGGTTAACGCCGTCACGACGCATCCGGCACGATCAAATGTCTCCCCGCGCCGAATTTGCGACGGAACCGTTTGCCCTATCGAAAGCGTGGCACCCGGAGACCCCAAATGACTGACCGAATCCTGACGGTGAACGCCGGCTCGTCGAGCGTGAAGTTCGCGGTTTTCGAGGCACGGGATGTGTCGACGCCGGTCCTGAAGGGCCAGATCGACGGCATCGGCGCGGCACCCCGTCTTTCGGTGGTGGATCGCGACGGCAAATCGATCGCCGACAAATCCTGGTCCAAAGATGCCGGGCACGGTCCCGACGACTTCCTGGATGAACTGCTGAAATGGGTCGAGGAACACCCAGCGGATATAGTGGTGGCCGCGGGGCATCGGGTGGTGCATGGCGGCGGCACCTTCACCGCCCCGGTGCGGATCGATGAAGCCGTGCTGCGGGCGTTGGAGCGGCTCACGCCGCTGGCCCCGCTGCATCAGCCGCGGAACCTGGCGCCGATCCATGCCTTGCGCCGGTTACGATCCGACTTACCGCAGGTCGCCTCCTTCGACACCGCGTTTCACCGCACCATGCCGGATGTCGCGACCCGCCTGGCCCTGCCCCGGTCGCTCACCGATCAGGGCATCCGCCGCTATGGCTTTCACGGGTTGTCCTACGAATACATCGCCGGCACGCTGGCCCGCTACGATCCGGCGCTGGCCGCCGGCCGCGTCGTCGTCGCCCATCTGGGCAACGGCGCCAGCCTTTGCGCGCTTAAGGCCGGCAAGAGCGTCGACACCACCATGAGCTTCACCACCCTCGACGGGCTGGTGATGGGCACGCGCAGCGGCGCCCTCGATCCCGGCGTGCTGCTCTATCTGCTGCAGGCCAAGGGCCTGTCGCCGGCCGATCTGGAAGACCTGCTGTACCACCGCTCCGGCCTGCTCGGCGTGTCGGGGATCAGCGGCGATATGCGCGCGTTGGAGAAGAGCGACGATCCGGCGGCCGAGGAAGCGATCGAGCTCTTCGTCTTCCATGCCGCCCGCGAAATCGCCGCCATGGCGGCGAGCCTCGGCGGCCTAGACGGCATCGTCTTCACCGCCGGTATCGGCGAACATTCCCCGGAGATCCGTCGCCGGATCAGCGACCGCGCCGCCTGGCTGGGCGTGCGCTTCGACCAAACCGCCAACGCGACCGGCGGCCCTCGCCTCAGCACCGCCGACAGCCCGGTCAGCGTCTGGGTCATCCCGACCAACGAGGAGGCGATGCTCGCCCGGCATACGCTGGATGTCCTCTCGGCGGATATCCCATCAACGGGTTACTAGTATGACACGAGCGGGAGGCTAGCTCAGTCGATAATCCATCGATAAAATACTGTGTGTGCTCAATGACTGCGCAGTAATAAACGGCCGATCGGATGGCTGAAATGGATGAAGCTCCCCAGCAGATGCTAGAGCGAATGGGCGAGGACAAGGTAAGACATCTGAGTTCGAATGGGACTCGCAACCGTCTTAATTGGGCATGCTGCGCAATGGCTTGCGGAGATCGATGGCAGGCGCCGGCAGTCTCAGGAAGCAATTGCGACTGAACAGCTCTCGATCGCGCGTTCGGCTAAGGACGCAGCATGGGCATCTGCCGTCTCGGCGAAAGAATCCGCCACGCAAGCGAAGAAAGGAAACACAAGAGCGACCATCGCACTTTGCCTTTCCTTCACAGCTCTCATCGTGGCTATAGGCGGGCTTTTGATTGCGCACTTCGATACATCGGGACCGTCGTCCCAAACAGCACCCAAGCAACCCTAGGTCAGCTAATCTACCGGGCTCGGCTATCTTTTATTTAGGAACACAATACAGATTTTTCGCGCACCCTCATCAGCCCATGCACGGTGATCAACTCGAACACCCGACATCAACAGACCGCCCAGAATACGCTAGGCTCCCTTCGAAACTGGGATGGAGCCGCCTTGCGATGACCGACCCCACTGCGACCCATGCCGTCGACCAGGCGATCGAGAGCCGCCGGTCGCTCCGCGCCTTCCTGCCGACACCGGTCCCGCGCGAGACGGTCGAGCGGATCCTCGACGTCGCGGCGCGGGCGCCCAGCGGCACCAACATGCAGCCCTGGCGGGTGCATGTGCTGGGCGGCGCCACGCGGGCGGCCCTCTCGGCCGAGATCGAGGCGGCGCATCTTTCCGGCGAGCCCGGCCCCGAGCAGGAATACCCGTATTATCCGGAGCGCTTCTTCGAACCCTATCTGGGGCGCCGGCGCAAGGTCGGCTGGGATCTTTACAACCTGCTGGGCATCACGCGGGACCAAACCGAGAAGATGCGGCACCAGCATGCCCGCAACTTCGCCTTTTTCGATGCGCCGGTCGGGATGATCTTCACCATCGACCGGCGGCTGGCGATCGGCAGCTGGCTGGATTACGGCATGTTCCTGCAGAACATCATGATCGCGGCGCGCGCCCGCGGTCTCGACACCTGCCCCCAGGCGGCCTTCGCGGGCTATCACGCGATCATCCGCCGGCACCTGGCGCTCGATGCCGGGGATATGGTGATCTGCGGCATGTCGCTCGGCCATGCCGATCCGGACGCGATCGAGAACAGCCTGGTGACCGAGCGCGTGCCGGCCGGCGCGTTCGCAACCTTTTGGGATCTTTGAGCCATCATGTACCGCCTGTACTACTCGCCGGGCGCCTGCTCGCTCGCCCCGCACATCGTGCTGGAAGAGATCGGCGTCCCCTACGCGATCGAGCTTCGCTCGTCGCTGCGCGGCGAGGGAACCCAGACGGCCGAGTATCTGGCGATCAATCCCAAGGGACGGGTCCCGGCGCTGGCCGGTGTTCCGGGCTCCAGCGGCGGTGCAGCGACCCTGCTGACCGAGGCCTCCGCTATCCTGTTCTTCCTGGCGCGAAGCCATCCGGAAGCCGGTCTGCTCCCCAGCGATCCCGCCGGCGAGGCACGCTGCGTCGAGTGGATGACCTGGTTGTCCGGCACCGTCCACGGCATGTCCTTCGCCCAGATCTGGCGCCCGGCCCGGTTTTCCGACGACACCGGACAGCACGCCGCCATCACGGCGAAGGGCCACGACAACATCCGCGACCAATACGCCTATATCGAACGCGTGCTGGCGGATGGTCGGGACTGGGGCATTCCGGGCGGGTACAGCATCGTCGACCCCTATCTGCTGGTGTTCTGGATCTGGGGCGGGCGGATCGGCCTCGACATGCAGGCGGCCTATCCGGCATGGGCGAGGCTGATCGGGAAGACCATCGCCCGCCCCGCCGTCCGGCGGACGCTGGAACAGGAGGGGCTGACGGTCGCGTCAGTCTCGGTCGGCTAGGTTCTACCGCGCCTTCACCGGCCGGTCGGCGTGGCTCGTCTGCGGCACGCCGCGGTTGAGCGACATATGCGAGTGGGTGCACAGCCACGCCCCATCGACATTGTTGAAGACCATGGTGGCGCGGCCCGGCCGGTCGAAGGTGGCACCATCCGGGTGATAGCCGGTGCTGGCCCAGGGGGCGATGACCGTCGCCATGGTCTGATCGGCCGAGACCAGGATGTGCACGCCGTCCAGGTCGAAGCGGAAATCCGTGGTCTTCGGCCAGACATTGTCCCATTGCGTATCGATCCAGGCCTGCAGCCCGGGGATCACGTCGCGATGGGTGCCGAAGGCGACGACGTCGGGATGGAACAGCGGCCGGGCCGAGGCGTAGTCGACCTCGCGCACATAGCCCGAAAAGGTATCGAGCCAGCCCAGAAAGAACGCGCGGGTAACGGCATCGGCTTTTGGCAAGGGCGGCATCGGTTTCTCCAAGGGGCTGGGACAGGTCGCGGTCGCGCCGACTTTACCAAATATTCACCACGCCGACCGATCCTCCGTGTACCGAATTCCCGTGACACTCTCCAGAGCTCGATGGCCGCGCAGCCGGAACTGGTCGATAGGCTGAAGCAGGCGTTCCTGTCCTATCAGACGGGCCAGTTCGCCGAGGCCGAGCGGCTCTGTACCAAGGTACTCGCCAAGCAGCCGATGTATTTCGACGCCCGCCATCTGCTGGGCGTGATCTCGGCCGCCGCCGGCAAGCGGGAACAGGCGGAAAAGCAGCTGCGCGTCGCCATCGGGATCAATCCCGGCTCGGCGCCGGCGCTGTGCAACTACGGCAATGTGCTGAGCGACCTCACGCGCCCGGCCGAAGCCCTGGCGAGTTACGACAAGGCCCTGGCCATCCGGCCCGACTATGCCGAGGCGCTGTACAACCGGGGCAATGCGCTCCAGGCGCTCGATCGGCCGGTGGATGCGCTGGCGAGCTATGACCGGGCGCTCGCCGGCAAGGCCGACTATGCCGAGGCGCTATGCAACCGCGGCAACGTGCTGCGGGAACTCGATCGGCCGCGCGACGCGCTGGCGAGCTATGACCGGGCGATCGCGATCCGGCCCGATTATGCCGAAGCCTGGTCCAACCGGGGCATCGCGCTCACCGAACTCGGTCGGCCGCTCGACGCCTTGGCAAGCTGCGATCGGGCCTTGGCGATCCGGCCCGATCATGCCGACGCGCTGTCCGCCCGGGGCCTCGCCCTGCGCGACCTCGCCCGGCAGCCGGAAGCCCTGGACAGCTACGACCGGGCCCTCGCCCTCCGGCCCGATTTCGCCGATGCCCAGATCAACAAGGCCAATGTGCTGCGCGATATCGGCCGGTTCGAGGAGGCGGAAGCCGCCTGCCGCGTCGCCGTCACGCTGCGGCCGGACTTGCCGGCGGCCCAGCACAATCTCGGCAACATGCTGCAGGATCTCGGCCGCGTCGACGAGGCCGAGGCGTATTTCCGCGAGGCCCTGCGGCTGAACCCCAATTCGGCCGGCACTCACAGCAATCTCGGCATGCTGCTGATGCTGGTCGGGCGGCTGGACGAGGCCTGGCCGGAATATGAATGGCGCTGGCGCATCGACGGGATGCGCGGCGTCACCGATCGCCGCGATTTCGTCCAGCCTCAATGGACCGGCGAGCCGCTCGGCGACCGCGTCCTGCTGGTGCATGCCGAGCAGGGCTTCGGCGACAGCCTGCAATTCTGCCGTTACGTGGCGCTGCTCGCGGCCTCCGGCGCCCGTATCGTCGTCGAGGTGCCACCGGCACTGCGCCGCTTGGTGACGAGCTTCGCGGGCTTGGAGCACGTCGTCGCCCGGGGCGATCCCCTCCCCGACTTCGATCTGCACTGCCCGATGCTGAGCCTGCCCGGCGCCTTCCGCACGACCCTCGCCACCATCCCCGCCGCCGTCCCCTATCTGCGTGCCGACGCGGGGGAGGCCGCGGTCTGGCGGGAGCGGCTCGGCGCCCTGCCGGGCTTGCGCGTCGGCCTGGTCTGGGCCGGCAATCCCCGCCGCCAGGTCGCGGCGATGGAGGTGGTCGACCGGCGCCGCTCCGTCACCCTCGACCATCTGGCCCCCCTCGCGGATATCGCCGGGGTCAGCTTCGTGTCGCTGCAAAAGGGCGACGGCGCCACCCAAGCGGCACGGCCGCCCAGCAGCATGGCGCTGCATGACTGGACCGGGGAGCTGGGCGACTTCGCCGATACGGCCGCGCTGATCGAGGGGCTGGATCTGGTGATCAGCGTCGATACCGCCGTGCTGCATCTCGCCGGCGCGCTGGGCAAGCCGGTCTGGCTGCTCAACCGGTTCGATAGCTGCTGGCGCTGGCTGCGGGATCGCGACGACAGCCCCTGGTACCCGACCCTGCGCCAGTTCCGCCAGCCGAGCCCCGGCGATTGGGACAGCGTCGTCGCCGCTGTCCGCGCCGCCCTGGAGCGGTGCGTGGCCGAGGGTTCACCCGAGACGCGTTAGATACTCGCTTCCGCTCGCCGCCAGCGCCGCCGTCGCCTCGGCGTATTCCCGCCGAAGCCGCGCCACGCAGTCGGCGACGCTCGGCACATCGTGGATGCTGCCGACGCCTTGGCCGGCACCCCAGATGTCGCGCCAGGCCTTCGACCGGCCGGAACCGAAATCCATCGAATTCTTGTCCGCGACCGGCAGGTTGTCGGGATCGAGCCCCGCCGCCGCCACGCTGGGTTTCAGGTAGTTGCCATGCACGCCGGTGAACAGCGGCGTATAGACGATGTCCTTCGCCGCCGCCGCCGTGATCATCGCCTTGTAGTCGGGCTGGGCCCGCGCCTCCTCCGTCGCGATGAACCGCGTGCCCATATAGGCGAGGTCGGCGCCCAGCGCCGTCGCCGCCAGGATGGCCCGGCCGGTGGCGATGGCGCCGCTGAGCGCGATCGTGCCGGCATAGAACCGCCGCACCTCCGGCAGCAGGGCGAAGGGGCTGAGCGTGCCGGCATGGCCGCCGGCCCCGGCCGCCACCAGGACCAAGCCGTCGACCCCCTCCTCCAGCGCCTTCTCGGCATGGCGGATCGTCGTCACGTCATGCAGCACGATGCCGCCATAGGCATGCGCCGCCGTCACCACCCAGGCCGGCGGGCGCAGGCTGGTGATCATGATCGGCACCTGATGGCGCACGCAGATCTCGACGTCATGCTCCAGCCGGTCGTTGGAGGCGTGGACGATCTGGTTGACCGCGAAGGGCGCCACCCGAGCCTCCGGATGCGCCGCCTGATAGGCCGCGAGCGCCGTCTTGATCTGGATGATCCAGTCTTCCAGCAGTTCCTTCGGCCGGGCGTTGAGCGCCGGGAAGGCACCGACGATGCCGGCCTTGCATTGCGCGATGACCAGCTCGGGGCCGGCGATGATGAACAGCGGCGCGCCGATCACCGGCAGGGTCAGACGACCCTTCATCACCTCGGGTACCGGCATCGCTCGACATCCTCCCCATTTGTTAACCGATTGCAGCATAAATTTGACCCACGAGATACAGGTTACCAGCCCCGTAACCCGGCTTGTCAAATGCCCGGGATAGGGATATTGCCTCGCAGTCTCGCCGTGACCGATGGGAAACATCCCGCCGGTCGGTGTTTATCTTGAGGGTGCGTTGGCATCACATAATTGGCGCATGACGGCGGATACGGCATGGCATCGCTAGCCACCGAAGAGGCTCGTTGGCGGGAGACCGCGAAACGCATTTCGCCGCTGGCGATCGTCGATCTGATCACCCGGCAAAGCGTGATCGCCCGCTTGCGCGTCTCGACCAAGGCGGACGCGCTGGCAGAACTCGCCAAGAAATCCGCCGAGCTGATCCGCGCGCCCGATCGCCCGATCCTCGACGCCTTGCTGGCGCGGGAGCGGCTGGGCTCGACCGGCATCGGCGGCGGCGTCGCGGTGCCGCATGCGAAGCTGCCCGGCCTGATGACGCCGGTCGGCGTCTTCGCCCGGCTGGAAAAGCCGATCGATTTCCAATCGGTCGACGGCAGGCCGGTCGACCTCGTCTTCACGGTACTGACCCCGGAATTCTGCGGCGGCGAGCATCTGAAGGCCCTGGCCGCCGTCTCCCGCGTGCTGCGCGACCCGGAAATGTCCGGCAAGCTGCGCCGGGCGGATGACGAACAAGCACTCTACGTGCTCCTCGCCCACCGCATCTCACGCGGCCTGTCGCTGACGATTTAAGGACCCTGTAAATAGGGCCTCCGCGCCTGCCCCCTCCGGCCAGCATTATCACCGATCTGCCCCTCTCCGCCGGCGGGGTGTTCAGACCGGAGAGATGGGTAACACCCGTTCGAGGACATGGGTGACAGTTTCAGGGTTGCACGATCCCATCGCGCAGGTCGACCTGCGCGATGGGATATGCGGCGAGGACGATGTCCCAGACACCGTCGGTTTGGGTGGCCCGTAGGCCGACCCGTTGACCGACGAGGGACTTCGGCAGATCGAGGATGCGGCCTTTGAAGTGGACGTCGCCGTTCTTCTGAACCTTCCGCACTAGGTCATCCGGGCGATATTCCGGCTCCGGCAGGATCTCGGGGAACGGGCGGTCGCTCATTCGGTAGCGGCTGGCGGGCACGGCCATATCGATCGCCTCGTGGGGCCGTTCGGTATTGTAGATGGTTCGCCAACGGTCGAATGCCGTCTGGCACTGGTCGAGGTCGGCGAACAGTGCACCCTGGATCACGTCGGCCTTGAGCGTGCGGTGGAAGCGCTCGTCCTTGCCGTTGGTCTGCGGATGATAAGGTCGGCTATGGCTGACCTGGATGCCAAGCCGGGCGAGCCAGACGGTCAGCAGGGTGAAGCGATAGCCGGGGCCCTCGCCCCAGGGGCTGCCGTTATCGACGTTGATGCGCAACGGCAGGCCATAGCGCCGGAAGCGGGCGGTAAGCTGCTCGCGCACGGTCTGGGTCCGTTCGTTCTCACAGGCCGCCAGGCAGATCGAGAACCGGCTGTGATCGTCGAGCACGGTGAGCGGATGGCACCGGCCGCGGCCATGGACGAAATGGCCCTTGTAGTCCATCTGCCAGAGATCGTTCGGCATCGGATGCTCGAACCGCTGGAACGCCGTGTGCCCAAGCGCCTCGTCCGGATCGATCAGGCCGTGCCGGCGCAGGATGCCTGAGATGGTCGAGGCCGCCGGCGCCGTCTCGCGGCCCAGATCAAGCAGACGGCGTCAGAGCTTGCGCCCACCCCAGGTCGGGTGGCTATGGCGCAGATCCAGCACCGAAGCCTCGATCACCGCATCCGTGCGCTCCGGGCTCGAATGCGGCCGGCGTGACCGGTCCGCAACACCAGATCCCGACGCGACCCGGCCCAGCCATTTATAACCGGTCTTCCGGCTGATCCCGAACCGGCGGCACAGCGCCGATAGGTTCGCACCCTCAACCAGCGCTAGCTTCGTAAACTCCGCCCGAGAGCCCATGCGAGACACCTCCGACCACGGCATGACGGGTTCCTTCCCGCTGGCTCAGATGGTCATTTGTGTCACCCATGTCCTCGAACACCTGTCACCTATGTCCCCAGTCTGAACAATGAACACCCCGCCGGCGGAGAGGGGCAGATCGGTGATATCTCGCTGGCCGGAGGGGGCGGGCGCGGAGGCCCTACTTACAGGGTCCTTAAATCGTCAGCGACAGGCCGCGTGAGATGCGGTGGGCGAGGAGCACGTAGAGTGCTTGTTCGTCATCCGCCCGGCGCAGCTTGCCGGACATTTCCGGGTCGCGCAGCACGCGGGAGCGATCCGCTTATGAAACGATCACGGCAGAACCGACAGCGCGTCGATCATCCGATCGAAGAACGGCCCGGCCTCGATGGTGTCGAGCACCCGGCAATTGGCCGGCCGGCGCAGCCGTCCGTTCCAATCGATGGTGGTGCGCCCGCGCTGCGACCCGGACGCGGTTTCGACCTCGACGAAGCACTCCCGGCCGCCGAACAGCTCGGGCCAGGCAAGATAGCCCACCACGCAGACATCATGCATCGGGTGCCCGTCGCCGCCGAGCCCGCCAGCGCGGGGCCGGGCCAGCATGCCGTGCACCGCCCTGCCCGTCCGGCTGCCCAGCGCCTGGAGCCGCGCCAGATGGGCCGGTTCCGCCACCGCCCGCAGGGTGAGGTGCAGGCCGATCAAGGTCACCTTGACGCCGGCGCCCAGCACGACCGCCGCCGCGTGCGGGTCGACATAGATATTGAACTCGGCGGCCGGGGTGATGTTGCCGAGGCCCAGGGCACCGCCCATGACGACGATGTGATCGATCCGGTCGGCGATGTCGGGGGCGAGGCGCAGCGCCAGGGCGATGTTGGTGAGCGGCCCCAACGCGCAGAGCGTGACACCGCCCGTCGCGGCCGCGCGCAGCAGGGCGATCAGCGCCTCCACCGCATGACCGGCGGCGAGCCGGCCGATCGGCGGCGGCAGGCCCGAGCCGTCCAACCCATCGGCGCCGCAGATGTACTCCGCCGTCTCCAGCGGCAGGATCATCGGCGCCGCGCAGCCGGCATAGACCGGCACGTCGCCCCGCCCGGCGAGCTCGACGATCCGCAGCGCATTCGCCGCGGTCAGCGCCACCGGCACATTGCCGGCGACCGCGGTGATGGCGCGGACATCGAACCGGTCGGGCAGCGCCAGGGCCAGCAGGATCGCGACCGCGTCGTCCTGTCCGGGATCGGTATCGATGACGATCGTTCGGCGCTCAATCATCTGTTTGGCGCTCTCTGCCATCTGTTTGGCGCTCTGCCATCGCTCAGGCCACCTGCGCGCCCCTTCGGATCATAGGGCCAAAGAACAAGATACGGATCAACGACAAATTTGCATGCGCCATGCCCTTAAGGACGACACCCGGGGTAACATCACTTAAAGAAAAATTAACGGCGCCACCGGTATGGTTACGGGGTCACCGTGCCTGCAGGAAAGCTCGATATGGCCATATTTTTCTCGGCGGAACGACGGCTTGTCTTGCGGTTGTTGGACTACTGGCAGAATGTTCGCGAGACGCGGCGTTGGCCCCGTTTCACCAGTATTGAGCCGACGGCCCTGGGCCCGGATTGGCTGAATTGCGCATTGCTGCGCTGGAGCGAGAGCTCCGGCTGTTTTCGCTTCACCGCCATCGGCGCGGCCCTCGATACCGGCGAAGCCTCGCTGCTCGACAAGGTCGCGGCGGAGTGTCCGCCCGACACGCTCGTCGGTTACGCGGTCGAAAGTATCGATCGCGCGCTGGCCAGGCAGGTTCCCATGAGCCTCGGCGCCGAACGACCGAGAGGCGACGAAACCATCCTCTATCGCAGCATCATTCTGCCGCTGGGCGATGAGGAGGAGACGATCGGTGGCTTTCTTCTCGGTGTGAACTGCCGTGTGCTTCAGCATGTCGAGAAAATAGTCGAATTTCCAAATCCGGATCGGCCGGGTCAGCCCGCGACATGAGCAAGCAGACCGTTCTCTCCTATGAGGTTCACATCCTGGTGCAGGGTGCCTGGCGGATCGATTCGATGTTCGACGATTTCGACCTCGCCGAACGGGCCGCCACGCAAGCCATCCATTCCACCTTCCGGCCGCTGGCAGTCCGGGTCGTCAAGCAGGCCTTGGATCCGGTCACCAATCTGATCACCGACCGCACGGTGTTCCGCTGGTCGCGCTCCGACGAGCAGAACCAGCGTGACGAAACGGAAACGCGCCGCCAGCCAAGCGACTATAGCCGCTCCAACCGGGCAACCCGCCCCCCGGAAAAGCCCAAGGCCGGGCCGAACTTGGCTTGGCTGAGTGCCTTGTTTTTGATCCTGGTATGCGGCGGCATCGCCGCCCTTATCGGCTTCGACTATCTGGTCAAAAGGCTCTGACGCTTGTCGCCGCTGCGTCAAAGTTGTGTTGCACCGCCGAAAACGGAACCACTGGGCCAATGATCGTTCCTCTTAGCACCAGCGTTAAGCGCGCTTTTGGTGAGAAGGGATCTGCATGCGCAATGGTTTGGTCACCATCATCGGCGCGGCGGCGCTGGCCGGCTGCACCATCATCATCACGAGCAATCCCCAACGAACCGCGACCGAGGAACTCCTGATTTCCAAGGCCGCCGAGCAGGCGACCGACAATCTCAAACTGGATTTCCCGGCCGGCACGCAGATCTTCGTCGATACGACCAACTTCGACGGGTATGACAGCAAATACGCCATCGGCACCATCCGCGATCACCTGATGCGCCAGGGTGCCCATCTGGTCGACGCCAAGGGCGATGCCAAAATGGTGCTGGAAATCCGCTCCGGCGCCTTGTCGATCGACGAGACCACGCATCTATGGGGCATTCCCGGCTTCACCGTGCCGGTTCCCCTGACCGGCAACGTCAATTTCCCGGAGATCGCCCTCTACAAGAAAACCGTCCGGGCCGGCGTCGCCAAATTCGCCGCGACCGGCTACGACCCGCGGACCGGTGCGCTTATCTCGACGACCGACCCGCAATTCGGCTTTTCGCAGAAGACCAGGAAGATCGTGCTGCTGATCTTCTCGTCATCGACCAACGACACCGTGCCGCCCGGAGCCCCGATCGACGGCGCATCGGACGCCGATTAAGGCAGGGTGCTTACACGGTCGCCCAGGGCACTTTCGAAAAGCGCTGGCTGAGAAAATCCATCAAGACCTGCACGCGCGCCGGGCGCATGGCGCTCGGCGGCGTGACCAGATGCAGGTTGATCGGCGGCGGTATCCAATCGGTCATCACCGCCTCCAGACGCCCTTCGGCGATGTCGCGCCAGACCAGAAACTCGGGCTGCAGGGCCACACCCAGGCCGGCGAACAGGGCGGGCTGCAGCACGTCGGCGTTGTTGGCGCGCAGCGGACCCGGCACGGTGACGGTGAATTCACCGTGCCGCTCATGGGTAAAGCGCCAGACATCGCGCAGCCGGGAATAGGTGTAGAAGAGCCCGGTATGGGCCGCGAGATCCTGCGGGTGCCGCGGCCGGCCATGCCGGTCGAAATAGGCCGGCGCACCGACCAGCAGAATCCGCACGGTACACAGACGCCGCACCAGCAGGGTCGAATCCGCCAGCAAGGCGATCCGCAAGGCCAGGTCGAACCCTTCGCCGATCAGTTCGACGACCTGGTCGTTGAGGCTGAGCTCGATCGAGACCTCGGGATAGCGGGCGAAGAACTCGGGCAGCGCCGGCGCCAGATGCGCGATCCCGAAGGACATCGGCGCCGCCATCCGGACGAGGCCTCGGGGCGTCGAGGATTGCGCCGTGGCCTCGGCCTCGACCGCTTCGCCCTCCGCCAGGATACGGGTGGCGCGTTCCAGCGAGGCGCGACCGCTCTCGCTCAACGACATGCGCCGCGACGTCCGGTGAAACAAGGTCGTGCCGAGCTTCGCCTCCAGCCGGCTCACGGCCTTGGATACGGTGGCCTTCGACAAGCCAAGTTCCGCCGCGGCGCGGGCGAAGGAGCCGACCTCGGCCACCTTCGCGAAGACCGCCCAAGCTTCGAAATCCGGAAGTCTCATCATAGCAAATCTAGAAACAGTTGATTTCCATCATTTCTATTTCAGATTGCCTCGATAAGCTCGATCTTTATCGTGAAGCGGCCAGCTCAATGGTCGCAAAGGAGATCGATCATGATCGAACGCAGACCCTTCGACAGCCTCGGCGGCGAGAACCACGGTTGGCTCAACGCCAAGCATCACTTTTCCTTCGCGGGATATCACGATCCCAAACGGATGGGCTGGGGCGCGCTCCGGGTGTGGAACGACGACATCATCGCGGCGGATAGCGGCTTTCCGCCTCACCCTCATGCGGACATGGAGATCATCACCTATGTCCGCGAAGGGGCGATCACCCATCAGGACAATATGGGCAACAAGGGCCGCACCGAGGCGGGCGACGTCCAGGTGATGAGCGCCGGCACCGGCATCCGTCACTCGGAATACAACCTTGAGTCCGAGGAGACGCGCATCTTCCAGATCTGGATCCTGCCCAATCAGCGGGGTGCCGGGCCGTCATGGGGTGCCAAGCCCTTTCCCAAGGGCGAGCGGTCCGGCCGGTTCGTGGCGCTGGCCAGCGGCTTCGATGCCGATGGCGATGCGCTGCCGATCCGCACCGATGCCCGCGTGCTGGGGGCGACGCTGAAGGCCGGCGAGACGGCGGAATATGCGCTGGGCGCGGACCGGCACGGCTATCTGGTCCCGGCCAAAGGCGTGGTCGAGGTCAATGGCGTCACACTGAACGCGCGCGACGGTGCCGCGGCTCACGACGAGCCGGTGCTGCGGGTGACCGCCCTCGAAGACGCCGAGATCGTTCTGGTCGACGCCGCCTGACCTGGGCCTGCGTTTATCCAAGATCCTGCGACACTATGGAGGTTTGAATGGCCAAAGTTCTGGTTCTCTACTATTCCGCCTATGGTCACATCGAGACGATGGCCGGCGCGGTCGCCGAGGGCGCCCGTGAAGCCGGCGCCACGGTCGACATCAAGCAGGTGCCCGAGCTGGTGCCCGCCGAGGTCGCCAAATCCTCGCATTTCAAGATCGACCAGGCGGCTCCCGTCGCCACGGTCGCCGACCTGGAACACTACGACGCGATCATCGTCGGCACCGGTACCCGGTATGGCCGGATGTCCTCGCAGATGGCGAATTTCCTCGACCAGACCGGCGGGTTATGGATGCGCGGCGCCCTCAACGGCAAGGTCGGCGCCGCCTTCAGCTCCACCGCCAGCCAGCATGGCGGCCAGGAGACGACGTTGTTCTCGATCCTGACCAACCTTATGCATCTCGGCCTGATCACCGTGGGCCTGCCCTATAGCTTTCAGGGGCAATTGACGCTGAGCGAGATCACCGGCGGGTCGCCCTACGGGGCGACGACCATCGCGGCGGGCGACGGCTCGCGGCAGCCGAGCGAGAACGAGTTGGCCGGGGCACGCTTCCAGGGCCGCCACGTCGCGGAGATCGCCAAGAAGCTGTTCGGCTGAACCAGACCACTATCCGACCAACCGCGCCGCCGGCCGAGGCCCTCAAGGGGCCGGAGCCGGCGGGGCGAAGGCCAGGATTTGACCGGTATAGGTCTCGACCACCTCGCTGAACGGGGTGTTCGCGCGGGTCAGCAGAACAGCGCGATGCTGCAAGACCTGGTCGGGCACCGCGAGCGCGCCGCCGGCCGGCGCCGGTAGCCCACTCTCGATCTCCCAATTGGCGGGCAGCGGATGCCATAGCAGATCGGCGGACAGCAGCTCGCGATGAAAATCGAGGGAGAGGACGGCGCGGCCAAACGGCGTCTCGGTCTCGGTCAACAGCCGGTTCATTTCCGGCGTCAGCCGCGCCGGAACGTACCAATTATCCGCTTCGCTCAGCACCTTGTCGCCGCAGATCAGCCGTACCCGCCGATAGACCAAGGGCTCATCCGGCCCCACCGCCAGACGCTTGCGTTGCTCGGCCGTCGCGGGCTTGTCGACGGCGCGATCCAGCTTCGCCGTGATCTTGGCCTCGTCCGCCAAATGATGCGCACCGCACCATCGTTCGAGCGTGAGGGTGGCGCTGGGATGGCTGAGCAGATCGGCGTTGAAGGTCTGCAGCAGCGCCAGTGCTTCCAGCCGGGCGAGCGGCGTGTCCGGCCAGCCCGGCAGCTCGGCCGCGATGGCCATGTTCATGGTCGCCAAGGAGAACGCGGCCAGCACCGAACCGAGCAGACCGACACGCGTACCAAACATTACCTCATCCCCCTGGCTTTCTTTGTGGCGCCAACGTGCTATGAAGCTTACCGAAGCATGTCGACGAAAGTCATGACATTCGGCGATGGTCGATCTGAACCGCGCCGCCGCGCCGTGCCCGTCCTGCCACGGCGTTCTCCCTCACCCGACCACCAGCTTTTACCCGATCACCAGCCGATGCGTAATCAACACGGAGCTTGAGACCCTTGGATAAAGTGGAACTCAACCGCGGCGCCCTCTCCCACCTAAGACCGCCGATCCACGCACCCAGCTTCGATCCCGCCGGCGTCTCCCCCGGTATCGTGCATCTGGGATTGGGCGGCTTTCACCGCGCCCATATGGCGCGCTATACGCACAATCTGATGGAGCGGCGGGCCGATAGTCTGCACTGGGGCATCATCGGCGCGGGCATCCTGCCGGTCGACCGGAAGATGTATGACGCGCTGGCACCGCAGGATGGGCTCTATACGTTGGTGGAGCGGAGCTTCGACGACGAGACCGTCACCATCATCGGGTCCCTCGCCAAGGTGGTTTTCGCCGGCGAGAGCACGGCCGGATTGCTGGAAGATATCGATCAGCCGGGGATCAAGATCGTCAGCCTCACGGTGACCGAGAACGGCTACTGCCTGAACCCGTCGACCAAGGAGCTCGATTTCGAGCATCGCCTGATCAAGCAGGACCTGGCCGAGCCAAACCGGCCGCGCAGCGCCATCGGCATCATCGTCGAGGCCTATCGGCGGCGCAGGACGGCTGGCCAGCCCGCCTTCACCGCTCTCAGCTGCGATAATATCCAGCATAACGGCAACGTGCTGCGCGCCGCGGTGTTGACCCTGGCCCGGCGGCGCGACGCGGCGTTGGCCGATTGGATCGAGGCGCATGCCAGCTTCCCCAATACCATGGTGGATCGGATCACCCCCGTCACGGCGGCGGCCGACACGGCCGCCCTCGCCGAGCGTTACGGCATCGTCGACCGCTGGCCGGTCTTCGCCGAGACCTTCACGCAATGGGTGATCGAGGATCGTTTCGTCCAGGGGCGCCCGGCCTGGGAAACGGTGGGGGCGCAGTTCGTGCCCGATGTGGCACCCTACGAGTTCATGAAGCTGCGCCTGCTGAACGCCAGCCATCTTGCGGTTTCCGGCATGGGGCGGCTGGCCGGCTACACGACCATCGACGAGGCCATGGCGAACCCCAGGTTCAAGGCCTATATGGCGGCGTTGATGGACCGCGAGACGGGCCCGACCCTGCTGCCCGTGCCGGGCATCGATCTCGCCGCCTATAAGACCACGCTGATCGAGCGGTTCGCCAACCCGGCGATCAAGGATACGGTCGAGCGGGTCAATACCGATGCGCCACTCAACATCCTGGTCGATCCGATTCGCGACCGGTTGAAATCCGGCGGCGGCATCGATCTGCTGGCCCTGGCATTGGCCGCCTGGCTACGCCGGGTGCGCGGCGAGGACGAGCAGGGGCAACCGATCGATATACGGCATCCGAGCGCCGCCCTGCTGCGCGAACGCGCGATCGCCGGCGGTGCCGATCCAACACCGCTGCTGAGCATCACGCCGCTGTTCGGCGAGCTTGGCGCCGACGCGCGGTTGGTGTCGGCGGTGGGCAAATGGCTCGCGTCACTTTATGAGGTTGGCAGCCTCGCCACCCTCGATCACGCCGCCGCGACGCTCGGCTTCTAGGGAAAGGTCAAAAAAATCAAAGGTTGACAGTCTTTTCCAGAATGGCACGAATCAGCAAACTCGGACGTTAGCGCAAATCGTAACCGGGCATAATCAGAGGGGAAACGCTTCTATGTTCAACTTTCACCGTGGCGCCATCGTCGCCGCTGGAATGGTCGGAGCCCTGGCTTCGGGTACAGCGGCCCAGGCCGACACCACCCTCACCATCGCGACCGTGAACAACGGCGATATGGTGGTGATGCAGAAACTCTCCACCGCCTTCGAGAAGCAGCATCCGGATATTCACCTGCGCTGGGTGGTGCTGGAGGAAAACGTGCTGCGCCAGCGCGTCACCACCGACATCGCCACCAAGGCCGGCCAGTTCGACATCATGACCATCGGCAATTACGAAGTGCCGATCTGGGCCAAACAGGGTTGGCTCACCCCCTACGACAATCTGCCGGCCGATTACGCGGTCGACGACCTGCTGAAGCCGGTGCGCGAGGCGCTGACCTATGACGGCAAGCTCTATGGCCTGCCGTTCTATGCCGAAAGCGCCATGACCTATTATCGAACCGACCTGTTCGATAAGGCCGGCCTCAAGATGCCGGCGGCGCCCACCTACGGCCAAATCCGCGAATTCGCGGACAAGATCACCGACAAATCGAACCAGATCTACGGCATGTGCCTGCGCGGCAAGCCCGGCTGGGGCGAGAACATGGCCTTTGTGACGGCGTTGGTGAACGCGTTCGGCGGCCAATGGTTCGATAGCGCCTGGAAGACCAAGATCGATACGCCGGAATGGAAGAAGGCGATCACCTATTACAGCGACATCATGAAGACCGACGGGCCGCCGGGCGCCTCCTCCAACGGGTTCAACGAGAACCTGGCGCTGTTCTCCACCGGCCATTGCGGCATGTGGATCGACGCCACGGTCGCCGGCGGCTTGCTGTTCGACAAGAAGCAATCGCAGGTCGCCGACAAGGTCGGTTTCGCGCAGATCCCGACCGGCGACTTCGCCGCGGCGCCGACCTGGCTGTGGAGCTGGAACCTGGGCATTCCGCAATCCTCCAAGAACAAGGAAGCGGCGAAACTCTTCACCACCTGGGCAACCTCGAAGGAATACATCGCCCTGGTCGCGAAGGAGAATGGCTGGGTAGCGGTACCGCCGGGCACGCGCGTCTCCACCTATGCGAACCCCGAATACAAGAAGGCGGCCCCCTTCGGCGATTTCGTGCGGACCGCCATCGAGCAGGCTAGGCCGAACGCGCCGACCCGCGATCCGCGTCCCTATCAGGGTGCCCAGTTCGTGGCGATCCCCGAATTCCAGGGTATCGGCACCCAGGTCGGACAGACCATCGCCGGGACGCTGACCGGGCAAGCGACACCCGATCAGGCGCTGAAGACCGCTCAAGCGGCGACGGACCGCACGATGCACCAAGCCGGCTATCCGAAGTAAGCGCCGGACGAAGCAAGTGCCGGTTGCCACCTTGTCATCCGCTCCCAGCGGGGGCGCCGCGACGGCGTCCCCCGCTCGCCCTCCGACTCATCGGCGGGGGCCCGGCCGCTTGCTGGTCGCCCCCTCCGTCACGGTGCTGTTCCTGTGGATGATCGTGCCGCTGGTGATGACCCTGTGGTTCTCGTTCCAGCGCTACAACCTGCTCGACCCGACGGTCACCGGCTTCGCGGGCCTCGACAATTACGAGTTCCTCGCGACCGACCCGGATTTCTGGGTGTCACTGACCAACACGCTGATCCTGCTCGGCTCGGTGCTGATCATCACCGTGGGCTTCGGCACCCTGCTGGCCGTGCTGTTCGACCAGCCTTTCCCGGGCCGCGACGTCGCCCGGGTGCTGGCGATCTCGCCGTTCTTCGTCATGCCGACCGTCAGCGCGCTGCTCTGGAAGAACCTGATGATGCATCCGATCTACGGCATCTTCGGCAGCATCGCGCGCGCCGTCGGCCTGGAGCCGATCGACTGGTTCGCGCAATATCCAATGCTCTCGGTGATCTGCATCGTCTCATGGGAATGGCTGCCCTTCGCGCTGCTGATCCTGCTGACCGCGGTCCAATCGCTCGATCACGAGCAGCGCGAGGCGGCGCGGATGGATGGCGCCGGCGTCATCGCGCAGTTCTTCTTCATCACCTTGCCGCATCTGCGCCGCGCGATCAGCGTGGTGATCATGATCGAGACGATCTTCCTGCTGACGGTGTTCGCCGAGATCTTCGTCACCACCTCGGGCGGGCCGGGCAATGCGACCACCAACCTCGCCTTCCTGATCTATGCCCGCGCACTCCTGCAGTTCGATGTCGGCGGCGCCTCGGCGGGTGGCGTCGTCGCGATCGTGCTGGCCAACATCGTCGCGTTCTTCCTGGTGCGCAGCATCGCCCGTCGGTTGGAGGTCTGATCCCGTGGAAGACAGTTTCAACCGCAAGGCGCTGGTCACCATCATCGGTTGGGGGGTGGCGTTGGCGCTGTTCTTCCCGATCTTCTGGATGGTACTGACCAGCTTCAAGACCGAGACGGCGGCGGTCGCGACACCGCCGCAATTCCTGTTCACCCCGACCCTCGACAGCTATGCCGAGGTCCAGGCGCGGTCGGATTATCTCAGCTTCGCGCTCAACAGCGTGATCATCTCGGTCGGCGGCACGGTCCTGGCGCTGCTGCTGGCCATCCCCGCCGCCTATGCCATGGCCTTTCACCCGACGCACCGCACCCGCGGCATCCTGCTCTGGATGCTGTCCACCAAGATGCTGCCGCCGGTCGGCGTGCTGGTGCCGATCTACCTGCTGTTCCGCACCGCCGGCCTGCTGGATACCCAGACCGGGCTGGTCGCAATCTACGCGCTGATGAACCTGCCGATCGTCGTCTGGATGCTATTCACCTTCTACAAGGAGGTGCCGCACGAGATCCTGGAGGCCGGCCGCATGGATGGCGCCCGCACCTGGAGCGAGGTGTGGTTCCTGCTGATGCCGCTCACCCTGCCCGGCATCGCCTCGACCGGCCTGCTCTCGCTGATCCTGTGCTGGAACGAGGCGTTCTGGAGCCTCAATCTCACCTCCTCCAGCGCGGCCCCCCTGACCGCGTTCATCGCCTCGTTTTCCAGCCCCGAGGGGCTGTTTTTCGCGAAGCTCTCCGCGGCCTCGACCATCGCGGTCGCTCCCATCCTCGTATTCGGCTGGCTCAGCCAACGCCAGCTTGTGCGTGGCCTGACCTTCGGCGCCGTGAAGTAGGAACGTAATCCATGGCAACTCTCACCCTGCGCAGCCTGCGTAAGAGCTTCGGCGCGGTCGAAGTCATCAAGGGCATCGACCTCGATGTGGCGGATCGCGAGTTCGTGGTCTTCGTCGGTCCCTCCGGCTGCGGCAAATCCACTCTGCTGCGCATGATCGCCGGCCTCGAACAGATCTCCGGCGGCGATCTCCTGATCGACGACAAGCGGGTCAACGATGTCGGCCCAGCCGATCGGGAACTCGCCATGGTGTTCCAGTCCTATGCGCTCTACCCGCATATGACGGTGCGGCAGAATATGGGCTTCGCCCTCCGCCTGGCCCGCGTGCCGCGCGCCGAGCGCGATCGAAAGGTGGCCGAGGCCGCGCGCATCCTGCAACTGGAACGGTATCTGGACCGCACGCCCAAGGAGCTGTCCGGCGGCCAGCGCCAGCGCGTCGCGATCGGCCGCGCCATCGTGCGCAACCCCAAGGTCTTTCTGTTCGACGAGCCGCTGTCCAATCTCGATGCCGCCCTGCGCGGCCAGATGCGCATCGAACTCGCGCGGCTGCACGAGGAACTGCAGGCGACGATGATCTATGTCACCCACGACCAGGTCGAGGCGATGACCATGGCGGATAAGATCGTCGTGCTGCAGGGCGGCTCCGTCGAGCAGATCGGCACGCCGCTGCAGCTTTATCATCATCCCGCCAATTTGTTCGTGGCCGGCTTCATCGGCTCGCCGCGCATGAACCTGATCGAGGGGCGGATCGCCAGCGCCGAGGCCGGCGGCGTGGTGGTGGAACTGCCGACCGGCGGGCGGATCGCGGTGCCGGTATCGCCCGGCTCGGCACGGCCGGGCGATACCGTAACCTTGGGCATCCGGCCCGAGGCGCTGCGGCCGGCTGCCGAGGGTCCGCTCGCCGGAGCGGTCCAGTTGGTGGAGCGGCTTGGCGGCCTCACGTTGCTCTATGTCGATCTTGGCGGTGCCCTGCCGGTGATCGTGCAGATCGACGGCAGTGACGGTACCCGCTCCCATACTCCCATCCGCCTCGCCGTCGATGCCGCCGCCTGCCATGTCTTCGACAGCGCCGGGCTGACCATGCCGCATCTCACCCGTCACCCGCTGGCGGCCTAGGAGCAGGCTCCACTCCCATGTTCCTCGGGCTCGATTTCGGCACCTCGGCGGTGAAGGCGCTTCTGGTCGACGACGAGCAGCGAACGGTCGGCAGCGCCGCCGCCGCCCTCACCGTTTCCCGTCCGGCACCGGGCCATAGCGAGCAGGATCCCGAAGCTTGGTGGCAGGCCATGCTGGACGCGGTGGACGCGCTCAAAGCGGCCCATCCGCGAGAACTCGCCGCGGTGCGCGGCATCGGGCTTTCCGGCCAGATGCATGGCGCGGTGCTGCTGGACAGCGCCGGCGCGGTGCTGCGTCCCTGCATCCTGTGGAACGACGTCCGCTCGGTCGCCGAATGCCGGGAGCTGGAGCAAGCCTTTCCGGCGCTGCACGGGGTCAGCGGCAATCTCGCCATGCCCGGCTTCACCGCCCCGAAGCTGCTGTGGGTGCGCAAGCACGAGCCGGCGATCTTCGCCCGGACGGCGACGGTGCTGCTGCCGAAGGCCTGGATCCGCTTTCGGCTGACCGGCGAACAGATCGAGGAGATGTCCGACGCCTCGGGCACGCTGTGGCTCGATGTCGGCGCGCGGGACTGGTCGGATGCCGCCCTCGCCGCTTGCGGCCTATCGCGGGCCGCCATGCCCCGTCTGGTCGAGGGCAATGCCCCGGCGGGCACGCTGCTGCCGGCGCTCGCAGCCCGGTGGGGAATGAGCGGGTCGGGAATGCAGGGGCGGCCGATCCTGGCGGGGGGTGCGGGCGACAACGCCGCCGGTGCTGTCGGCCTCTCCGCCATCCGGCCGGGTGCGGCTTTCGTCTCGCTCGGCACCTCCGGCGTGCTGTTCGCCACCACCGACCGCTTCGCCCCTTATCCGCGGGCCGCCGTGCATGCCTTCTGCCACGCGCTGCCCGGCCTTTGGCACCAGATGGGGGTGACCTTGTCCGCCGCCGCCTCACTCGCCTGGTGGGCCGGGATCGTCGGGCGCGACGAGACGGCCCTGCTGGCCGAGCTTCCCATGCCCACCGCCCCCAGCCCGGCGCTGTTCCTGCCCTACCTGGCCGGCGAACGGACGCCGCATAACGACGGCGCCATTCGCGGTGCCTTCGCCGGCCTCTCGAACGAGACCGACCGAGCCAAGCTGACCCAGGCGGTCCTCGAAGGCGTGGCGTTTTCGTTCTGCGATTGCCGGGATGCTCTGGCCGCCTCCGGCACCACGATCACGGAAGCGGACGTCATCGGCGGCGGCTCACGCTCGCGGGTCTGGATCGGGATCATCGCCGCGGCGTTGAACATACCGCTACACCGCCTGGCGGATGGCGAGCAAGGCGGGGCCTTCGGTGCCGCCCGCCTGGCGCGCATGGCGGTGACCGGCGAAGACCCCCAATCCGTTTGCCCGCCCCCCATCCGGGTCGAAACCATCGAGCCGGACCCGGCGCTGGCCGAGGCCTATGCACGGCGGATCGGGCAGTACCGCGCGCTCTATGGCGGGATCTCCCGCGCGCTTTGACAGAGGATCGCCGGATCCGGTCAACATCCCCACGCCGCAGCGGCCTCCAGAAAGCGCAGGGAGAAGGCCGGCAGGGCATCGCGTAGGTGGGCGAGCTGCGGGGCGGCCCGTGCCCGCGTCTCCGCCATCCGCAGGGCCGCGTCGCGCAGCATGGCGGCCTCGTCGAAGACCAGAATGCGGCCGTCCCGCATGACCCAGCCGCCATCCACCATGACCGAGCTGACCGAGGATGGGCCGGCATGCTGCACCAGGGTCGCCACATCCGCATCGAGCGACAGGGTCGCGGCGTCGCGACAGCGCACCAGCACCAGATCGGCGAGTTGACCGACCGCGATCCGGCCGAGCTTGCCGCCGAGGCCTAACGAAAAGGCCGCGTTCCGCGTCGCCATCTCCAGCACCTGGGCATGGCGCGGCCAGCCGGATGGGTCGCCGCCGGCGCGGCGCGGCAGCATCAGCGCCAGGCGCATCGCCTCGAACAGGTCGTGACGGCCGGCCGTATTCGCCGAATCGGTACCGAGAGCGACACGCAGCCCGCAGATGCCGCAGGCCTGCCACGGCATGATGCCGCTGCCGAGCATGAGGTTGCTGGCCGGGTTATGCGCCAGCGTCACGTCATGGCGCGCCAGCACCTCGCGCTCCTCCGCCGACAGCCAGACGCCATGGGCACAGGTCAGACACCCCTCCAGCATGCCCTCGCGCGCCATCTGCGCCACCAAACCGCCCGGCCGCTGCCGCCCGAGCATCGCCTGGGCGCGGGTTTCGAGCAGATGGGTGTGCACGGCGACGCCATGCCGGTCGCGCAGCTGGCGCCATAACGCCCAGGCTTCCGGGGAGCAGCGCTGCGGCGCGTTCGGACCGAGCTGCAACTGGACGCGGCCGGACCCGGCCCGGGCGAGCCCGACCAGATCGCCGAACCGGCCAGCATAGCGCGCCGCATCGAGCGGCGGCGGTTCGCCGACCACATCCCGCAGCTGGTCCGGCAACGGCACCCCGAGCAATCGATAGTCGGACAGATCATGCAGGAACGGCGCGTAGCCGACCCGCAGATGGGAAACCTCATGAGCCTCCATCGCGACCTCGGCCAGGTGCATGGCGGGCGCGTGGTCGATGGTTCCGGTGATGCCGCCGCGGATGCGTTCGGCGGCACCGAGCAGGATCGCCGCGCGCAGCCCGGTCGCGTCGATGGCGCGGCCATGGATCGTCGTGTGCAGCGCCCAGAGTTCCAGCGGCAGGCTGTTCTCGGTGCCGCGCAACAGGGGCGAATAGCCGTGGGCATGGCTGTCCACCAGACCGGGAATGAGCCAATGATCGGCCGCCGCGACGATGTCGCCCGCCCGCGCGTTGAGCTGCGCCCTGTCCTCGTCGGACCAGGCGAGACCGGCGATCGAGTGCCCCTCGATCAACACCGAGCCGCGGTGGAACGCGCCGTCCCGCAGCACCAGGGCGCCATCGATCACGGTTGATTGCGTCATGTCATGGCATCCAACAAGGCGAACCCCCGCACCAGATCGTTCACGATCATACTGGCGGCCGGCGACAGCGTGCGCTTGGCGGGAATATAGAGGCCGATCTCCAGATGCTCGGATAGCGGCGAGGCGATCGGGATCCAGACAAGTTCCCCCGTCGCGATCTCCCGCAGGAAGCCGAAGCGCGTGAAAAAGGCGATGCCCATCTCGGCGCGAACGATGTGGCGCATCATCTCGATCGAATTCGACGTGAAGCGCGGCGTGCTCCGGTTGCGAAAGGCCATGAACTCGTCGCCGAGCGGCGCCGCGAACGGCACGCTTTCGGTCTGCAGCAGGACGGGAAATCCCTCGAAGTCGGCGAAGCTCAGCGATTGCCGGTCCGCCAGCGGATGTTGCGCCGACATGATCGCGCCGAGCGGCGCTTTGATGCTGGTCACCAGCTCCAACTCGGCGGTAACCGGCGCCGTGAAGGTCAGCCCCAGATCGGCGCGCCCGGCATTGACCTCCTTGATCACGACGCTGGGTGCGGCGGACAACACGGTGAAGGAGACGGCGCGATAGCGCTCGCTGATGGTCTCCAGCACGCGCGGCAGGAAATCGACGAGCAGGCTGTCGAGGGCGACGATCCGCACGTGGCCGCTACGGATGCCGCTCAGGCTGTCGATCTCGGCCAGCATCCGGTCGTGATTATTCAGCGTATCGCGCACGTGACGCAACAGCACTTCGCCGGCTGGCGTCGGCCGCATCCCGTCGGGCAGCCGATCGAACAGCTTGACGCCCAGATCCTGCTCGACCCGCAGGATTTGCCGGTTGATCGCGGAGGAAGCGATGTTCAGGGTCTGAGCGGCCCGCCGGATGGATCCCTGGCGCGCCACCTCCGCCAGATAGCGCAGGACGGTGGCGTGGATCTGCCGGCGATGCCGCCCGGCGACCAGGGGTTCCGGCGGTGTCAGAGCCCGGTCCAGACCGGCGCGCGCTTCTCGCGGAACGCGCGAACCCCTTCCTCGCCATCGGCGGAGGCGAGGCATTCCATCAGGGCCGGCAGACGCTGCGCCTGCGCCTCGGCCGCCGACAGATGCGCCGTGCGCCGCACCGTCTGCTTGATCGCGCGCAACGAGAGCGGCGCGCAGGCCAGGATATCGGCCAGCCAGCGATCGACCGCGGCATCCAGATCGGCACGTGGCACCACCTCGTTCACCAGCCCTTGGGCAAGCGCCTCGGTGGCGGTGACGCGCTTGCCGGTCAGCAGCATCCCCATGGCGGCGCGATAGCCGATCTGCCGCTGCAACAGCACCATCCCACCATCCAGCGGCAGCCGGCCGACACGCGGCTCGGTCAGGCCCAACGTCGCCTCGACGGCGGCGATGGCGATGTCGCAACCCAGCATCATCTCCAACCCGCCACCCAGCGCATGGCCGTTGACCCGGGCGATCACCGGCACATCGAGCGTGGTGCGCAGCGACAACCCACCGAAGCCGGAAGGATGCGAGGCCGCCCAATAGGCGAGGCCGCTGCGCCCGACATGGCTCATATCGGCACCGACGCAAAACGCCCGATCACCCGCCCCGGTCAGCACGACCGCCCGAATAGCGCGATCGGCCTCGATCCGCTGCCAGATCGCCTCCAGCGCCTCCGTGGCCTCGGCGTCCAACGCGTTCAACACGGCCGGCCGATCGATCGTCACGCGGGCGACGTGATCGGCGATGGTCAACAGCACCGTCATGCCAGCACGCCCTCCGCGCGCAGCTTGGCGATCGTGGCCGGCGCGTAGCCGAACCCAGCGAGCACTTCATCCGCATCGCCGCCCAGCGATGGCGGGGCATGACGCAGGACGAAACCGCCATCGGTCAGATGCACCGGCGAGCCGACCAGGCCGAGGGGCTCGGCGCCCGTTACATCGCCCGAGGCTACTTCACCCGACGTCCGCACCAGCATGCCGTTCACCGCGGTCTGCGGGTCGGCCAACGCCTCGGAGAGCTTGCGCACGGGGGCACAGAGCAGATCGCGGGCTTCCAGCGCCGCGATCCAATGCGCCGTCGACGCGGTGGCGAAGCGCGCGCGCAGGATGGCATGCAGCGCGGTCCGGTTTTCCATCGAGCGTTCGAAGGTGGTGAACCGCTCGTCCTCGGAAAGATCGTCGATCCCGATCGCCAGCGAGATCTCGCGCAGCGGGTTGGCCTTGAACGCGCCGACCACGACCAGCGCGCCGTCCGTGGTCGCAAACGCCCCGGTATGCGGCATCGAGCCCCAGCTGAAGTCCCGGCCCCGCATCAGCGCCATCGCCGCTTCCTGCATCTGCATCGCCAGCATGCTGTCATAGAGCGATACGGAGACCATCTGCCCCTGCCCGGTCTGCGCCCGCTGCAGCAACGCCAGCAGGATGGCCTGCACCAGATGCATGCCGGCGGAATAATCGGCGAGCGAGGTCGGATAGATCGTCATCGAGTCGGACGGATCCGATTTGCGCGCCATCACCCCGCTCATCGCCTGCGCCAGCACGTCCTGGCCGCCCTTATGCGCATAGGGGCCCTCGGTGCCGAAACCGGTGCCGAAGGCGAAGATCAGCCTTGGGTTACGGGCCCGCAACGCCTCGTAGCCGAGCCCCATCCGCTCCATGACCCCGGCGCGGAAATTATTCACCACCACATCCGCGCCATCGATCAACCGCCGGACCAACGCGAGCCCGGCCGGTGCTTTCAGATCGATGGCTATGCTGCGCTTGTTGCGGTTGAGGCTGCAGAAAACCGGGTTCTGCAAGCCTGCCGGATCGTCGCCGATCGAGGTGCGCGACAGGTCTCCGGCGCCGATGCGCTCGATCTTGACGACCTCGGCACCATAATCGCCAAGCATCTGGGTACAGCAGGGACCGAGCATCACCTGGGTGAAATCCACCACCTTGATGCCCGAAAGCGGCTGCACGGAACCGGCCTTGACGGTCATGCCGTTTGCTCCAGGACCCGCTGCTCGCCGGGATCGGCGCCTTGCGCGCGCAGGCGGCGTTGCAAGGCGCCGACATCGACCGCCCGCACGGTCGTGCCGGCGGATAGCGCCATCGCGGCGGCGATGCCGGCGGCCTCGCCCATCGCCATGCAGGGCGGGATCTCGCGGGAAATCTTCTGCGCCTGCGTCGTCGCGGAATAATGCCGGCCCGCGACCAGCAGCTGGTCGACTTCCTTGGGCAGTAGAGCGCGGTACGGCGTGTAGTAATCGCGGCCGCGCGCGATGCTGTCGGCGAACTGCACGCGGCCGGTCACGTCCTCCTTGGTGACGACGTATTCGCCGGCCAATTGGCGGGTCTGCCGCACCCCGGTCTGCGGCGCCACATCCACCACGTAGCAATCGGCGAAGCCCGGCAGCTTGGCGCGGGCATGCTCCACCATCCGCTTGATGCGCCTGCGCCCTTCGAACTCGGCCTCGGTCAGATCCTCCACCTTCATGCCGTCCAGCCCGGTCATATGCGGGCAGTTGCACCAGACGATCCCGGGCAGCGGCGTCTTCAGCCACCAATAATCCCAGGACCCGCCGATGATCCGACGCGCTTCGAGGTCGAGCACCGCGTGACGCTCCGGCTCCTCGAACTGGAACCGCTCGGCTTCCTCGGTATCGACCCCGCCCAGACGGAACACGGTGGTCACCATATAGGTGCCATGGACGAAAGCGGCGCCGGCGCTGGCCGCGACGTCGAGATCCCCGGTCGAATCGATCACCACCGAGCCCATGATCGCCTGGCGCCCGGCCTTGCTGTCGACGACCACCCCCTCGATGCGGCCATCGCGGACGATGCTCGCCGAGAACCAGCTATGCAGCCGGACATCGACACCGGCCTCCCGGATCATGTCGCAGGACGCGGTCTTCCAGCCATCGGGGTCGAAGGCCACGGCGTAGCAGATCGGATGCGGGCGGGTGCGGATGTTGAAATCGAACAGGCCCCAGCGCGACCATTTGCGGAACATCGCCGGATCATGGCCGCGCTCCGCCTCCGGCGGATAGATCGCGAGCTTTTGCGCGTGCATCCGGTCGACCAGTTCCTGGCAGATGCCGCGCACCGTGATCTCCGACCCGCTGCACATGTCGTCCAGCACCAGCACCATGCCGCCCGAGGCAAGGCCGCCGAGATGGGCATAGCGTTCGACCAGGCAGACCGAGGCGCCGTTGCGCGCGGCGGCGATAGCCGCGCTGAACCCCGCCGGACCGCCGCCGACCACGACCACGTCGGCACGGGCCACAACCGGCAAGGACCGCCCTGGTTCGCTATAGGTATCGGCCATGATGGTTCCCATCGTTTAAAGGGGGGAGGACGCCCAGCGACCGCAGAGGCGTTCGAATGCCGCGATCAGGAGGAAGAACAGCACCGAGAACGCCGAGCCGCAGGCGATCACCGCGTAGAGCATCGCGCTGTCGAAATTGTAGGTCGCCTGGATGATCAGCGCGCCGATGCCGACCTGGCTGCCGATCCATTCGCCGACGATGGCGCCGACGACGGCGGTGCTGCTGGCGATCTTCAGCGCCGAGAACAGATAAGGGATCGAGCTGGGCAGGCGCAGCTTGACCAGCACTTCCCAGCGGCTGGCGGACAGCACATGCATCAGCTCCAGCGCCTGCGGGCTGACCGCCCTCAACCCGCGAACCATGTTCACCAGGGTTGGAAAGAAGCAGACGATGGCGGCGATCGTGATCTTCGGCGCCATGCCATTGCCGAGCAACAGAACCAGGATCGGCGCCTTGGCGACCACCGGGATCGAATTGATCAGCACGACGATCGGAAAGAACGCCTGTTCGATCGGCTTCGCATGCACGAACAACGTCGCCAGCAGGATCGAGGCGAGGTTGCCGATCAGGAAGCCGCACACCGCCTCGATCGCGGTGACCTCCAAATTGTCCATCAACATGCCGAACTGATGGACGAGCGTCAGGGCGACGACCTGCGGCGCCGGTGCGATGAACGGCTTTACATCGAAGACCGCGATCAGCGCCCACCACAGCAGCAGCAACGAGGCCGCCCCGAGCAAGGGCAGCATGCGCTGCCGCCGGCGCGCGCGCCGAATCGTCGTCAGCCACGCCGCATGCGCGTCGCTGCGGCTGCCGCCGGCCGAGCGGGAAAGGCTGCCGAGGTTCACATCCCCGGCCATCAACAGGTCTCCAAAATCGCGCGCAGCCGCGCCGCGAGGGCAACGAATTCCGGCGTCTCGCGCACCGCCAAGCGGCGCGGCCCGGGCAGATCGACCGGAACGATCTCGCGCACCCGGCCCGGACGAGCGGCCAGCATCAGGACCTGCTGGCCGAGGAAGGCCGCCTCGTTGATGCTGTGCGTGACGAACAGGATGGTGGTGCCCGTCTCCCGCCAGATCCGCAGCAGTTCCTCGTTCAGCCGATCGCGGGTGATCTCGTCGAGCGCGCCGAACGGCTCGTCCATCAGCAGAATTCTGGGGCCGCTCAGCAGGGCACGGGCGATCGAGACGCGCTGGCGCATGCCGCCGGAGAGTTCGTGCGGCAATGCCCGCTCCGAACCCGCCAGGCCGACCAAGGCGAGCAGCGCTTCGGGCGTCATGTCGCCGTGCGCCGCGCGGTGGCGACCGACCTCCAGCGGCAACCGAACATTGTCGAGCGCGGTGCGCCAGGGCAACAAGGCCGCATCCTGAAACACGAAGCCGATATCGCGCCGCCGCCGGGCCGCCTGCGGCGTCTGGCCGAGAACGCTCACCTGGCCGGCACTCGGCTGGATGATGTCGGCGACGACCCGGAGCAAGGTCGACTTGCCGCAGCCGGACGGGCCGAGCAGGGTCAGAAAACCGCCCGCCTCCAAGGTCAGCGAAATGTCTTCGAGCGCCGTCACCTCGCGCCGCTCGCTCATGAAACGGACGGTAACGCCACGCAGCTCGACGGCCGGCGCTGGCCGCTGCGCCACCGCCAACATCTCAGCCGATCTTCGGGCGGCTATCGGCGGTGGCGTTGAGGATGTCCAGCGTCATGACCTCGTCGAGCTTGGGGGTGCGCTTGCTGAATTGGCCAAGGCTCGCATAAAGGTCGATTTGCTCCTGCCAGACCGCCGGATCCATGGTGCCCCAGCCGCCCGCGGCCGTCCGCGCGTCGAAGGCGTAGTCCAGCATGACGTCGGCCGCGGCACGCTCGTCGACGGCCGTGAGGTTCGGAAACTGCTTCATCAGCAGGTCGACCGCCTTGTCCCGATTGGCATGGGCGTAGCCCCAGCCCCTGCCCGCCGCGCGCAGGAAACGCTGCAGCATTTCCGGATGGCCGCCGATGGTCTCGGGCGTCGCGTAATAGGGGTTGGCATATAAGCGGACCCCGGCATCCCAGAGTCGCATCTGAACCTGGTCGGGTCCGAGCACCTTGAGCGCCGTCGTGTTGGTCAGCCAGCCGGTGACCACGTCGACCTGGCCGGTCATGATCGGCATCATATCCGAGCCGATCGTCACCACCTGGACGTCCTTGGGGTCGATACCGTTCTTCAGCAGCACCGCGCGCAGCAGGATAGCGCCGGTCGCCTGGATGCCGACCTTCTTGCCCCGCAGATCGGCCGGCACGCGCACCGGATTTTTCGCCAGCGAGAAGAACGCATAGGGATGCTTTTGCGCCGAGACCGCGAAGCAGCGGACCGGCAGATCCTGCGACGCGGCCAGCATGAGAGACGGGCTGGAGGAGACCTGGCCGACCGTCGACCGTCCCGCCGCCACGACCGCGACGCCATCGTTATTGGGACCACCGGGCTGGATGCGCAGATCGAGCCCCTCATCGGCGAAGTAACCGAGCTGCTGGGCGACCGCCTCACCGAGTTGGTTGCCGCCGCCGATCCAGCCAAGCTGCATCTCGATCGGCTGGGTGGTGGCGCCGCTGGCTCGCCGCCCGAGCGCGACGGTCAGGGACGCGGCGGCACCGGTCCACATGATCCGGCGCCGTGAAACCGATGCGGAACATCCTAAGATCGCCACGGCGCCACCCCTGTGCTTGAAAGAAAGCGTAGGGTCGCATTAGAGGGCTATGCCCGCCAGAACCATTTTATGTCATATGCGTTGCCGTTTTGGCATCACCTCGACCACGCTGACGAACCGGGCGACGCGTCCCCGCCGATCAGCTTTTGGCCTTGTCGCCCGCGGCCGCGAGAAAAGCATCCCACAGCACCGCCAGCGCCGGATCGCACCCCAGTTCCGGATGGCCCTGCAGACCGATGAAGAAGGGATGACCCGGCAGTTCCAGCGCGTCGACCACTCCGGATGGGTCGGTCTGATGCAGCACGGCGCCGCCGAAGCCGTGCGCAACCGCCTCCGGGTTCAGGTGATAGCGGTAGTTCATGCGCACCCGCATGGCTTCCGACAGCAGCCCGGCGAGGCGCGTACCCGCCATCGGCCGGAACGGCCGATCGCCCAGACAGTGGATCGGCGCGCCGGTATCGTCGTGTAGGCGCACCAGACTGCGCCGTGGACCCGGCCCTAAAACCTCCTCGAAATCGGCATCGGGCCACAGCGCGTCGCGCATCAGAGCGGTCGCCATGCTCTGCATGCCAAGGCAGAGGCCGAACACCGGCAACCCGCTGTCACGCGCCGATCTCGCCGCCGCGATTTGGGCCACGGTCTGGGTCATGTCGCAGCCACCCGGCAAAATCAGCCCGTGGAGCGTATCGGGTACGCCATGGGCCAGCACCTCGGCGGCTGGCAGTGGCACCGGTTCGACCAGCCGCCCAGCACGGTCGGCGACATCGCCAAGGCGCGCCAGGACGGCCGGATTGACCGTGCGAAGATGCCGATCGTCGCCCAGGATACCAATGCGCAACACCGGCCCCTCGGGGGGGACCGGCCTAGCCGCGGCGGGGCGGCCGAACCGGTCGAGGGTGAGCGGCACAGACGCCGCCGCGCGACGTTCCAGCTTTTGGCCACAGACGCTCGCCGGATCGAAGATCGAGGGGTCGGGAACGGCGAGCACGAGAGAGGCGCGGGACGAGGCCCAATCCGGCGTCGGCGGCATAGCCGTATCGCTCGCCCATTCCAGCCAAAAGGCCCCGTTCGGCCAGAGCGCGCCATGCGCGGCGACGAACTCCGTATGGGGCGGCGGCAAGCCGGCATCGGCCGCGGGAGCGAGCCGCGCCACGCCGACCGTCTCGCCATCGCGCCGCAAGGTGCGGATCAGGGCGGCCGCCGCGAGCTCGGCCCCGATGCCTTCCACCGTGATGACGCGCATCGTCAGACCACGTGGATCTGGCGCGGCACGGTGCCGAGCAGACGGCAGCCGGTTTCCGTCACCACGATGGATTCGCTGAGCCCGACGGTGAAGACACCGTATTCGCGCAGCGCCGTCGGCACGTGGAAGCACATGTTCGGTTCCAGCGGCACGTCGACGCCATCGAACAGGCTGAGCACCTGCCACTCGCCCCAGTCCGGCGCGAAAGCGATGCCGAGGGAATAGCCGGTGCGCTTGCGGTAGCGCTCGGTCATGCCGGCGGCGTCGATTACCCGCTGCGCGGCACGATGGGCCTCGGCGCAGGTGACGCCGGGCCTCACCGTGTCGAGCACCGAGGCGAGCGCCTCCTGCACCACCACTTCCAATTGCCGGGCGAGCGGCGGCGGTTCGCCGATCCAGCCGGTACGCATCAGCCCGGTATGGTACCGGTTGTAGCAGCCGGACATTTCGAGGAACACCGCGTCGCCCTGCGCCAGCACCCGGCGGCGCCAGGTGGCATGCGGCACGCCGGAGCGCGGGCCGGACGAGACCAGCGGCTCCATGCCCATGTATTCGGCACCGGCGGCGATGGCGGCGTGCATCATCTCGGCGACCAGGTCGTTCTCGGTCGCCCCGGCCCGGATCGCCGCGAGCCCGGCCGCGATGCCGGCATCGGCCTGGCGACCGCTCTCCTCCAGCGCCGCGACCTCCGCCGGCGATTTCACCCGGCGCAGCGTCTCGACGATGCCGGTCGCATCGGCCACCTTGGGCAGCGCCTCGGTCAGGGCTTCGTAGAAGCTGATGGGCAGGAACCAGCCGCCCTTCTCGATCGCAACCCGCTTGCCGGCAAGGCCGAGACGGCCGAGCGCCGCCACCACCAGCCCGGCCGGCGTCACCCCGTCGCCATAGGTCTCGTAGGTTTCCAGGAAGCTGTTGCGCAGAAAGTTGGTGAGTTCGAGCTGGCGCAGCAGGAACAAAGGCGCGCCGTCGGTCGGCAGGATCAGGCATTGGAAGGTGTAATAGCCGGGCGTCTGCTGCCCGGTCAGGTAGAAGATGTTCTCCGGCCCGGTGAAGACGGCGCCATCCAGGCCCTTGGCGGCGAGTGCCGCCCGCACCCGGCCCAGGCGAGTTGCGTATTCCGCCTGCGGGAAGGCGGCCTCGATGCCGCGCGACGGATCAGTCATGCGTTGTACTCCCAAAGAACCGTTCCGGTGTCGGCATGCCGCGCAAGGCCAATGCCTGGCCCGGGCGGCAGCACGAGATATCCATCGGCATAGGCGAGCGAGCCGGCCGGATCATCGGCCAGCCCGTCGGCGCCGTAGAGCTCCGCGCGCTGGGCCGCGAGGGCGACCGCGACATGGGCGGCGGCGAGGGTGCTGACGGCACCCTCGTTCATCTGACCGACCATGATGCCGATGCCAGCCTCGCGCAGCCGCCGCCCCGCCGCCATCAGCCGGTCGAGGCCGCCGAGCTTGGCGAGCTTCAGATGGGCAAGCGGTAACGGGCTGGGCAGCTCGATCAAACGCTCGATCGAGGCCGCATCTGCCAGGCTTTCGTCGAGCATCAGCGGGACCGGCGATTTCGCCGAAAGACGCGCGATCGCGTCCCAGTCGTCGGCGGCGCTCGGCTGCTCCAGGTAGTCCATCCCAAGCGGCGCCAGGGCGGCGAGATGATCGGCCGCCTCGGCCGCGCTCCAGCTGCCATTGGCATCGGCGGAGAGGCGCAGCGCCGGGCCGAAACGGTGGCGCAGCAGTGCCAGCCGCCGCAGATCATCGGCGAAAGGACCGAAGCCGATGCGCAGTTTGAGATCGAGGAAGCCGCGCGCGGCATAGGCGTCGGCGCGCTTCAGCAGGGTCGCGTCGTCGGTACGGAACAGCGTCTGGTTGGTCGCGACCCGCGCGGCCGCCGGACCGCCGAGCCAGACCGAGAGCGGCTGCCCGGCCGCGCGCGCGGCACCATCGGCCGCCGCGATCTCGATCAGCATGCGCGCCGGTGCCGGCAGATCGGGCAAGACGTCGTCCAGCGCCGGAACCAGCCTCGACCACGGGGCCGTCCAATCGACCCGGCGGGCGGCGTCGAGACAGGCGGCGACCAACGTTTCGGCGTCGATGCCGGACAGATAGGCGATGTTCATCCGGCTGGCACCGAGTGCCACCACGGCATCGTCCTCGGTCACGACCAGGCGCAGCTCGTCAAGCATCGGCACGGCGCCCGAGGTCGCGGTGTGCAGCACCATCCCGTCGGCATAGCCGAGGTCGATGCGCGAGAGGCGGATCCGCCGTCCCATTCAGGATGCCATCAGGGCACGCGCTATGTCGCGATAGATCAGCGCCGACGCGGCGAGTTCGGAACGCGGCACGAACTCATCGGGCTTGTGGGCGACCGCGAGATCGCCCGGCCCAAGCACCAGACCCTCGGCGCCGAGGGCGCGGAAATGCACGAGATCGCAGGCGCCCTGGAAGCCGAAGGGGCGCGGATCGACGACGCCGTGACGGCGGCCGGCCTCGATCGCCGCCTCGATGATCGGATGGTCCGGCGTGGTCCCCGAGGCGCCGCCGGTGGTCGGCTTCAGGGCCAGGATCTCGGTCTCGATGCCGTCCTCGCGCCGGGCGGCATCGAGCAGCTGGCGGATTTCGTCGACCACTGCCGCCTCGGTTTCGCCCGGCACCAGGCGCCGGTCGAGCAGCAGCTCGCACGCATCCGGCACCATATTGTCGGCGAGGCCGGCCTGGGCGCGAGTCACGGTCAGGCTGGGCGGTCCGACCAGCGGATGGGCGCGACCGGCGAGCCCGAGATGGTAGGCCGCGAGCCGTGGCAGCAGGCGTCCGGCCTGGTAGATCGCGTTGACGCCCAGATCCGGCGTGCCGGAATGGGCGGTGCAGCCGCAGACCCGCACCAGCGGGCGCAGGCTGCCCTTATGGGCGATGATCGGTGCATTGCCGCTCGGCTCGCCGACCACCACCAGATCGACCTTCGGCCGACCCTCGGCGTAATGCCGCGCGCCACGGCTGGCGGCCTCCTCATCGGCCACGAACACGCCGAGCAGCGTGCCCGACCAGGACGCCCGGTCGGCGGCGAGCAGCGCCATCGCCTCGATCATCGCGGCGAGCGGCCCCTTGGCGTCGCAGGCACCGCGCGCCACCAGCCGGTCGCCCTGGGCACGCAGCCGCAGCGGATCGCCGGTCCAGCCGCCGCCCGCCGGAACCACGTCGATATGGGTGTTGAAGGCGAAGACCGGACCCGGACCGTTCGAGATCCGTCCGACGACGTTGGCACGGCCGGGCTCGAACACATCGGTCTCGACGGCGCAGCCGAGCGCGGCCAGTTCGCCGGCGATGAACTCGGCGCACTCCGCTTCCCGACCCGGCGGGTTCTGCGTGTCGAAGGCGACGAGCCGCGCCAGCCGCTCGACCAGTCTCGTCGTATCGTCCATCATCGCTCCCATCAGCTCTCCAGCCGCCCGAGAAACCGGGCGACGCGGTCCGGGACCGCGCCGGAGAAAAACTCGGCGCCGCTGGCCTGGTGTGCGACTTGGCCGCCATCCAGGAACATCACCCGGTCGGCGGCGCGGCGGGCGAAGCCCATCTCATGGGTCACCACGACGCTGGTCATGCCCTCCTCCGCGAGTTCCTGCATGACCTGCAGCACTTCGCCGACCGTCTCGGGATCGAGCGCGCTGGTCGGCTCGTCATAGAGCATCAACGCCGGCTCCATGGCGAGCGCCCGGGCGATCGCGACCCGCTGCTGCTGGCCGCCCGACAGCTCGTCGGGATAGGCGTCGGCCTTGTCCGGCAGATGCACCTTGGCGAGCAGCCGGCGCGCCCGCTCGCGCGCCCTGCCCGGCGCCTCGCCCTTCACCCGGATCGGCGCCAGCGCCACGTTGTCCTCGGCCGATAGGTGCTGGAACAGCTCGAAATTCTGGAACACCATGCCGATGCGCCGGCGGATCGCCGGGGCCTGGCGGCCGGCATGGGCGATCTCCTCGCCATCGAACAGGATGCTGCCCGACGAAATCGGCTCCAGCAAGTTGAGGCAGCGCAGCAGCGTCGACTTGCCGGAGCCCGAAGGTCCGAGCAGCACCAGGCATTCGCCGCGCGCGACCCGAAGATCCACGCCTTTCAGCACCTCCAGCGGGCCGAAGGATTTCCAGATCGCCGTCGCATCGATCAGCGGCGCTCCCCTCATTTCTCCAGTCATTGCCTGGCTCATCGCACGCGCCCCGCTTCGCCCAGGACGCCGAGCAGCCGCTGGCCGAAGCGCATGCCTTCCCCGCCGCGCCGGCGCTTGCCCAGCGCGCGTTCCAGTGCCGCCTGACCGAGCATCAGCAAGGTGGTCATCGCCAGATAATAGATGCCGGCGGCCGACAGCGCCTCGACATAGCGGAAATTCGCCGAAGCGGTCTGGCCGGCGACCAGCAACAGCTCCTGCACCGCGATCACGGAGACCAGGGCCGAGAGCTTGAGCATGCCGATGAACTGGTTACCGATCGGCGGCACGACGATGCGCAGCGCCTGGGGCAGCACGACGTAGCGCATCACCTGAAGATCCGTCATGCCGAGCGCGCGGGCGGCCTGGCGCTGGCCACGGCCGACGGCGCGGATGCCGGACCGCATGATTTCCGCCATATAGGCGCCCTCGTTGAGGGCCAGGGCCAGCACCGCGCAGGTGAAGCCGGGCAGCACGATGCCGAAGCTGGGCAGCACGTTGAACACGAAGATCAGCTGGAACAGCACCGGCGTGCCGCGAAACAGCCAGAGGTAGAGCGTCGCCAGCACGCGCAACGACCGTAAGCGCGCCTCCTGCAGCAACGCCAGCACCAGCCCGACAGCCATGCCGGCGGCCAGCGATACCAGGCTGATCAACAGCGTCATCAGTCCCGCCTCGAAGAAGCGGGCACTGACGACGTAGTCGAGGGTGAGGCTAAGCGATTCCGACATGATCGGGAGGCTGTCGATGCGCGGCGTGCCTGATGGGTCGCCTGATCAGAAAATCGATCCGCTGGCGGGCAGATTGTACTTCTTCAACAGGGCCGCGTAGGTGCCGTCCTTCACCGTGGCCTGCACGGCGGCCTCGATCGCAGTCTTCAGGGCGGCGTCGCCCTTGCGCACGGCCATGCCGATCTGGGTACCGCTCTCGAACGGCTCGCCGGCGATTTCGAAGGTGTCCGGCACGTTGATGATCGCCTCGGCGGCGCCCGGCGTCGAATCGAAGAACGCATCCGCCCGGCCCTGGCGCAACGACAAGATGCTGTCCTGGGCGGTCGGCAGCGTCAGGATATCGACCGCCTGCTTGCCGGCAGCCTTGCATTTGACGTCGTCCTGGCGGGCATAGGTCTCCTCGATCGCGCCGAGGGTCACCGCCACGCGATGGCCGCATAGATCGTCGCGCGACTTGATGCCGATCGGGTTGCCCTTGCGCACCACGATCTCGTTACCGATGCGCATATAAGGGATGAAGTCGACCTGCCCCGCGCGGTCCGGATTGATGTACATAGCGCTGTTGATGATATCGACCCGCTTGCCCTGCAGTGCCGGGATCAGGCCCTTGAATTCCATGTTGAGCGGCGTCGGTGCTAATCCCATCTGCTTCGCCACCGCCGCGCCGAACTCGATATCGAAGCCGGCGAAAACCCCGTCCTTCTGGAACTCGAAGGGCGAGAAACTGGCGGCGACGCCGTAGGTCAGCTTGCCGGGGCTGATCAACGCCGGCGGCTCGGCACGGGCCGGGCCGATCGCGATCGCGCCGCCCGTGATCGTACCGGCGGCGAGCACGCAGGCGAAGCCGAACAGCTGAGCCGTGGAGCGAATGGTCTTGAGCATGTCTGTCTCCCAGAATCCAAAGGAACTGCAAAATCTGTACGGTCCAGCGCCAGCGCGCCGGCCTGGTGCGGGTTGATACCTGGGAAGGTCACCCGTTCTTGTTTGTACAGTCTGTACTAGAGTGTACAATATGTCCATGCCCTCCGCCGCCCCACCTGCTTTCGAGGATTTGCCTGCCGATGGGTTGATCGACGCCCATCCCCGTCACGCCCGCCTCGCCCAGCGCATCGTGGATGCCGCGGTCGATGGCGGCTGGCCGGCCGGCCAAAAGGTGACGGAGGAGGAACTTGCTCGCCGGTTCGAGGTATCCCGCACGCCGATCCGCGCGGCGCTGCGCCTGCTGACGGAGTTGGGGATCCTGGTTCCGGGACCGCGCCGCGGCCATGTGCTGGCGCGCGCCGGTGCCACCCTGGCCGAGGTATCGCTGAGCGCGCCGGAGCCGGCGGAGGAACAGCTGCACGCGGCCTTGATCCGCGATCGTCTGGCCGGCCGTGTCGCCGCGACGCAATCCCAGGCCGACCTCGGCCGCCGCTATGGGGTGGGTCTACCGACGCTACAGCGCGTGCTGAGCCGGATGGAACAGGAAGGGGTGATCGCGCGCGAGGGCTGGCGCTGGACCTTCGTGCCGACGCTGGAGACCGGCCGATCGCGGGAGGCGAGCTACGAGTTGCGCCTGATGCTCGAGCCGGGCGCCCTGCTGCTGCCGGGATTTCGGGCCGATCCCGACAGTCTGCGCCGTCTGACCGAGGAGCATGAGGCGCTGATCGGCGACCTCGACCACGATCTCGCCCGACGCGACCCCTTGCGGATCTTCGAACTGGACGCCCGCTTTCACGAGACGCTCGCCGGCTTCGGCGGCAACCCCTTCGTGCTCAATGTCGTGCGCCAGCAGAACGCGTTGCGGCGGCTGTTGGAGCTTGGCACCTATGACGACCGGGCGCGCGTCGCCGCCTGGTGCGGCGAACATCTCGCCATCCTCGCCCGGCTCGACGAGGGCAACCCGGCGGCGGCGAGCGATCTGCTGCGCGCCCATCTGCTGACGGCACGCGCCTCCACCGCCGGCGCCGCCCTCGGCCAGGGCGCGAAATAGCGCGCGTCTTTGCAGAGATGGGCTCGCTTGATTGTATGGATGCGGATTATTTCCACCCACCCGGCCTCGCAGCGTGAAAGAAGCCGCTATGACGAAGCGATACGATAGTCCGATGACGGCCGCCGAGATCGCGGCCATCCCCGACCGCGAGATTGACTACAGCGACATTCCCGAACTGGACGATGCGTTCTGGCAGAACGCGCGGCTGGTGGAACCTGACCGTACCCAATCCGTAACCCTCCGGGTCAAGCAATCCGTGCTCGACGCCTACAAGGCGCAGGGCAGAGGCTACCAAACCCGCATGAATGCGGTACTGGAAAGCTACGCCCGCGCGGTCATGCAGAAGTTAGATCGCTGAGGGCGAATTTGGGGCCCCCGCTCGTCCGTCCGATCGTCAGAACACCGGCTCGAAGGCGCAATTGACCGCCAACTCGGCCATCGACGCCGTGTTGGACATGCCGACCACGTGCAGCACCAGGGCGGCGATTTCGTCCGGGTCCGACATCGCGTCCTCGGCCATCGCGCCGAGCGCCAGGGCCATGTCGGTCCGCACATAACCGGGGCACAGCGCCGTGGCGCGCACCCCGTGCTCCCACCCCGCGCGGCGGATCGCGTGGGCGAGGCCGACCGCGGCGAATTTCGTCATCTGATAGCCCGCGTTGAGATTGCGCACCCGCTTTCCCGACAGCGAGGCGACGATGACGACGCGTCCGCGCCCGCCTTGCTTCAACGACGGCAGGGCGGCCTGTGCCAGCAGAAAGGGCGCGCGCGCGTTGACCGCCCACATCCGGTCGAGCGCCTCGGCCGACCCGTCCTCGAGCGTCACCGGCCCGAGCACGCCCGCGTTGCAGATCAGGCAGTCGATGCGGTTGAACCGCTCCAGGGTCGCATCGACCCAGCCTCGCGCCGCGGTCGGGTCCTCGGCCTCGTAAGGATGGACCAGCGCGTCGGCGGGGGCGGCGAATGGGGAACGCGCGCCCAGGCTGAGGCGCCACCCATCGGCCGCGAAGCAGCGCGCGAGGGCGGCACCGATGCCGCGCGAGGCGCCGGAGATCATGACGACGCGCTCGGCCGAATCAGTCATCGAAGAAACTGTCATCGCGGGGCGCTCAGCCGATCCACGGCGTCCCGCGCACGATAATAGGCGCTGACGACGGGCAGGAACCAGGGCCGGCCGCCATAGAACCCCCGCGTCGGGAATTCCGGCCGGTCGAAGGCGCAGGGCCGGTTCTCCTGCCCAAGCAGCTTCCGCGCCGTGCGCCACCCCAGATACGACATGAGGGCGACCCCGTTGCCGTTGCAGCCGAGCGCGAAATGCACGCCGTCGCGCGTGCCCATATGCGCGGTCTTGTCGAACGTCATCGCCACCCGGCCGCTCCAGGCATGGGTGAGGCGCACATCCGCCAGCTCCGGCCAATAGCGGCACAGCGCCCGGTGCAGCACGGGGGCCGCCTCGCGATCGGTGTGCTCGAACACGCCGGGGCGCGTGCCGAGCAGCATGCGCGTGCCGTCCGGCGACGGGCGGGCGTAATACAGCTCGCGCTTGGTGTCCGTCACCATGCGCCGGCCGGGGTTGAGACGCCGCATCAGCGCCGGGTCGAGCGGCTCGGTGGCAACCTGGTAGCTGCGCACCGGCACCACGCGCCGGGCGAGCTCCGGCGTCGCAGCACCGGTATACCCATTGGTGGCGACGATGACGTCCCGCGCCACCACCTCGCCACGGCCGGTGCGCAGGCGAAACAGATCGCCCTCCCGCGTGATCTCGCGCACCGGGGCGTGCGACCGCAGGACCGCGCCGCGGGCCTCGGCGTAGCCGCATAGCGCGCGGTGATACTTGCCGGGATGCAGCCCGCCGTAATCGTCGATCAGGATGCCGCCGTGAAAATAGTCCGAGCCCACGACCTCGCGCTGCCGATCCCGCTCGTAGACATGCACCCGCACCCCGCTGCGCTCGTGCAGGATGCGCCCGACTTCCTTCAATCGCTCGAACTGCGCGGGTGCGTGCGCGCCGAAGAAGCGGCCGGTCAGCGACAGATCGGCATCGAGCGCCGCGTCCCGCACCAGGCGTTGCAGGAAGGCGAAACTCTCGACGCTGTCCTCGATCATGCGCTCGAACAGCGCCGGCTCGACCCCGTCGATGGCGCCGCCCACCACCAGCTTTTGCCCGCTGCTGACCATGCCGCCGCTGCGCGTGCTGGCGCCGGCGCCGAGGAAATCGGCTTCGAGCACCACAACCTCCCGGCCATGCGCCGCGAGTTCGGCCGCCGCCAGCAGGCCGCAATAGCCGGAGCCGACGATCGCCACATCGACCCGGCCGGGCAGCTCATCCTTAACCGAACGAGGGGGGGCCGCCTCCCACCAATAGGGCTGTTCCTTGAAGTCCGGGTGCAGCGTGCCGGTCGCGGAATTTGGCTTCATAGAATTTGGTCCAGGAACTGTCGGGTCCGTGGGTCGCGCGGCTGGCTGAACAGCTCGGCCGGCGGTGCCTGTTCGACGATGCGGCCGAAATCGGTGAAGCACACGCGGGAGGCGACCTCGCGCGCGAAGCGCATCTCATGCGTCACCAGCACGCAGGTCATGCCCTCCTCAACCAAGGTGCGGATGGTCGTCAGCACCTCCTTCACCGTCTCCGGGTCGAGCGCCGCCGTGACTTCGTCGAACAGGATCACGCGCGGCTGCATGGCCAGCGCGCGGGCGATGGCGACGCGTTGCTGCTGCCCGCCGGAAAGCTCGCCCGGATAGGCGCCCTCCTTGCCCGACAGCCGCACCTTGGCCAGCAGCGCGCGGCCCCGCGCCTCGACCTCCGCCTTGTCCTGCCCCAGCACCTGGACCGGTGCCATGCAGACATTCTGCAGCGCCGTGCGATGCGGGAAGAGGTTGTACTGCTGGAATACCATCGCGACCTGGCGGCGCAGCGGCCGCATGGCGCGCTCGTGCCGCATGTCGTGCACGTTGATCGAGCCGACGCGCACCGTGCCGCTATCGATCGGAATCAACCCGTTGATGCAGCGCAGGATGGTGGATTTGCCGGAGCCGGACGGACCGATGATGCACACCGCCTCGCCCTCCTCCACATGCAGGGTGACACCCTTCAGCACCTCCGTCCGTCCGAAGGATTTGTGCACATCATCGACGGCGACCAGCGGCACGCTCACAACGCCTCTCCTTTTGACGCCCGTTCAAGTCGCCGGGCGATCCAGGCGATCGGATAGCAATAGGTGAAGAACATCGCCAGGACGGCCATATAGAAATACGCGATCGCCCCGGTCGGTTCGGTCGCGAGCACGGTGCGCAGCACGGTCAGCACCTCCTGCGTGCCGGTCACGGTCGCCAGCGCGGTGGCGATCATCAGCAGGGCATAGAGGTTCATCCAACCGGGCAGGATCCGGCGCAGCGCCTGCGGCAGCACCACGCGGCGCAGGATCTGCGTCGTGGTATAGCCGAGCGAGCGCGCCGATTCCCACTGGCCGGAATGGATCGATTGCACGCCGCCGCGAATGATCTCGGCGAAGTTCGCCGCCGTGGGCAGGGTGAGGCCGATGATCGCCTTGGCGATCGGCGGGAACTCGACCGACCAGCCGCCCCATTGCAGGCGGAACGGCAGCAGATAGAGCGTCGCGAACAGCAGCACGAGCCAGGGCGAGTTGCGCAGAAAATTCATCACGAATGTCGCCGGCCAGCGCAGCCAGGCACGCCGGGCCAGCAACAGCGACCCGAGTAGGCTCCCCAGGATCGTGGCCAGCACCATGCCGATGATGCTCATGACCACATTGTCGAGGAAGCCCCAGCCGAGCTGCGGCAGGCGCTGCCACACCCGCGCCCAGCGCGCCGGGTCGCCCAGCAGGCCGCCGCGCAACGCGAGCGCCAGCACCACGAACCCGACGACCCAGGCGAGCACGATACTCCCGGCGCGAAATCCCCGGCGCGGGCCCCGGCGCCGTTCGGCCAGCGCCTCAGCCACCATAGCCCGGGAAGGCCAGCGCCCGCTCCACCCGCCCCATCGCCGCGGCCAGTACCGTCACCAGCGACACATAGAGCATCAGCACCAGCAGCATCACCTCGAGGGTGCGGAAATTCTCCGTGTAGATCTGACCCGCATAATACAGCAGCTCCGGCACGGTAATGATCGATGCCTGCGACGTCGTCTTGAACAGGTTGGTGAGGATGTTGGTGAGCGACGGCAGGCAGATTCGCGCCGCGATCGGCAATTGCACCCGGCGGAACAGGGCCGCCCGCGTGTAGCCCAGGCTGCGGCCGGCCTCGATGGTGGCGGCCGGCACCGCCTCCAGCCCGCTGCGGAATGCCTCGATCGCGAGCGCCCCGCCGAACAGACTCAGCGACACCAAGGCGCAGGCATAAGCACTCAGCAGCGGCACCTGCGATCCGGTCTTGGGATCGGTGATCGTAACGCCGATGCTGGTCAGCGTAAAATAGAGGAACAGCATCTGCAGCACCGGCGGCGTGTTGCGGAACAGCTCGATATAAAACCGCACCACCCCGCGCACGCCCGGCCCCCCGACGAGCAGCAGGAACGCGCCGACGACGCCGATCGCCACCGCCATCACGCTCGACAGCGCCGCGAGCGTGATGGTGTTGCCCAGCCCCTCCAGCAGCCAGCGCTGATAGACCGGGTCGGCCAACCAGCTGAAATCGAGGCTGGTACCCACCCTACATCCCCAACTTCACCCGAGACTGCCGCGCCATCTCCGCCACGTAGTCGGTCGGCGGCATCTCATAGGTCTTCTCCCATTCCAGCATCTTGCCCTGGGCGGAGGCCTTAACGATGGCGGCGTTGACGGCGTCGAGGAAGGCGGGCTCGTTCTTGCGCACGCCGCCCGGTTGCGGCAGATGCTCGTATGGCAGGGCGGCGACGCGGTAGCGGTCGGCGAAGCCCGGCTCGACGATCTTCTTGGCGAGCGTTCCCTCATCGAAGGCGACGCCCTCGCAGCGCGAGTCATCCAGCGCCTTGTAGACATCCGGCAGGCCGGTGAAGTTGACCAGCTTGAGCCCCAGTTCCTCGGTCAGCTTGCGCAGGTAGTAGGACCCCTGGATCGAGCAGAAGGTATGGTCGCGCGCGGTCTCCCAGCTCGTCACCGGGCTATCCTTGCGCACGATCAGCATCGGCCCGCCGGCCGAATAGGCCGGGATGGTGAAATCAATGATCAGCGCCCGCTCCGGCGTCTGGCCGAGGGTCGCGAGGATGAGATCGATCCGCCCGGCTTGCAGGAACTGGATACGGTTGGCCGCCACCACCGGCACGAACTCGATCGCGTCCGGCGAGCCGAGAAGCTCGTTGGCGACATACTTCGCCAAATCGACCTCGAAGCCGACCAGACGGCCATCCGGGGTCAGGTAGCCGAAGGGCGGATAGTCGTTCTTGACGCCGACGATCAGCTTGCCGCGCGCCTTGACCTCGGCGAGCTCGTCGGCATGCGCCGAGGCCCCGGCCACGGCGAGGCCAACCATAGCAAGGCAGGCCAGCAGCAGATTTCCGAACAAGCGACGTTTCATGCGAGGTTCCTTCGTTTCGGGTTTCATAGGTTGTAGCAGAGCCGGAGGGCGTCGTGGATGGCGGCGTGAATATCGCGGCTGGCCACGGCGTCGCCGACGCGGAACAGGTCGAACGAGCCATCCGGCGCATGCAGCAAGGCCTGTGCCCGCCCCTCCACCAAAGCGGGCCAGTCCATCTCGCCGAGGTTGCGGCTTCGCGGCCGCAGGGCTTCGAACAGGGCGGTCTCGGGCAGGGTACCGTGCTCGGCCACGACGAGATCGACCAGCCGTTCGGTGCCGGCGCCGCTATAGACATTGACCAGCATCGCCGCGAGCTGGTTGCCCGAACGGCGCAGACCCGTCAGACGATGATCCGGGGTGATGATGCCGCCGCCACCATAGATGTTGCGCAGATGGATGGCGTAGTTGGAGCCGGTCATCTCCTCGCCGATCGCGCGCTCGGGGGTCACGAGCTCGACCCGCGCGCCGGCCGCCAGCAGCGCTTCGGCGCAGGACGGGGCCTGGTTGTAGCCGTGGTCGTCGAAGACGAGGACCGAGGTACCGCTGGCCAGCGCGTCGATGACGCCGCCGCCGGCCAGCACGTCGGAGGTCGAGACGGCCAGCTCCACGCCGGGGAACTCGCCCTTGGCGGGCCGACCGCCGGTGGCCAGGACCACCAAATCCGGCTGCGCGGCCAGCACGTCCTCCGCCCCCGCCAGGTGACCGAGCTTCACCACGACCCCTAGCCGGCGCAGCTCCGCCTCGAACCAGGCGACACTGCCGGCGAGTGCCGCGCGCCATGTCGCCCGCGCCGCGATCGCCACCTGGCCGCCGAGGTGCAGCCGCGCCTCGAACAGCGTCACCGCATGGCCGCGCTCGGCCAGCACCCGCGCCGCCTCCAGCCCGCCCGGTCCGCCGCCGACCACCACCGCGCGGCGAGGGTCGGCGGCCCGCGCGATCACCTGCGGCAGCTTCGTCTCGCGCCCGGTCGCGGCGTTGTGCAGGCAGAGCGACATGCCGCCCAGATGCAGCCGTTCGACGCAGTAATTGGCACCGACGCAAGGCCGCACCTCCGCCGTCCGGCCCTCGACGGTCTTGCGCACCAGATGCGGGTCGGCGATATGGGCGCGCGTCATGCCGACCATGTCGACGAGCCCGGCACTCACCAGACCCGCGGCGTCGGCGAGATCGAGCACCCGGCCGGCATGAAACACCGGTTGCCGCACCGCGCGGCGGATGTCGCCCGCCATGCCCGCATAGGGTGTCCGCTCCGCCCACATGCCGGGGATGGATTGCGCGAGCGAGAGCGCCGTGCGGTTCTGCCCGGTCGAGACGGTGAAGAAGTCGATCAGCCCGGTGGCCGACAGCCGGGCCGCCACCTCGACGCAAGCCTCGTGGTCGAGCCCGCCCTCCAGCATCTCATCCGCCGTCAGCCGCAGGCCGGCGACGAAATCCTCGCCCGCCTCGCGGCGGATGCTCTCGAAAACCTCCACGGCGAAGCGCAGCCGGTTCTCCAGGCTGCCGCCATAGGCGTCGGTGCGCCGGTTGGTGACGGGGGAGAAGAATTGACCGATCAGATGCGCGCCGGAGGCGATGACCTCGACCCCATCCAGGTCGCCATCGCGGCAGCGGCGCGCGGCGGCGCCGAAATCGGCCACGACGCGGGCGATGTCGGAGGCCTCCATCGCGCGGGGGAACGCCCGATGCGCCGGCTCGCGCACCGCCGATGGGGCGATGGGGACGAGCCAGTTCTCCGCATCCCAGCGCGAGCGATGGCCGAGATGGGTGATCTGGCACATCAGCGCCGCGCCATGCCGATGGATGCGCCCGGCGAAGCTCCGCAGATGCGGGATGACGCCGTCATCGGCGACAGAAATTTGCCGCCATTGCGCCGCCGGGCTGTCGATGGAGACGGAGGACGACCCGCCGAAGCAGGTCAGCGCCAAACCGCCCCGCGCCTTTTCCTCGTGATAGGCCTGATAGCGCTCCAGCGGCCGCCCACCCTCGGCATAGCCCGGGGCGTGGCTCGTGCTCATGATCCGGTTCTTGAGCCGCAGCCGCTTGATCGTCAGCGGCTCGAACAGAGGCCGCAGGCTCTCATCGACGGAGGTCATGGTCGGAACGGGAGTAGCGGCGACTTTCATGCCCGGAAAAATGCCAAGCCTAAGGGAGGCCGTCGACAAAATTCTCTCAATGTGGTGAAAAAATACCCGCTTTCCCACAATATGAAAAAAGCTGGGCGATAGTTAGGCGGAAAGGCGATTTGGTGCCAGGCAACATGGCGGGAACCCAACTCCTCGATCGCGCGATCGCTCTGCTCCGCCTGGTGGCCGATGCGGGAGCGAACGGTCTCGCGGTCCGCGACCTATCGGCGGCGACCGGCCTCAGCGTGTCGACATGCCACCGCGTCGCGGCGGCCCTGGCCGGTCACGGCTTGCTGGCGCGCGACGAGAGTGCTCGACGCTATCGGCTCGGCCTGGAATTCTTCGTGCTCGGTGCCCGGGCGGCGGAGCGCACCGGGCTCGGTCAGCTCTGCCGTCCGGTGCTGACGCGTCTCGCGGCGGAGACCGACGATACGGTTTTGCTGATGATGCGGCATAATTTCGAGTCCGTCTGCATCGACCGTCGGGATGGCCGGATCATCATCCAGACGCTTACCGGCGCTATAGGAGGCAGTGTGCCTCTCGGCGTCGGTCCCGGCAGCCAGGCCATCCTGGCATTCCTGGCCGCCGACGAGGTCGACGCGATCATCGCGCACAACACCCCCCGCTACGCCACCGTCCAGGGTCAAAACCCGGCCCTCATTCGCACCGCGATCGAGGACGTTCGCGCACGCGGCTATGCGCTCGATTATGGTGGGATCATTCAAGGCGTCGCCGGGATCGCCGTGCCTCTGCGGGCACCGGGCTTGGGCGTCGTGGCGTCGCTCGGCCTCGGCATGCTGACGAGCCAGCTCGACGACGAGCGCGTGCATTCCCTCGTCGATCGCCTGAAACGCGAGGCGGTTCGGATCGAAGCCGAAATCAATCCCCTGTCGCTGCTGCCGGTGAACGCGGCGGGTAAGCAAGCCGGATGACAGCCTACTCAAAATCGTCCCATGACGGATTTTTTAGTAGATTCCGAATCTACAGCCGCCACTTTGCTCTCTATTATGCTGGTGTGCTTAAAGAGTGGCTGTCAGCCGGTGGCCGGAATGCGGTCATGCGTCACCCGCGCTCCCCATCGACAGCTTGAATCAGGTTGGTTCCCGAGACTCAAGCCTTTTTCGATCAGCGACTTACCCGTCAAGCGACGCCAAGGCAGTGCCACGTAACAGACGCCATTTGCCAAGGAGCTCCCGTCATGACCAGCACCACCGCCCAGCAAATCACCAAAGCCAATACCGATACCGTGACCAAGAACGGCAATGCCGCCGAGCAGATCATCAAGCGCAATGCCGACGCCATGACCAAGAACGGCGAGATCGCTGAACATATCACCAAAGCCAATGCCGACATCCTAACGGAGAGCGGCACCGCCGCCATGGCCGGCCTGCAGGAACTGATCAAGGCTTATCAGGCCTCGGCGACCAAGAATGTCGAGAAGCTGACCACGTCGATCCAAGCACTTGCCGCCGTGACGACCCCAGCCGAGTTCATCGAACTGCAACAGAGACTGATCACGGAAAGTATCGATGCCGCGGTCAGCGATTGCGGCAACATCGCCAAATTGACCGCCGCCATGTTCACCGCCGCTCTCGATCCGGTGCAGAAGCAGGTCGCGGAACTGCAAAACACTCTGAAGAGCAGAACACACTGAACGAAGCAAGCCGATCGGCCTATCCGATCGTCCCGCTTATCGCGCCGTGCCCCATCACCGGGGCGCGGCGTCGAGCCCCTCGATGACATGAAGTGGTATCTGGTTAATTGGGAGAACTGGTGGCCCTCGTCGCGGGCATTCACGCCCTAGAAGGCTTTCGGCAAGCCCGGCCGACCCGTTCCTACATCGCCGATATGACGACTTGTTGCTGTTTGTGCAACGTCACGCATACTCGCGCCGCGCTTCAGTTTTAACGCTCCGAACTGTTATAATGTTCCATACACCCAGCCTTCCATGAGCCGACGCGCCGTGGCGTAGACAATCGTACGGTCGACTACGGGTGGATCGCTGTCGGGAACCAACATCGCCCCGACCGTCATTACGCCGGAGGGCGTGGCTACGCGCACCTCCGGACCGGCGGTCGGAAGCTCGCATGCCTCGGATGGTATGGAATTCGGCACCAGGCAGGTGGCAGCAAGGCACATGGCCGCCGTCAGTGGCACGGCTTTGTGCGCGCGGCCCATTGAGATCATCCTTACCAGGATGTTGGCGTCGCCGGATCGGATGAGGCTGCCATCGAGGGCTTGATAGTCGCGCGGGCGCGCAACGATTCCGACTTTAGGACTGGCAAGTTTGGCTTGCTCAGGCGTCGCAGCAAGTCCCATGCACACGGCGGCCTCGCGCCGTATGGCTTCCAGCAACGCCATGGCGCGCGAATCAGCATCGATCTTGTCGGGCGGCAGCGTCGCATCCAGGCCGACTTCCTCGGCGCGAACCCACGCTACTGGGAGCGTGGCGTAGGATGCGGTCACAGTGAAGATGCCGTCAGGCAGCGTCACGCGGTTCGTTATACTACCGCTCGGAAATAGGTGGCCTGAACCCGGTGCCCCTGGGCGCAGATATTCGAGCGCTATGCGCGCGCCAGTACCGCTGACGCCGGGCATGGCAAACCGACCCTCAGGGTTGAATACGCCATTGACGAGCGGGATACGGGCGTGGATCAACGCGCCGGTATTCAAATTGTGCAGGCGAACGACCGTCTCGGTATCCGCGTCCGGTTTAACAAGAGCCGTATCGAGCGCGAAGGGACCGACCGCTGAGGATAGATTGCCGCAGTTAGCGCTCCAATCCACCATCGGCCGGTCGATAGCAACCTGTCCATGCAGAAAGTCCACGTCGGCGTCCGATCGTACGGATGAGCGTACGATGATGGCTTTCGACAACGACGAGATGCCGCCGCCCATACCATTGAGTTGGCGACCATTAGGATCGGGACTGCCGAACGCGGAGAGCAGGAAGCGCTCGCGACTCTCCACATCCTCCGGTAGATCGCTCTCGTGGAAGAACAGCCCTTTGCTTGTGCCGCCCCGCATGAAAACGACCGGCAATTTCGTCTGCCGCATGATGTGTCTCCCTCCACGGTAGCCCAGCCACAGTCGCCCCCATGGCCGCCGGAATGGGCCATCTTGCTTAGCGACTGTCTTCTGCTCAAATATATCTTTTAACGTTCTGTGATCTGAAAATGGTATCACCGATGGAATTACGTCATCTCCGCGCCTTTATGGCCGTTGCCGAAGAGCTTCATTTCCGAAGGGCGGCCGAACGCCTGCACATGGCGCAGCCGCCGCTTTCCATGATGATTCAGGCTCTGGAGCGCGAGGTCGGGGTTTTGCTCCTTCGCCGGACGAGACGTTCCGTCGCGTTGACCGAGGCTGGAGCGTTATTTCTCGATGAGACACGGCGCGTGCTCGCCGGCGCGGAGCGCGCTGTCGCTGTCGCGCGGGAGGTGGAACGGGGTGAAGCGGGGCGGCTTGAAGTTGGCTTCACGGGCTCCGCTTGCTTTAACCCCTGCGTCCCTCGCCTTATTCGCATCTTTCGGGAGCGCTACCCTCAGGTTGAGGTAACTCTCACCGAGCAGAACACGCTGAAGCTACTCGATGCCGTGCGTAACGGTGTCTTGGACGCAGCCTTCCTACGCCCACCGGTCGATCAGATGGCGGAGGTGACCGTCGAGACTTTTTTGGAAGAGGAGATGGTGGTCGCACTGCCTGCCGGTCATGCACTCTCGTCTAAGGAAGCTCTCCCGCTGTCCGCCCTCCGGGGCGAAACCATTCTGTTGCGGCCGCGCGCTGTCGGGATCGGATTGGCCGAAGCTGTCATCGCCGCCTGCCGGGTCGCCGGCTTCAGCCCCATCTTAGGACGGCAAGCAGCTCCGCAGATGAGTTCAATTCTCAATCTCGTCGCAGCTGGCTTGGGCGTTTCGATCGTGCCGGCTTCAATGCAGGCCATGCAGCCGGGTGAGGTAATCTACCGCCCGCTTGCTGATGCACCGACTTTGCGGGCACCCCTTGCTCTGGCACACCAGCCGGACCATCGCAACGCGGCCACGAGAAACTTCACGCGCATCGTCCGAGAGTGGCGCCACACCGTGATGTCGTAAGTTTTAGGACTCACGCGACAGATCCCGGCGGAAATTAAATCAACGCCCTTAGATATTTTACCATCCAAGCGGTTGATTTAATTGGTAGCGGGAGAGGGATTTGAACCCCCGACCTTGGGATTATGATTCCCCTGCTCTAACCAGCTGAGCTATCCCGCCACAGGTTGGGAGGCAGGGTTATGGGGAAACAGGCGCGTGCTGTCAAGCAACGCCATGGCTGTGGCAGCGCCCTTTTTGCCTAAGCCGCGGCGGGTTGGGCGGCGCGGCGGATCCAGCCGCCGCCCAGCACCCGATCGCCGTCATAGAGCACGCCGGCCTGGCCTGGTGCCGCCCCCAGGATCGGTTCGGCGAGGATGATCTCGGCGGTACCGTCGGCCGCGGCGGTCACCGTGCCGGCTACCGGCGTCTGGGCGGAGCGCAGCTTGACCGTGACATCGATCGGCCGGCCCGGCTCGACCGGGGTCAGCCAATTGAGCGAGGCGAGGGTCACCCGGTCAGTCGCCAGCGCCGCGCGCGGGCCGACCACGACGCGCCGGGTTTCCGGCTCCAGCCGGACGACGAACAGCGGGTCGGCCTGACCGCCTAGATTGAGACCACGGCGCTGCCCCACGGTGAAGCGGATGATGCCGTCATGCCGGCCCAGCACGCGGCCCGCGAGATCGACGATCTCGCCGCCGTCGAGCGCGCCCGGCCGCAGCTTTTCGACCAGCCCGGCATAGGAGCCGGTCGGCACGAAGCAGATGTCCTGGCTGTCCGGCTTGTCGGCGATGTCGAGGCCGTGGCGCGCCGCCACCGCCCGCGTCTCGGCCTTGCGCATCTCGCCCAGGGGAAAGCGCAGGAAATCGAGCTGCGCCGCCGTGGTGGCGAACAGGAAATAGCTCTGGTCGCGGGCGGCATCGGCGGCGCGGCGCAGTTCGGCACCAGCCGGCCCGACCACGCGGCGGGCGTAATGGCCGGTCGCCAGCGCCACGGCGCCGAGTTCGCGCGCCGTGCCCAACAGGTCGGTGAACTTGACCGTCTGATTGCAGCGCACGCAGGGGATCGGCGTCTCGCCCTCGACATAGCTGTCGACGAAATCGTCGATCACCGCCGCGCGGAACCGGCTCTCGTAATCGAGCACGTAATGCGGGATGCCCAGCCGGTCGGCGACCCGCGCCGCGTCCTCGATATCCTGGCCGGCGCAGCAGGCCCCCTTGCGCCCGGTCGCCGCCCCCTGGTCGTAGAGCTGCAGCGTGATGCCGACGACGTCGTAGCCCGCCTCGACCAGCAAGGCGGCGGTGACCGCGCTGTCGACGCCGCCGGACATGCCGACGACGACGCGCCGGTTATCGGTATCGGGGGCGGGCATCATGGCATCGGCCGGATGCCGGCTACTTGGCGAGCTGGTTGCGCGTGGCACCGGGCAGCGAGACGGTCAACCCGTCAAGCTCCTCGCTGATCACGATTTGACAACCGAGCCGCGACGTCTTGGTGAGGCCGAAGGCCAGATCGAGCATGTCTTCCTCGTCCTCGGTCGGCTCCTTCAGCAGCTCGAACCAGCTCGGGTCGATGATGACGTGGCAGGTCGAGCAGGCGAGCGAGCCTTCGCAGGCCCCCTCCAGATCGATGCCGTGCTTGTGCGCGACCTCAAGGACGGAAAGTCCGAGAGGGGCGTCCACCTCATGCGGTACACCCTTAAGATCAATGAAGGTCATCTTCGGCATGGCGTTGTCTCAGCGCTATGAGCGACGGTCCATCGGTCGCTCTGGGATGGTCAAGGCCGCGCATATCCGACGATGGAAGGCGCGGCGTCCAGCAGAATCCGCATTTGGGCCACGTTATCGCAGTCGACGCGGCAGGAGTACCCGTCCGGAAGGCGTTAGCGCTCTACGACCACGCCTCGGCGGCGAGGGCGGCGCCCAGCACCGCGACGCCCGGCGCATCGAGGTGGATCGGCCGGGTGGCGAGGCCGGGCGGCAGCGTCGCGGGATCGACGGAGCCGTCGCAGAACACGCCGGCCAGCGAGGCCGGCGCCCGGTCGGCTTGCTCCAAGGCGGCGGCGATGGCGGCCCGAAGATCCCCATCGTCCACGGCCGGAACGGCGGCGATCAAGCGTAAGCGGCCACCTTCGAGTTCGACCAAGGCGGCACCGGCGTCGCCGTCGCGCCGCAGCAGGCCCAGATAGACGCCATCGACCGATCGATCGAGTCCGCCGCCCCAAGCAAGGGCCAGCGGCCGATCGATCAACCGGAGAACCTCGATCCCCGCGGCCTCGATCGCCTGGATCAGGGCGAGCCGCGCTGCTTGGTCGGCAGTGATCGGGGCCACCACGACCGCCCGGGTCACGAAGCGCCGCGCCGCGCGCTCGACCCGGCGTTTCGCCTCCAATACGAGCAGGCTCAGCCGATCGATGGCCGTGGCACCCCGCGCATCGACGGCATCAGGCTGCGCCAGTGCCGGATGCCCGACCCAACTCGGGCCGCGCGCCGGATCGTGCGCTAAGGCTACCGCGTCATCACCGACGACCCGATCGCCGTCAGCGTCATAAGCCATGATGGCGGGCAGGAAATCACCACCTTGAGCGCCCGGTACGATTTCCGCGTTGCCGCCGATCGAGATCGCGATCCGCAGGGATGTGTCGGTGAGCTCGATACCGATCGCCAGGCCGGGATCGGGCGGCTCGTCATCCGGCTTGGCGGAGGGCTCCTCGATCTGCAGCAACATGACTCAGATAACCGGACAGGCGTCGGCGACGACTGGCAAAAGGCTCAGACGTGGAAGGATTCGCCGCAGCCGCAACGGCCCTTCTCATTCGGATTGGTGAAGGTGAAGCCGGTTTGCAGCTTGTCCTCGACGTAATCCATCTCGGTGCCGATCAGGAACATCGTCGCCTTGGGCTCGATCAGGATGGTGACACCCTTATCCTCGACCACCTCGTCGAACTTGCCGCGTTCATCGGCATATTCGAGCGTGTAGGACAGGCCGGAGCAGCCGCGCGTCTTGATGCCGACGCGGATGCCCGCCGACGGCTTGTCGCGCTGGGCGAGCAGCGCCTTGACACGGGCCGCCGCCGCCTCGGTAACGCTCAGTGCCTGCATCCGGGCCATCGCACGCCTCTCCTCACCACAAACTCACGCTCCGATGATATGTCATCGAAACCTTTAACACGACATCAATCGCTGCGATCGGTTCGCAACACAGCACAGGTATGTGGCCGCTCCGCCGCCGAGGTGCAAGAGCATCACTGCGCCGCGACCCCCACCTGGTCGAGATCCGCGCGCAGCCGCGGGGCGGCGGCGGCGATGGCGGCGACGGCGCGATCCACCTCGTCGGTGGTGGTGAACCGGCCGAAGCCGATGCGCAGCGAGGTCGCCGCGCGCGCCGCATCGAGGCCGATCGCGGTCAGCACATAGGATGGCTCGACCTCGGCCGAGGTACAGGCCGAGCCGGTCGAAACGGCCACCTCGGGCATCGCCGCCATCAGCTCCCCCGCGTCGACCCCCTCGATCGCGATGTTGAGATTGCCGGGCAAGCGTCGCAGCCGGTCGCCATTGACCGATACGCCGGGCAGCAAGGCCGTCAGCCGGGCGAGAAACCGATCGGCCAGCGCGCGGATCGTCGCCGCCTCCGCCGCCTGTTCGGCCGTGGCGAGCCGCGCCGCCATGCCCAGCGCCACGCTCAGGGCCGGCGACAGCGTCCCCGAACGCGCGCCCCGCTCCTGCCCGCCGCCGCTGAACAGCGGGGTCAGCCGGACGCGCGGCCGACGACGGACATAGAGCGCGCCGATTCCCTTGGGGGCGTAGATCTTGTGCCCGGAGATCGACATCAGGTCGATCGCCATGGCATCGACATCGAGCGGGATCTTGCCGTAAGCCTGCGCGGCATCGGTGTGGAACAGCACGCCGTGCCGGCGGCAGAGCGCGCCGATCTCGGCGAGCGGCTGCAGTACGCCGATCTCGTTATGCGCCGCCATGATGGAGACCAGCGCGGTGTCCGGTGTGATCGCCGCCGCCAGGCGATCGAGATCGACCAGCCCTGCCCCATCGACCGGCAAGACCGTCAGCCGGAAACCCTCGGCCGTGAGGTCCCGGCAGCTTTCCAGCACGCATTTATGCTCGGTCGCCAGCGTCACCAGATGCCGCCGATCGAGCCGGCCATAGGTGGCGATGAAACGCGCGGCTCCCTTGATCGCGAGGTTGTTCGCCTCGGTGGCGCCGGAGGTAAAGACGATTTCACGGGGATCGGCGCCGAGCGGGGCGGCGATCTCGGCCCGCGCCGTCTCGACCGCCTCGGCGGCGTCGCGCCCGAAGCCGTGGCTGGTCGAATGCGGATTGCCGAACCGTTCGGTGAAGAACGGCAGCATGGCCTCAACGACCCGCGGATCGGTCGGGGTAGTCGATTGATAATCCAGATAGATCGCCGGCGGTGTCCCAGACATGCGTGGTTCCTCAGGCGGCCGGCTTGGCGATGGGCTGGGTGCGCCAGCGCAGCATCGACCATGCGTCGACCAGCCGGTCGATATCGCTCGGCAGGGTGGCGCGGCCCAGGCTGATCCGGATGGCGCTCTCGGCGAGGTCGGGCGGCACGGCCATGGCGTCCAGCACCCGGCTGCGCCGAACCTTGCCGGAGGAACAGGCCGAGCCGGCACTGACCGCGATTCCGGCGAGGTCGAGCGCCATGACCTGCGTCTCGGCCCGCACGCCGGGCATGGCGATGCAGCTGGTGTTGGCGAGGCGGGACACCGTGCCGCCGAACACCCGCGCCGCCGGATCGACCGCCAGCAGCCGCCGCTCCGCCGCGTCTCTGAGCTCGGCGAGCGCCGCGAACTGGTCGAGTTCGGCGATCGCGAGCCGCGCCGCGACACCGAAGCCGACGATACCGGCGACGTTCTCGGTGCCCGGCCGCAAACCCCGCTCCTGCCCGCCGCCAGCCGCCGGGGCGGTCAAGGGCGTGCCGGCGCGCACAACCAGCGCGCCAATGCCTTGCGGGCCGCCGATCTTATGCGCCGAGACGCTGACGAGATCCGCCCCGAGGGCCCGCACATCGACCGGGATTTTCCCAAAGGCCTGTACCGCGTCGCACAGCACCAGCGCGCCGTACCGATGCGCCAGATCGACCACCTCGGCGATCGGCTGGATGACCCCGGTCTCGTTATTCGCCGCCATCACCGCGACCAAACTATCGTCGCCACCATCGCCCAGCAGGCGTTCGAGTGCCGCGAGATCGACGGAACCATCGGCTGTCACGGGGATCACCCCGGCATCCGGCAGGGCATCGCGCACCGAGGGATGCTCGATCGCCGAGACCAGTACGCGGCGGCGGCCGGTGCCGGCGAGTGCCAGGTGATTCGCCTCGGTGGCCCCCGAGGTGAACACAATGGCGGCGGGATCGGCACCGAGGGCGGCGGCCAGGGTGACGCGCGCCTGTTCGACCGCCCGGCGCGCCCGGCGGCCGGCGCCATGCACCGAGGACGGGTTGCCGCCATCGGCCAGGGCCGCGACCAAGGCGTCGATCACCTCCGGCCGGACCGGTGCCGTGGCGTTATGGTCGAGATATGCCGAGATCGGCATCGGATGCGACCGCCCTACCGGAGAGTGGCCGCCCGCTTGGGTGCCACATCCGCCCCATCGGCGGCGAAAGCCGGCACGCGCTCGTCCAGCTGACGCTCCAACTCGGTCAGCCGAGCGCGCAGGGCCGAAACCTCGTCCAGCAAGCCGCACAAGCTGCGGGCGATCGGATCGGGCTGCTCCTCGCAGGGCGTGCCATAGGGCAAGAACTCGCCGACGCTGGCGGCACGCGTCGTCTCGCTGCGCTGGACCGGCCGAGCGGGGATGCCGACCACGGTGACGCCGGGCGGCACCTCGGCGACCACCACCGCGTTGGCCCCGACACGCGCGCCATGGCCGACGGTGAACCCGCCCAGCACCTGCGCGCCGGAGCCGACGATCACCTCGTTGCCCAGCGTCGGATGGCGCTTGCCGTGGTGCAGAGCCGTGCCGCCCAGGGTCACCCCCTGGTACAGCGTCACATCATCGCCGATCTCGGCGGTCTGGCCGATGACGACGCCCATGCCATGATCGATGAACAGGCGCCGCCCGATCCGCGCCGCCGGGTGGATCTCGATCCCCGTGATCAGCCGGCCGAACTGGGAGATGAACCGGGCCAGCAGCAAGAGGTTCCGATGCCAGAGCCAATGGGTCACCCGATAGATCGCGACCGCCTGGAATCCGGGGTAGCACAGTACGATCTGTAGCCGGTTTAACGCCGCCGGGTCGCGAGCGATGATCGAATCGATGTCATCGCGCAGGTTTTTGAAAACCATGATGCCCGCTATGTTAGGATGATCGGGTTCAGTCGCGGACGCGCCCACGACGCACACCGATCCATCAGTGTGGATCCGCGTCACAACCGTTCACGACATATAGGATATCCGACCGACCCCATCAAGATTGGCGAGCCTTCAGATGACGAGTGTTCAACCCGCCGCCCCACCGTCCCGGTGGGACGTGTCGTACCGTGCTTTGCCCTGCCGCCCGCTTTTCGACGGCGCGCGTTCCGTCCCCCCCTGCTCCTTCGGGGGGTTCTGATCGTATGCCTGAAGTCATCATAAACGGCCCGGAAGGCCGCATCGAAGGATGGTACCAACACTGCAAGGAGCCCAATGCGCCGATAGCATTGGTGCTGCACCCGCACCCCCAACAGGGCGGGACGATGA
>DATMGU010000020.1:0-10090 GCA_035555315.1 Allostellaceae bacterium
TATCGGTCTCGACATCCTCGTCTTCCAGCCGCTCCCGCAGCTCTCTTTCCCGCTGGTAGGCCTTGATCCCGGTGAGCTCGGCATTGATCGCCTGCTTCACGATGCGCCCGACCTGGGCCTTGCGCCGGTGCCGGCGATCCGCCTCGGCCAGGGCCGCGCGCTCCGCCTGCTTGTCCAGCACCGCCGCCGAGACCGCGCGGGGGGTCAACGGCCCCTCGGCGATCCGCGCCTCCAGCGCCACCGTCTGCCGCACCGCCCGCGAAATCCGCGTGAACACCAATCCCAGATCCGGCCCAGCCTTTTGCGGTGTCCCGGCCGGCTCGGAAGCCGCCTTGGCCTGCTCCAGGGCCTGCCGCCCGACCGCCTCCGCCAGTTCCATGCCGATCTCGGCGAGCCGCCGCAGCATCCGCAGATGCCGCTCGGTCCGCTCCGAAGCGCGGGCGCACCCCTCCATCCGCTCCGGGGAGGGACCGTTCGGGGCCGCGTCGCTGAAAGCGATCTCGGCCGGATCTATGGCTTGCGTCATGTCCATGAACATAACAAGAACATGAAGCATATCGAGAGTCAAGGGCCGTTGCAGGGCCGTCGAAGGCCGGCGGAGAAACCACCTGCTCGACGCTTCATTCAGGAATACAGGGATGAGGGCCTAGCGGACCTGTTTATCATGCGCCCATGGCCCTCGGCGCTGGATCGGGGGAAGCCGAACGGGAGAAAAATATAAGGCGTCCCTATATCTTCCTTGGTGCCCATATCGCTCGAGAGCGCTCTGGCCAACGCGCTAGAGAGCGGCCGCGATGGCTTCGATCTCAATCACGAATTCCGGCCGCACTAAGCCGGCCACCACTATCAGCGTCGTTGATGGCGGCGTTCCCGGAAATCGCCGGTCGCGTGACCGCCTGTAGCCTTCCATGTGCTCACGGGCCGTCATATAGACGCTAAGGCGGACGATGTTCGCCATCGTCATCCCGTCTTCGGCCAGGATCGCCGCAATGTTTGCGAAGCAGATATCGGCCTGTGCTTCGCTGTCCTCAGGAATCCTCTCGTCAGGACCGATGCCGAGTTGCCCTGCGGTGATCACCAGCCGGTGGTCCGCCGGCACAGCGATCCCGTGGCTATATCGCGCCGAGGGCGGCCGAATCGACGAAGGAGACAGTGCGCGCATGGCGATCATCTTGAATGAAGAAAATGGCCGGTAATGAAGCCGACATTAGTCGAGGTTACGGCATGGCGTCAATAACGTAACGTCAGGTTGAATTAAAGAGATACTATACCTATTCTACAGTCATCCCTTGCGCCGACACTGATCAATGAGGCAGATTCGGCATGGGCCGAAGCAGGTTTCCATCAAAGTGAGCCCTGTTCAGCACATCGAGGGATTGAGCTTCAAGATTGGAAGCCGTTATGACGCCCGACGCGTAACATATCCCATAATTCATGTCCTGATTGCCTCGACTGCGCGGGGATCCACTTCTCATGGCATCGCCAAACTGGCCAAATGCTATAAAGCATAAAAACCTATTGGATTCTTGCGTTATATAAGAAAAATATTTTCCTGACTTGACCTTGCTGCCATCAAAGTAAATTTCTTTACTGGAAATAGACTCATTTTTCATCATAATTTGTAGAAATTCTTTGTCGGACTCCGATCCATCCAAGCCACCCTGGGTAATAAACTCATATCGCATCATCGCGTTATTTTTGAAGATGATGCGTTCGATATATCGATCGGGCAAAACTTCTGCCTCTCGCTTCATGACGGGATCAGGTCCGGTAAAGCTTATCCTTGCCTCTTGAGCACTTATTTCTGAAAATGAAACATGCCCTAACGGAAATCCCGTATACGTGTATTCAGTGTCCTTTTGCTGCTCACCGACACAGCCTGCCAATAGGGTCACTGCTGCCAAACTTAACCACCACTTCATAACGCGCTCCGGGATCTATATCGGGCATGATCAACACCACCCTGATAGGAACCATCGACCCGGAGAAAGTACAGCAGGCTTCGTGGCGCTTTTCAATTCACACAGCACCTCAGGTAGAATTTAATTTCCGGAACTGCACGGAAAGATGGCGAGACCGCCGCACATCTCCGTCGATATACCATCAATTTCGAGAACAACCCATCCAGCGCCGACGACACAGGGCGATGATCCGCTCGGCGGTCGAGGCCGTCGTCGGTCGACGCACGGCCCTGGGTCGCAATGAGCGGTCGACCAGGCCCTTCGGACCGGATGGCCCGCGCTATCGAGCTGGACCGGCGGGTTGCTTACGGTGATTATACGTCCCTACCCACTCCAGCCGGCTCACTCCAACAGACGCTATTCGGCATCGGCCACGCATCGAAACCCGATCGAGCCGGAGCGGTCCCGACCGGGCGACATCAACAGCAACTTGCTGTGCTGGTCGTTGCGGTAGGCTTGGGGGAAATACCAGATCGCGCCCTGCGGCTGATACGAACTGCCGCCACGCAGGATCGCCGCGCGGGTGTGCTCGTCCTCGAACTCGTTGGTCCACTGCCAAACGCCGCCGACGAGGTCCTGAACGCCGAAGGGGCTGGCCCCCTGAGGATGGCCCCCGACCGGCGCGGGCGGCAGGAGGTCTCGCCCCTTGTTGGGCTCAGGCACGGCGTCGGCTCTCCAGGCGTCGCCCCAGGGATAGAGGCGGAGGTCCGCGCCTTGCGCGGCGTACTGCCATTCCCATTCATTGGGCAGGCGCTTGCCCGCCCAGGCGGCGTAGGCCCTGGCGTCCTCGATGGAGACCCAGGTCACCGGCCTGTCCGCCCAGCCTTGCGGATAGCTCCCGTTCGTCCAGTCCTTCAGGAAATTGGCGTCGTCTTGCGGGCGATACCGGGTGGCGTCGAGGAACGCTTTGAACTGGCTGTCGGTCACGGGCGTGCGATCGATGAAGAAGCGCTTGATGTCCATGTAGCGCTCATGGAAACGCCCGGGCGCGGCTTCCCACGGATAAGCCACATCGACCCCGATCTGGTCGGAGCCCTCGATCTCCGTCCCCGCGACCGTGAAGTGGAACCGGCCGGCGGGAATCTCAACCATGCCCGCGGGAGCCTGGGCATAGGGCTTGGTGGCGGCGATGGGCGTCATGCTCTGGGCGAGCGGCTTCCACTCCCCATCGAATTTCGCCAATGGCTCGGCGGACATTATTTTCATGGTCGTCAGCAGAGCGTCGACGGCCGCATCCGGTTGTCCATGCACGGCCAAAACCGCGCCATAGCCCTGGGCCTCGATCGGAAACGACAGGATCGCCTTGTCGCCTTCGACGACCGGAATCAGTTCGCGTCCATGATAGAGGTCGAACCAGCGCATGCCGGGTTCCGCGGGAACCGTCAGCTGCTCGCCATCGACGTCGTATTCGTCGCGGTTGACCAGGGTCCAAACCATCTGGCCGTCCTTGGGCCATCGGCTGGCGTACACGCCGACGTGGTGGGTGGGATAGAACGGCTCCCAATCCGGGCTCGTCAGGAATGGCGCGACGCCGCGTTCGATCGTGGCCACCCGCCGCGTCGCTTCGCCGTCTCGGGGCGAGATGCCATTCCATATGCCCCAGACGTTCTCCCAGGACTCCCATCCCCCTCCGTTGAAGAAGGCGAATTGCAGGTCGTCCGTCTTGGATCGGGCCCAGCGGTCCGAAATATTCACCATGTGGCGCGGTTCGAGCCAGCGATAGCGATCGACCTTCGGAACGGGGTCAAAGGTGTATTGGCCCCAGGACATCACGTTCCAGGAGAGAGCCTCGTCGGCGAAGGATAGTTCCGGCTGGAAGGCCAGTGGATGACCGATCTGCTCGGCCGCGGTCGAGAACGTCAGCGGTACGCCGTCCTGGGTGTCGCCGTTCATCCCATCGGCGCCCACATCGGCCATCACGCGCGTAATCGCCTGCGGCCAGGGCGCGCCCGGGTCATGCGTGCCGTGATCCCACAACATGAAAGGAAACAGCACATGCACGCCTTGGCGATGGAAGTCGGCGACCATGCCCCTGACCCCCTCGATCCCGCCGGGCATGCTGAGCAACATGTCGATCTGATTGCGGGCATCGATGCCCATGTTGGGGTAGGTCGGCCAGATCAGGACGGCGTCGATGCCGCCGTATCGCTTCTTGAAATCATCCAGAAGGCGGTCGACCGTGTAGCGCCCGGTCGCGGGGTCGTATAGATAACGGTCCTCCACCATCACCTGCGGCTGCATGAACGCGCTCTGTGTCCATTTCAAACGGGGGTCGTCGTACCGGGAGGCGTCCAATCCCACACGGACGCGACGCTCCGCGCGCCATCCCTGAATCTCCGCGAGCCACGAGGCGTGGTCGGCGGCGCCGCATTCCTTCCAGCGGAACGCCAAACTAGGGTAGGCCGTCAGGCATTCCGGACCATTGATCATAAGCTGCCGGAACTGCCCCCGAGGGATGGATTGGGCGTCCGCCGGCGCGGGGCCGGCCAGGGCGACCAAACCCAGGAGAAGCGCCGCCTGGGACCGGAGCGCTCGACCGGCGCCAAGTCCGCTCAGACATCCAACAATACTTCCCGCACGGCCGGATGAAACAAACATCCTGATATTCCCCTGCTACAGCCTTATTCCGACACAATACCCTCCTTATAGGAACTATCGACCCGGAGAAAATACAGCAGACTTCGCGGTTTTTTTCAATTCACACAGCACTTCAGGTGGAATTTAATCTCCAGAACTACACGGAAAGATGGCGAGACCACCGCGCATCTCCATCGATATACCGAAAACTTCTAGAACAATCCCGGCAGCGCCTTCACGTCGCTCAGCCGCACCGCATCCAACTTCTTCGGGTCGAGCCCCAGGGTGGTGAGGATCGTCGGGGCCACGCTGCGCGTCTCGACCGGGGTGGCCACCACCGCATGCTTGCCGCCGGGCAGCAGGACGATGATCGGCACGTGCCGGTCATCGGTGCTGAAGCCGCCATGCTCGGCGACCTTGGTGGCGGTCGGCTTGGTATAGATCACGCCGGGTTCGACCTCGATCACGATGTCGGGCGTGCGCGGGTCGCGTGCCGGATCGCCGAACTCCGCCGCCAGTTGCTTGCCCGACATGATCGATTTGGCACCAAGGTCGGCCTTGCGCGTGGTGAGCGCCTTGACCACGGCGGCGGTCTTGCCGCTGTCGGTGAGCCAGATCAGGCCGATATCGTCGGCAGTCAGATGGGCGAGCAGGCCGGGAGAAACGCCGTTGATGATCGAGGGCAGCAGCTTGCCGTCGACGATGCGCTTTTTCGTGGGATCGATCGGCGATTGGCCATGCTTGGCGGTCACGATCACGGCGGTCGAGCCGGTCAACGACGCTTGATCGAGGGCGGCGACGATCTTGCCCAGGCTTTGATCGACATAGCCCAGGGCCTGGGTGATTTCCGGCCCCGGCGTGCCGGCGGCATCGAGATAGCCCTTCGAGTATTTCTGGCCGACGCTGACGCTCTCGAAATTCATGCCGAACACCATGGGCACCACGGCCGGTGCCCCGGCGGCGGTCTTGCCGGCGATCTGGTTGAGCAGCGCGTTCAGCCGGATCGTGTCGTTGGGGATGGATTTATCGACCCCGCCATCGGCCTTGCCGGCGGCGATTTCCGGCGTGATCAATTCATCGAGCCCGGTGCCCGATGGCCCGCGCAGGATCTCGTAGGCGGGATGCTTGTCGCCCCAGGCGGTCCGGCCGCCGGCGGCCTTGGCCACGTCGAAGACGGTGTTCACCCGCAGATAGGCGTGCGGGTAGACCGGCACGCAGCCGGCGGCGGCGCTGCGCGGCAGCTTCGCCTCATCGATCGCGGTGTCGACCTTGCCGTCATCGACATCGATCGCCTCGTCGAACACGGCCTCGCCGCCGCGCTTGCCGCAATCGGAGCCGGGCGGCGACAGGTTCCGGTCGAAGCTGTCGTCATAGATAACGCCGGTCACCTTCGGCAAACCGCCGGTCACCAGGGCGATCAGGCCGGGAAAGCTGTCGGACGGGCGCGGCGCCTGGGCTGCCGTGTAGCTGGTACCGCGACCGACGAGCTGCGCCAGGGTCGAGGCCGGATTGGCGGCCACATATCTGTCGAGGTCGACCTGATGCATGCCCGCGATCGTGATCAACAGCACATGCTCGGCCTTGGCCGGCGCCGCCGAGGCCGGGGTGCCGTCCAACAGCATCCCCGCCGCCATCGCCCAACCAGCGAACAGAGCCCGCCCGAACCGAACGGCCCGCTTATCCGATGTCGCGCTTTGGCGCATCGTCCCCTCCCCCTCAACCAAACCAGGCGCGACGCTAGCGGCGGTAGTTGACAGATTGATGACGGTCGGCCGAAAACCGCTGGGGAGTGATGCCTTTTATGATTTATGCGGCTTGGCGAGCTTGATACCGCCCAGCAATTGCTGCACCGCCTCGGGCGGCAAGGGCTTCACGCCCGGCGGCAGGTCGAACAGCTCGGCCGGCTGGGCACCGAGCCTGAGGTTCGACAGCTCCAGGCTGGCATCGACGGTCTTGCCGTGGACCGGCGTATAGGTGCCGTTCAACCGCATGACGATGCCGTCGGCGGTCAGCCAGACCAGCCCGTCGATGGCCGATCCGTCCGACCCTTGATGCTTCACATGGTATTTCGTCGTGCGCTGGCCACCGACCGTCTCGGTGCCCAATGCCGGGCCAAGCTGGCTGCGATCGCCCAGATCGTTGACCGCATCCGGGAAGGCGAACTCGCTATAGATCTTGAGGTCGGGCAGCACCACCCAGGCGAGCCGTCGGTCGGCGCGCGCCACCGCGACGAAGTTCAATCCCTGAATCTCCTGCTCGTGGCGCTGCTTGCCCGGTACCGCGTAGACCCTGCCCTGATAGGTCTTGCCATCGGTCACCACGGTCCGATCGGCGCTGAACGGCACAGCCGCGTCGCCGATAAGGGCCGCTCGGGCGGGCGATCCGGCAAGGACGCTACCAAGAACGGCGCAGCAGCCGACCAGGGCAAGAAAACGCAGGCTGAAACGCATCTCGGGTACTCTTCTGATGGATATCGGGTATGACGCAGGGTGCTGGCGGATCCTGGCGAATTTACGGTCGAAGGCAATCCGGCCAGCGTAGTATCACTCTCGATGAACACTCAGGGGAAGGAAACCACACCATGGCCGGAACTATCGAGGCCCGCCTTAAATCGCTGTCGATCGAACTGCCCCAAGCCGGGGCGCCCGCCGCGAATTACGTGCCGTTCCGGCGCAGCGGCAATTTGATCTTCATCGCCGGCCAGGTCTGCCAGTGGAACGGCGAGCGCCGTTATCTCGGCCGTGTCGGCGGCGATATCTCCATTGAGGACGGCGTCGCCGCGGCGCGGCTGTGCGGCCTCAACCTGATCGCCCATGTGAAGAACGCCTGCGGCGGCGATCTCGATCGGGTGGTGCAGTGCATCCGGCTCGGCGGCTTCGTCAATTCCGCCCCGGATTTCTTCGAACAACCCAAGATCGTCAATGGCTGCTCGGATCTGATGGTCGAGGTATTCGGCGATGCCGGTCGGCATGCCCGGACCGCGGTCGGCGCGCAACTGCCGTTCAACGTGGCGGTCGAAGTCGACGGCATCTTCGAGATCCGCGACTAAGCAGGCTTCTTTGGCTGGCATCGAGAAACGATGGTGGAGGCGACATGGATGGCGATAGGGAGCTGAGGATCGAGGTTCATCCACGGATCGCCGACCTGCCATCCGCCGCGTGGGATGCCTGCGCCGGGCCGGACAATCCGTTCGTGTCCCACGCCTTCCTCTCGGCGCTGGAGGACAGCGGTTCGGTCGCGGCGCGCACCGGTTGGCAGCCGCAGCATCTGGCGATCCGCGAGCCCGACGGCGCGCTTGCCGGGGTGGTGCCGCTTTATCTGAAAAGCCATTCCTATGGCGAATACGTGTTCGATCACGGCTGGGCCGACGCCTATGAGCGGGCGGGCGGCACCTATTATCCAAAGCTGCAATGCGCGGTGCCGTTCACCCCGGTGACCGGCTCGCGCCTGCTGGTCAGGCCGGGTGCCAGCCCGCATACCGCCGAGGCGCTGGCCTCCGGCATGGTCGAGCTGGCGCGGCAGCTCAAGGTGTCGTCGCTGCATGTGACCTTCCCGACCGAGGCGGAGTGGCGCTTGATGGGCGACCTCGGCTTTCTGCGGCGCACCGGCCAGCAATTCCATTGGGAGAATCGCGGCTACCAAAGCTTCGAGGATTTCCTGGCGGCATTGAACTCCCGCAAGCGCAAATCGATCCGCAAGGAGCGGCGCGAGGCGCTGGAGGGCGGTATCGAGATCCACACCCTCAATGGTACCGCCATCGAACCCCAGCATTGGGACGCGTTCTACGACTTCTATCTGTCGACCAGCGACCGCAAATGGGGTTCCGCCTACCTCAACCGCGAATTCTTCAATCTCCTGGGCGAACGGCTGGCCGATAAGGTCGTGCTGGTGATGGCCGAGCAAGCCGGCCGATTGGTCGCCGGCGCCTTGAACCTGATGGGCAGCGACACGCTCTACGGCCGTAATTGGGGCTGCCACGGCGACTTCAAATTCCTGCATTTCGAGGCGTGCTATTACCGCGCCATCGATTTCGCGATCGACCGCGGCCTCGCCCGGGTCGAGGCCGGGGCGCAAGGCACCCATAAGATCCAGCGCGGCTACCTGCCCTCGCCGACCTATAGCGCGCATTGGATCCGCGACCCGGGCTTCGCCCGCGCGATCGCCGATTTTCTGGACCGCGAGCGACGCATGATCGACCGGGAGATGGACGGATTGGCCGAGATGTCGCCGTTCAAGCGCGAGGCGGAGTAGCCTCGATGTTTCCGTCGGACGACGGACGCTTCCTTCCCCCTTAGCAACCGCATGAATTGCGGATGATCAGTTCCGTCTTGAGCCTGACGGTCATAGGCTCCCGATCCGGCTTCTTGATCCGTTCCAGCAGCATCTTGGCGGCGCCGCGGCCGATGTCCACGCAGGGCTGGGCGACCACCGTCAATTGCGGTTCGAAGCAATCGGCCCATTCGAAATCGTCGAAGCCTACCAGCGCCATGTCCCGGGGCACGACGAGTTTCATGCGCTTCAACCCACGCATGGCACCGATCGATGTCATATTGTTGCCTGCGACCAGCGCCGTCGGCGGGTTGGCACCGCTCATCACGGCCTCGACGCGGTACGCGGCGGTTTCCACGTCGATCGAGCCGATCGCGATAGGGCATCCATCCGGGTCGAGGCGATGGCGACGGATCGCCTTCTGGAAGCCCTCAACGCGCTCGATCGTGGTGGCGAAGCCCGGTTGGCCCGGCAGCATGCCGATCCGCCGATGACCATGGCCGACCAGATGGTCGACCAGGCACTCGACCGATTTGGCGTTGCGGACACCGACCTGGTCGAAGGCCTTTGACGCCAGCCGGTCCACGAGCACGGTCGGGATCTGGTTCTCGCGCAGATAAGCGAGCGCGCTCTGCTCGGTATCCGAACAGGGCGCCAGGATGATGCCGTCGACGCGCCGCTGATGCAGCGCCTGCACCACCTCCAGCTCCTTCCTTGGCGTGTCATGGGTGTCCGCCAGGAAGACGGTCATGCCGAAGCTGGCGCATTCGCTTTCCACCGCGCGGATGATGTCGTTGAAATAGGGGTTGGAAATGCCCGAGATCGCGATGCCGACGCTGTTGCTGGCGGATTTCGCGAGCGCTCGGGCCAGCGTATTGGGCGTGTAGCCCATCTGGCTGATGGCGTCGCGGACCACCCGCTCGGTCTCCGGGCTGACGAAACGTGTTCCGTTCAGCACATGCGAAACCGTCGACGTGGAGACACGGGCCACCCGTGCGACGTCAGCGATCGTAGCCATGAAATCCGCTTCTCCGATGAGCCGTAGCTGGCAAGTGAGTCACGCGAATGGCCCCACGCGAACGCGTGCCGAAACTCGGCGGCATGGTCGAGAAGACACCGTCACCCCGCGATCGCCAGATTGGCCTCGGTCCGCGGATGGAAGAAGTGCGCGCGGTCCATGTCGATACTGAAGGTCCGTCGCTCGCCTTCGCCCACCCGCGCCTCCGCGTCGGCTCGCGCGATCACGCGGTGGGAGCCGGCGACGAGGTCCAGCAGCATTTCAT
>DATMGU010000021.1:0-42706 GCA_035555315.1 Allostellaceae bacterium
TGGAGAACGCCGGGCTGATCCGTCGCGAGGTGCGCGGCCGCACCCATCTGTGCCGCCTCGCCCCCGGACCGCTGGCCAGCGCCCACCGGTGGCTGACCTTTTACGAGGGCTTCTGGACCGACCGTCTGGATGTGCTCGAACGGCTGCTCCGCGCGGAGGACGCGGGCAAATCCCCCACCCCAACCCCGAAAGGAGACGACCGATGACCGACCTTGCGACCCTGGACGCCTATGGCGTGCTGACCGAGCCTGCCACGTTGACGATCCAGCGCCTGCTGCCCGGCCCGATCGAGCGCGTCTGGGCGTATCTCACGGAGAGCGACCTGCGCCGCCAGTGGCTGGCGGCGGGCCAGATGGAGATGAGGGTCGGAGCACCCGTCGAGTTCGTCTGGCGCAACAACGAGCTGACCGACCCGCCCGGCCAGCGCCCGCCCGGTTTCTCCGACGAGAAACGGATGCAAAGCCGGATCACCGAGCTCGATCCGCCCCGCAAGCTCGCCATCGCCTGGGGGGACAGCGGCGACGTTTCCTTCGAGCTGGCCCCACGGGGCAACGAGGTGCTGCTCACCGTGATCCATCGCCGCCTGCCCGATCGCGCAACCCTGCTGAAGGTCGCAGCCGGCTGGCACATGCACCTCGATGTGCTGGTCGCCCGCGCGACAGGCAAGGAGCCGGCGCCCTTCTGGGACGGCTGGAGCCGCCTGCGGGAGGAATATGACAGGCGGCTGCCGGTTTGATGGGGCTTTGACGGTCTTCAACAGCCCTTGACATTCGCTGGCGTCATGTTCATGTTTCGTTCATGGACATGACGCAAGCCATAGATCCGGCCGAGATCGCCTCCTGCGACGCGGCCCCGAACGGTCCCTCCTCGGAGCGGATGGAGGGGTGTGCTTGTGGTTCGTCGGGTGGTTCGGAGAGGCGTGAGCGCACCGAGCGGCATCTGCGGATGCTGCAACGGCTCGCCGAGATCGGCATGGAGCTGGCGGAGGCGGTGGGGCGGCAGGCGCTGGAGCAGGCCAAGGTAGCGCCGAACCAGGTAGCTTCCGAGCCGGCCGGGACACCGCAAAAGGCCGGGCCGGATCTGGGGTTGGTGTTCACGCGGATTTCGCGCTCGGTGCGGCAGACGGTGGCGCTGGAGGCCCGGATCGCCGAGGGGCCGTTGACCCCCCGCGCGGTCTCGGCGGTGCTGGACAAGCAGGCGGAGCGCGCGGCGCTGGCCGAGACGGATCGGCGGCACCGGCGCAAGGCCCAGGTCGGACGCATCGTGAAGCAGGCGATCAATGCCGAGCTCACCGGGATCAAGGCCTACCAGCGGGAAAGAGAGCTGCGGGAGCGTCTGGAAGACGAGGATGTCGAGACCGATATCGGCAGCCATCCGATCGGCGAGATCATCGCCCGGATCTGCTGGGATCTGGGGCTCGATCCGAAGTGGCGCCGCTGGGCGGAAGATCATTGGGCGGTGGAGGAAGCCCGGACCAAGGCGCCGGGGTCGCCTTATGCCGAGTGGGGCGAGGAGGAGGAGGACGAGGAGGAAGAAACGCTCGAAGATCCGCCGGACAGGGACGAACCTGAGAATATCCGGCCGATAGAAAGTCAGGCGGCGGCGGACGGGCCGGCCGAAGGGCCGGTTCCGGAAGATCCGTTCTCGACCCCCGACTATGCGGCGCACCGGGCCGATGCCGTGGAGTATCTGCGCTCCGTCTTCTCCGGCGATCGGTTCGCCGGGCTGAGACCGCGCGGCGCCGCCACGGGCAGCGACCCGCCGTGAGGGCGGGGTTCATCGCTGATTAGAGGATCATTGTGATTCGTCAGTCGGTGGCGTGCCTCCATGCTCGCCTTCTTGGTCGCCGTTCCGGCGAGGCGGGCGCGGAGGCCCACCCTACTGAGCTAGAGCCGTCGCACGGTGATGGAAATATGATTGATCGGCAAAGCACGGACAGCCCAAACCAAGGCCGCGGCGAAGCCGGGGATGGTCCTCGTGGTCATCAGGGCGGCCTCGGTCGAGAGAAGAAGTTGGCGGCGGGAGCAGACGGAATGGCACACCGTTTCAGCTACCCCTTCGCCGGTTGGCGCTCGATAGAGACGGTGGAAGTGGAACGGCGAGAAATGGGCGATCGCCGCCAGGTCTTCGACGGTGTGGGGTGCCGTTGGATCGGCGATGATCGCCGCGACGACGCGGGCGATACGTTTGCGGTAACCGGCTTCCGTCGTGTTTTTCATGCGTCGGATGTTAGCGAGGAAGCGCTACCGCCGCGGTGCCGGGATTGCGAAGTTTTCCAGCCTTCGCCGTTATCAGCCTTCGCCGTTACTGGACACCTACCCGTCCGAATGAAAATGGTCGTAGATCCGCTGGGCGACCGTGCGGTTGATGCCGGCGACCTGTTCCAGATCCTGCAGTCCGGCGCGGGCCACGCCGCGGGCCGAGCCGAAATGGTGCAGCAAGGCCTTCTTGCGGGCGGCGCCGATGCCGGGCACCTCGTCCAGCGGCGAGGCGCTGATCGCCTTTTGCCGCTTGGCGCGATGGGTGCCGATGGCGAAGCGATGCGCCTCGTCGCGCAGGCGTTGCAGGAAATACAGCACCGGATCTTTCGGATCGAGGCTGAAGGGCGGTTTTTTCGGCATGAAGAACCGCTCGCGCCCGGCATTGCGGTCGGGACCCTTGGCGATCGCCACCATGTCGACATCCTCGACGCCCAGATCCGCCAGCACCTGGCAGGCGACGCCCAACTGGCCGGCGCCGCCATCGATCAGGATGAGGTCCGGCCAATTGCCCTTATCGCGATCGGGGTCCTCCTTCAGCGCGCGCAGGAAGCGCCGCTGCAGCATCTCGCGCATCATGCCGTAATCGTCGCCGGGGGTGAGGTATTCGAAGCTGGCGGCGGCATCCGCCAGCCCGCCAAGCTCACTCAGCCCGCCAAGCTCACTCAGCCCGTCAGGTTCGGCCGGCAGGCGCTCGATCGGGGCGGTGCCGCGCATGTTGAACTTGCGATAGGCGTTCTTGATCATGCCCTCGGGTCCGGCGACGATCATGGCGCCGATCGCGAAACTGCCCTGGATGTGGCTGTTGTCATAGACTTCGATCCGGACCGGCGGAGCGCTGAGGCCGAACGCGGTGGCGACACCTTCCAGGAGGCGCTGTTGCGAGGCGCTTTCGGACAATCGGCGGCCGAGCGCCTCGCGCGCGTTGAGCTGGGCATGCTCGACCAGCTTGCACTTGTCGCCACGCTGCGGCCGCAGGATCTGCACCCGGTGACCGGCGGCGACGGACAGGGCTTCGGAGACCAGCGCCTGCTCGGCCAGATCATGGCTTGTCAGCAGCAGGCGGGGCGGCGGCTTGTTGTCATAGAACTGGCCGACAAAGGCGGTCATCACCTCTTCGATGCCGAGTTTCCGGTCGTGACTCGGAAAATACGCCCGGTTGCCCCAGTTCTGACCGCCACGGAAGAAGAACACCTGGATGGCGGTGTGGCCACCCTCCTGATGGGCCGCGATCACATCGGCATCCAGAATCCCGTCGATGTTGATGTCCTGATGGGCCTGGACCTGGGCCAGCGCGCGGATGCGGTTGCGCACCATCGCCGCGGTTTCATAGTCGAGGGCTTCGGCCGCCTCGGTCATGCGGGCGACCAGCCGCTGGTTGATCTCGTTGCTGCGGCCGGTCAGAAAGGCGCGCGCCTCCTCGACCAGGCGGGCATATTCCTCGGCTTCGATGCGCCCGACGCAAGGCGCCGAACAGCGTTTGATCTGATACTGAAGGCAGGGCCGCGTTCGAATCGCGAAGACATTGTCGCTGCAGGAGCGCAGCAGGAACGCGCGGTGCAGCGCCGTGATCGTGCGGTTGACCGCGCCGGCCGAGGCGAAGGGCCCGAAAAATTCGCCGCCACCGGTCCGCGCCCCGCGATGCTTCGTCAGTTGCGGGTAAGCGTGGTCGGAGGTCAGATGGATGAACGGGAACGATTTGTCGTCGCGCAGCAGCACATTGTAGCGCGGCATCAACCGCTTGATGAGGTTGCTTTCCAGCAGCAGCGCCTCGACCTCGGTATGGGTCACCACCACTTCCATCGTCGCGGTCTCCGCCACCATGCGGCGCAGGCGGTTGGAAAGCGTGTCGAGGTGGGTGTAGTTGGCAACCCGGTTCCGCAGGTGCCGGGCTTTGCCGACGTAAAGTGCATCGCCGGCAGCGTTGACCATTCTGTAGACGCCGGGGCTCGGCGGCAGCGTTTTCAACACATTTTTTATGACGGCGACGCCGGACGCGATGGCCCCTTGCGCTGGAACAGCATCCTCTAATGAAATGATCGGCTTATCGGGCGATCCTGCGATGTCGGCGGGGTCGTTGCTCATCGCTGAATCGGGCGTTTCCAAAGGCTTTGAGCTCATCGCGGAAGTTTCACGAAGCTGCCATATCTCGTCGTCAAGTTTTCGTCACACCCTCGCAACATATCCCCGTTTCCTGTGGATATGTATGTTGAGAACCCTCCTCCACGAGGCCAAGGAGCTTGGCTGGCCTGAGATTGCGGTGGCTTGCCCATTTTTTTAGCAAAAAACATAACTAATTGTTTTTGCTCATTGTTAATGTTGTCAAGCTGGTTAACGGTGTCAAATCAAAAAATTTCACGGCCGATGAGCGGCTCCAGGACGCGGTCCGGGCGGGGCTGTGAACAACTTCCGCGTCGCAGCATGCCGCAGAGTGGAAATCGCGGTGGAGTCAAGTGGATTAGATGGCGAAATTGTGTCGTTCGATCGCAATTCCCACGCTGGCGACATCCTGGTACACGTCGAGCTTTTCGATCTGAACGCGCACCGTCCGAATGCGCGGATCGCTTAGGCACAGTCTGGCGATCCGCTCCACCAGCGTCTCGATGAGCCGGATATGCCCGGCACCGACGGTCCGGCGTACGGCGGTGATGATGTCATCATAGCAGACCACGTTGCCCAACTCGTCCTCGATCGGCTCGTCGGGCTCGCATACCAGCAAATCGAGATTGAGCCGAATCCGCTGCGGGCTGTGATGTTCGTGGCTATGGACGCCAATGCTGCAGGGCATGACGAGGTCGCGGACGAAGACGCGGCGCAGCCCCTTGGCGACGGTGGGAGAAGCCTCGAGGGTGCTGTGAAAATTGGCGGAGGAGTGTGACATGAGCGGCGTGATCCTGTCTTTAGTCGACGGGGGTTAGTCGATGGAGGTGCCGGTACCGGGCTGTGCCCAGCCTAGGTGTTGACCGCCGTCGAGAGCGATCATCTGTCCGGTCATGGCCCGTGCCCCAAGGATGAACCGTAGGGCATCGGCGATTTCGTCGGGGGTGGTGCCGCGCTGCAACGGCATCGCCGCGCATTGGCGTGCGAACTGTTCGTCGGTCTGGTGGATGCTGGGCAGGGTAGGGCCGGGGCCGATCGCGTTGACGCGGATCCGTGGCGCCAGCGCCAATGCCAGGGTCTGGGTCAGGGTCCACAAGCCGGCCTTACTGACGGTATAGCTCATGAAGAACGGCGTCAGGTTCCAGACCCGTTGGTCCAACAGGTTGAGCACGACGCCTTCCGCGGTTTCCGGCAATTGGCGGGCGAATTCCTGGATCAGGACGAACGGCGCGCGCAGGTTGGTGTTGAGATGAGCGTCCCAGGACGCGCGGTCGGCGGTGGCGATGCCGTCATTCTCGAACACCGAGGCGTTGTTGATCAGGCAGCCAAGCGGCCCCAAGGCCTCCACGGCGGCCGGCACCAATCCGGCGACTTCCGTCTCGTCGCTGAGATCGGCCTGTAGGATCACCGCCTGTCGGCCAAGATCGCGGATCTCCGCCGCGACCGAAGCGGCCGCCTCCGCCGAGCGATTGTGATGCACGGCCACCGACCAGCCATCCCGCGCCAGCGCCAGCGCCAAGGTGCGACCGATCCGCTTGGCACCGCCGGTAACCAGAGCCACCTTCGGCACGGCATCGCTCACCCCGTTCATGAGCTCCGCCGGGCGCGGGCTTTGGCGCGCGCGGCCTGCCGCGGCGAAGAACCGGCGCGACCGCCGCTGGATCGGCCGCCGGCCGCCGGCGCGCGCGTCGCCTGCAGGTGCTCGAACGAGCCGGGTGCGGGCACACCGAGCTCCATCGCCTCCAGCCGCCGCAACTCGTCGCGCAACCGTGCGGCCTCCTCGAACTCCAGATCGGCGGCGGCGGCGCGCATGCGCTTCTCCACATCGGCGATCACCGCCTTGAGGTTCGACCCGGCATAATGCGCGGCCCCGGCGGGACCGATATCGACGGTGACCCGGTCGTTCTCGAACACGCTGTCCAGGATGTCGGCGATGCCGCGCTTGATGCTTTCCGGCGTAATCCCGTTCGCCAGATTATAGGCCTGCTGCTTTTCACGGCGACGCGAACATTCGTCGAGCGCCGCCTTCATGCTGTTGGTGATGCGGTCGGCATAAAGGATGGCCCGGCCATCGACGTTGCGCGCGGCCCGGCCGATCGTCTGGATCAGCGAGGTGCGCGAGCGCAGATAGCCCTCCTTGTCGGCATCGAGGATCGCCACCAGGCCGCATTCCGGGATGTCGAGGCCCTCGCGCAGCAGGTTGATGCCGATCAGCACGTCGAACGCGCCGAGCCTGAGGTCACGGATGATCTCTATCCGCTCCAGGGTTTCGACGTCGGAATGGATGTAACGCACGCGAACACCCGCCTCATGCATGTATTCGGTGAGCGCCTCCGCCATCTTCTTGGTCAGCGTCGTCACCAGCACGCGCAGGCCCTTGGCTGCGCATTCCTTGCACTCGGCCATCAGATCGTCGACCTGGGTTTCGGTCGGACGAATGATGCAGACCGGATCGATGAGGCCGGTCGGCCGCACCACCTGCTCGGTGAACACACCGCCGGTGCGTTCCATCTCCCAGGGGCCGGGCGTCGCGGACACGAACACGGTCTGGCCGCGCATGCCTTCCCATTCCTCGAATTTCAACGGGCGGTTATCCATGCAGGAAGGCAGGCGGAAGCCGTATTCCGCTAGCGTCGATTTGCGCATGAAGTCGCCCTTGTACATGCCGCCGATCTGCGGAACGGTGACATGGCTTTCATCGACGATGACCAGGGCATCTTCCGGCAGGTATTCGAACAGCGTCGGCGGCGGCTCGCCGGCGGCGCGCCCGGAGAGATAACGCGAATAATTCTCGATGCCGGCGCAGCTGCCGGTCGCGGTCATCATCTCGATATCGAAGGTCGTGCGCTGCTCCAGCCGCTGCGCCTCCAGCAGCTTGTTCTGGGCATAAAGCTCCTCCAGCCGTCCCTTCAGCTCGATCTTGATGAGTTCGGCGGCCTGCTGCAGCGTCGGTTTGGGCGTCACGTAGTGGCTGTTGGCGTACAGCTTGACCTCCTTCAACGCGGCCGTCTTCTCGCCGGTCAGCGGGTCGAACTCATAGATCGACTCCAGTACGTCGCCGAACAGCGACAGCCGCCAGGCGCGATCTTCATAGTGGGCGGGGAACACTTCGATCGTATCGCCGCGCACGCGGAAGGCGCCGCGCTGGAAGCCGAGATCGTTGCGCTTGTATTGCAGCTCGACCAATTGACCGATCAGGCGGGTCCGGTCGATCCGTTCGCCCGTCTTGACGGTGACCGTCATGCGCGAATAGGTCTCGACCGAGCCGATGCCGTAGATACACGACACGCTGGCGACGATCAGCACGTCGCGCCGTTCGAGCAGCGAACGGGTCGCCGAATGGCGCATCCGGTCGATCTGTTCGTTGATCGAGCTTTCCTTCTCGATATAGGTGTCGCTGCGAGGCACATAGGCTTCGGGCTGATAATAGTCGTAATATGAGACGAAATACTCGACCGCGTTGTCCGGGAAGAACGACTTCATCTCGCCATAGAGCTGCGCCGCCAGGGTCTTGTTCGGCGCCAGCACCAAGGCGGGACGTTGTAGCTCCTGCACCATATGGGCGATCGTGAAGGTCTTGCCCGAGCCGGTCACACCCAGCAGCACCTGATCCCGTTCCTGCCGCCGGATACCGTCGACCAGCTCGATGATCGCCTGCGGCTGATCGCCCGCCGGCTGAAACTCGGACTCGATTCGAAAGGGCGCCGCCATGTCGGCGAGCGGCTTTTCGGCGACGAAGAGGGGGGCACGTGGCGCGCGCGAGGGCTCTGACATGGTCCAAAGATAGGCGTTGCGTCGCGGCGGTGCCAGCCTGTCCCGACGCCTAGCGATGCGATCCGGAAAAAAGCCATCCACGGGCGACATATTGCACTGCGGGATCTTGACCTGGTCGCGGCGGTCCCTTATGTCAGTTTCATGCGCGAATTAGAAGCGTTCCAAAATTATCCCCTCATCCTTCAGAATAAAGGGTCATGCGAAGATGCTAACCGTTGGCGACCGTTTTCCGAATTTCTCTCTGACCGCCGTCTCGACCGCCGATCAAAAGACGGCGTTTATGCCGGTCGATAACGGCACCTTCAAGGGCAAATGGACCGTCGTGTTCTTTTGGCCGAAGGATTTCACCTTCGTCTGCCCAACCGAGATCATCGGCTTCGGCGATCTGAACGGCGACTTCGCCGATCGGGACGCGCAGCTGCTCGGCGCCTCGACCGACAGCGATTTCGTGCATCTGGCCTGGCGCCAGAGCCGCGAGGACCTGGCCCAGGTCGGCTTCCCGTGGCTCTCGGACATCAAGCGCGAGTTGTCGACGTCGCTCGGCATTCTCGACAAGGATGCGGGCGTGGCGCTGCGCGCGACGTTCATCGTCGATCCGGATGGCATCATCCGTTTCGCCAGTGTGAATGACCTGTCGGTCGGCCGTAACCCGCAGGAAGTTCTCCGCGTTCTGGACGCGTTGCAGACCGACGAGCTGTGCCCATGCAACCGCGCCGTCGGTGGCGAGACGCTGCAGGCCGCCTAGGCTGCCCGCAAATAAGCCCTGGGCGAGCTAAACCCTGGGCGAGCTAGGCAAGGAGGCGGCCGGAGCGCGAGCACCCGGCCGCCTTTTTCACGACCCCCAAGTTTTGACGAAACCCGGTTGGTGACGACCGGGTCCCTCGGGAGAAAAGACATGTCGATCGACACGCTGAAGACGCTGCTGCCCGACTATGCCAAGGATTTGAAGCTCAACCTGGGGTCGGTCATGACCACCCCTGGGCTTTCCCAGCAGCAGGTCTGGGGTACCGCGGTCGCGTCGGCTTGCGCATCGCGCAACGCGACGGTGTTGCAAGCCGTGCTGGAGGAGGCCGCAGGCAAGCTCTCGCCGCAGGCCTTGACCGCCGCGAAGACCGCCGCCGCAATCATGGGCATGAACAACATCTATTACCGCTTCGTCCATCTGGCCTCGGCGCCGGATTACAAGACGATGCCGGCCAAGCTGCGCATGAACGCGATCGCCACTCATGGCGTCGAAGCGGTGGATTTCGAGATGTGGTCGCTCGCGGTATCGGCGATCAATGGCTGCGGTATGTGCATCGACGCGCATGAGCATGAGATTGTGAAAAAGGGCTCCACGCGTGAGGCGATCCAGTCGATCGTCCGCGTCGCATCGGTGATCCACGCGGTCGCCGTGACCCTGGAGGCAGAAGCCTTCGCCGTCACGGAACCGCTGGCCGTCGCCAGTTGAACCTGGTGACGCGGCGCTGGTGATGCGAAGCTGGCAAGGCGGGCGTGCGGGGCAGTATTGCAGGGCGCGGTGCTTGCACCGCGCCGGTGCCGGGGATAGCCTTCGTCGCGTCATTTTCAGCGCCGCACAGGGTTCCTCCGATGTCGTTCCTCGCCAGCCGTCTTTCCCGTGTCAAGCCGTCGCCGACGATCGGCGTCAGCACGCTAGCCAACGAACTCAAGGCGGCGGGGCGGGATATCATCGGTCTGGCCGCCGGCGAGCCGGATTTCGACACGCCGGCGAATATCCGCGAGGCCGCCATCGCCGCGGTGAACCGTGGCGACACCCGCTATACCGCCGTCGACGGCACGGTGGCGCTGAAGAAGGCGATCTCCGCCAAATTCGCCCGCGAGAACGGTCTCGACTACCCGGTCAATCAGATCTCGGTCGGCACCGGTGGCAAGCAGGTCATTTACAACGCACTGATGGCCACGCTGGACCCGGGTGACGAAGTCATCATCCCGGCACCCTTCTGGGTTTCCTATCCGGATATGGTGCTGCTGGCGGACGGCACGCCGGTGCCGGTCGCCTGTTCCCAGAACAGCGGCTTCAAATTGTCCGGCGAAGCGTTGGCCGCGGCGATCACGCCGCGCACCAAGTGGTTGATCCTGAACTCGCCGTCGAATCCAACCGGTGCCGCCTACACCAAGGCCGATCTCCGGGAATTGGCGGACGTTCTGCTGGCGCATCCGCATGTCTGGATCATGACCGACGATATGTACGAGCACCTGCTCTATGACGGTCACGAATTCGCGACGATCGCCGCCGTCGAGCCGCTGCTGCATGAGCGCACCCTGACGGTCAATGGCGTGTCCAAGGCCTATTGCATGACGGGCTGGCGGATCGGCTATGCCGGCGGCCCGGCGCCGCTGATCAAGGCGATGGCGAGCGTGCAGTCGCAATCGACCTCGAACCCATCCTCGATCAGCCAGGCCGCCGCGGTCGAGGCGCTGAACGGTCCGCAGGATTTCATCCCGAAGCATAACAAGGTCTTCGCCGAACGGCGCGATATGGTTGTCGCCATGTTGAACCAGGCCGACGGCATTCACTGCTCGAAGCCGGACGGCGCGTTCTATGTCTATCCGTCCTGCGCCGGTGTGATCGGCAAGCGAACCCCGGACGGCACGCTGCTGGAAACCGACGGCGATTTCGCGACCTATCTGCTGCAGGCGGAGGGTGTCGCCGTGGTGCAGGGCACCGCGTTCGGGCTGGCGCCGTATTTCCGCATCTCGTATGCGACCTCGACCGAGGCGCTGCGCGACGCGTGCACCCGGATTCAGCGGGCCTGCGCCGCGCTTGTCTGAGCGCACCCGGCTTAAGGCTTAGAGTTCACCGGTATCCGCCAGGAAGTAGATCGTCAGCGCCAGCACGATATCGACCATGTCGTCGGCGTTGACGAGCGGCAGAAACAGCCGCTCGACATAGAGGATGGCGTCGCGGCGATGTTGTTGTTCGGTCGGGCCACGGCGCCAGGCCGGTGTCCGCGTGGTCACCACGTCGCGGAGCGACGCGAAGAACCGGCCCTCATAGAAATTCGGAAATTCATCGTCCATGAACTGGCCGGTGCGGTCCATCGCCCGTGCCTTGGCGACATGCGTGCCGATCAATCGGTATCGAAACCGCATCGGTTCCTGATGAAGGACGTCGAGCAGCCAGATGTTGGGGAGCAGACGCGGGACATCGATCGGATCGAAATCCGCTCTCGATGGCGGTTTCCCATCGCGCCACAACGATTGCCAATATGCGTAGATCGCAGCGATCTTCCAATGACAGTCGTCACCACATGGGAGTGGTGGAGGCAGGATCACGTAGCCGCCCTCTCAGTATGATTTGTTTAAAAACAACAGCCACAAATGCTATAAATTCCGGCCGTTTTCCCGACCTGAAAAATAATCCGCTATCATGCCACGACTCGGCTATCCGTTCTACAGATCATTAGATACAATTCGTCAAATTCCTCGGGTCCGCCAGCATCAAACGGCGTTAAGCTCGCACTTACTTGGGCAGACCGCGTCTTTTCGGAGCAGATGCTTCGATCGAAGCGGGAGCGCCCCTAATGGTGCCAATGATGTCCGAACCTGCCACCGAATCCGATGCTGAGGCCCGGTTCATAATAATACGGGTAATAGCCGTAGTAGGACGGGTAAGCATAATAAGGCACAGCTTCCTGCACGACCACGGTCTGCGACGGCGCTGTCGTCTCTTGATTGCCTAGCCGCCAAGTGCCGTCCGGCTGTTGGCACACCGTGCTGTAAGCCTGCTGCGGTTTGCCGTCGATCGTTATCGTATGCTGTTCTTCGCGGCAGTTGGTCGGCATCGCCCTGGCGACGGGTTGTGTCGAGGCTGTGGGATAGGCGGCTGTGGGATAGGCAGGATACGCGACGCAGCCGCCGAGCGTTGTCGCACTGAGGATAAGCACAAACATCGCGGCACGGGGGCGCATCGGGTTACTCCTTGAGCTTCCATCCGGCTCAACCGCGGTGAAATCACCGCGATGGTTCACAGTGGGGAGATTGTAAGCCGCCACCAAACTGCAAGTGCCCAGCGTTGGAAATCAAGCACATATCCGGCTATGCGCTGCCGGGATGAAGAAAGCGAGACCTAATTCTTCCCCGCCAAAAAAACGGCCGAACCTAGGGGCTCGGCCGAGTTGACAGGGAGGCTTCACGTCTCAGGAGACGTAGGATCCGAAGACCCCTCCCGGACGCGAGGTCCGAGACACGTGGCGCCGACAGGGCTCGCCCGCATCGGCGCGAGTGCGGTATCTTTAAAGTGAAACACATCGCCGTCTGGTTCCGTTCCATCCGGCTCCCTAACCACCGACCCGATATGCCCATTCCACGTCCTGGTTCATCAGACCAGACGTGCTTCCTGCACCTTTCGAATAAGGAAGTCGCGGAACACACTGATGCGCTTGGATGGTCGGAGTTCCTCGGGATAGACGAAATACGCCTCGATCGTCGGACCACTGATCTCGGGCAACACGCGGGTGAGGCCGACAGCCTCTTCGACCATGAAGTTGGGGATAGAGCCGATGCCGAGGCCGCTGCTGACCGCGCGAGCGATTCCGGTGATGTTGTTCACCTTCAAAATGGCGCGACGTTCCTGACCGGGTTTCGCGCCCGCTTCCATCAACCAATTGACGAGGCTGGTCGGCGGCTTCACATCGTCGCCATAGATGATGATGCGGTGGTCGTCCAAATCCTCGGGGCGGGCGGGCGTGCCGTATTTCTTCAGATACTCGGTCGACGCGAAGGCATAGCTGCGTACGGTCAGCAAATGCCGTTGCACCAAGTCCGGCTGGCGGGGGGGCGACATGCGGATGGCGACGTCCGCCTCGCGCATGCTGAGATCCAGTTCGCCGTCATCGACCACCAGGCTGAGCGTGATTTCGGGATAGAGCTCAAGGAATTCGTTGATGCGCGGCGTAAGCCAAGCGGATCCGAAGGCGACCGTGGTGGTGACCTTGAGCGGGCCCTTTGGCCGGTCCTTGCTCTCCGACAGCATCGCTTCGGTCATCGACAGCTTGGCGAAGACGTCGCGGGCGGTGCGATACAGCAGTTCACCTTGCTCGGTCAGGATCAGACCGCGGGCATGCCGATGGAACAGGGGCACCTGCAGGCTCTCTTCCAACCCGCTGATCTGGCGGCTGACCGCTGATTGGCTGAGGTTCAGCGAGTCACCCGCATGGGTGAAGCTGCCGGCCTCCGCAACCGCATGAAACACCCGGAGCTTGTCCCAATCCATTGCCATCCCCTGCCCGGTGCTCCCCCATCCGACCAAACCACACCATCAAACATCGCTGCCGCATCACGGCATCCGGTCTCGTGACCGGTCCTCCCAGGGCACTGGGGGTGATCGGGTGCCCGGTCACGTCGTCACTCCGCCGCGCGCAACTCTCCCAACGACTCGTGCGCGGCGATAAATTTCTCGGCCTCAAGCGCCGCCATGCAGCCCATGCCGGCCGCGGTCACCGCCTGGCGGAAGACCCGGTCTTTGACGTCGCCCGCTGCGTAGACGCCCGGCACCGTCGTCGCGGTGCTGTCCGGGTCGGTCACGATATAGCCATCTGCATCCAGCTTGATCTGTCCGGCGAAAATCTCGGTGACCGGCGTATGGCCGATCGCCACGAAGACCCCCTCCGCCGGGATCACCTCCTCGACGCTGGTTCTCAGATGACGAATCCGCACACCTTCGACTCGCGGCGGGTTGGAGTCGCCGACGACTTCCTCGACCACGGCGTCCCAGACCACTGCGATCTTTGGGTTACGGAACAACCGGTCCTGCATGATCTGCTCGGCCCGCAGCGTATCGCGGCGGTGGATCAGTGTGACCTTCGACGCATGGTTGGTGAGGTAGATCGCCTCCTCGACGGCGGTATTGCCGCCGCCGACGATCACCACTTCCTTGCCGCGAAAGAAAAACCCGTCGCAGGTGGCGCAGGCCGAGACGCCGTAGCCGCGATATGTGGCCTCGCTTGCGATTTCCAGCCAGCGCGCCTGGGCGCCTGTCGCGATGATTACCGTCTCGGCGACGTATTCGTCGCCGCTATCGGCGGTGCAGACGAAAGGCCGCTGCGAGAAATCCACAGCGGTGATGATGTCGAACATCATGCGCGTGCCGACATGCTCAGCCTGCGCCCGCATCTGGTCCATCAGCCAGGGCCCCTGGATCACATCGGCGAAGCCCGGATAATTCTCGACATCGGTGGTGATCGTCAGCTGCCCACCGGGCTGTAGCCCTTGCACCATGATCGGCTGCAGGTTCGCCCGCGCTGCGTAGATCGCCGCAGTATAACCGGCGGGGCCGGACCCGATCACCAGGACCTTTGTATGATAGCGCTCAGCCATGAGTTTCCTATCCGCGAACCGACGCCGCGGTCCCTGCAGTTACACAGAGTATGAATGTCGTGCCGCTTGTGCAAGCGACAAGCCATATATCTTCTACAAGATATTGGGGGTGCGACGTTTAAAAGCCAAACATATGGTCAAGGCTGAAACGCCCGGTATCGGTGATCAAGCCGTGATAGCCAAAAAGTCGACAGGTGACGTCGCGGATGATGACATAGGCGGCATCGCCGGCCAGGTCTCGTTCGGCCGGATCGAAGACTGCGTGATACCGCCAGAAATACGACCCGCTACCGGCGATTTCGACCCGCCGGCGGGCGATCTCGGCACCATCACCCGCGACCAGGATGAGATCGGTCGATGAGTGCGGATGCCACGCGCGCGAGACCGGATAGATCAGATGGCACAGTGTGTCGAAGCCGCCGGTGCCGAGTCGCAGGAACAGTCGGGTCGATAGTCCGGGGGGGCGGCCGGCGTAGGATTGCGGCTCGTCCTTGTAAACCATGGCGGTATTGAAGACATGGGCGCCGAAGCTGGTATCGGCGGCATGTCCGGTCGCTCGGTCCTCGTAGCGGAACAGCCCGTGAAGCCAGCCATCCGCCTCGTTTCCCGCCGCGAAATCGTAGAGCAACTCGGCATGGCCGTATTCGATCTCGGCCCCACCGGCGCGGCGCAACATCTCATCCAGTTGCACGGCGACCGAGTCGCGGCGGCCCAATCGGCCGAATGCGTGGCGCGCCACTTCGCGCCCCATGCGGTCATAGGCGATCGCGGCGATCGGTAGCACGGTCTGCGTGGTCGCCATCGGCGTCGGCAAGGCGACGCTGGTCCAGCGACCCAGCGGCAGGATCGGTGCGGGCAGCACGAAGCCCTTGCCCCATAGCGGCTCCAACTCGGCGAGCTTGGGGTCGGTGGCGAGATCGACCCGTTCCACATTGGCATGGGCGATGCGCAGGCGGCCCCGCGCCGCGATCTCATAGCGCGGCCGCACGAAATGCTTGCCGGCATGCACCTCGAGTTGCTGTGGCCAGCGCGCATCCGGCAGCAATTCGGCGATATCGATCGGCACCGTAGCGAACGGCGCGATCGGTCGGTTCCAGCTGCGCAGCTGGTCGTCACCCATCAGGGTCAGGCCGATCGTGCCGGCCGGGATCGGGCAGGGGTGGCTGTTCTGGATCCACAAGGTGACGGTCTCGTCCGGCCGCGGCGCCGGCAGCCCGGCATAGAAATCCGCCGGCCAGGCATTGGCGTCATGGGTGCAGGACAGGCTCTCGCCGGCATCGTCGATGGTATCGAGGGCGTATTTGACGACGTCATGAGCGACGGCGCCGATGACATGCACGAACAATTGACCGGCGAATTCCGGCAGGTCGAAGCGGTGGCGGATCTGCCGGCTATCCAGCACGATCGATCCGATGCCGGCGGCGACTTCCTGTCGCCAATCGGCCAGCATCCGGCCTTCGCGGTCGAACAGCGTCAATGCCAGGGTCACCGCTCCGGCGCCATAGCCGGCCCAGTAATTGGCCGTCACCAGCCGCGTGTGCTGTCCGGCATGGTCGCGGAACAGCGCCACATTGGTCGCGAAATTGAGCGTATCCAGGTAATTGCGCGGGTTGGTCAGCCGGTCGTCCGGCAGGCGGATCGCGTCGAAGGTCACGATCTCCGCGCCTTCGGGCAACAGATGGCGGATCGGCGCCACTGCTCGATCCCCCTCGAAACTCGCGATGAGCACCGTGCCGACTCGCGATGCGCGGAGGTCGGTCACCGGCTGGGCGGTCCGTCCGAGCAATCTGCGGCCGATCGCGGCCGCCGCCTGAACGAAGCAGCCGGCGATTTCCACGGCGGACAGATCGTGAAGCTCGGCAAAGCCCTCGGCGAAGCCGTGCGGATCATAGACGGCGATCGGACCCGCTTGGCTCAACCGCGCCACCAGGGCCGCGGCGAGCGGCGCCACATGGGGGTGGGCGATCGCCTTGAAGAAGCTGTTGCCGCCCTTCACCGCGCTGAAGGTTTCAATTCTAAGAGCCATAAAGTCCGTGTGCCATGAAGTCTGTGCATGCGGGGCGAACCGGCGATCGACCCTGCCCGACGGTTCTATGTGGTGATGACAGAACGGTTTCACCGCCCTCGTCTTAGCATAGCTGCCTATCCCGGACGAGGTTGATGGAGGATTGTGACGGGCCAGTTGATTGGCCAGTCGATTGGTGATGCGATCGCCCGATTTGACGATAGGCTATTCCGGTTACCCCGGATTTTCGGCTACACACCCGGCCATGACCCGACGCCCCCGTTCCTTCTCCCCCAAATCACCCCAAACACGCTCTCCGGTGGCTGCCGCCGCCGCGACGAGATCTCGGCAGCAGCTGGACCCGGCGTTTCGCTTGGCCATGATCGTCGTGCTGGGCGCCACCTTCCTGCGCGTGCTGTGGCTGGGATCGGCCTCGATCGATCTTTATCCGGACGAGGCGCAGTACTGGGTCTGGTCCAAGCACCTCGACTGGGGCTATTTCTCCAAGCCACCGCTGGTCGCCTGGGTGATCGCGCTGACCAACGCGCTGTTCGGCGACAGTGATATCGGCACCAAGATCGCGGCGCCGTTCTTCCATGCCGGCACCAGCATGGTGGTCTACGCGATCGGCACGCGGCTCTACGATCGACGGGTCGGCTGCTGGTCGGCGATCGCCTTCGTCACCCTGCCGGCGGTATCGCTCTCGGCGATCATCATATCGACCGATGTGCCGCTGTTGTTCTTTTGGTCCTTGGCGCTGTACGGCTTCGTGCGGGCGCGTGAGCCGGGGGCTCGACTCGGCTGGTGGGCGCTGGTCGGCGTCGCCGGCGGTCTGGGTCTCCTGTCGAAATACGCCATGGGCTTTTGGCTCGGCTCGGCGGTTCTCTATCTGGCGGCGCTGCGTGACGAGCGCCGGCACCTGAAGCCGTTCCTGGCAGCGGTGATCCTGGCCGCGGCGATCTATGCGCCCAACCTCGCCTGGAACGCCGCCCATGGCTTCGTCAGCTACAAGCATACCGAGGCCAACGCCAACCTGTCCGGCCCGCTGTTCCATCCCATGGCCTTTCTGGAATTCGCGGGGTCTCAGTTCGGCGTGTTCGGCCCGGTGTTTCTCGGCTCCCTGCTGGTGATCCTGGCGAATGCCCGCAGCGTATTCGCCGATCGGCGGGCGCTGGTGCTGGCGGCTTTCGCGCTGCCGACGCTGACCATCATGCTGGTCGAGGCATTCCTGGTCCGTGCCCAACCGAACTGGTCGGCGCCGACCTATGTCAGTGCCACGATCCTGGTGGTGGCGTGGCTGATGGCACGAGGCCGGGATAACTGGCTGCAATGGTCGGTGGTCGGCCATGTCTTCGCGGCGGTGCTCGTGCTGGGCGCCGCGGATCTCGCCAAGGCGGTACAGCTGCCACTGCCTGGGCCATGGGAGCCGCTGCACCGGCTGCGCGGCTGGCACACGCTCGGGCGTGGCGTCGCCGATCTGCGGATGCGTTACCCCACCCTACCGCTGATGAGCGACGACCGGGAATATATGGCGGCGCTGATCTACTACATGCAGCCCCACCCGTTCGACATGGTGAAATGGAACATCTCGCCGCGCATCGGTGACGGCTTCGACATGACCCAGCGCATCGCCGATGTGCCGGGGCAGAGCTTTCTCTATGTGACGCCGAACGACGCTACCGGCGTGTTCCCCTATTTCACCGACCATCGTCAGGTCGCCCGGATCACCGTCCCGATCGGCAGCGACCTCGCCCCCCGGCATGTCGACGTCTACGAGTTGAACGGCTTCAAGGGGTTCGGCACACCCCATTAAGGAGTGGCTGAAGCGGTCGTCCGCGGGCCACCGAAGCCCAGTCGGCGGCGCCAGGGGATGCGGGGACGCGGTGCCGCGACGCCGGCCGCCGCGTCGGCGAGGCGGACGCCGCTGCGTCTGAACACACCCTCGACATACCAGGTGACCAAGATTGCGATATAGGCGGCGCCGATCGTATCGCTTACGTAATGAGCGGTGACGCCGACCCTGCTCAACGCGATCAAGCCGGCGAAGATCGCATAGGCGGCGACATGGCGTGGCCAGATGGCATAGAGCGCCGCCGCCAAGGCCACGCTGTTGGCGACATGGCCGGACGGAAACGACCAGTGGTCGGCGCGGAAGGCCAGGCCGCCCCAGGTGAACAAATGCTCGCTGAACCACAGTTTCGGCCGGGTGCGGCCGACCAGTATCTTGATGAGATCGGCGGCGAGACCGCTCGCCGCGACCGAGCAGAATACGAAGAGCGGCAACGTCGACCAGGCGGTCAGCCGTTCGCGCCAAACCGCGAAGCGTGCCGACCGGGCGGCGACCTGGGCGCCGATGAACAGGATCGCGGCGAGTTCCAGCCAACCCTCGGCCAAGCCGAATTGAGTGATCCAGCGCAGCCAGTTCACCAGTCGGTCGTCATAGGCGTGGAAATATTCGGCGAGCGGTCGATCGACCCGCAGGATCGATAGTAGGATCGCGGCCACGGTCGCGCCGGTCACCAGGCCGAAGCGAGGCAGGGGCCGCGACCACCATACGGGCAATCGTCGGATGGCCGATCGATAGGCCACGCCGAAACGGGCGGTCGACCGGGTGACCCAGGGTGCTGCCAAACCGTCGCGCTCGACGATCCAGCGGTGCAGCAGCCAGGCCAGCAGGGCCATGAACAACCCGGCGAAGATCGTATCGGACAGGAAATGCGCGCCCTGGGCGATCCTCGCCACGCCGACGAACGCGCCGAAAGCCACCGCCGCCGTGGCGGCCAGCCGGCGACGCCGACCGGGCGGCACCAGGAACGCGAAAGCGATGAGCGAGAAGGCCATGGCGCCGTGGCCCGAAACGAACGAGCAATTGCTGGTGCATTGATCGACCGGCCAGGGCAAGGGCGGCGTGAAGTTCATCCGACCGCCGAATTCCGTGACCTGGCTGGGCCGCGCGCGTCCCCAATGATCCTTCAGCACGGTGTTGGTCAGCAATCCGGGGCCGAGCGCCACCATCAGCAGCAGGAAACTGGCGAACCGTCGATCGAACCGGCCGAGCGGGCGATCCATGACCAGAGTCACAGCCAGAAACATCAGCAAGGCGAGGACGAGATAGCGGGTCAGCCGGGGCAGTTCCCCGTAGGCCCAATGAAACGGCGGCCATTCACTCAGGAAGAAGCCGCTGTCCGGCCGATAGAAGAGGCCGGATACCCAAAGGTCCAGGCCGGGAAACAGATCGAACAACGCGAAGCTGGCCAGGATCGCGGCGACGAGGACGAGCGGCACCCGCCAGGGCGCGAGGCGATCGGGCAGGGTCACGGTCATCGGGGTCACGGCCACAAGCGGCACTCCTCCATGCGGGCGCGGATCGCCGCCGCCGCGATTGCCGTGTCGTCGCGCACTGCGTACTCCCATTCGCTCAGTTGACCGGTGAAATCCCGGGTGATGCCGGCGGCGTACATGGCGGCATGAAAACGGCGGAATTTAGCCGAACCGCCATCCAGCCGGATGACATGGACCGGCTTGCCGGTGGCGGCGGCCTCGCTGATCATCGACACCGAATCCTCGGTCGCGAGGATCGCATCGGCGAGGGCGAGATAGCCGAAATAAGGGTTCTCCCCGGCACCGTCCCAGATCTCCGCCGGCAGGCCGGCGAGACCGGTACGCAGGATCCGCTCGGCTTCGGGACCGGTTCGGCGTGACGGGGTGATCAGCAAGCCGGCGCCGTCCCGCTGGGCCAGCCTGGCAAGATCGGCGGTGATCGCCGCCATGCGCTCGGGCGCTAGCCCATAGCTGCCATTGCCGCCACCGATCAGCACGGCGACCAGCGGACGCGGCAAATGGGCGAAGCGTGGCGCCCAGCGGATCCGCGCCTCGTCCAGCTTCGCGGCGGTGACGCGGTGGACGGCGCCGCGTGACAACAGCACATTGGGGCCGCGCAGCCGATCATGTTCCGGCACGATCATGAGATCGAAGCGCCGGGCCGATAGCTTGGGATCCTGGATCTGGACCGCGAGACACGCACCGGCCGCGCGTCGAATAGCGAGGGCCGGGGCCGCGGCCCGCCCGCCCGCCGCGATCACCAGGCGCGGCCAGGGCGGCAGCAGCCGGTCGCCGGCCCCGCCCGGGGCATTGAGGGCGGCGTACCATAACGACGGTGGCAGGGCGCGCCAGGGCCAGCGGATCTCCAGTCGCTTCTCGGTGAAGGGCAGGCCGACCGCTTCGGCGACGCCGATCACCTGGTTGCGCAAGCCCACTTTGCCGTCATGCAGCACCCAGACCGGCGCGTCGGCGATACCTGCGGCGGAGGCGTCGTTGCGGCTGGTCACCGATCCCATGTTTTCATTTCAACCACATAACCAAGCTCAATCGATCCGCGCGTCTTGGCGTCGCGTCGCATCTTGTAATATAATTGCGTGAAACTTCGGGAGGGTAGGCCTGTATGCCGCGTATCAAGCTCGACAAGATCGATCGGCGGATTTTGCGCGATCTGCAAAGCGACGGTCGCATGACGAATGTCGAGTTGGCCAAGCGCGCCGGTATTTCGGCGCCGCCGTGTCTGCGCCGCGTTCGCGCGCTGGAAGAGGCGGGATATATCAAAGGATATCGAGCGATCGTCGACGCCGAGGCCCTGGGTTTTGGTGTCACCGTGTTCGCCCAGGTCGGGCTGTCCAGCCAGGCCGAGGTCGATCTCAAGGCCTTCGAGGACCTGGTCGCGACCTGGCCACAGGTGCGCGAGGCCAACATGCTGGCCGGCGAAACCGATTTTCTGCTGAAGATCGTCGCCGAAGACTGGGACAGCTACCATCGCTTCCTGACGACTCGGCTGACGACGGCGCCTAACGTCAGCCATGTGAAATCCGCGCTGGCGATCCGGACCAGCAAGTCGGAAGGCGGCGTGCCGATCGATATCGCGGCCGATTAAAAACAGTCGGCCGATTAAAAACAGTCGGGGTGACGCCGGATGGTCCGGCGTCACCCCGGCTATTGATAAGCGACCTTGACCACCTCGTAGGATTTGGCACCGCGCGGCGTCGCCACCTCTACGTTTTCGCCGAGCTGCTTGCCGATCAGCGCCCTGCCCAGTGGCGAGGTCACCGATAGCAAGCCCTGCTTGATATCGGCTTCATCCTCGCCGACCAGCTGGTAGGTGGTTTCCTCGTCGCTGTCTTCATCGGCGAGGCGAACCGTGGCGCCGAACTTGATGGCGGTGCCGTTGAGCTTGCTGACGTCGATCACCTCGGCTCGGGCGATCTTGTCCTCGAGCTCCAGCACCCGGCCCTCGATGAAGGATTGTCGTTCGCGCGCCGCATGATACTCGGCGTTCTCCGACAGGTCGCCATGCTCACGTGCTTCGGCGATCGCCCGGATAACGGCGGGCCGATCAAAATTCTTGAGCCGGCGAAGTTCGTCTTGCAGCCGTGTAAAGCCGCCCTCGGTCATGGGAACTCTAATCATTCCGAATTGAGGCCTACATTTTTTGTTGGCGATGCGGCACGTAACGGAGCGTCAACCGGCCGTTGCCGGGCGACTGTCCAACGCTGGTCAGCCACTCGGCCCATCAAAATAAGATTGAAGCGACGCAACTTCAAGACTGCCCGTTTTCAGGGCGCTAATAGCCTGCACCGAAGCCTTGGCGCCCGCCACCGTCGTGTAATACGGAATCGCGTGGGTGAGGGCGGAGCGGCGCAGGCCGTAGCTGTCGGCGATCGCCTGCGGACCCTCGGTGGTGTTGAAGATCAACTGCACGCCGCCGCTCAAAATCAGATCGACGATATGCGGCCGCCCTTCCATCACCTTGTTCACGGTGGCGACCTCGAGACCGGCCTCGGCGAGGTGGCTCGCCGTGCCGTGGGTCGCGATCAGTTGAAAGCCCATCTCGACCAGCCGCCGGCAGGCATCGACCAGCCGCGACTTGTCCGGGTCGCGCACCGACACGAAGACCGTGCCGGACAGCGGCAGGGAGATGCCGCTGCCGAGTTGCGACTTCGCGAAGGCACGGCCGAAATCGGCGTCGAGGCCCATGACCTCGCCCGTCGATTTCATCTCGGGCCCAAGCAGCAGATCGACGCCCGGAAAACGCGCGAAGGGGAACACCGCTTCCTTGACGGCGATGTGACCGGTGCGGCCATGCCGGGTCTGCCGGTTGACCGGCGCAAAGCTGGCCAGCCGTTCGCCGGCCATCACGCGTGCCGCGATCTTGGCGATGGGCACGCCGGTCGCCTTGGCGACGAAGGGTACCGTCCGGCTGGCCCGTGGATTGACCTCCAGCACATAGATGTCGTCGCCCTTGACGGCGTATTGCACGTTCATCAGCCCGACGACACCCAGCGCATGCGCCATCAACGCCGTCTGGCGCTCGATCTCCTTGACGATCGACGGGGCGAGCGAATAGGGCGGCAACGAGCAGGCGCTGTCGCCAGAATGGATACCGGCTTCCTCGATATGCTCCATGATGCCGGCGACATAGACGTCGTCGCGGTCGGCGACGGCGTCGACATCGACTTCGATCGCATCCTGCAGATAGCGGTCGAGCAGGATCGGACTGTTTCCCGACACCTTCACGGCATTGGTCATATAGCGGCGCAGGCCGGCCAGGTTATGGACGATCTCCATGGCCCGGCCGCCCAGCACGTAAGAGGGCCGGATGACTAGCGGGAAGCCGAGTTCGGCCGCGACCGCCTCGGCTTCCTCCGTGGTGTGGGCGGTGCCGTTGGCCGGTTGCCGCAGGCCCAGTTCGGCGAGGAATTTCTGGAACCGCCGGCGATCCTCCGCGAGATCGATCGCATCGGGCGAGGTGCCGAGGATCGGGATCTTGGCTTCTTCCAGCGCCTGCGCCAGCTTCAGCGGCGTCTGCCCGCCGAACTGCACGATGATGCCCAGCACGCTGCCGCGGCGCTGCTCGACCCGGACCAGCTCGATCACGTCCTCGGCGGTCAGCGGTTCGAAATACAGTCGGTCCGAGGTGTCGTAGTCGGTCGACACCGTCTCCGGGTTGCAGTTGACCATGATCGTCTCGACGCCCATCTCGCGCAGGCTGTAGGCGGCGTGGACGCAGCAATAGTCGAATTCGATGCCCTGGCCGATCCGGTTCGGGCCGCCGCCCAGGATGATGACCTTGCGCCGGTCGGTCGGTGCCGCCTCGCATTCCGCCGGTTCCAAGCCGTTGCCCTCATATGTCGAGTACATATAGGGGGTGAGCGAGCTGAACTCGGCGGCGCAGGTATCGACGCGCTTATAGACCGGGTGAACCGCCAGGGTCTGGCGCAGGGCCGCCACGGCGGCTTCCGTCGTGCCGGTAAGCTCGGCCAGCCGTGCATCGCTGAAGCCCTGTTGCTTCAGCGCCTGGAGGCTCTGAGCGGTGGTCGGCAGGCCCTGTCGCCGGACTTGCTGTTCGATCTCGACCAGCCGCTTCAGCTGGTCGAGGAACCACGGGTCGAACTTGCAGGCGGCATGCACTTCCTCGACCGACAAGCCATGGCGAAAGGCCTGTGCCACGACCAGCAGGCGGTCGGGCGTCGGCCTGGTCAAGGCCGCGCGGACCGCATCCTTGACGCGGGTGCCGTCGGCGACACCCTCGGCACCGGGGATCGCTACCTCGTTGAGGCCGGTCAGGCCGGTCTCCATCGAGCGCAGCGCCTTCTGCATGGATTCGGCGAAATTGCGGCCGATCGACATGGCCTCGCCAACCGATTTCATCGAGGTCGACAGCAGCGCCTCGGTGCCGGGGAATTTCTCGAAGGTGAAGCGCGGCATCTTGGTGACGACGTAATCGATCGTCGGCTCGAACGAGGCCGGCGTCACCCCGGTGATTTCGTTGCGCAGCTCGTCGAGTGTATAGCCCACCGCCAGCAACGCCGCGACCTTGGCGATCGGAAAGCCGGTCGCCTTGGAGGCCAGCGCCGAGGACCGCGAGACGCGCGGATTCATTTCGATGACCAGCAACCGGCCATCCGCCGGGTTGACCGCGAACTGCACGTTGGAGCCGCCGGTATCGACGCCGATCTCGCGCAGCACCGCGATCGAGGCGTCGCGCATCACCTGGTATTCCTTGTCGGTGAGCGTCAGGGCCGGCGCCACGGTGATGCTGTCGCCGGTATGGATGCCCATCGGATCGACGTTCTCGATCGAGCAGATGATGATGCAGTTATCCGCGCTGTCGCGGACCACCTCCATCTCGTATTCCTTCCAGCCGAGGACCGATTCCTCGATCAGCACTTCGCTGGTCGGAGAGGCACGCAACCCGCCGCGGACGATGTCCTCGAATTCTTCCTTGTTGTAGGCGATGCCGCCACCGGCGCCGCCGAGCGTGAAGGACGGCCGGATGATCGTCGGCAGGCCGATCGTCTCCAATGCCGTGCGTGCCTCGTCGAGCGTACGGGCCAGGATGCTTTTCGGGGATTCCAGGCCGATGCGGTCCATCGCGTCGCGGAACAGCTGGCGGTCCTCGGCCATCGCGATGGCGCTTTCGCGCGCACCGATCAGCTCGACGCCGAGCCGCTCCAGCGTGCCGTCCTTGGCGAGCGCCATCGCCGTGTTCAACGCGGTTTGGCCACCCATGGTCGGCAGCAACGCGTCCGGCCGCTCGCGCTCGATGATCTTGGCGACCATCTCGGGCGTGATCGGCTCGATGTAAGTCGCATCGGCGAGATCGGGGTCGGTCATGATCGTCGCCGGGTTCGAATTCACCAGGACGATCCGGTAGCCTTGCGCACGCAAGGCCTTGCAGGCCTGCGCCCCGGAATAGTCGAACTCGCAGGCCTGGCCGATGACGATCGGCCCGGCGCCGATGATCAGGATGGAGTTTATGTCGCTCCGCTTAGGCATTCGCCGCGTGCTCCTCGATCAACCGCATGAACCGCTCGAAGAGGTAATTGCTGTCCTTCGGACCGGGGGAGGCTTCGGGATGGTACTGCACCGAGAACACCGGCTTGCCGTCGATCCGCAGACCCTCGTTGCTTTGGTCGAACAGCGACACATGGGTCTGCGTCACGTCCTTCGGCAGGGTTTCCGGCATGACGCGGAAGCCGTGGTTCTGGCTGGTGATCTCGACCTTGCCGGTGGTGAGGTCCTTGACCGGCTGGTTGGCGCCGCGATGTCCCAGATCCATTTTCGTGGTCTGCCCGCCGACCGCGAGGCCGAGCAATTGGTGGCCGAGGCAGATGCCGAACACCGGCACGCCCGAGCCGATCAGTTCTTGCAGGACCGGCACGGCATAGCGGCCGGTCGCCGCCGGATCGCCGGGGCCGTTCGACAGGAAGATGCCGTCCGGCTGGTGGCGCAGGATATCCGCGGCGGTAGCGTCGGCCGGCACCACGGTCACCCGGCACCCCAGTGCTGCCAGCTCGCGCAGGATGTTGCGCTTGATGCCGTAATCGATCGCGACGACATGCCGGCTCGGCTTGATCTGGCTGCCATACCCGGTCACCCGGTCCCAGCGCGACTCGGTCCACTGATAGGTCTGCCGGGTGGTGACGTCGATCGCGAGATCCATGCCTTCGAGACCGGGCCAGGCGACGGCGCGCGTCGCCAGATCGGCCACATCGATGGCACCATCCGGCGCGTGGCATAGTGTGCCCGATGGCGCGCCGGTGTCGCGGATGTGGCGGGTCAACGCCCGTGTATCGACACCCGAGATGCCCACCACGCCATTGGATTTCAGCCAGCTATCGAGCGATTGCGTCGCTCGGTAATTCGATGGCGCGGTGATCGGCTCGCGGATCACCAAGCCGCGGGCGGCCGGCGCGGTCGCCTCCAAATCTTCCGGATTGGCCCCCACATTGCCGATATGCGGGAAGGTGAAGGTGATGATCTGTCCGGCATAGGAGGGGTCGGTCAGGATCTCCTGATATCCGGTGATCGAGGTGTTGAAGCAGACCTCGCCGACCGACACACCGGTGGCGCCGATCCCATAGCCCCAGAACACCCGGCCATCGGCCAGCACCAGGGCCGCCGTGGCCCCTTCGGGTTTCGGGCTGGCGGGCTTCGGGGCACTTCGCGGGACGGAACGGGTGGGCGAGGCCGCCAGGGAGGCGGTGGAAGCGGTCTCGGACATCGGTTCCTCCTTTCCGTCGATACGTGCCGGCCGTTGCGTGCCGGCGAAGCGGCCCAGGCCTGTTGGCACGCATCAGGGTTCGCGCGCTGAAACACCGGACCACGCGCCGGTCTGTCCAGGGCTAATCGAGCTTACACGAATTGATCCGCCGGACGCATGGTCGCGGCAGGTCATGGTTGAGTAGTCCGGCGGTTCACCCCCGTCAATCTCCTGTTGCAGGACGGCGTCGTTCCGGCGCGCAGGGCTGTCATGTGCCGGCCGTCATAATATCCATGTCGGGGCCCTTGGAATCGGGGCCCATGGAATTTGCCTTGCACCGATCGGTTCATTAGGATCTCTAGCCCGCCAAACCACCCGTCCCATCCCTTCTGGAGGATTACCCGACCATGCTGCGTCAGACGCTGAGCGAGGCCCTGAAGACGGCGATGAAGGCCCGTGATCAGCGTGCGACGTCGACCTTGCGGATGATCCTCGCCGCCTTGAAGGACAAGGACATCGCAGCACGAGGCACCGGCAACGCCGAGGGCATTGGCGAACCCGACATCCTCGGCATGCTGCAGGGCATGGTGAAGCAGCGCCGGGACAGCATCACGCTCTACCAGCAGGGCAATCGCCCGGACCTGGTCGAGCAGGAGGCCGCCGAGATCGTCATCATCGAGGGCTTCCTGCCGCAGCAGCTATCCGGCGAGGCGATGGGTGCCGCGATCCGTCACACCATCGGCGAGATCGGCGCGGCCGGCATCAAGGATATGGGCCGCACCATGGCGGCGCTGAAGGAACGGTATAGCGGCCAGATGGATTTCCAGAAGGCCAGCGCCGAGGTCAAGCAACTGCTCACCGCCTAAATCATCTCGCGGCCATCCGACCCGGAGGTACCCTAGCCCGTCATGGCGTTTCAGCCGGAATTTCTCGATGAGCTGCGTGCCCGGCTGTCGCTGGCCGAGGTGATCGGGCGACGGGTCCGGCTCGCCAAGAAAGGCCGAGAATGGACGGGCCTGTGTCCCTTCCACAACGAAAAATCGCCGTCGTTCTTCGTCAACGAGGACAAGGGCTTCTTTCATTGTTTCGGCTGCGGCGCCCATGGCGATGTCATCGGCTTCACTATGCGGGCCGGCGGACTGGGATTTCCCGAGGCGGTCGAGGCGCTGGCCGGCGAGGCCGGGCTGGAACTGCCGACGGTCAGCCCGGAAGCACGCGCCCGTGCCGGCCGCCAGCAATCATTGCACGCGGTCATGGAGGCCGCCTGCGTTTTCTATGAACAGCAGTTGAAGGCGGCGTCCGGGCGTGACGCGATGGAGTACCTCACGCGTCGCGGCCTCGATCCCGCCACCATCGCGCGGTTCCGCCTGGGCTATGCGCCGGCGATCGAGCGCGGTGGCCAGGGCCGTCTGAAGCAGGCGCTGGCCCGTGATTTTCCAGTCGAGCTGATCGAGGAGGCGGGGCTCGCCCGCCGGCCCGATGACGGCCGCGACAGCTTCGACTATTTCCGTGACCGGGTCATGTTTCCGATCGGCGACCGAAGCGGCCGGGTCATCGCCTTCGGGGGCCGGGTGATGGGCGACGGCCAGCCGAAATATCTGAACTCGCCGGAGACGCCGCTGTTCCACAAGGGCGCCGTCCTCTACGGCCTGGCGCAAGCGCGCGCCGCTACGGCACGCATCGGCGAGGTGATCGTTACCGAAGGCTATATGGATGTGATCGCGCTGCACCGGGCCGGTTTCGAGACGGCGGTCGCACCGCTCGGCACGGCGCTGACCGAGGAGCAATTGGTGCTCCTCTGGAAGTTGGCGGCCGAACCGATCCTGTGTTTCGACGGTGATGCGGCGGGGCAGCGGGCGGCGGCCCGGGCGCTCGATCGTGCCTTGCCCGGCTTGCAGCCCGGTCGATCGCTCCGCTTCGCCATCCTGCCGGAGGGCGAGGATCCCGATACGTTGGTGCGGAAATTCGGCGCCGCCGCGATGCGAGGCGTGCTCGACGCCGCGAAGCCGCTCGCCGAGACGTTATGGACGCTTGAATCAACCCTCCGACCGATCGACACGCCGGAACGCCGGGCCGATCTCGACGCGCGGCTGGCGGACCGCGCTGGCCAGATCGCCGACCGGCGGGTGCGCGAACAGTATGAGCGGTTTTTCAAGGATCGGCTCTATGAGCGTGCCCGATCCGGCTCGCGATCGGCGCCGGGCCGGGGGAAGGGCCAGGCCGCCGGCGCGGCGAAGCGACCGCCGGGCGGTGGTTTTGGCCGCGGCCGGTTCACGCCAGGGCCCGCCTGGGGACCGAACGCGCCCGAGCTGGACGAGGCGACGCAACAACAGCAGAAGCGCGATTTCGCCGGGATGGAGCGGCGCCCCCAGGAGGATCTGGTTGCGGTCTTTCTCTGCCATCCGCGGCTGCTCGACGAACTGGTGGAGGATTTCGCGACCCTCGATCTGCCGGCGGCCGATCTTGACAAACTACGCAGGCAAATCATAAACCTGCATGCTAGCTTTCCCGACCTTGACTCCGATCGCCTGAAACATCACCTCATAGAGCTTGGATTTGCCAGGGACTTGGAGTCTTTGCTCGCCCGGCAAACTTCCTTGCAAACGGGTTTTGCGTCCTCCGAAACAGATCCGGAGACGGCGCGTCATGGGTGGTTGCGGCTTCGGTCGCATTGGTTGAACCGCCGTCACGGATCGGGCGATCTGGATGCGGCCGTGGAGTTGTCCGATGCCGATATGGAAACCGCTTTCGCGCGCATCCAGGCATTGGTCGTGCAGGCCGAGCGGGAGCGGCTTGAGGCGGCGGAGAGTGACGATGCGGAATTCAATGGTGGCTGATCAGGTTACCGTGGCCGAAAGGTCGCAAGCTCGGATATTTCGGGGCGGCGTGTCTTAAGCGGGTACCGATCGACATCACTTACCTTCGATACCATCCCTTGCGGACCCGTTTCGGCCGGGTCGCGCGATCGATATTAGAATTGGGTTAGACGACATGGCGACAAAAGCGGTGGCAAACACAGCGGAAGTATCGGAAGCCCGCGAGGAGGCGACTGACGGTTTGCTGGTCGACTCCATGGCGCAGGCGGTCAAGAAGATGGTCGCGCGCGGCAAGGAGCGCGGCTACGTTACCTATGACGAGTTGAACGCGGCCCTGCCGCAGGATCAGGTCTCGTCCGAGCAGATCGAAGACACGATGACCATGCTGTCCGAGCTGGGCATCAATGTCGTCGAGGCCGAGGAGGCGGAGGAGCCCGCAGCCGCCGCGAGCGAGGAAGAAACCGACGGCGACTACAAGCCGAACGGCAACCTCGATGACGAGGATATCGGCCGGACCGACGACCCGGTGCGGATGTATCTGCGCGAGATGGGGTCGGTCGAGCTGCTGTCGCGCGAAGGCGAGATCGCGATCGCCAAGCGCATCGAGGCCGGTCGCGAGATGATGATCGGCGGCATCTGCGAGAGTCCGCTGACCATGCGGGCGATCATCGGCTGGCGCGACGCGCTGCTCGAGGGCAAGATTCTGCTGCGCGACATCATCGATCTGGATGCGACCTACGGCAACGCCGCGTTCGACGCCGAGACCGGTGGCGGCGAGGGTGAATTGGCCGAGGGCGCGGCCCCCGCGGGTGCCGTGCCGGCGGAAGGCGAGGAGACTGAGGCGGCTGAACCTGGCGCCGAGCCGGAACTGGGTGCCGATGGCGACGGCGATGGCGATGGCGAGGAGACGTCGATTTCGCTTTCGGCCATGGAAGCCGCGCTGAAGCCCACCGTGCTCGCCTCGTTCGACGTCGTGGCCGAGATCTATGGTCGGCTGGCGAAGCTGCATGAGCGCCGCAACCAGGCGGTCCTCAAGGGCGAGGAACTGCCCAAGGTCACCGAGAAGCGCTATGAAAAGGTGCGCGACGAGATGGTCGAGGCGATGCAGAGCATCCGCCTCAATAACGGCCGGATCGAGCATCTGGTGCAGCAGCTCTATGTGCTGAACCGGCAATTGATCGGCCTTGAGGGCAAGCTGTTGCGGCTGGCCGAAGGGGCGGGCATCAAACGCCAGGACTTCCTCACCCATTATTATGAGAGTGAGCTGAACCCGGGCTGGCTGGAAAAGGTCGGCAAGCTGCCGGGCAAGGGGTGGAACAACCTCTCGACCAAGCACGCGCCGGAAGTGGCGCGGCTGCGCAAGGACGTGTCGGCGGTCGCCGCCGATACCGGCCTGCCGATCACCGAATTCCGCCGCGTCGTGTCGACCGTGCAGCGCGGTGAGCGCGAGGCCGGTCGCGCCAAGAAGGAAATGGTCGAGGCCAATCTGCGCCTAGTCATCTCGATTGCGAAGAAATATACCAATCGCGGGCTGCAGTTCCTGGACCTCATCCAGGAAGGGAATATCGGTCTGATGAAGGCGGTCGATAAGTTCGAGTATCGGCGCGGCTATAAGTTCTCGACCTATGCGACCTGGTGGATCCGGCAGGCGATCACCCGGTCGATTGCTGATCAGGCGCGCACCATCCGCATCCCGGTGCATATGATCGAGACGATCAACAAGCTGGTGCGCACCTCGCGCCAGATGCTGCACGAGATCGGCCGCGAGCCGACTCCCGAGGAATTGGCCGAAAAGCTGATGATGCCGCTGGAGAAGGTCCGCAAGGTCCTGAAGATCGCCAAGGAGCCGATCAGCCTCGAAACACCGATCGGCGACGAGGAAGACAGCCATCTTGGCGACTTCATCGAGGACAAGAACGCGGTGCTGCCGCTCGACGCGGCGATTCAGGCCAATTTGCGGGAAACCACGACCCGCGTGCTGGCCAGCCTGACCGCCCGCGAGGAGCGGGTGCTGCGCATGCGCTTCGGCATCGGCATGAACACCGATCACACGCTGGAGGAGGTCGGCCAGCAATTCTCGGTCACCCGCGAGCGTATCCGGCAGATCGAGGCGAAGGCGCTGCGCAAGCTGAAGCACCCGAGCCGGTCGAGGAAGCTGCGCAGCTTCCTCGATACCTGAGCGACGCCGCCCAGCCAGATGTAAGGCAGCCGGCTCGTCGCGACAGCGGCGGCCGGCTGTTGCGTTTGGGGCGGACCTTCCCCAATATCCGCCGGCTTTTCGTCGCGGCATCTTCCGTGCCGCCGACGAAGGGGGGCCTGTAGTTCAGTTGGTTAGAACGCGCCGCTCATAACGGTGTTGTCGTCGGTTCGAGTCCGGCCAGGCCTACCAACCTTTTCAATGACTTGAGGCTTAGCCGTTGTGCCATCTTCTCGGGCGCGGCACGCAAATGGTGCCGGGAGAGGCCCGGTAGAGTGTCATTGAGCGCTTCAGTTCCTGGCGAATGGCGCTGACGGTGGCGCCGGATACGCCCGATTGGGCGACGACTTCGCGGTGAATGATTCCTGCGAGGATCAGATCGCGGATCTGGGTTCGCTTGGCTTCGCCGATACCGCGCCGAACAGCTTTGCCGGTCGGGATGAGGGCGTCGATCACGTCGAGCCCTGGTACCGCGACGCGATCCAGACGGGCGCGCGTCAGGTGCGACCCCTCCCCCATCACGTCCTCGATCGCATCAACAGCCCATCGGCGCTTCGGGAGCATTTGCTGGGGTTGCTCGTCTCCGACATAGCCAAGACGGGAATCGATCACCGGCGCGAGTTGAACGAGACGGTCGCCGATTTGATGCGGCTGATCTTGCGCGGTTGGCCTCCGGGATACGACTGGCACCCGGAACTCAAGGCGACCCTGATGGATCTGCTGCTCAACCGCCTGCGTGACAGCGAGACCGGCTATTGGGGGGAGCGATACGAAACGGCCGCCGGGACGATACAGACCCTCGATCTCAGCCTCACCTTCCACATTGTGAGTTACCTCGACGGCGCGGTGCCGGACTGGCCCAAGCTGATCGACACGACGTTGGCGATCAAGGATCGGCGCTATCCGAACGGCTGGCAGTCGACGACCGGGTACGCCAACCACCACGATATGGATGTCGTCGAATTGATGCGTCTCGGCTGGCCGCATGCCTCCGAGACGCAGCGCGCGGCGATGGCCAAGGAAATCGGGCTGATGCTCGATTGGTGTCTTTCGCGGTCTCTGCAACCCGACGGCTCGTTCAAAATTTCGCCGGAGGACGAGTCGCTCGAGACGTCCTACTATTTTGGAACCGCGTTTCTCGTCCGCGCCGGCTATTTCGACAAGGCACGCCGCTTCTGGACCGATCGCGAGTTTCCCGAAGCGGCGGCGGCGCTGAAGGCGGGTATTACTATCGCAACGCGTTGAAGGCTCTGGGAGATGGTGCCGCGAACCCACCATAGGGTGCCGAGGTCGAGAGTCTCCTCACGCGTCCCGCTTGACGTTCCAGAACAGTACGAAGCCGTCCAGCACGCCGCTCAGTTCCTTCTTGTACGCCGTCGGCTGGTAGAGTTGGCCCAGCGGATAGAACGGCACCTCGTCGAACACGGTCTGCTGGATCTCGCCGCAGATCTTCTTTTGTGTGGCGTCGTCGGGCGCGTCGAACCACTGCGCACGCAATTCCTCCAGCTTCGGCATGGTGGGCCAGCCGAACCAGCCCTTATCGCCATTGCCGCGGATCGCCAGATCGCTGGCCGGATTGAAGTTGTCGAGGCCGGACCAATAGGTGAAGAAAACGTTCCAGCCGCCTTTGTCCGGCGGGTCCTTCTTCGTCCGGCGCTGCACCACCGTGCCCCAGTCGACCGCCTGGTAATCGACGTTGACTCCGGCCTGCTGCATCATGTCGACGCCGACACTGACGATGGCCTTGATGATCGGGAAATCCTCGGCACCCATCACCACCACCGGCTCGCCCTTGTAGCCCGACGCCTTGATCTCCGCCCTTACCTTGTCCATGTCGGGCTTGGCACCCAGGGCGCCCATACCCACGGTGCTGGCCATCGGCGAACTCGGGCAGAACACGCCGACCGGCGTGTGCCACAAAGATGTGTCCGTGCCGGCGGCGGCGGTCATGAAATCGGTTTGGTTGACCGCCCCCAGCAGCGCGCGCCGGAATGCGGGGTTGTCGAAGGGCGGATAGAGAAAGTTCGGCCGCATATAGCCGAGCGACCCGGTCGGGTCCTGCACAACCACGCCCAGCTTGTTGTTCCGCTTCAGTAGCGGCAGGAGATCGCCGGGCGGGTTTTCCCACCAATCCATCTCGCCGCTCTGCATCGCGGCGGCGGCGGTCGCGGAGTCGGGGATCACGTTCCACTCGACGCGGTCGAAATGGGCGATCTTCTGCCCCGCGGTGAACGACGACGCACCCTGGCGCGGCTGGTAATCGGCAAAACGCTCATAGACCACGCGGGAACCGGTGACGCGCTCATCCGCCTTGAAGCGGAACGGGCCACTGCCGACCATCTCGGTAACCTGGGTGAACGGATCGGTCTTGGCGAGCCGCTCCGGCATCATTACCGGAACGTTGCTGCCGGTCTTGCCCAGCGCATCCGGCAGCAGTGGGAACGGCTGCTTCAGTCGGAACACGATCGTCCGGTCGTCGGCCGCCGAAAGCTCGTCGGTCGCGGCCATCAGCGCCTGGCCGAAGCTGTCGCGCTTGCCCCAGCGCTGGATGCTGGCGACGCAGTCCCGTGCCAGCACGGGCGTGCCGTCATGGAACTTCAGGCCGGGTCGCAGGGTCAGCTTCCACAGCTTGCCGTCGGCCTCGGTGACGGCTCCCTCCAGCATCTGCGGTTGCGCCTTGAATTGGGCGTCCTGCCCGAACAGCGTGTCGAACACCATGAAGCCGTGGTTGCGCGTCACATAGGCGGTCGTCCAGATCGGATCGAGCACCGCCAAATCCGATTGGGGGATGAATTTCAGCACCCGCGCGCCCTGCGACGCGGCGATCCTCGGTGCTGCGAGCAGCGGTAGCAGCCCCGCTCCAGCCTTCAGCAGCGTCCGACGCTTCATCGCGGTTATCCCCATGTTCTTGCAATCCAAGGCTTAGCTCGGCGTGAGGGTAGCAGAGGCGGCCGAGGAGTGGAAACGAGCTTGGTACGTGCCTCGAAGTGTGGCCCGCCGAGGCGTGTCTACGGCAAAAACGACCCATAGACCACGGGTGGCCGGACGACACGGACCGGAATGGCGATCACCGGGTTTGGGCAGTCCAGCGTCGCGGCCACGGGGTGTTTCGGATCGGCGAAGAGGGCGACCGCTGCCGGTTGCGGGCCGCTTGGCACGACAAGGGTGTGTTCGAAGTTTCCGGTGGTGCTGTCGATATCCAGCCGGTCGGTCGGCACCGCATGGCCGTCCGTGTCCAGATAGGTCAGCCGCAACGTTCCCTCAGTGACCCGCGCATGGCCCGTGAAGACGTACTCTGTCGCCCGCGGTTGCAACTGGTCCGGGGGGACCGCCGGCTGCGGCATCGCGATCCTCGACGTGAAGCCGGATCCACCGCGCTCTTCGATCCGCATCGTGCGGGGCGGGCCGTCCTCGATCGGGAACGGCGCCCCATCTGTGCGATTGACGGTACAGAAATCGCCGACTTGCCGGACTCCGCTCCGCACATCCTCGCCGCAGGTGAACCCGGTGCCGGCGAGGCACAGGGTATAGATATAAAAGCGCGGTCCGGGCGATGGCCCGACCGTGGCCGATTCGTAATAGGGATCGGCGCGGCCGCCGATCAGTTTGCCGATCCGGTTCCAGACGAACACCACCCGATCCATCCCGGAGCCGTGGTAGTCGTTATATTTGACGACTTCGACCGCCTCGACCACGGCGCGCCGCAGGAGCGTGTCGCCCAAGGCGCGTTGCGTCGGATCGTCGCCTGAGGCGACATGCGCTGGATCGTCGCCTGAGGCGACATGCGCCGGGTCATAGGGTGCTAGGAATTTCGGCGGGGCCGCTTCCGAGGCGACGGCGATGCGGGCCGGGCCGACGAGGCCGGTGGCGGTTCTCGATACGGGGCGCAGCCCGTGCTTGAATAGGGCGGCTCCCTCTTCGCCGAAGAAGTTGATCAGCGAATTTCCTACTTCGCCGTCAACCGCGACGACGATTTTGTCGCCCCGCTGCTGGTGCTGCTTCAGCGTATCGACATAAGTCGCGAACGCATTGTTATACAACGCCCATTCCAGATCGCGCTTATAGGTCACGTAGGGCGCGGCCAGCACGAGGAAGCCAGTGAACACCAGCATGAGCTTGGTGGATTTCGGCCAGATCTCGAACCAGGCGATTGCTAGCAACATGGCGAACGGCGGCGCCGCCGGCACGATGTAGCGCGGGCTCATACGCGGTGGATAGCCGGACGGGATCGCGCTTAGGACGAGCGTCGCCAGCACGCTGGCGAGCAGCAGCGCCTCCAGCGACAGAAAGCTGCAGAGGACATCGGCCAGCGCGAGCCGCCGCCGCCATAGCCGGATGAGCAGCTTCACCAGCAGGCCCACCAAGAGCAGGCCCGTGAGAGCCGCGACCTCCTTGCCGATCTTGGCATTCCACTGGATCGGCGAGAGATCCTGGATGCCGTAATGCAGCCGGTGGTCGAACTCGATCCAGAAATCCCAGCCGGTCGGTATCGGGGCCACGACCTTGATGAGGGTGTCGCGCACCGCATGGACACGGTAGACGCAAAACAGCGTGAACAGCAGGGAGGCGGCCGCGACGATGCCCGCGGTGACGCGGCGGCGGAACTTGAAGATCAACAGAAAGACCAGGCACGCCGCCACCGCCAGGGTGATGACGAAGCCGTATTCCTTGGATCCGGCGATACCGATCGCTGCCAGAACCGCCGGAACGAAAGCGAGATACGCGACCGGCCGAAGCGGTGCGTCCCCCCAGGCATGCCGGAGCGTCGAGAGGGGCAGGCCGGTCGCCGGCTGCTCCCAGATCCCCATGGGCACGGCGAGCCACCACAGGGTCAACACGATGAAAAATCCGGTGATCGCCTCGGAGGTATAGAGGAACAGATTGGCCGGCGACGGATGCACGATGATGATGACGGCGCAGAACAGGGCCGGATAGACCGAGCCCGTGCGCCGCCGCACCAGATCGAAGGCGAGGAAAACCGTCGCAGTGCTGAACAGGAATTTGACGAAAAACTGCGCGCCGTAGTCGCCGTGAAACACGATCAGCAGAAACTGCATGATCGCGACCCAGACGGGACGGAAATGGAAGGCGTTGTGCAGGCTGTTCTGCACGAAATTCTCGGCCAAGCCGCTCCAGGATAGCGGGTTTTTGACCTGCAGATATTCGTCGGGGAACGAGCCGAAATAATCGACGATCTGGAAACCGCCGCCGAGGCGCAGGATCAGCGTCGGCAACCAGATAATCACCAGGATGACCAGCACGAGCAAGGCGGCTTGGCTGGTTTGCAAGCCGCGTGGTTTGCCCGGCACCCTTGTGGCGTCGGCGTCGAAAGGCATGGTCATGAAGCGGGGATTCCGTACGCGAGAGACGGGGAGCGGTTCGGCGATCGTAGCATTTATGCCGTCCCACCCTGTGTTATGCGACGGCAAAACCGTCGCCACCGGTGCCACGGCCGGCCTAATATCCCGATTGTCCGTTATTCGTCACCATTGTTTGGGAAGGCCACGACATGCCCATCGTGAAAGTCGAGTTGCTCGCCGGTCGCACCCGCGAACAGAAAGCCGCCGCCGCGCGGGAGATCACCGCCGCGATCGAGCGGAGCCTCGGCGTCAAGCCGGAGAACACCATGGTCCTGTTTCAGGACATCGAGAAATCTGATTGGGCCACGGCCGGCAAACTCGCCGACGAGACCTGAGCACGATCCCACGCGTCGGGCGCGCCCCGTCGTTTCGCCTCGCTCATTCGGCACGCCGACTCGGCGAGATTGCCCCGGGCCGCGGCGATAGGCTAAAACACCGATAAGGGACGCGCGCCGCCCGTTCGGTGCCCCCGTTTGATTAAATCGTATCGCCTGGTTTGGAGAAGTCGATGGCCGGCTATCAGTACGTCTATGTGATGAAAGGCCTGAGCAAGGCCTATCCCGGCGGTAAAGAGGTGGTCAAAGACGTTTGGCTGTCCTTCTTGCCCGGCGCCAAGATCGGCGTGCTGGGGCCGAACGGCGCCGGTAAATCCACGCTGCTGAAGATCATGGCCGGTGTCGACAAGGAATATAATGGCGAGGCCTGGGCGGCCGATGGTGCCAAGGTCGGCTATTTGGCGCAGGAGCCGTGGCTCGATCCGAAGAAAACCGTGCAGGAAAACGTGCTGGAAGGCCTGGCCGAGACCAAGGCGCTGATCGAGCGGTTCGAGGCGGTCAGCGCGCGCTTCGCCGAAGAACTCGATGACGACGAGATGACCACGCTGATCGCCGAGCAGGGCGAGTTGCAGGAGAAGATCGACGCCGCCAACGGCTGGGAGATCGACCGCACGGTCGAGATCGCCATGGACGCGTTGAACTGCCCACCCGGCGACTCCGACGTCACCAAGCTGTCGGGCGGCGAGCGCCGGCGCGTGGCGTTGTGCCAGCTGTTGCTGCGGCGCCCGGATCTGCTGCTGCTCGACGAACCGACCAACCATTTGGATGCGAGCTCGGTCGCCTGGCTGCAACGGTTTCTCGCGGATTACGAAGGCACCGTGGTGACGGTGACCCATGACCGGTATTTCCTCGACGAGGTCGCCGGCTGGATCCTGGAGGTCGATCGCGGCCGGGCCCTGCCGTTTGAAGGCAATTATACCGGCTGGCTGGAACAGAAGCAGAAACGTTTGGAGCAGGAAAACCGGACCGAGGTCGGCCGCCAGCGCGCGATCGCCCAGGAACTGGAATGGGTCCGCTCCAGCCCCGGCGCGCGGCGCACCAAAAGCAAGGCGCGGTTGGCCGCCTATGAGGATCTAGTGGCTCAGAGTCGGGAAAAGGCGCCGGATACCGCGCAGATCGTGCTGCCGCCCGGCCCGCGCCTGGGCGGTGTCGTCATCGAGGCGGACAATGTCAGCAAGAGCTTCGGCGATCGGCTGCTGGTCGAGAATTTGACCTTCAAGCTGCCGCCCGGCGGCATCGTCGGCATCGTCGGGCCGAACGGCGCCGGCAAGACGACGCTGTTCCGCATGATCACCGGCGGCGAGCAGCCCGATAGCGGCAGTTTCCGCGTCGGCGAGACGGTCAAGCTCGGCTATGTCGATCAGTCGCGCGACACGCTCGCCCCCAACAAGAATGTATGGGAGGAGGTGTCTTCGGGCCTCGACGAGATCGATCTCGGCCGGCGCAAGATGAACAGCCGATCCTATTGCGCGCTGTTCAACTTCCGCGGTACCGATCAGCAGAAGAAGGTCGGCCAGCTATCGGGCGGCGAGCGCAACCGGGTGCATCTCGCCAAGATGCTGAAGGAGGGCGCCAACGTCCTGCTGCTCGATGAGCCGACCAACGATCTCGATATCGATACGCTGCGGGCGCTGGAAGAGGCGCTGCTGGAATTTCCGGGCTGCGCCGTGGTGATCACCCATGATCGCTGGTTCCTCGACCGGATCGCGACCCACATCCTGGCCTTCGAGGGCGACGCCAAGGTCGTCTCCTTCGTCGGCAACTACGCCGATTACGAGGAAGACCGCAAACGCCGCCTGGGTGCCGATGCCGACGAACCGCATCGATTCAAATACAAACCGCTGCTCCGCGCCTGACGACGCGTTCGGGAATTGGGAAAACTGGCGTCAGGCGAACACCAGTCCCAGCGCGCCCGCCGCCAGCAGCAGCCAGAGCGGGTTGGTCCGCGTCTTCAGTGCGACCCCGGCGGTGATCGCGGTGAGGGCATAGCTCGGCCAGTCGGGGTCGGCGGCGCGGGTCAGCAGATAGCCGCTCGCCAGCACCAGGCCGACGGTCACCGGCACCAGCCCGGCCTGGACGGCGATCCGCCAGGGCGCGGTGCGGAACCGGTCCCATACCCACATGGTGCCATAGGCAAGCACGCTCGATGGTCCGCACATGGCGCCCATCGCGACCAGCGCGCCCGCCAGGCCGGCGACGTGCCAGCCGATCAGGCTGACGACCAGCACGTTGGGGCCGGGGGCCGCGCGGGCCAGCGCGTAGAGATCGGCGAAGTCGGTGCTGCTCATCCAGCCGTGGACGTCGACGACCTGGCGCTGCATCTCGGGGATCACGCTGTTCGCCCCGCCGACCGCGACCAGCGACAGGATGGCGAATTGCCAGGCGAGAGCCCCCAACGGGGCCGAGTCGCTCATGCCGTCCTCCGCCTGGCTTGCCACCAAGAGAGTGCGATGCTGAGCGGCGCCAGCACCAGCAGTACGGCCAGCAGCGGCAAGCGCAGGATGGCGATGCCGGCGAAGGCGAGCAGCATGATGACGATGCCGCTCGCCCGGCTGCGCAGGGGGGCCGCCATCTGCCAACCCATCGCCAGAACCAGCCCCGCCGCGGCGGCCGAGATGCCGGCGAACATGTGGTGCACGGCTTCGAGATGGCTGAACCGCGTGTAGAGCGCGCCCAGCGACAGCACGATCACCATCGGCATGGTCATCAGCCCGGCGAACGCCGCGATCGAGCCGGGGATGCCGCGAAACCGGGCGCCGAGAACGACCGACACATTGCCGATATTGGGACCGGGGAGGAACTGGCAGAGGCTCAGGATATCGGTGAATTCCGCCGCGGTGAGCCAGCGGCGCTGGTCGACGATCATCCGGCGGGCGAGTGGCAGGACGCCGCCGAACCCCATCATGCCGATGCCGAAAAAGCCGCTGAACAGGGCGCCCAGGGTGACGGAGGGCGCGATCGGATCCGCGCCGGTGGCAAGGGGAGTGATCGAGGTCTGCTCCGACATGCTGTCTGATTACCGGCTCCGAGACGGTTTCACAAACGCCTAATGGGCGGCCCTCGCATGACCGACCGTCGTTGCCCGGTTCAGCAAGTCGGGGTCCAGCGAGGCCGAGTCTAAAAAGGCCACCTCGGCCAGCAGCTTCATCTGCATTGCCTGCGCGAAGCTCGCCAACCCCTGCGCTGGGATCACGAAGGCGTTGGGGCCGCCGATGATGTATTCGCGATAATACACCTCCAGCGCCGGCTCCTCGGTCATGATCGGTAAGCCGTTGATGGTGATGCCGTCATCGACCAGGGTGTCGCGCACTTGCCAGACCGGCGGCCCGACATTGGCGAGGCCGTCACCGGACAGGTCGATCACCCGTCGGTCGGCCTGATACGGCGAATGATCGAAGAGGTCGCGTGCCGCCAGCAGCGCGTTGCCGATGCCGGTGAGACCGGCGGAACTGCGCTTGAGGCCGCGGATCTTGTTGGCCAGCGCGCCTGCATCCGCCGCGCTGGCGATCCGGGTCCAATCGACCACCACCGCCTGCTTGTCGGTATCGGAGAATTCCAGCATGGCCACCGAGATGGCGCCGGCCGCTCCCGCCTTGATCGCGGCGACCAAGGCGGGATTTGCGAATGCGGCGGCGGTACCGTCGCGCTGCAGGCGGTAGCGACCCTCGTCGACGCTCAGCGACACGTCGACGAGCAGGACCAGTTGCAGATCGACCGTCTCCGCCGCTCGGGCCATGGTGGACGAGGCCAGCACCAGCAGGATGCCGGCCGCCAGCCGCGTCCATCGGCGCGCACTACGCATCGGCGCGGACGAGTTCGTAGAGGGCGACCGCCGCGGCGTTCGACACATTGAGGCTGTCGACGGCACCCTTGGTCGGCAGGCGGGCGAGGTGGTCGCAAGCCTCGCGTGTCAACCGGCGCAGACCCTCCCCCTCGGAGCCGAGCACCAGCACGATCCGGCCGGTAAGGCCGAGCGTCGCCAAGGGCTTCTCGGCTTCGCCGGCGAGGCCGACGGTCCAGAACCCGGCCCCTTGCAGTTGCTCCAAAGCGCGGACCAGATTGACGACGCGGACCAACGGCACATGTTCGAGGGCACCCGACGCCGCCTTGGCCAAGACGCCCGAGACATCCGGGGCGCTGCGTTCTGGCATCACGACGGCCAGTGCCCCGAACGCCGCCGCCGATCGCAGCACCGCGCCGACATTGTGCGGGTCGGTCACCTGGTCGAGCACCAGGACGATGCTGTTTGGTCGGCCGGCGGCCTCGTCGATGATATCTTCGATGGCCGGCGGGCGCAGCGGCCGGACCAGGGCCGCCAATCCCTGATGGACGGAGCCCGCTGGCAGCAGCCGGGTGATGGCGTCGCGAGGCAGGGTCTCGATCGCATGCTCGGTCGCCGTTGTCAGGGCGGGTCCCAACTCGGCCATCACCTCGGCGGTGGCGACCACCCGCAGGATTTTGCGCGCTGGGTTGCGCAAGGCCGCCACGACCGGGTGATGTCCGTAGAGCCAGGTGCCGCCGGATGGGGGACCAGATGACGTCGGGGGCCGCTCCGCCTCCGACGGTACGCCGGCGACGGGTTTCGAGCGCACGGGTCTGGATTGTTCGGGTCGCGGTTGTTCGGCCCGTGCTTGTGCTGGCCGTACCTGCTCTGGCCGGGCCTGCTCGGGCCGGGCCTGTTCCGGCCTCGCTTGGTCCGGCCGGGGTCGTTCTGGCCGCTGTCCCTCGGCGCTATGGCGGGCGGATCCACGGCGGCCTGCTTCAAAGCCCTTGGCGTCGGGTCGCTTGCGCATCGGATCGAAGCTCCCTGATCAGCTTGGGCAATATCCAAGCGTGCTGCATAGGATGAAACGGTTTCGGAGGGAAGGGCGCAGAGCAGCCCACCCGGCCATGTCTTTTGCTCAGCGGAGGCCATCATCCGGGAGATATGATCTCGGGCGATTGGCGTTGACAAGCCGACGGAAATTTCCATAGTGCGCGTCTCCGCTGCGCCGGGACTTTTTCGGCCGCGCTGGAGGGGTGGCCGAGCGGTCAATGGCAGCAGACTGTAAATCTGCCGACGAATGTCTACGTTGGTTCAAATCCAACCCCCTCCACCATACCGGATCCCGGTGCGGCGGATGATGCGGCGGTGCCTGATGGGTATGGCTCAGGCGGGTGTAGCTCAATGGTAGAGTTCCAGCCTTCCAAGCTGGCTACGTGGGTTCGATTCCCATCACCCGCTCCAACCGCATCGGGTAAGACGTTTGTGTTGGTGTCGCGGCCCCGTGTTTTTGTTGAGCCCAGGACTTTTGTTGAGTCCGGGATTTTTGTTTAAATTCTCTGATCGATCAGGCGAGGCGTCTAGACATGGCGAAGGCGAAGTTTGAGCGGAACAAGCCGCATTGCAACATTGGGACGATTGGTCACGTTGACCATGGCAAGACGTCGCTGACGGCTGCGATCACGAAGGTTTTGGCTGAGACGGGTGGTGCGACGTTCACGGCGTA
>DATMGU010000022.1:0-9848 GCA_035555315.1 Allostellaceae bacterium
CCCGCTATGCTGACCTCGATCTCCAAATTTCCCTGACAGAACTCGGCCTTCTGGCTTAGGTCGGACTCTCGTCCCCCGTGCTTGCAGAGCGACTCATCCGCCTTCGCTCCAGCCTCGTTCTCCCGCAACAGCCCTATGATCTGCTCTTCCGTGAAGCTAGCTCGCCTCATCGTCCGCACCATCAAGGGCCGCCTCCAATTGCGCGTACAGGAAATTCTTAGGAGCAGTTGGAACCCCGCATTTCCGGCCATTAAAAGATCGATGCTGGCGAGCGGTCTGCTCCACATCAATCTGGCCGCGAAGCTACTTCAGGCCGCGAAGCTGCTTCAGGTCAGGCGTTGATGCCGAGACCGGGATCTCACTACCAACCGTCTATGGACGGCTATTAACGTCTCTCTCAATCCACGATTTATATGTGGGTTGAGTTGTGGGTGGAATTGAAAAATTGTCAAAAAGTGGCGGAAAACATGGAGATTTGGCGGACAGGGTGGGATTCGAACCCACGATACCGTTACCGGTACTCCAGTTTTCGAGACTGACGCCTTCAACCACTCGGCCACCTGTCCATCGCCGGCCTTTCGAACACCCGGTCGCGGTGTTCAGGCATATCCCTTGCGAAGGCGGCGAACCTAACGCAGGTGCCGCGAGGCTGCAACTGGCTCGTGCGGGTCCGCTTCACCGCCCGCCTCACCCGCCCCCTCACCCGAATGTCGTTGACAGGGGCGGGGCCGCCGATATTATGCGCGGCCTTGGAGCGGGGTACCCCGTTCTCCCATTGCTTTTGCTTGAAGAAATCATCGCTATGTTCGCAGTCATCCGCACCGGCGGGAAGCAGTACAAAGTCGCCAAGAACGACGTCATCTTCGTCGAGAAGCTGGTCGCCGATGCCGGCGCTTCGATCGCCCTCGACGACGTTCTGATGGTCGGCAGCGACACGGGCATCGCCTCGGCGGCGACCGAACTCGCCGGCGCGTCGGTGACGGCGACGGTGCTGGAGCAAAAGCGCGACGACAAGGTACTGGTCTTCAAGAAAAAGCGCCGGCACAATTATCGCCGCAAGAACGGTCATCGGCAGTACCTGACGGTGCTGCGGATCACCGATATCGTCGCCGGTACCGCGACCATGGCCGCCGCGACCAGCGGCGCCGTCGCAGCGCAGGAGTAAGCTTCCATGGCACATAAGAAGGCGGGTGGTTCCTCCCGCAACGGTCGCGACAGCGACGGTCGTCGTCTGGGCGTCAAGAAGTTCGGCGGCGAGACCGTCATCCCCGGCAATATCCTGATCCGCCAGCGCGGCACCAAGTATCACCCCGGCGCCAATGTCGGCATCGGCCGCGACCACACGCTGTTCGCGCTCGAAGCGGGTGCGGTGAAGTTTCATCGCGGCACCGGTGATCGGCAGTACATCTCGGTCGAACCCGCGCCGAGCCCGGCGAACGACGCCCCGGTGGCGGAAGCCGCCGAATAGCGCCCAGCCTTCCGTCCGCGATATCGAAGGGGAATGGCGCGCCATTCCCCTTTTTTGTTGCGCGGGAAGACCAAGATTGAGCGAACAAGACGCCGGATCGACGCGGGTCCCTCTTTTACGCCAACCGGCGTAGTCCAAGGCCCGCAAATCCACTCGGAAGCCTGCCATGAAGTTCCTCGACCAGTGCAAGATCTATCTGAAGAGCGGTGAAGGCGGCGCCGGCACGGCAAGCTTCCGGCGCGAGAAATTCATCGAGTTCGGCGGTCCGGATGGTGGCGATGGCGGGCGCGGCGGCGATATCGTGTTCGAGGTGGTCGCCAATCTCAATACCCTGATCGATTACCGCTACAAGCAGCATTTCCGCGCCCAGAACGGCCGCCACGGCGCCGGCAAGCTGCGCACCGGCGCCGCCGGCGAGCCCAGCGTGCTGAAGGTGCCGGCCGGCACCCAGGTGATGGACGAGGACAACGAAAACGTCCTGCTGGATCTGGTCGAGCCGGGCAAGCGCGTGGTGTTCCTGCGCGGCGGCGATGGCGGCTTCGGCAATGATCATTACAAGACCTCGACCAACCGGGCGCCGACCCGCAAGGACGAGGGGTGGCCCGGCCAGGAACGCTGGGTGTGGCTCCGGCTGAAGCTGATCGCCGATGCGGGGCTGGTCGGCCTGCCGAACGCCGGCAAATCGACCTTCCTCGCCCGCGTTTCGCGCGCGCGTCCCAAGATCGCGGACTACCCGTTCACCACGCTGAAACCCCAGCTGGGCGTGGTCTATGCCGGCGGCGAGGAATTCGTCATGGCCGACCTGCCCGGCCTGATCGAAGGGGCCAGCGAGGGCGCCGGGCTGGGCACCCGCTTCCTCGGCCATCTGGAACGGTGCAACGTCATGCTGCACCTGATCGACGGCACCGAGGAAGACGTCGTCGGCGCCTACCGCACGATCCGGGGCGAACTCAAGGCCTATGGCCACGGACTCGAAGCCAAGCCGCAGATCATCGCCCTCAATAAGGCCGACGCGATCCCGCCCGACGAGCTCAAGACCAAGCTCGCCAAGTTGAAGCGGGTCGCGAAGCAGCCGATCATGACCCTGTCCGGTGTCACCGGTGCCGGTGTCGACGCGGTGCTGCTGAGCCTGCTGGAACATGTCCAGCAGCGCCGGGGCCCGGTGGCGCCGCGCACCGGAACGCTGAACTATACCCTGGCCGACCCGACCGACGAGGATGAGGAGACGGCGATCCCCACCGTCCCTCTCGGCCGGTGAACCCGCTTTCGACCGAGCTCGGCACGGCACGGCGGCTGATCGTCAAGATCGGCTCGGCGCTGCTGGTCGACGCGGAGACCGGACAGTTGCGGCGGGAATGGCTCGACGCGCTGGCGGATGACGTGGCGGCGGCGCGGACGCGCGGTACCGAGGTGCTGATCGTCTCGTCCGGGGCGATCGCGGTCGGCCGGCACCATCTGGGCCTGGACAACAGTACGCTCAACGGTCGGGCGCTGAAGCTCGAGGAAAAGCAGGCGGCCGCCGCGACCGGCCAGATCCGCCTGGCTCATGCCTATCAGGAAACCCTGGCGCGGCACGGCATCACCGTCGCCCAGATCCTGCTGACGCCGGACGATACCGAGATGCGGCGGCGTCATCTCAACGCGCGCGCGACGCTCAACCAGTTGCTGGCGCTCGGCGCGGTTCCGGTGATCAACGAGAACGATACGGTGGGGACGGCGGAGATCCGCTTCGGCGATAATGACCGGCTGGCGGCGCGGGTGGCGCAGATGATCAGCGCCGATACGCTGGTGCTGCTGTCGGATGTCGACGGCCTCTATACCGCCGATCCGCGGCGCGACCCGCGCGCCGAGCATATCCGGGTGGTGCGCGAGCTGACGCCCGAGATCGAGGCGATGGCCGGGGCCGCCCCCGCGGGCTACAGCTCCGGCGGGATGGTGACCAAGCTCGCCGCCGCCCGCATAGCGCTGGCCGCCGGCTGTCGCATGGTGATCGCCAAGGGCATGCCGCTGCACCCCCTGCGGGCGATCCTGGACGGCGCGCCCGCCACCTGGTTCCTGCCGCAGGCCACCCCCCTGACCGCGCGCAAGCGCTGGATCGCCGGCAGCCTCAACACGGCCGGCATCGTCACCATCGACCAGGGAGCCGCCGCCGCCCTGGAGCGGGGCGGCAGCCTGTTGCCGGCCGGCATCGTCGAGGTCGAGGGCGGTTTCGAGCGGGGCGATGCGATCCTGGTGCGCCGACGCGACGGCACCGCCGTGGCGCGCGGCCTCAGCGCCTATGGCGCCGCCGATGCCGGCCTGATCGCCGGCCACAAAAGCGGTGAAATCGAAGCCCTGCTCGGCTACCGTGGGCGCGACGAGGTCATCCATCGCGACGATCTGGTGCTCGAATGAACCGGGGCGCCACAGAGATAAGGACGGTTCCTTCATGGTGATCCGGCCGATCGAGAGAGGGCCATCGGAGACGCTCGCCACCGAGCTGGCCGCCATGGGCGCGCGGGCGCGGCAGGCGGCGGGCGAACTCGCCGTGGCGTCGACCCTGGCGAAAAACGCGGCGCTGATCGCCGCCGCCGCCGCGATCCGGGCATCCGCCGCCGAGATCCTCGCCGCCAATGACCGCGACCGGCTGGAGGCGGGTGCCGGGTTGAGCGCCGCCCTGCTCGACCGGTTGACGCTCGACGCGGCGCGGATCGAAGCGATGGCGCGCGCGCTGGAGGCGGTCGCGGCCCTGCCCGATCCGATCGGCCGGTCGATCGCCCGCTGGACGCAACCGAACGGCCTCGATTTCAACCGGGTGCGCGTGCCGCTGGGCGTCATCGCGGTGATCTATGAAAGCCGGCCGAACGTCACCGCCGATGCCGGCAGCCTGTGCCTCAAATCCGGCAACGCGGCGATCCTGCGCGGCGGCTCGGAAAGCTTTCATTCCTCGCATGCGATCGTCGCGGCGCTGCACCGGGGTCTGGCCGTGGCCGGCCTGCCCGAGGCGGCGATCCAACTGGTCCCGACGCGCGACCGGGCGGCGGTCGGCATCCTGCTGGGCATGGATGACGCGATCGATATCGTGGTGCCGCGCGGCGGCCGGTCGCTGATCGAACGGGTCAGCGCCGAAAGCCGCATCCCGGTGCTGAAGCATCTGGACGGGATCTGCCACGTCTATGTCGATCGGGCCGCCGATCCCGCGAAGGCGCGCGCGATCGTGCTGAATTCCAAGCTGCGCCGCACCGGAGTCTGCGGCGCCATGGAGACGCTGCTGATCGATCGGGACGTGGCGGCCGACCAATTGCCCGGCATTGTCGAAGATCTGTGGGGCGGCGGCTGCGCGTTGCGTGGCGACGCGGCCGCGCGCGCGATCGACCCGCGCATCGAGGCGGCGAGCGAGGCCGATTGGTCGACCGAGTATCTCGACGCGATCCTGTCGATCCGGGTGGTCGATGGCATCGACCAGGCGATCGAGCATATCGGCCATTACGGCTCGCATCATACCGACGCGATCGTGACGGAGGATGCCGCCGCGGCCGATCGGTTCCTGGCGCGCGTCGATTCCGCCATCGTGCTGGTCAACGCCTCGACGCAATTCGCCGATGGCGGCGAGTTCGGGATGGGCGCCGAGATCGGCATTTCAACCGGCAAGCTGCACGCGCGCGGACCGGTCGGGGTCGAGCAATTGACCAGCTACAAGTATCACGTGCGCGGTACCGGTCAGGTCAGGCCCTGACCCAGTCCCCAACCCGCGCGACCACGGAAGGATCGGACGAGGGGCTGTTGCAGCTCCCCGCGATCCTCGGCGACCGACGTGCGCGCCGCATCGGGCTGCTCGGCGGATCGTTCAACCCCGCCCATGCCGGCCACCGGCATATCAGCCTGCTGGCGCTCAGCCATCTGGATCTCGACGAGATCTGGTGGATGGTCTCGCCGCAAAATCCGCTGAAATCGAGCGACGGCATGGCACCGCAGCAGGAACGCATCGCTGGCGCCCTGGCCGTGGCCCAGCACCCCCGCATCAAGGTGACCGGCATCGAGGCGCAGCTCGGCAGCCGCTATACCGCCGATACCTTGACCATCCTGTGCCAACGCTTCCCGCGCAGCCGCTTCGTCTGGCTGATGGGGGCGGATAATCTGTTGCAGATTTCCCGCTGGGAGAAATGGCGCAAGATCTTTCAACTCGCTCCCATTGCGATTTTCGCCCGGCCTCCCTATTCTTTGATGGCGTTGAAAGGTCGTGCCGCGCGCGTGTTCGCGCCCGCCCGCCTGAATTTGCGGGCGTCGCGCAGACTGGCATTGATGGAGCCGCCGGCTTGGGTGTTTTTCCCAACCAAGCTCGATCCGCTGTCGGCGACGGAAATCCGGTCGCAGCAGCGGCGATCCGGCCGCCGACTGTCATAGCAGGGCATGGCGATATTTAAGTACAATCGACACAACCGGGCGATGAGATCCCGGATACAGACAAGGTGACCGCCATACCCAAGCCCCGTTCCGCAGCCAAGGCCGCAGCCTCCCTCCCCTCCGCGACGTCCCCCATCATCGCCGCGCCAAGCCTGCTCGATCTCATCGTCACGACGCTGGATGACGGCAAGGCCGAGGACATCGTGACCATCGATCTCGCCGGTAAATCCAGCATCGCCGACTATATCGTCGTCGCTTCCGGCCGGTCGCAGCGCCAAGTGACGGCGCTGGCCGAACAGGTCGCCTCGCGGCTCAAGGATGCCGGGTATGGCCGCGTCTCGATGGAAGGCAAGACCCATGGCGATTGGGTCCTGCTCGACGCGGGCGATGTGGTCGTGCATCTGTTCCGGCCCGAGGTACGGACCTACTATAATTTGGAAAAGATGTGGGGCATCACGCTGCCTGACGAACCGCTGCCCGATGGGTTGTTCGCCAAACCGGGCGACCTCGATCCGCCACCCTCGGGGATCCGCGTCGTCTGACAGCTAAGCCGGATGCGTGTGCAGATCTCGGCGATCGGCCGGCTGAAGCCGGGGCCGGCACGGGATCTCTGGGCGCTGTACGCCGGCAGGCTCGTCCCACCCGCCAGCTTGGTCGAGCTCGAAGAAAAACGCGCGCTGCCGGCGCCGCAGTTGAAGGAACGCGAGGCGGCTTTGCTGCTCGGCAGTTGCCCGCGCGGTGCCACGCTCGTCGCCCTGGACGAACGCGGCCAGAGCCTGACCAGCCCCGGTTTCGCCGCCCGGCTCACCCGCTGGCGCGACCAGGGGGTCGAGGATCTGGTGTTCCTGATCGGCGGTGCTGACGGTCACGACGAGACGGTGCGGCGGCGCGCCGATCTGCTGTTGTCGCTGGGGGCGATGACCTGGCCGCATCTGCTGGTGCGCGGCTTGCTGGCCGAACAACTCTACCGCGCCCAGCAAATCGCCGCCGGACACCCGTATCACCGGGAATAACCCGGCTTATACCGGACGATTGGCGCCAACTTCGCCCAGATCCCAGAACAACCCGGTCATGATCTGCAAACCTTGGCGTAGGATCGAGGACAGGCCGTGTTCGTTGGGCGCGTGCTGGCTGCAGCCGGCATAGGAATGCGGCACCCAGACCGTGGGCAGCCCCAGCACATCGGCGAAACAATCGTTCGGCAGCGAGCCGCCCAGATTGGGCAGCACCGCCGGCCGAGCCCCGGTCGTCCGCTCCACCGAGGCGATCGCCCAGCGCGCCCAGGGGTGATCAGGATCGAGCCGCGTCGCCGGGAAATGCCCGCGCTCGGCCGGCGTCACGGTCACCATCGGGAAGCCCTGCTCGTCGAGATGCCGGCGGATCGCGGGCATGAAATCGGCCGGATCAGTGTCGACGGTGAAGCGGATCTGGCAATGCGCCGATGCCGTCGGCGGAATGGCATTGACCGGCTGCTTGGGATTGCCGGCGGTCATGGCCAGGATCTCGAACGCGTTCCAGCCGAACACCCGTTCGGCCGGGCTGAGGCCGGGCTCGCCCCAGCCGGGATCGATGACCGGACCGTCGGCGCCGCCATCGACCTCGATATCGGCGAGGGCCGTGCGCACGCTGTTGGGGATCCGGCTCGGCTTCAGGGCGGGCACGCGGATCGCCCCCGTCGGACCGGTCAGGCTGGCCAGCGCATGGGCCAGGATGATCGCGGGATTGGCGAGCAGGCCGCCCCAATTGCCGGAATGATGCCCGCCCTCGCGCAGCGCCACGGTCAGGTCGAAATTGAGCGACCCGCGGGCCCCCATGAAGACCGTCGGCCGCTCCGGGCGCAGCCGCGGACCGTCCGATGCCAGCAGCAGATCGGCCGCCAGCCGGGTCTTCTCCCGTTCGCAGAAAATGCGCAGGCCGGGCGAGCCGACCTCCTCGGCCATTTCGAGCAGGATCTTGGCGTTGAAACCGAGCCGGCCGCGCGTCGCCAGCACGGTCGAGAGGGCCGCGATGTTGACCGAATGCTGCCCCTTATTGTCGGCGACACCCCTGCCGTAGAGCCGATCGCCCGATTGCGTGATCGTCCAGGGCGCCAGCCCATCCCGCCATTCTGTTTCCTGCCCGCGCACCACATCGCCATGGCCGTAGATCAGCACGGTCGGCAGGGCGGCATCCTCATGACGCTCGGCGACCAGCAGCGGGGGTGCCTCCGGCTGCGGGTTCGGCAGGATCTGGCTGTCGAAGCCCAGTTCGGCGAGGCACGGGGCTATTTCGTCGGCGAGATAGCGGTCGAGATGCGGGCGGCCGCGCGCCTCCTGGCTCTCGGTCGCGAAACCCACCCGGCGCGTCAGATCGGCGACGAAATCCCCGTCATCATAATGCCTCCCCGCCGCCGCGATCGCGTCGTCCCTGCTCGCCATCCGTCCTCTCCCGATCACTCTCCGCCACCGTGCCGTCCACCCTGCCCCCTGGCAAGGGGAGTCATCCGGATCGACTGAGCTTCAGCCAGTGATCGATCGACCGGCGATACCCGGCGGGCAAGCGCAGCCCGTCGAGTTCCGGCACGGTGAACAACCCAAGCGCCCGATGCTCATGACTCAGCCGCGGCTGAACGGCGCTATCGGCCTGACAGCCATAGGTCACGATGACGACGATCCGACCGGGCAGCGGCTCATAGCACCAGCTATCCAGGATCGGCCCGACCTCGACCGCGATGCCCAACTCCTCGTCGATCTCCCGGGCGAGGCATTCCGGCGGATCCTCGCCGAGCTCCAGCCGCCCGCCCGGCAGCTCCCATTCATCCCGCTCGTTCTCCAAGAGCAGGATGCGGCCGCCGAATAGGACGACGCCCTTGATCGAAACGGGGAAGCTGGGTGAGGTCATCGGCGAGGCGACGAATTGATCCGATAGCTACTTTGCGGGAAGGAGATCGAGGCGATGTTCGATGCGAAGCAGCCGGTCTTCAATACGGTCCATTCGCATTGATTGCCCCGCGAAATCGCCATGCAGGGAAGCCGTCTCTTCACGAAGACGGGCCACGTTTGCTTCGAGAGAAGTCACCCGACGCTGCACGTCCTGCAAGGACTCGATAATCCGGTCGATCTTCTCGTCAAGACGACGCAGATAGACGAGAACAAGGCCGTCAGGCTCTTCGCTCATGCTACCACCGAATGAAAATGCCCCGTTGCTCGTGCGTGCGGCCGCAATTTTTACCACGGGACGACAGGGTTTCTAATGAAAATCACGGGACTTCACGTGCAATTCGGGCGGATCGAGCCCGAATTGCTTGATCTCGTCGCCGAGGCCATGCGGCATGGCCAAATGGGTCCCGGATGAAGGGTAAAGCTCGGTATCCAGCCGGGCGAGATGGGCGGAGAGATCGGTGATGCGATGGGCCACGACATGCAGCACCAGGCCCAGGCTTTTCGGATCCGCGTCCTCCATCCCTCGCGGCGGTTCCTGCTTCTGCGCCACGCCGCGCACGCCGACCAGGCGGGCGGTCATCACGATCCGGCGATAGCGCTCGAACACCGCCGGCCAGACGATGACATTGACCACGCCGGTCTCGTCTTCCAGGGTCATGAAGATGGTGCCCTTGGCGGTTCCCGGCCGCTGCCGGATCAGCACCAGCCCGGCCACGGCGACCGGCTTGCCGTCCCGGATGTCGGGCAGCCGGCCGGCCGGAACGCAGGATTGACGATCGAGGGCCGAGCGCAGAAACGCCACGGGATGCCGCCGAAGGGTGAGGCCCACCGTGGCATAATCCTCGACCACATGCCGGCCCAAAGGCATCGTCGGCAGGGTGACGATCGGTTCAACGCCCAACGCTTCAGGGCCTAGCGGTGCCGGTTCTCCTGCAAACAACGGCAGCACGGTCTCGCCCAGCCCCTTCACCGCCCAGAGGGCGTTCCGGCGATCGAGACCGATCGAGCGGAAGGCATCCGCCCGTGCCAAATTCTCTAGGGCCCGCCCCTGCAATCCGGCCCGGCGGGCGAGATCC
>DATMGU010000023.1:0-1521 GCA_035555315.1 Allostellaceae bacterium
GACGCCGCTGACGACCACGTCGCACCGCCCATCGAGCAGTCGCTTGCGGTCGTCCGTCGTCGCCGAGAATGCGACGCCGTCGCCGGTGCCGACCGGTAACTCGCCGCTGCGCGCGATCGACGCGCGCGAATACGGATCGACATCGGCGGTGCCGGTCTTGGGCCGGGCGGTCCAGGCGCCGATCGTGAGGGTGCCGAGATCGGTGCCGCGCGTCGCCGTCATCCAGGTCGAGCCGAGACCGACGACGGTCGCGAGGATCAGCGCCAGCAAGGTAATGAATATCAGCCGCACGGTCAGTTCTTGTGCGGCACTGGCTTAGGCGCCGCGTCACCTGGCACAGCCGCCGCAAAGCTTTCCGGGAATGCGACGGAGTTGGACGACACCGGCTTGACCGGCTTCACCGGATCGCCGGACGAGGTTTTTCCCGCGGCCTTGGCGGCCTCGTCGAGCATCTTTTCCACCCGCACCAGAATATCCGCACCGCGTTTGGTCAGGATCGGCGGCGGTCCCGGCTTGATGTCCGGAGGCTTGATGGCGCCGTTGGCCGCCATCGCCGCGGAGGCCACGGGAACAGGCAGTTTCGTGCCCATTCCAATACCCGGGATCTCCTTGATCTCGACGCCCTGGTGGGCCGCGACCATGATGTCGTGCCAGGTCTGCGCCGGCAGCGAGCCGCCGGTCATGCGGTTGGTCGGCGAGTAATCGTCATTGCCGTACCAGACGGCGCAGGTGAAATTCCCGGTGTATCCGACGAACCACGCATCGCGATACGCGTTGGTGGTGCCGGTCTTGCCGGCGGTCGGAATGCCGTCGAGCGCCGCGCGGCGCGCGGTGCCTTCGCTGACGACGTGGCTCATCATGCCCGCCATGTCGGAGGCGACCGAAGCCGGTATCGCCTGCAGCGGCTTCTTGCCGTCGCGATCGAAGCGCCAGACCAGATCGCCGGTGCCGGTGCGGACTTCCAGCACCGAATGCGGCGTGACCGATTTGCCCTTGTTGGGGAAGGTCGCATAGGCCACGGCGTGCTCCAGCACGGTGACTTCGTCGGCGCCGATCGGCAGCGACGGCGTATCGGGCAGCGGCGCCTTGATGCCGAAGCGGCGCGCCACCTCGACGATCTTGGCGCGGCCGGCCTTCGGGCCGCCCTTGCCGCCGATCGCGATCGAAAGCTTCACCGGAACGACGTTGATCGAGCGGGTAATCGCCTGCGTCAGCGTCACCGCGCCGGAGTAGGAGTGGCCATAATTCTGCGGACACCAGTTGCCGAGGCAGACCGGGCCATCGACCACGATCGAGGTCGGCTTGAAGCCGTTCATCAGCGCCGTCGAGTAGACATACGGCTTGAACGACGAGCCGGGCTGCCGGTAGGCGTCGACGGCGCGGTTGAACTGGCTCGCGCCATAGTCGCGGCCGCCGACCATCGCGCGCACGCCGCCGTCGAGATCGGAGACGACGGTCGCGGACTGCGTGGCGTGATAGTCGCGGCCGAACTGGCGCAACTGGTTTTCGATGGTTTCCTCG
>DATMGU010000024.1:0-21405 GCA_035555315.1 Allostellaceae bacterium
CGGGGGGTTCTGATCGTATGCCTGAAGTCATCATAAACGGCCCGGAAGGCCGCATCGAAGGATGGTACCAACACTGCAAGGAGCCCAATGCGCCGATAGCATTGGTGCTGCACCCGCACCCCCAACAGGGCGGGACGATGAACCACAAGATCGTGCGCTCGATGTTCAACGCCTTCACGCGTCGCGGTTTTTCGACCTTGCGGTTCAATTTCCGCGGCGTTGGGCGCAGCCAGGGCGTCTTCGATCGCGGCGAGGGCGAATTGTCGGATGCCGCCTCGGCACTCGACTGGTTGCAGACCTACAACGCCAACGCCACCGGCTGCTGGATCGGCGGCTATTCGTTCGGCGCCTGGATCGGCATGCAGCTGCTGATGCGACGGCCCGAGATCGACAGCTTCATCTCGATCGCCCCGCCGGCGAGCCAGCATGACTTCACCTTCCTGGCGCCCTGCCCGTCCTCCGGCCTCATCGTCCATGGCGACAAGGACGAGTGGGTGCCGATCGAGTCGGTGCAAAAGCTCGTCACCAAGCTGTCGCATCAGCGCGATATCAAGATCGACTATCGTATCCTGAAGGGTGCCAACCACTCCTTCGGGTCCCATCTGACCGAGCTCGCGGGTCAGGTCGATAGCTATCTGGATGCCAACCTCGCAACCTCCATGGGCGCCGTTAAACGCTGATTTTCGAGAATAAGCACCGAGTATGACCCAGTTTCGATCTCTGCTTCTGCGAACCCTGAGCGAGCGCGGTTTCCTGCATCAGGGAACCGATCTCGAGGGGCTCGACGCCCTCGCCACCGAGGGACCGATTACCGCCTATATCGGTTTCGACTGCACCGCCGACAGCCTGCATATCGGTAGCCTGATCCAGATCATGATCCTGCGCCGACTGCAGCAGGCGGGGCACCGGCCGATCGTGCTGATGGGCGGCGGAACCACCCGGATCGGCGATCCGTCCGGCAAGGACGAAGCCCGCCAATTGCTGACCGACGAGGTGATCCGCCACAATATGGCGGGGATCCAACGGCAATTCGCCAATTACCTGACCTTTGGCTCCGGCCCGACCGACGCCGTCGTCGCCAACAACGCGGATTGGCTGGACGGCATCCAATACATCCCGTTCCTGCGCGATTACGGCCGGCATTTCTCGGTGAACCGGATGCTGAGCTTCGACAGCGTGCGGTTGCGGATGGAGCGCGAACAGCCGCTATCGTTCCTCGAATTCAATTACATGATCCTGCAAGCCTATGATTTCGTTGAATTGCACCGCCGGATGGGATGCCGGTTGCAGTTCGGTGGATCGGATCAATGGGGCAATATCGTCAACGGCATCGAACTCGGCCGCCGGGTCGACGGAACCAGCCTGTTCGGCCTGACCTCGCCGCTGATCACCACCGCGTCGGGCGCCAAGATGGGCAAGACCGCCTCCGGCGCCATCTGGCTCAGCGCCGACCGCCTCAGCCCGTATGATTTCTGGCAGTTCTGGCGGAATACCGAGGATGCCGATGTCGGCCGCTTCCTCAGGCTGTTCACAGACCTGCCGCTCGACGAGATCGCACGGTTGGAAGCCTTGCAGGGCAACGAGATCAACGAGGCGAAGAAACGGCTCGCCTTCGAGGTCACCGCCCTCTGCCACGGCAGCGCCGCGGCGGCTGAGGCCGCCGAGACCGCCCGCCAGGTGTTCGAGGAAGGGGCGACCGGAGCCGCCCTGCCGACCATCGAAATCCCCGCCACGGCACTGGAGCAAGGCATCGGTGTCGTCGAGCTCCTGGTCCGCAGCGGGCTTGCCGCGTCGAACGGCGAAGCGCGCCGCCTGATCAAGGGCAATGGCGCGCGGCTCAACGATCGGCCGATCGATGACGAACAGCGCCTCGTCAAGACCGACGATCTCGGCAGCGACGGCTTCGTCAAACTGAGTGCCGGCAAGAAGCGTCACGCGCTGGTTCACCCGGCCTGACGCGGTGCTGCAACGGAGATAAGAGGAATGCGGGCACGCCGCCTGCTGCGCATCGCGGCCGTCGGCGTGGGGCTGTTCGTCGGGCTTTCCCTGTTGATCGTCGTCCTCTACCGCTTCGTGCCGCCGCCGGTGACGCCGCTGATGGTGCTGCGCGTCGTCGAGGGCGAGTCGATGCGGCGCGACTGGCTGCCGACGGCGGCGCTTCCGCAAGTGATCGCGGCGGCGGTGCTCGCCTCGGAGGACCAGCGCTTTTGCCTCCATGACGGTTTCGACTACGTCGAGATGGACCGGGCATGGCAAGCCTATCGGGCGGGCGGCAGCCTGCGCGGCGCCAGCACCTTGAGCCAGCAGACCGCCAAGAACCTGTTCCTGCTGCCGGTCCGCTCGTTCCTGCGCAAGGGACTGGAGGCGTATTTCACCGTGCTGATCGAGGCGATCTGGCCGAAATGGCGGATCGCGCAAGTCTATCTCGATACGGTGGAATGGGGTCCGGGCGTCTATGGCATCGAGGCCGGCAGCCAATATGCCTTCGGCCATCCGGCAGCCCGCCTGTCCCGACGGGAGGCGGCCCTGCTGGCCGCGATCCTGCCGAACCCGCGCCGCTGGTCGGCCGCCGCCCCGACCGCCTATATCCGGCGACGCGCCGACATCATTCTGACGCGGATGGAGCGGCAGGAGGCCGATACATCCTGCGTGGCGTCCCTCGGCCGCTGAGAAAGCCTACGCGTCAGAGCACCTTGCCGGGATTGAGCAGCCCATGGGGATCCATGGCCCGCTTGATGGTTCGCATCAGAGCGAGTTCTTCCGCCGTCCGCGAAAAGGACAGGAACGGCTTCTTCTTCAAGCCGATGCCGTGCTCCGCCGAGACGGTGCCGCCATGCTGCCGGACCAGATTGTAGACGACATCGTCGATGGCATCGAAGGGCTGGGTTTCGGCGCCCGGCACGCACGCGATGATGTGCATGTTGCCGTCCGCGATATGCCCGTAGAAGAGGCTGATGCAGCCGGGGATCTCGACCGCCAGCTTGGCGCGGCACACCCGCGCATAGGCATCCATATCCGAAACCGACAGGCCGATATCGAAGGAAGCATGGGGGCCGAGCACCTGCTTGAAGTCGGCGGCGGCGTCCCGCGTGCCCCAGAATGCCGTCACATCGGCGATCGACTGCGCCACCGCCGCGTCTTCGACGGTGCCGGCCTCCGCCCGACCCTCCAGCCACGCGTCGAAACGCTCCGGACCCGACCCGTCGCTGCCCTGCGCCTCCACCAGCACATAGAACGCATGGTCGCCACGGATCGGCTTGCGCACGCCGCTCACCCGCTCGGTGGCGACCTCCCAGTAATCCGGCCACATCACTTCGAAAGCCGACAGGAGCGGGCCGAGCGACTGTCGGGCGCTGGCAAGCAACTCCAGGACCGCGTCGTAGCTCTCGAGGCCGCATATGGCCGCCATGGTGCAGGCCGGCCTGGGAAACAACCGCAGGACCACGCGGGTGATGATGCCGAGCGTTCCCTCGCTGCCGATGAACAACTGCTTGAGATCGTAGCCCGCGTTGTTCTTCAGCATCTTGTTCAGGCTGGTCATGAGCGTGCCATCCGGCAGCACCACTTCAATCCCCAGGACCATGTCGCGCGTCATGCCGTACCGAAGGACCCGGTTGCCGCCCGCATTGGTCGAGAGATTGCCGCCGATGGCACAGGATCCACGGGCGCCGAGGTCGAGCGCGAAGAAGAAACCGGCGGCGTCGGCCGCGCGCTGGATGGTCTCGAGTGTCGTACCGGCACGCACCGTCATCGTCGCCGAAGCCGGATCGATCTCCTCGATACCCACCAGCCGTTCGAGGGAAAGCGCGATCGCGCCTTCGATCGGCCGGGCGCCACCGGCGAGGCCGGTCAATCCGCCTTGCGGCACCACCGCGATCCCATGCTCGGCAGCGATGCGCATCGCCGTCGAGACACCCTGCGGATCGGCGGGCCGGACGACCGCGAGCGGCCGCACGGATTCGAGGGTGCTCCAATCCTGCTCGTTGCGCGCCGGTATGTCGGTCCCCGAAAGCACGGCCAAGGAACCGAGGGCCTCCCGAAGCCGGTCGACGACATCGGGAACGGTATGTGTGGCGGGGCTAGCAACCATGATCGTCCGACTTTCCGAGGGGGTGATTAGGATCAGTAGGTTGGTCTGGGCGCCACGGCCGGAGCCTCGGTCGTGGCCGAACCGGAACGGCTTTCACGAAACCGCGCTTGTTCCCGCGCGCAGGCCAGGGCGGCGTCGCGCAGCAGGGTCACGTCGCTCGCGAGCGGCACCAGTTGGTAGCCGCTCTCGAACAAGCTCTGCCATGTGGCGCCCGCGCTCGGCACGGTGCCCATCGGCTTGCCGGATGCCCGCATCGCGGTCTCGGCCCGTGCCACCAGCGCGCGCACTTCCGGTGTGTCGAGTTGTTCCAGTCGACCGATCGATCCGGCCATGTCGTTGACGCCGAGAAACGGCACATCGACACCGTCGACCGCGCAGATCTCCGCCGCGCGCCCGACGGCCTCGGCCGATTCGATCTGGATGACGAGCAGCAACTCATCGTTGGCGCGCTTTACGTAGTCGACGGTCTCGCCGTAAGCGGAGGCCCGCACCAGAGGCGCCCCATAGCCCCGGAACCCTTGCGGCGGATAGCGGCACGCCCGCACGGCGGCCCGTGCTTCCTCGGGCGTCTCGACCGAGGGGATCATGATCGAGGTCGCGCCCGCGTCGAGCACCCGCTTGAGGAACACCGGGTCGTTCCACGGTACGCGCACGATGCACGGGGTTCCGGTTCCCTGCAGGACGCGAAGCACGTCCACCGCGTCTTTCAGGTCGCCCTGACCGTGCTCCAGATCAAAGATGAGGAAATCGAACCCTTGGTGGCCCAGGATTTCCGCATTGGTGGCACTGCCCGTTTCGATCCAAGCGCCGAACAGGGCCTCGCCCCGCAGGAGACGTTGCTTCAGCAGGTTCGGCTTCAGCAGATTCGGCTCGACCATTCCACTCCCCCTGGCTGCCTTGACCGAGATCTGGAACCGTGATCCGGCGGCACTGGTGACAGGCATTGAAACACGGCTGGCCGATCGATGCCTATGGCGGAGCAGTCTGCTGCCGGAGCAGGCCGCGGTTCAACCGCATCTACGACATGGTCCCGCGTCTCGATGATTTGAACGATTTATCAGCGCCCGAAACTGAAGTACAGTACCTTTCCAAAGGAACCCGTGTCGGCAGGTTCCGGTTCCGTGCGACACTGTCCGTAACATGCTTGAAATGACCAAAATTCACGCCGCTGAATTGACCATCAATCGCCCGCTCTCGCTCACCGCCATGGTGGCAGAGCGGCTGCGGCAGGCGATCATCGATTCGGAACTTCCGCTCGGCAGCGAATTATCCGAGGTCGGTTTGGCGGCGAAGCTCGGCGTCAGCCGGACGCCGGTGCGGGAAGCCCTGTCCATGCTTCAACTGCAGGGCATGGTGAACATCATCCCGCAAAAGGGCAGCTACGTCTTCTTTCCCACCGAGCAAGATCTCGTCGACCTGTGCGAATACCGGATCGTGATCGAGCAACGGGCGGTGAGCTTTTCCATGGCACGCCGGCGCGACATCACCCTTGCGATGCTTCGGGACGCGGTGGCCGCCATGGAAGAGGCGCGCCGCGGGGGCGACGCCGTGGCCTATTCCAGGGCCGATACGATGTTCCACGAGGCCTTCATCAAGAACTGCTGCAATCGCTACCTGCAGGATGGCTACGCGCTGGCGGCCGGACCGATCGCGACGCTGCGCACCCACCTCTCGGTACCGCTCGCCGGCGTGCAGGATCGCTCGTTCGTGGAGCATCAGCAGATCGTCAATGACTTCGCGAACGGCGATATCATCGCCATCGACGCGATGCTGGTTCGTCATATCCTCGGCACGCGGGCCTCCTACGTGACGGCGCTCCAGCAAGGCTTGATCGGCGGCATGGGGCACCCAGCCTAGCGCCCACACGCTCGCCGGTGCGTCAGAACGTCTTGGCGCCGTTGACCCGCAGCCTCATCCCGTAAAGCGACGTCGTTCCGCAGATGTAGAGATAGTTCCGCTTCGCGCCGCCGAAGCACACATTGGCAACGACTTCGGGAACGCGGATCTTGCCGATCAAGGTGCCGTCGGGATCATAGCAATGCACGCCGTCGCCGGCGCTCGTCCAGATCCGGCCCTCGGTATCGAGCCGCAATCCATCGAAGAAGCCGACCGTACAGGCCGCGAAAACGCCCTGATCACGCAGCTTGCCGGACGCGTCGACCGAAAAGCTGCGAATATGGGCCGGGCCGTCGGGCCGGTGGCTGCGTCCGGTATCGACGATATAGAGGATGCGCTCGTCCGGCGAAAAGGCGAGGCCGTTCGGTTGGACGAAGTCATCGGCGACGACGCGCAACTCGCCACCGACCGGGTCGATCCGATAGACAAAATTCCCGGCTTGCTCGCTGTCCGATCGGTGCCCCTCATAGTCGGAGTCGATGCCATAGGTCGGGTCGGTGAACCAGATGCTGTTATCGGATTTCACCACGACATCGTTAGGACTGTTGAGGCGGCGGCCGCCATGGCTGTCCGCGAGGGTCACCACCGTCCCGTCGAACTCGGTCCGCGACACCCGTCGCCCGCCATGTTCGCAGGTGACGAAGCGCCCCGATCGATCGACCGTATTGCCGTTCGAATACCCCGCGGGGTGACGGAAAACCGAAACGGCGCCGCTGCATTCGTCGAGACGCAACATCCTGTCGTTCGGTATGTCGGACCAAATCAGCGAGCGCGCCGCCGGTAAATAGGCGGGCCCCTCCGCCCAGCGGCACCCGGTGAAAAGCGTGTCCAGCGCCGCCGTGCCGACGAAGAGACGGCTGAAACGATCATCCAGGGTTTCAAAGCAACTCGCGGACATGAAGACCCTCCTCAGCAACATAGGAACAGATACAGGGCGCGCGTCGTCGCGACGCGCTTGAACGCCGTTATGACACAATGTACCTTAGGTGCACCATGCTCGACACTCCTTGACGGATGCGATGGGGCAAGGACGACTTGAAACAATGCAACAAGGCCTCCGTCCAATAGAAGCCAAATGTCTGTGACGGCACACTAGCCTTGGTTGCCGTGGTGTTCTTGATGAGAGTTGTGGCTTAGGCGCTCTGCAACCGCGCGCAAAATCGCGATGAATTCCGCCATCGGCTGCGATAGTACTTCGTTCTTGCGCGTGATGACGCCGTAACTGGTCATGGCCCGGCGGATTGGCACCGGGAGATGGCCCAGGAGGTTTTGCCTGACATACTTTTCGACGGCGGCACGCGGCTGCAGCGAAATCATGTCGGTAGCCTGCAAGAGTTCGAGCGTCGAAAAGATCGAAGACGTTTCGACCATGCCGACCGGCGCGTGAATGCCTGCGGCGGCGAATGATTCTTCGAACAGCTGCCGGATGGCGGTGGCCGGCGGATAGAGAATCCAGGGCCACGCACCGAGGTCGGCCAGTTCCAGCCGCGGTTGCCGCAACAAGGGATGATGATGTCCGCAAACGATCCACACCGGTTCCGTAGACAGCACATCGAAGTCGAACAGCGCCTGATGGCGCGGCTCCGTCAGACGGCCGACCATGATGTCGAGCTTCTTCTCCTCCAGCCAGACCGACAGTTGGTCGCTGCTCTGTTCGACGAGTTTGATGACGAGCCGTGGCCGCTGCTGGTGGATTTCCTTGATGCCCGTGGTCACGACCTGCGCAGCCGAAGCCGAGATGGCGCCCACCGTAAGATAGCCGTGGCCGCCGCTTTTCAAGTTATTGAATTCTCTAACGAACCGCCCAAGATCTGCCAATGCCGTGCTTGCGTAGTGCACGGCGAATATCCCGAGAGCGGTCGGGCGCATTTCGCGCGGCAACCGGTCGAACAACTGCGCACCAAGCGTCGCTTCGATGTCGCTGAGGATCTTGGTCGCCGCGGGCTGGGTGATATGCATCTGTTCGGCGGCGAGGCGCAAATTGCGGGTGCGGGCGAGGATGTCAAGCAATTGCAACTGCCTGAAGCGAAGCCTTGCCAGCACGCTCGAGGGTGATGGTGCAGTCTGTTTGGACATATAGGAGCTCGGTCAGACTCATAACTGAATGGAATGGATTCTACGTCATATCCGAGTGGATGTTAATCGGCTCCCCGGCAAAGATGTCGCTCCTCAGGGAGGCGCCGATATGACATCCCAGCTTTCGCTCAGCGCAACGGAAACACTGCCGTCAGACGGTCTGGCCGGCACGCTCGTCGGCCGCGCCTGGGTTCCGCCAACGGACTCGGCGCCCGCGGGTCCCGGCGTTGTGGTCTTGCGCGCAGACGGCCTGTTCGACATTTCGGACGCAGCACCAACCCTCAGCAGTCTGCTCGAGCGGGATGATCCGGTCTCGACGGTGCACGCGGCGCGCGGCCGCTGGATCGGCAGTCTGGACACGCTTCTTGCCAACACGGCCGCGGGGACGGGCGGTACGCCGCGCGATCCGCGACACGCCTATCTGCTGGCGCCTTGCGACCTGCAGGTGATCAAGGCCGCGGGGGTGACGTTTGCGGCAAGCTTGATCGAACGCGTGATCGAAGAACGGGCGAAGGGCGACCCGCAAGGGGCGGTGCGCATACGGAACCAGATCAACGCGCTGGTCGGCGACAGTCTCGCCAGCATCCGGCCCGATTCCACCGAAGCGCGCGACTTAAAGGCGCTGCTGATCGAGCAGGGGCTATGGTCGCAATACCTCGAAGTGGGCATCGGCCCGGACGCTGAAATCTTCACGAAGGCGCCGCTGCTTGCCGCGTTGGGCACGGGCACGGATATCGGGCTGCATCCGAATTCGGTCTGGAACAACCCGGAGCCGGAAATCGTCCTCGCCATCGACAGCCGCGGCCGCGCGCTGGGCGCCACCTTGGGCAACGATGTCAACTTGCGCGACTTCGAAGGGCGCAGCGCGCTTTTACTCGGCAAGGCCAAGGACAACAACGGCTCGTGCGCGATCGGGCCGTTTCTGCGCCTGTTCGACGGCACCTTCTCGATGGACGACGTACGCCATGCGACCGTCGATCTGCGCGTCGAGGGCGACGATGGCTTCGTGTTGCGCGGCATGAGTTCAATGGACCAGATCACGCGCGATCCGCTTGACCTCGTCGCGCAGATGGTCGGCCCGACGCATCAATACCCCGATGGCGCCATGCTGTTCCTTGGCACGCTTTTCGCGCCGGTCGAAGACCGAGACGCGGCCGGGGCAGGCTTCACGCATAAGCAGGGCGACATCGTGAGGATTTCGAGCAAGCCGCTTGGCTCCCTTGTCAACCGGGTCGACCGTAGCGACCGCATCGAGCCGTGGACCTTCGGCGTGCGCGCGCTGATGGGCAATCTCGCGGCGCGCGGGATGCTCGACAACGCATCGCTTTAAGCGCACAGGCCGCGCGCATGCTGCGCCTCATCGATGGCGTTCCGACGTGTGACGCCGTACAGGCGGTTCAACGAATGGGGCTAGTGGTATGAGTCTCCTGACGAAAGATGCAGATGGTCGCGCTACGGCCGAGCCGGTCGTGCAATTGCATGCGGACGACGATGTCGTCATCGCGCGGCAGCAGCTAGCCGCCGGCTTGCGCATCGGCAGCAGCGGGCTTGTCGTGCGCGACCCGATTCCGGCTGGGCACAAGCTTGCCATACGCAATATCCCTGCGGGCGCCGCTCTGCGACGCTACGGGCAGATCATCGGCTTTGCGACACGCGCCATCGATGCGGGCGAGCATGTCCACACGCATAACCTCGCGATGGGGGAGTTCGAGCGTGATTATGCGTTCGGCGCCGATGCCAAGCCTTCGCTGGCGGCGGCGGAGAGCGCGCATTTCATGGGCATTGTGCGCACCGACGGACGTGTCGCCACGCGCAACTACATCGGCATTCTGACGTCGGTCAATTGTTCGGCGACGGCGGCTCGGACGATCGCCGATTACTTTCGTCGCGACATCCGTCCGGAAGCGCTGGAGAATTATCCGAACGTGGACGGCGTGGTCGCCCTGACGCACGGACAAGGCTGCGCGATCGACTCCGAAGGCGAGGGACTTGAGCAGCTCCGGCGCACCCTAGGCGGTTACGCGCGACATGCGAATTTCGCCGCGGTGCTGGTCGTCGGATTGGGGTGCGAAACCAATCAAATCGACGGACTGCTAAAGCGCCAAGGGCTTACGCCCGGTACCGCACTGAAGACGATGACAATTCAGGCGGCCGGCGGCACAGTTCGCACGGTGGCAGCCGGCATCGAACAGGTGAAGGCGATGCTCCCCGAAGCCAACAATGCGCGGCGCGAGCTGGTCGATGCCAAGCATCTGGTGGTCGGCCTACAATGCGGCGGCTCCGACGGTTATTCGGGGATCAGCGCAAATCCGGCGCTCGGCGCGGCGGTCGATCGGCTGGTAGCGCATGGCGGCACGGCGATCCTTTCTGAAACGCCCGAGGTCTATGGCGCGGAGCATCTGTTGACCCGCCGGGCGGTATCACGCGAGGTCGGCGAAAAACTCGTCGAACATATCCGCTGGTGGGAAACCTACTGCGCGCGCATGAACGCCGACCTGAACAACAATCCCTCGGCAGGAAACAAGGCGGGCGGCCTTACGACAATTCTTGAGAAATCGCTCGGCGCGGTGGCGAAAGGCGGCACCACGAACCTTGTCGACGTGTACCGATATGCTGAAACGGTCCGTGCGCATGGCCTCGTTTTCATGGATACGCCCGGCTACGATCCAGTATCGGCGACGGGACAGGTCGCGGGCGGGGCGAACCTAATTTGCTTCACGACCGGACGCGGTTCGGCTTATGGCTGCGCGCCGTCGCCATCGTTGAAGCTGAGCACCAACACCGCTTTATGGCAAAAGCAGGAAGATGATATCGACCTCAATTGCGGGTCAATTCTTGACGGCACGGCCTCCATCGGCGAACTCGGTGAAGCCATTTTTCGGCTCATGCTCGCGACGGCGTCAGGCAAAGCGTCGAAGAGCGAGATTCATGGCTACGGCCAGCATGAGTTCGTGCCTTGGCAAATTGGCGCCATCACATAAGGGGGTGTTAGCGAGTCCTTGACTGAGTGCGGGCACGGAACCAAAGATTTCATTGCGATCGCGCGCGCTCCGACGAGGTAGGTTTGTTACTGTTTGCACGTCGCCTTTATAAAAAAATCGGAGGAAACAATGAAAAAATCGACGTTATTCATCTCGATGCTGGCTCTATCGCTCTCGACCGCGGCTTTTGCCGATACGTCGGGCAAGAAGATCGCCCTTTCCAATAATTACGCCGGAAATTCCTGGCGCCAAGCCATGCTGAAAAGCTGGGACACGACCGGCAAGCGGGCCGTCGACGCCAAGATCGTCGCCGCGGCGACGTCTTTTACGACCGCCGACAAAGAAGCGCCCACCCAGGCGGCGCAGATCCAGAACCTGATCCTGCAAGGCTACGACGCCATCGTTATTAATGCGGCGTCTCCCGAAGCCCTCAACGGGGCGGTGAAGCAGGCCTGCGACGCCGGCATCGTCGTGGTAGCCTTCGACGGCCTCGTGACGGAACCCTGCGCCTATAAGGTGACGGTGGACCTGGCCGGGACCTACGGCGCCGAGCAGGTGCGGCAGATCGCCAAGCGCCTGCCCAATGGCGGCAATCTCATCTACGTCCGCGGGCTCGCCGGTACGAGCATCGACGCCGACATCACCAAAGGAGTCATGGCCGAGATCGCCAAGCACCCCAACCTGAAGATCGTCAGCTCGGTCAACGGGAACTGGGATCAGACCACGACGCAGAAAGCGGTTGCCACCGTGCTGCCCTCGCTGCCGGAGGTCGTCGGCATCATCGATCAGGGCGGTGACGGCTACGGCGCGGCGCAGGCGTTCAAGGCAGCGGGGCGGCCGACGCCCCTGATCATGCTGGGCAACCGCCAGGACGAACTCGCCTGGTGGCAGGAACAGCGTGCCGCCACCAAATACGACACCTGGTCGGCATCCGAACCCCCGGGCATGGTGACCTTCGCGTTCTGGGTGGCGCAGCAGGTTCTCGACGGCAAGAAGGTACCCAAGGAAGTTCCGATGGGCATCCTGAGCATCGATCCGAAGGACCTCGACAAATATGTCGCGGACACGCCGGTCGGTGGCGTTGCGAACACGGAATATACCCAAGCCGAGGTCGTCACGGCGATCGAGGCCGTGAAGTGACGGGTGTTGCCTGAGATAAATCCGATGACCGATGACGCCCAACCGATCGTGCGGCTCGAACGAGTCGGCATGAACTTCGGCAGCGTCCGGGCACTCGCCGGCGTCGACTTCGTGGTCGGCGCCGGCGAGGTTGTCGGCCTGGTCGGCCATAATGGCGCCGGCAAATCGACGCTGATGCACACGCTGGCCGGAACCCTGCCGCCGACCGAGGGCAAGATCGTCATCGGCGGTGTCGAGCGACAGGGCTATTCCGTCGTGGTGGCGCACAAGCTCGGCATCCGGTGCGTGTTTCAGGAATTGTCGCTGTGTCCGAACCTGACGGTCGCCGAGAACACACGCGTCAATCACGCCTGTCTGACAGGCATCGGCTGGCGAAAGCGTGCCGGCGACGTCATTTGCCGCAAGCTCGATGAGATCTTCCCCGGCCACGGCATCGGCGCCTCGGACGTGGTACAGGACCTCTCGATCGGGCGGCGTCAGATGGTCGAGGTGGCGCGCGCCTTCACGGTGACGGACGACCCGCTGCATCTCGTGATCCTCGACGAGCCGACCTCGTCGCTGGATGCGCATACCGCCGGCCAGCTCCTGGCCTTCGTCCGCCGGGCGGTTTCCCAAGGCGTCAGCTCCATCATCATCTCACATATGCTCGGCGAGGTTTTAGGCAATGCCGACCGCGTCGTGATCATGCGCGACGGCGCCGTGGTATCGGCCGGCCCGGCGATCGACTACGACCGCGACAAGCTCGTCGCCGCGATGGGGGCGGAGCATCGGGGACCGACACAGCCCGAGACTGCGAAACGCCGCAGCGAAGAGCCGGTCCGAGTTCGCGCCATGCCCGACGCGAAGCAGCCATCCAAGCCGCTCGTCGCCCGCAAAGGGGAAATTATCGGTCTCGCGGGCCTTGCCGGGCACGGCCAAACCAAGATGCTGCTGCGCGTCTTCAGCGGAGCCGCGCGGCGCATGCCGGGAGTCGAGGTCACGGCCCCGGTCGCCCTGGTCGCCGGCGATCGCCAGAGCGATGGGATTCTGCCGCTGTGGTCGATCGCGGACAATATCGCGATACGCTCGATCCGATCGCTGCGCAGAGGATGGTTGATCTCCCAGGCACGGGAGGACGACCTCGCCGAACAGTGGCGGCGGAAAATCGGCATCAGGACGCCGGACATGAAGAACAACATCCTGACCCTATCCGGCGGCAATCAGCAAAAGGCCCTGTTCGCCCGGGCGCTGGCTTCGGATGCCGATATCATCCTGATGGACGATCCGATGCGCGGCGTCGACATCGGCACCAAGCTGGACGTCTACGATCTGATCCGCGAGGAGGCCGGAAAGGGACGCACGTTCCTTTGGTACACGACCGAGTTCGAGGAGCTGAACAATTGCGATCACGTCTACGTGTTTCGCAGCGGAGCCATCGTCGCGGATCTCAGCCGGAACGACCTGACGGAGGAAAGGGTGATCCAGTCGTCGTTCGCGGAGGTCGCTGAAGCATGAGCTCCGTCCAGACGCCCGGAGTTCAGACGCCCGGGGTTCCGATACCGGATGTTCCGGTTTCCCGAGGTGCGCGGCCAATCCGCCTCACATCGCCGCGCCGCGCCCTGCGCGCGTTGCTACCGGCCCTGTCGCTGGTACTCGTGCTGGCCGCGATCGGCTGGATGAACCCGCGCGCCATTAGCTATCTCGGCTTCAACCTGATGCTGAATCTGGCCATCCCCATCGCCCTCGCGACGATCGCCCAGATGTTCATCATCACGGTCAACGACCTCGACCTGTCGATCGGCTTCTTCGTCAGTTTCGTCGGCTGCGTCACCGCCACCTGGCTGGTCGAGAAGCCCCTTCTCGGCGTGCTCGTGCTGCTGGGCGGGATCGCCATCTACGCCCTGCTCGGCGTCTTGATCCATCTCCGCGATCTCCCCTCGATCGTGGTGACGCTCGGCATGAGCTTCGTATGGCAGGGTGCTGCGATCCTGCTGCTGCCGCAGCCCGGCGGCAAGGCGCCGGCATGGCTCCATGCGATCATGACCTACCATGTGCCGTACGTGCCGTTTCCCATCGTGGCGGCCATCAGCATCGCGGCGGTCGCGCATTTCGGGCTGATGCGCACATCCTATGGGGCGATTCTGCGGGGTGCCGGCGGCAATCCACGCTCGATTTGGCGCGCCGGCTGGTCGCTTCTCACCATGAAGGTCGTGGCTTTTTCGCTCGCCGGACTATTCGGCGTCCTGTCCGGCCTCGCCTTGACCGGGCTGTCCACCGCCGCCGACGCCAATATCGGCAACGGCTATACGCTGCTGTCGATCTCAGGGGTAATCCTGGGTGGCGGCGAGTTCGTCGGCGGCCGCGTATCGCCCATCGGCGCCGTGATCGGGGCGCTGACCCTGGCACTCGCCTCGTCCTCGCTGCTGTCCTTCATGCACGTCCCGTCCGACTGGCAGGTCGGGGCCAATGGCGCGATCCTGATCGTCATCCTCGCCGCCCGCGCCCTCATCAGCCGCGGGGAGGAATAGAGCATGCAGGCCGTCACGCGGCTCCTGGGCAAACCCTGGATCTGGTCCTACCTCGGCGCGGGTGCGGTCTATCTCGGCACGATCGCCGTGACCGGCGGCCAAGGTGCCGGAGGCATGGCCACGGCCGCCCTGTCGCTCGCGGTCTTCATGGTGGTCGTCGGCGTCGGCCAGATGTTCGTCATCACGCTCGGCCCCGGCAATGTCGATCTCTCGCTGCCGGCGAATATCGGCCTGGCCAGCGCCGTCGCGATGAAGGTCATGGGCGGCAACGACGCCATGGTGCCGGTCGGCATCGCCGCGGCGCTCGGCAGTGGCATGCTGATCGGTGGCGCCAACTACCTGCTGATCGCGGCACTCCGCATTCCGCCGATCATCGCGACCTTGTCGGCGAGCTTCATCATCCAATCCATCGATATCAGCTACGGGCGCGGGCTGCAGATCAAGCCTCCGCCGGGCTTCGCCACGTTCAGCAACGCCCAGATCGCGGGCGTGCCGATCTTCGTGGTGGGCACCGTCCTGATGACGATGTGCTTCGCCGTTCTCCTGCACCGGTTCGTGTTCGGCCGGTCGGTCAGCGCGATCGGGCAGAACATGCGGGCCGCCTGGCTGGCCGGCATTCCGGTCGAGCGGATCCGGTTTCTGACCTATGTGCTGTGCGGCGCGCTCGGCGGGCTGAACGGGGTTCTGCTCGCCGGTTATTTCCGGGGTGCCTCGATCGATGTCGGCAACGAATATCTGCTGGCTTCGATCGCCGTGGTGGTGATCGGCGGGACGTCCGTGGGGGGAGGCCAAGCCACCGTCGCGGGGCTATGGGGCGCCGCGCTGTTTCTCGTCTTCTTGCAGATCATGCTGAACACGTTCGGGGCGGATGCCGGCGTGAGATTGCTGGTGACCGGCCTCGTCATCATCGCCGTGATCACCGCGGCGGGCGGGCGCAAGACGGCGCACCAGTAGGGCGGCGTCCAGCACGCCGTCTATTTGGCGCCGTCGCCGGGACTGACCGGGTTGGGTGCATCGAACAGGAACAGGTTGCGCAGGAAACCGGGGGCGAGCGCACTGAGCGGATTGACCGTGATGCGCGGATCATCGATCGGCCCGGCCATCCGGAACCGGCCGGCGAAGACGCCCTGCCCCTCGCCACCGACCAGCAGATCGCCCAGCAGCGGCACATCGCCAAGGATCCGATTGATCGCATAGGCGGGCACCAGCGTCCCGGCGAGATCGAGGGTGCCGGCGCCGAGATCGATCGGGCCATCGACATTGATCCCAATGGCACCGCCATAGGCGCGGCCATGAGCGATCGTCAGCCGATCGTTGTCGAAGGTGAAATCAGCTTTCAGCGTGGTGAACGGGATCCCTTCGCCCGACAGCAGGCTGCCGAACGAGGCGAAGGAGGCGAGCGACAGCAACCTGGCGAAGAATGGCGCGTTGATCAGCCGGTAGTCATGACCTTCCGCGGCACCAACATAGCGCCGCCGACCGGGCGCCTCGGTCGTCGTTCCATTGACGGCGAGCCGGCCGCCGATGACGTTCGGGGTGACGTCGAGCACGCGCAGCAAGGCGCCAAAATCATCCGTCGTGAGCGTGAACCGGCCGCCATCGGCCGGCCGTTCCAGCCGATAACCGAGGCGGGCATCTTCGTTCAGAAGGCCGTCGAGCGAGACCGCCTGCCACACTCCACCTTCCCGATCGGCAACGAAGCCCACATCCCGTATCGCCCGGTCGGGGCCCAAGGTCACGCGATCGATTTTGGCATTGATGATGAGCGGCGGCAGCGGCGCCGTGGCCTGGCTGACCCCAGGCGCGGTTTCAGGCGTCGTCGCCAGCAGGCCGCTGATATCCGCTTTCGTGCCGGCGACATCGACCCGCCAGCCGCCTTGCGGCTGCCGCTCCACCGAACCGGCGAGATCGGTTCCGCCGATATACAGTTTGTCGAACTGGGCCTGCTGCACCACATCGGTATCGCTGAAGCCGACACGGCCGGCGAGTTGCAACTCGGTGCTCGCCACCTTGATATCGCGCAGCTGCACGATCTTCTGGTCGACCAGATCGAAGGTGCCGCTGGCGGTGCCCGGAGTGCCGGAGGGTTTCGACCAGGCCGCCTCGTCGACGTGCAGCCGGGCCTCCGCCAGATCCAGCAGCATCGTGGCTTCCGAACGATGCGGGTCGAACACCCGATAGGTCACATCCGTGCCGAGGGGCCCCGAGACATAGGGCTCCGCCAGATCGAACCCCAACGCGTGACGATCGGCGGCGTTGAAGCGGCCGCGCACCCGATATTCGCTGCGGAGCGGACCATGCTCCAGATACTCGGCCACGCTCAGCGTCACCGGCACACCGGCCAACCGAGCGTCGCCATCGAGCCGAACGGTCTGAGGATCCAGCGTCAGGCTGAAGTTACCGGTGGTCAGGTCACGATCGAGCGCCACTTTGGGGATGCTGAGATCGGTCAGCCGGGCCGATGATGCATAGGCGACTTGCTCAATCTTCAGCGCCGCGATCAAGGGAAAGCGGAAGCTGCTGGTGCCGATCGCCGAGCCCGTGATCACCGACGGGTTGAGGCCGACCTTGTGGATCAGCTGCAGCCGCTTGGCGTCCAGCGCCTCAAGCAAGTCGCGCAGCGGTCCGGTCGTCGTCACCTCGATCGCGATCGTCTGGATATCGTTGTCGAGATCGGTGATCGAGACGCTGCCGGCCGGTACCGAGATCGCCTTGACGCTGCCCGAATTTACCGTGAAATCCATGCGCCGCTGATCGAACGTGGCACTGCCGCTGACATGGTCGAGCTTCGGTAGACCGTGCAGATAATCGATCGTCAAACCGCCCAGCGTCATATGGCCCGATAATCCAGTGACCGTGGACCGGTCCGGCGCATCCTGGTCCAGCGCCATCGACAGCTTGCCGCTGACCGACTGTTCCGCGCTGCCGGTGATGTTCTCGGTCACCCAGCGCCGCGCGCCATCGACGAGATTCGGTGGCCAGAAATCGCCGATCCGGTCGGTGGGAAGGCCGGTCACCGAGAAGGTGAGATCGAGCGGTAGCGGTTCGGTAGCCAGAGGCGTCAGGGGGGGCGGAGGCGGGTTTGACGCCAGCAGATCCGCATCGAGATGGTTGAGCACACCGCTGATCGTGAGCTTTGGTCCGTCGAAATCGGCCGACAGAGTGTCGAGCGACAGCCGCGCCTTGGCGGCGTCGTATTGGGCCGCCAGATGAGCTTGGGTAACCGGCACGGTGCCCTTGCCCAGATGGCTGTCGTCGACCCGGCCGACGCCGCCGCGGAAATCAAGGGCAAGGCGGTCGAGCCGCCGCTTTGCGAGATCGAAACCCAGGATGATATTACCTGAGATCGGCAGCTTCAGAGCGCGCACCCCCTGCAGCTGCGCCGGCAGCGATGGCGCCAAGAGCTCCGGCTCGACACCGGCCACATCGACCTGTCCCGCGATATACCGCTCGAACCGATCGTAATCGGCATGGGCGCTGAGATGGGTCGTGCCGCCGCCGAGGTCGAGATCCATCCCGCCATCCACGGTCATGCCGGCGGCCCCTCGGCTCATCGCCAGATTCACCCCGGTCGCCAGCCAGTCGATCCCCCGCTGCCGGTCCTCGACCGTCAGCCGACCGGCCTGGATCGAAACCTCGGTAAGGAAGCCGGTGCTATGGGACGGATCGGGTGCTGCCAGCATGTCGCGGAACAGCAGGTCGGCCGTCCCCATAGCATTCTCCGAATCACCGCTCGCCGCGTCAGCAGTCGGAGTCGGGGCCGGATTTGGCGGCGCGTCGTCGGCGATGAAGCTGAAGCTGCCATCCGTGCGCCGCTCGAGGCGCAGATACGGCGCCTCGGCCACGACCCGCACCGGTGCCAGGATGCCGGAGACCAGCGCATGGAAGCTGAAGGTCATGGTGACCAGCGGCAGGCTGAAGACGGTCTTGCCGCCAGGCTCCACTGCCCGAACATCGCGGGCTTCGACTTCGAAGGTCGGCTGTCCCGCCGACCAATGCAGCTCGGTCGTCGCGACATGCACGGTAAAAGGCGGGATCTGCGCCGCCAGCGCGATTTCGGCATAGGGCGCCAGGCTGTCCAGCTCGACCGGGCCAGCCACCAGGCGCGCGGCCAGCACGATCAGCACGAAGACCAAGCCGGCGACGGTTTCGGCGATGACCTCGATGAATGCGATGCCCAGCCGGCCGAAGCGGCGTCGCCGGGCACGCGGCGTCAGCTGCCTCGCCGGGAGATCCGAGTTTCCGTTATCCTCAGGCCCGCCACCCTCGGGTCGGTTATCCTCAATCCGGCCATTCTCGGGTCGGCTTTCCTTGCCCCGGGTCTCGTCTGGCACCGCCATGGTCAGACCTGCCCCGCGGCCGGTTCGGCGGCCGCGCTCGGCCCCGCCGGATCGCATAATGGCTTGTCTCGTTCGAAGAAAGGCGCCACCTGTGCGGTGATCACGCGTACTGATCCAGCGCCGCGACGGGCGGATTCAGCGGCGAAGGCGGACCAGGATTGCGGCACTCGATGGCTTTCGTGAACACTGAGACCCCCAGCGATCTTCCCCGGCCGGCCGATCCGGCACAGCTTGAGGTCGAACTGGGACGATGGGCCGAGGCAGCCACGCACATGCCCGACCGCGCCTTGGGGCAAGCGATGCTGGACGCCGTGGCAACCGCCTCGACCAGAATTAGGCTTGAAGCGATCTTTGGCAATTCACCGTTTCTGACGCGGCTGGCACTGCGCGAACCGGAACTGGTGACCGCGGTCCTGCGATCCGGTCCGCAGGAGAGCTTCGCCCAAGTCATCCGGTCGCTCAACCTCGATCACGTCCAAGAGCCCGGAAATTCCACGCCAATTTCCGGGATGGACACGGTCCAGGTGGCGCGGCGCCTGCGCGATGCCAAACGCCATGCCGCATTGATCATCGCCATGGCCGACCTCGCCGATCAATGGTCGCTCGACCAGGTCACCGGCGCGCTCAGCCGGTTTGCCGAGGCAACGCTTCAGGTTGCGCTGCATCATCTGGTCCGAGTCGCCATCGCCGCCGGCCAATTGGCACCGGCCGAGGACGGGTCGGAGGGCGATCAGGCCGGCATCATCATCTTGGGCATGGGCAAGCTCGGCGCCCATGAATTGAATTATTCCAGCGACGTCGACCTGATGATTCTGTTCGACGCCGATCGGCTTCGCTACATCGGACGCGATACGCCCCAGGCCTTCATGGCGCGACTCGCCCGCGATCTGGTCCGATTGATGGAGGAGCGGACGGCCGATGGCTATGTCTTCCGCACCGATCTTCGGCTACGCCCCGATCCCGCGTCGACGCCGCCCGCCGTATCGCTCGCCGCGGCGGAAACCTATTATGGCAGCATGGGCCAGAACTGGGAGCGAGCCGCCATGATCAAGGCGCGGCCCGTGGCCGGCGACCTGGCCGCCGGGCGGCGTTTTCTCGCATCGCTTGCCCCGTTCATCTGGCGCAAGCATCTGGATTTCGCGGCAATCCGGGACATCCATTCGATCAAGCGGCAGATCGACGCGCGCCATGGCGGTTCGCTGGCCGACCTCGCCGGTCACAACATCAAGCTGGGGCGCGGCGGCATCCGGGAGATCGAGTTCTTCGTGCAGACCCAGCAATTGATCTGGGGCGGCCGCGTGCCGGCGCTGCGCACGGCCGGAACGATCGAAACCCTGGCGGGGCTGGCCATGGTCGGGCGGATCGACGGGTCGGTGGCGATCGACCTCGCCGCCGCATACACCGCCCTGCGCCGGATCGAGCATCGGCTGCAGATGATCGACGACAGCCAGACCCATAGCCTGCCGACGGACGCCGAGGGCATGCGCCGCCTGGCGCTGTTCTCGGGCTATCCGGACACCCCCGCCCTGGAGACCGCGTTGCAGGCCGAATTGGGCCGGGTCCAACGGCACTACGCCGAATTGTTCCGCGACGCCCCTTCCCTATCCGGACCCGGCAGCCTGGTATTCACCGGCCGCGACGACGATCCCGAGACGCTGGACACGCTCGCCCGCCTGGGCTTCGCGGAGCCGGCACGGGTGTCCGAGACGATCCGCGGCTGGCATCACGGCAGGCTGCGCGCGACCCGCAGCATGCGCGCCCGCGAATTGCTGACCGAGCTGGTGCCGGTCCTGTTGGCGGCGCTCAGCCGAACCGGCAACCCGGATTTCGCGTTCGCCCGGTTTGACGAATTCCTCGGCCGGCTGCCGGCCAGCGTCCAATTATTCTCGCTGTTCCAGCATCATGCCGAGGTACTCGATCTGCTGGCCCAGATCCTGGGCGAGGCACCACAGCTCGGCCGGCAGCTCAGCCGCACGCCCGAACTGCTCGACGCGGTCCTGGCACCCGGCTTTTTCGACCCCTTGCCGATCGCCGCCGATTTTTCCGTGGATGCCTTGCGGGCGGATCTCGACAACGTGCTCACGCGGGCACGGGACTACGAGGACGTGCTCGACCTCACGCGACGCTGGACGACCGACATGCGCTTCCGGGTCGGCGTGCAACTGCTGGAAGGCTATCTGGACGGCTCGGGATCGGGGCTTCACCTCGCCGCGATCGCCGAGACGGTCCTGCGGGAATTGCTGCCCCGAGTCGCGGCCGACCTCGCCCGGATGCATGGCACGGTGCCCGGCGGCGAGGTCGCCATCCTGGCGTTCGGCAAGCTGGGCAGCCGGGAAATGACGGCGGCCTCGGATCTCGATCTTGTGCTGATCTAT
>DATMGU010000025.1:0-1535 GCA_035555315.1 Allostellaceae bacterium
GCGCTGACCGATCTGATTGGCGGGCAGGTCCAGGTGATGTTCGATCCTCTTCCTTCATCGATCGAGCACATCAGGGCCGGCAAGCTTCGGCCCTTGGCCGTGACGACCGCGACACGTTTGGAGGTGCTGCCGAACGTACCGACCGTGGGCGAATTCGTGCCGGGCTACGAAGCGATTCTTTGGCAGGGCATCGGCGCGCCCAAGCACACGCCGGCCGAGATCGTCGACAAGCTCAATCAGGAGATCAATGCGGCTCTCGCCGATCCCAAGATGAAGGCTCGGCTTGCCGACCTGGGATACATGGTGCTCCCGGGTTCGCCCGCCGACTTCGGCAAGCTGATCGCCGAAGAAACACAAAAGTGGGGAAAGGTGATCCGCGCAGCAAACATCAAGGCGGATTGAACCGGGGGACTACAAGCTGGATATTTCATTTTGCCCGCGTGCAACCTGGCACCGGCCAATGACCGGTTCGGGTCAAGGGCGGCGGTGCCGCCGATGTGACCGGCGTGTCCGGAGTCACCCCAACTCCGGATGTGCCGGGACGAGGCCCGCACTGGCACCGGGGGCCATGACCCGGCCGGCATCATTATTTGAAGCCCGATCATGGTGTTGGCCCTCTCCGCACCAGTGGCACCCTCCGATGTAGGCCCGTTCCCATGGTGCCCCCGCCGGGATAGGCTGCCCATGACATGAATTCATAATCGGGAGGACATCATGACAAGACCCAAGGGTTCGATCCGCAACGACTTGCTCACATGCAGCATGCTGGTCGTGGCATGGCCAGCATTGGCAGCCGACGTGACGCCGGAGCGCCTCCTCAATCCCGACAAGGAGCCGCAGAACTGGCTGATGAACCACCGCACCTATGACGGCCAGCGCTACTCGCCGCTGGCCCGCATCAGCCGGGGCAATGTCAAGAACCTCAAGCTCGCCTATGCGGTGCCGCTTGGCGGCGGGGCCGGCAACGAGTTCACCAATGCGACGCCGCTCGCCGAAGACGGCTTCCTCTACGTCACGGATTCCTGGAACGTCCTCTACAAGATCGACGTTCGCTCGGGCGATGTCGGGCGCATCGTATGGCGCATGGATCCGAAGCAGGATCGCCAAATGCGTAGCCGCGGCGCAGCGTTGTGGGGCAACCTCGTCATTACTGGCGCCGGCGGTTTTGGCAATTCGCCGCGCATCATCGCGACCGACAAGGAAAGCGGCAAGGTGGTGTGGGAGACCTCGTTCTCGGACACACCGGACGTGACCTTCACGGCTGCGCCGCTCGCCATCAAGGACAAGCTCATCGTCGGCGCCGCCAATGGCGACCAGGGCGTGCGCGACTGGATTGCTGGTCTCGATGCCGCCACCGGCAAGCTGGTGTGGCGCAAATTCACCATTCCGGCGCCCGGCGAGCCCGGCAGCGAGACCTGGAAGGGCAACACCAATGCGTGGCAGACCGGCGGCGGCGCCGTCTGGGTGACCGGCACCTACGATCCCGCCACCAACCAGACGATCTGGGGCACCGGCAATCCGGTGCCGATGTTCGA
>DATMGU010000026.1:0-1747 GCA_035555315.1 Allostellaceae bacterium
GCTGAAGGCGCCGCCCGAAACGATCACCTCCCGCGCCGCGCCGACCCGAAGCATTTGGCCGCCCTTGACGTACGCGACGCCGGTTGCGGTCGTGCCGCGCAGGATCACGCGCGTCACCAGCGCTCGGGTCTCGACCGTCAGGTTGGGCCGCCGCATCGCAGGCTTGAGAAACGCGGTCGCGGCAGACGAGCGGCGGCCGTTTCGAATAGTGTATTGGCTGCGGCCGAAACCCTCTTGCGATGCCGCGTTGTAATCTGGCGTATTCTGGATGCCAGCCGCCTTGGCGGCCTCGATCCAGGCCGGATAAAGCGGGTCGGTGGTCTTGGCGAACTCGGTTCCAAGCGGGCCTGTGCCGCCGCGCCAGGCGTTTGCACCGCCCGCGAAGGTTTCGCTGCGCTTGAAATACGGCAACACGTCCGCATAGGACCAGCCGGTCGCACCCTTCTGAGCCCAGCGATCGAAATCGCCCGGATGGCCGCGCGTATAGGCCATCACATTGATCGAAGACGATCCGCCCAGCACCTTGCCGCGGCTCGCCTCGATGGAACGGCCGTTGAGACCGGGCTCCGGCTCGGTCACGAAACCCCAATCGAACATGCGCCGTTCATGGAGCTTGCCCATGCCGAGCGGAATGTGAATGTAGGGATGCCAGTCGCGCCCACCAGCTTCGAGCAGGAGGACCTGCGCGCCGTCGTCTTCGGTAAGCCGGTTGGCGAGCACGCAGCCCGCGGAGCCGGCGCCGACGATGATGTAGTCGTAGGTCTTCGCCATCGTGGAGAACATTCGCGGGTCTGTAGGGCGGGTTCGCTTTAACCCGCCGACGCCAGGGCCACTGGCGCATTACGCGGAGTTTATCATCGGCCGGCTAAAAGCCGGACCCGGTGGCCAAATGCACCCTACAACTCAATACGGCCGCACCGTGCCCTTCACGGTCGTGCGCCACATCAGCCGGCGCTGGTCGGACGGAAAGTCGTCCCGTGCATGGGCCGAGCAGCGATTGTCCCAAACCAGGAGATCGCCGACGCGCCAGATGTGGCGATAGACGAATTCCTCCCGCTCGGAATGGTCGAACACCGCATTGAGGAGTTCGTCGCTCTCGGCCTGCGGCATGTCGATGACCTTCATGGTCATCAGGCGATCGACATAGACCGCCTTGCGGCCCGTCTCGTCGTTTGTGCGAAACACCGGATGCACCGCCTCGCCGAAGGCCTCGACGGCATTGCTTGTGTCGCCTCGAATCGTGGCACCCTAGTTGTAATGATTGAGGGCTTGGCGGCCCTCGAGGCGCTGCCGGACCGTCGGATCGAGGGTGTCATAGGCCGCATAGCCACTGGCGAACAGCGTGTCGCCGCCGTGGCTCGGGATCTCCACCGAATATAGCAGCGTGCCGTTGTGCGGCAGCTCGCCGTGGATCATGTCGTGGTGGAAGTGCATCTCTCCGTCCGGCAGCGCCCCGATGGTTTCGCCGTTCTCTCTGATGTTTGAGATCAACATGATGTTGGGCAGGAGCTTCGCGTACCCTTTGGGGAAATATTTCATCGGCCGTGACAGCGGCCCGATCTCGCCGAAATATCCGGTCGCCCTGATGAGATCCTCCTGTGCAAATCGCTGGCCGCGAAACACCAGCACCAGGTGATCGAGCCAGGCCTTGTGGATGTCCCGGATGGTTGCGGCGTCAAGTGTGTCGCGCAGGTCGATACCGCGGATTTCGGCACCAATGTGCTTCGTGAGCGGAACGACCTTGAGA
>DATMGU010000027.1:0-42900 GCA_035555315.1 Allostellaceae bacterium
TGCGCCCGGTGGTGCATGAGGTGATCCGGCTGACACCGACCATCGTCGATGTCGTGGTCCGCGCGCCCCTGGCCGCTCGCGCCTTCCTGCCCGGGCAGTTCTACCGCTTACAAAACTTCGAGGCGACGGCGGAGCGGGTGACCGACCCCGTGGTCGGTACTACGACGCTCGCCATGGAGGGCCTGGCGTTGACCGGCGCCAAGGTCGATCGGGAGCGTGGGTTGCTGTCGACCATCGTGCTGGAAATGGGCGGCTCGTCCGATCTCTGCGCGCATCTGAAGCCCGGCGAGCCGGTCGTGCTGATGGGCCCGACCGGGACACCGACCGAGACGCCGCCGGGCGAGACGGCCTTGCTGGTCGGCGGCGGCCTCGGCAATGCCGTGCTGTTCTCGATCGGCCAGGCGCTGCGCGCCGAGGGCTCCCGCGTGGTGTATTTCGCCGGCTACAAGAAGCTGATCGACCGCTACAAGGTCGAGGAGATCGAGCAGGCCGCCGATATCATCGTCTGGTGCTCGGACGAGGCGCCGGGCTTCACGCCGAGCCGCGCCCAGGACAAGGCGTTCGTTGGCAATATCGTCGATGCGATGGTCGCCTATGCCAGTAGTGCCCTGGGCGAGGCGCCGATCGCGCTCGCCGAAGTCGACCGGATCGTGGCGATCGGCTCCGACGGGATGATGGCGGCGGTGGCGCGCGCGCGGCACGGCGCGCTGGCGCCCTATCTCCGGCCTGGCCATCACGCCATCGGCAGCATCAATTCTCCCATGCAATGCATGATGAAGGAGATCTGCGCCCAGTGCCTGCAGATGCACAAGGACCCGGTGACCGGTGCCGAAACCGTGGTGTTCTCGTGCTTCAACCAGGACCAGTCGCTCGACAATGTCGATTTCGGCAATCTGCGGAGCCGACTGTCCCAGAACGGCGTCCAGGAGAAGCTGACCAAGCAGTGGATCGATCGCTGCCTGAAGGAGACCGGCTGGCGACCATCGCTCGCGGCCGAGTAGGGGGCAGGGAGGCGCCGGACAAGTCGGCCGCCAAGGCTATTGGCCCTTCGGTCCCTTGACACGGCAATATGGACGAACATATTAAATCCATGTCCAAGCCCTCGAACCGAGAAAAGATCCTGACCGAAGGCCTCCGGGTCGTGCATGAGCGCGGGTTCGGGGGCGCCAGCGTCCGCGACATCGTCCAGGCCGCCGGCGTGCCGCAGGGATCGTTCACCAACCATTTCGAGTCGAAAGAGGCCTTCGGGCTTGAGGTTATCGATCTCTATTTCGCCAACAGCCTCAAGGTGATCCGGGAGACTCTTCGCAACGATGCGCTGCCGCCGCTGCAGCGGCTTGGCGCCTACATCGATGTCGGAAAAAACCGGCTCAATCGAGATGGCATGCGAAATGGCTGCTTGTTCGGCAACTTCACGGCCGAAGCGAGCGATCACAGCGAAATCATTCGGCACAGGCTGGTCGAGATCTTCGCGGAGGTGCAGCGATCCGTCGCTTATTGCTTGAGGGCGGCCATGGAAGCCGGCGAGTTGCCCCCCGACTTCGATTGCGATGAGGTTGCGGGCTTTGTGGTCTCGTCGCTGCAAGGCGCCAATCTTCTGGCAAAAGCCCAGCGGAATCCGGAACCAGTGGAGCGCTTCAAGCGCATGCTCTTCTCGAAGGTTCTGCGTTAAAGCCTGATCCTTGGAGGCGCCGATAGATGCCTCAATTCGAGGCGATACCGCAGTATCTCACACCGTAACTATGGACATCCATATTTTCAGCTTGATCGAAAAATACGGATGTCCATATTGAGGCGACCGCGGTGTCTGACGCATCCGACAGGGCGCCTTTCCCCGCGGGTCAGTCCATCCCGTCGATAGCGGCGAATTGGCCTCGTAAGTCCTCGGCCTGTTACATCGCAGCAGATGAAGGAACTCCAAGCCATGACGGAAAAGCCGATAAAAATCCCCGGACCCGACCATCCGATCACGATCGAGGCGAACCCGTCGCGGGTTCTCGTCTCCGTCTCGGGCCGCGTCATCGCCGATACCCGCGAGGCTCTGACGCTCCGCGAGGCATCCTATCCGGCGGTCCAGTACATCCCGCGCAAGGATATCGATATGGCGCTGCTGGAACGGTCGGAGCACGGCACCTATTGCCCCTATAAGGGCGACTGCGCGTATTACAGCATCCCGGTCGGCGGTGAGAGGTCGGCGAATGCCGTGTGGACCTACGAGGCCCCCTTCGCCGCCGTCGCCGGGATCGAGGACCATTTCGCCTTCTATCCCGATCGCGTCGATGCGATAGAGGAACGGCCCGCGCTCTAAAGGCTCGAGTACAGCCCCGTTGCGGCCGGCATATCGGGTCAAATTAGGGATCAATTGTTCTATTATTGAGGAATTCCACGATGACGACACTGGCTGCAAGCGCGCCGATCACGTCCGACAAGCTTGACCCGCATCGTTGGGCGGCGCTCGCGGTGCTGTTGACGGGCGCCTTCCTGGCGCCGCTCGACTTCTTCATCGTCAATGTCGCCATGCCGTCGATCACCACGGGGCTCGGCGCCACGACCGCCGATGTGCAACTGGTCATCTCCGGCTATGCCATCGTCTATGCGGTGTTCCTGATCACCGGCGGGCGCCTCGGTGATATCTTCGGGCGCAAATCCGTGTTCCTGATCGGGCTCGCGGGCTTCGCGCTCGCCTCCGCCTTCTGCGGTCTCGCCTGGTCGCCCCTCTCGCTCATCCTGGCGCGGCTGCTGCAAGCCTTGGCCGCCGCTGCCATGGCGCCGCAAGCGCTGGCCTCCGTCCACGCCCTGTTTCCGGCCCATGAGCGCGGCCGAGCCCTCAGCATCTACGGCGTCACCCTCGGCCTGTCCTCGATCGTCGGCCAGTTGCTGGGCGGTGCCCTGGTCGGGGCCGATATCGGCGGGTTGGGCTGGCGGTTGATCTTCCTGATCAACCTACCGATTTCCATCATCGCCTTCCTGGCCGCCATCCCGCTGCTGCGCGAGACGCGTGGCCGGCATCGCCCCCGCCTCGATTGGGGCGGCATCGTTCTATCGGCCGCGGCGCTTACCGTGCTCGTGCTGCCGCTCGTCGAGGGACGCGAGCGCGGTTGGCCGTGGTGGTCGATCGTCATGCTGCTGACCACGCCGCTTTTCGTCGAGCTGTTCCGGCGCTACGAGATTCGCCTGGCCAAGGCCGGCGGCGATCCGCTCGTCGCCATCGAGGTTTTTCAATCGCCAGGCCTGCTCCGGGGGCTGGGCGCCATCATGACGCTCTATGCCATGGCGACGTTCTTCTTGATCTACTCGATCTATCTCCAGGGTGCACTTGGCTTCACCGCCTTGCAGGCGGGGCTGGCGATCCTACCCTTCTCGGCCGGCTTTCTGACGGGATCGACCTTCAGCCCGCTCTTCGGTCGCTGGATGGGAACGGCGGCACCATCCCTCGGCTTTTTCCTGTCGTCGATCGGCGCGATCGCAACCGCGTTGGTCACCGCCCGCTCTCCCGCCGGAACGGTGCCGCCCTGGCCGCTGATGGCACCGGCGCTGGCATTCATCGGTCTCGGCATGGGCTTCGCTATCCCAACCATGGTCCGGGTCATCGTCGAGCGGGTAGAACCGCATCGGGCGGGGTTGGTCGGTGGGATCGTCAATTCCACCCTGCAGGTGAGCGCCGCCGTCGGCGTGGCCGTGCTGGGCGGGCTCTTCTTCACCGCGATCGGCACGCGTACCGATCCGGCGGCGGTGACCCATGCCTTCTCGATCACCCTCCTGGCGATCGCCGCCTGCCACCTCGGCGGCGCCTTCCTGGCCACCGGTCTCGGTCAACGGCGCCGGGCTTCCTGTCCAGTGAGCTAATGGGTGAGCTAAATGGAAGAGCTAAATCAGACGGCCAGCCGCCGCCCGGAGCGGCAGCGCATCAGCGGCTGGATACGCTCGCCAAAGGCGTCCATGCCGAGGAGGAAATCGTCGAAGGTCAGCATGATGCCCTTCACCCCCGGCATCCCCGCCACCTCGTCCAACATTTCGGCAACCTTTGCGTAGGAGCCGACCAGTGTGCCCATGTTGAAGTTGATCGGCGATGGGGAGCGCTGGATCGCCGCGACCATCGATGTGGCGGAGGGAGCGGTGTCTTCCGCCGCCTTGCCCAGAAGATGTGCCAGCGCGTCCTTGTCGGCGCCGGCATTGTAATGGTCCCATTTCGCCATCGCGGCCGCATCGGTCTCATCCGCGATGACCATGTAGAGGATGTAGCTGCCGACATCGCGTCCGGCACGGCGGGCGTGCTCCTGCATGCGAGCGGGAATGCCGGCGGCCCGGGTCGGCTCATTCACGCCTTCGCCCAGCGCGAAGTTGAAATCGCAATATTTCGCTGCGAACTCCATCCCCCGGTCGCTCTGCCCCGCCGCCACCACCGTGATCGGCGCTTCCGGGCGAGGGCTCAGCTGGCAAGCGTCCATCTGGAAATAGTCACCCCGCAGATCGGACTGCCCGGTCTCCCAGAGTTCGCGCAGGATCCGCACATATTCCGTACTGTAGTCGTATCGCTTGCCGAAATGGTCATCGCCCGGCCACAGCCCCATCTGACTGTATTCGATCTTGTGCCAGCCCGAGACGATGTTGACCCCGAAGCGGCCGCCGGAAATATCGGAAATCGTGCTTGTCATCCGCGCCACGATCGCCGGCGGGATGGTGAGGACGGCGGTCGAGGCATAGAGCTTGATGCGCGACGTCACCGCGGCGAGGCCGGCCATCAGGGTGAAGCTCTCCAGCCCGTGGTTCCAGAATTCGGTTTTCCCGCCAAAGCCGTGCAGCTTGATCATCGACAGTGCGAAATCCAGGCCGAAGGCTTCCGCCTTCTGCACAACCTGACGGTTCAGGTCGAAACTCGGCATGTACTGCGGCGAGTTCGCGGAAATGATCCAGCCGTTATTGTTGATGGGAATGAAGACGCCGATGTCCATGACTGGATCCCGCAAGCTTCGCTTCACCCGAACCAGCAAGGCGCATGCCATCGGTCCCAAAGAGTGCCGGAACCTTCGGTCTGGAAAGGCGCCTTCGCGCAGCTCTCCAGTTCCTGAACGCTATGTCGTTCCGTCCCTGCTAAGTTAGTGGAGCAAGAATAATGCCGTGGCGAGCGAGAGCAGCGCTATCGTCGGCCATGCACCAGCCAGCCGGTAGATGAGGATATCGACCGAGTCGCCGAAACTCATTTGTGGATCTACGGGCACATGGCGGGCCACACATGACACTATGTTGAGCTGCTGCCGGTCTCATGGACGTAGCGTAGGACTGGCGGATGGGGTGGGATTCGAACCCACGGAGAGCTTGCACCCTCGCCGGTTTTCAAGACCGGAGCCATAGACCACTCGACCACCCATCCCACGTCCGCGGTAGCCGGACCGGGTGCCGGGCCGGCGCATTCGAGCGGGTTGTGGCATAGCCGGTTCGATCGGTCTTCGCAAGCTCGCGGCTGTATTCCGGAGCGGGGCCTCGGGGGATAGAGTCGGGGGGGCAGGGCAGCCGGGCCGGCGGTCCCGAGCGGTCGGCGGCGGTCGAGTTTATCCATCCCGCCCGGTACTTGGACGATCCCCCGCCAACCGCATTGCGGGCGGTGCCGCGTTCATGGCACCACATGGCCCATGGGGCGCCACTCCGGTGGTTTTTGCCCGGGATCCGGTTGGGGGACGGCGCGTGCGGGTGCGGTGGCTTGGTCTGGTGTGTGGGGTGGCATTCTTGCTCGGCGGCATGATCGCGCCTGCCTGGGCGGGGGATGCCGATTTCCAAACCTGGCTGCGCGCTTTCAAGGACGAGGCCGCGCAAAGCGGCATCCGCCGCGCCACCATCGACTCGGCTTTCACTGGCGTCGCTCCCATCCCAAAGGTTCTGGAACTCGATCGGCACCAGCCGGAAAGCACCATCACCTTCGACGACTACATCGCGCGCGTGGTGTCGCCCGGCCGGGTCGATAATGGCCGCAAGGCGCTCGACGACAACCGCGCGCTGCTGACCGATATCGGCAGCCGCTATGGCGTGCAGCCGCGCTTCATCGTGGCGCTTTGGGGGATCGAGACGGATTTCGGCAAGGTCTCGGGCACCTATCCGGTAATCGGCTCGCTCGCCACACTCGCCTATGACGGCCGGCGCAGCAGCCTGTTTCGCGGCGAATTGCTGGCCGCTCTCAAGATCATCGATCAGGGTCATATCAAGCCGTCGGAGATGCTGGGCTCCTGGGCCGGCGCCATGGGCCAAACCCAGTTCATGCCGTCGACGTTCTTGAGCTACGCGGTCGATTATCGCGGGCACAACAAGCAGGATATCTGGAACGATCGCGGCGACGCGCTCGCCTCGATCGCCAATTACCTCAGCCATCTGGGCTGGAATCCCGAGATCGGCTGGGGCACTCAGGTGGTGCTGCCGCCCGGCTTCGACACCAAACTGGTGTCGCTCGACATCGATAAGCCGATCGAGGAATGGCGAGCGTTGGGCGTCACGACGCCGGACGGCGCGCCGGTGCCTGGCCGCGATCTGCGCGCCTCCATCGTCCGCCCGGGCGATGCCACCGGCCCGTCGCTGCTGGTCTATTCGAACTACCGGGCCATCATGAAATGGAACCGGTCGCTCTACTTCGCCACAGCCGTCTCCTACCTTGCCGAGCGCATTGGGAATTGATAGCGTGCCTACCATATGCAGCTGTGAATTAGGGGTATGTCTACTAAATCATGCGGAGACATCCCCTGTTAAGGCTTTCCGCCATGGCGCTGCTTTGCATGCTGGCGGCCGCTTGCGCGTCCCGTCCGGCACCCAAGTCGAGCGAGACGGAGCAGGGCGGCCGTAATTTCTACAAAGTCGGCGCGCCCTATCAGATTGCCGGAGTTTGGTATTATCCGGCTGTGGATTTCAGCTACGATGAAACTGGTATCGCCTCGTGGTATGGCGAGGCGTTTCACGCCAAGACGACCGCCAATGGCGAGGTGTTCGATTTGAACGCGCTGACCGCCGCCCACCGGACCCTGCCGCTGCCCAGCATCGTGCAGGTCACCAACCTCGACAATGGTCGGGTGGTCGAATTGCGGGTCAATGACCGTGGGCCGTTCGCCAGCAACAGGATCATCGATATCTCGCGCCGGGGCGCGCAGCTGCTGGGGTTCGAGCAGACGGGTACCGCCAAGGTGCGCGTCCGAATCTTGACGTCGGAGAGCATCCAGGCCGCCAGCCTTGCCAAGTTGAACGGCAGTCCGGATCAGCTGCCGGTCGAGACGCCGCGCGCGGCCCCCCGCGACCAGGTCGTGGCGATGGCCCTCGCTCCCAACGGCAAATCATCCGGAGCCGCCACAGCCACCCAAGCGTCGCCGCCCGCGGCACCGGTCGCGGCGGCACCCGCCCAACCGGCCATCGTGCCGCCGGGGCCGCCGCTTCCCAATACCGTCATGGTCGTTCCGGTGCGGCCGTCCAGCATCTATGTACAGGCCGGCGCGTTCACCCGCGTCGATAATGCGGCGCAGCTGAAGGCGCGGCTAAGCCCGCTGGGCGCCGTGGCGATTACCTCCGCCAGGGTCGGCGGCATCGATTTCTTTCGGGTTCGCATCGGGCCGGTCGCGTCCGTCGATCAGGCCGATGCCCTGCTGACCAAAGTCTCCGCCGTGCCGGGCGCCGCCGAAGCCAAGATCGTTGTCGATTAGGTCGAACACCATGCCGATTTGCCCCCTACCTCAGCGCCCCTTACCCCTGCGAAAGAACCTCGTCATGACGCGCGTCACCGATTCCCGGTTTTCGGCCATATCCCTGATGTCGAGGGCGCTGGTGCTGGTGGCGCTGCTGTTGATGCCGTCGATCGCGCGGGCGCAGATCGATACGGATGCGAAATATGTCTACATCGTCGATGCCAAGACCGGCACCGTATTGATGGACAAGGGCGGCGAGGAGCGCATGGCGCCCGCCTCGATGAGCAAGATCATGACCGCCTATCTGGTGTTCGACCAGTTGAAGCAGGGCAAGCTTTCGCTCACCGACGAGCTGACGGTGAGCGAAAAGGCCTGGCGGATGGGCGGCTCCAAGATGTTCGTGCCGTTGGGCGCGCATGTGAAGGTCGAGGACCTGATCCGCGGCATGCTGATCCAATCCGGCAATGATGCCTGCATCGTGCTGGCCGAAGGCATCGCCGGGTCCGAGGAAGCCTTCGCCCTGATGATGAACAAAAAGGCTGGGGATCTCGGCCTGACCGGCAGCCATTTCGCGAACTCCAATGGTTGGCCGGATCCCGGCGATTATATGACGGCGAAGGACTTGTCGACCCTGGCGCTGCACACCATCCGCGACTTTCCCGAGTATTATCATTACTTCTCGGAAAAGGAGTTCGTCTATAATGGGATCAAGCAGGGTAACCGCAACCCGCTGCTGTACAAGACGGTCGGTGCCGATGGTCTGAAGACCGGCCATACTGATGAGTCCGGGTTCTCGCTGACCGCCTCGGTCGTGCGCGGCGAACAACACATCATCGCCGTGATGTCCGGCATGAAAAGCATGAAGAACCGCGCTCAGGACACCGATCGCGTGATCGATTGGGCCTTCCGGGAATTCGGCAACTACGCGTTGTTCAAGCAGGGCGACACTGTCGACGAGGCCGATGTCTGGTTGGGCGTCAAGAACAAGGTGCCGCTGGTCGCGGCGCGCGACGTCGCTGTCACCCTGCCCAAGCGTCTGCGCAAGGACATGAAGGTGACGGTGACCTACGACAACCCGATCGCGGCCCCGATCGCCGCCGGCCAGACGGTCGGCAAGCTGGTGATTTCCGCGCCGGAAGTGCCTCCGGTCGAGGTGCCGCTGGTCACCGGCGCCGCGGTCGACCGACTGGGTCCGATGGGCCGGCTCGGCACGGCGGTGGCTCAGCTCGTCCTGGGGAGCAAACGCTGAGGTCCGGTGACGGCCTCGGTTGACGCTGCCATGGGAGTGCCGGGTCCAGGTCGCTTCATCACCTTGGAAGGCGGCGAGGGGGCGGGCAAGTCGACGCAGCTTCGCCTGTTGGCCGACGGGTTGACAGGAGCGGGCCTCTCTATCCTGGCGACGCGAGAGCCGGGTGGCTCGGCCGGTGCGGAAGAGATCCGCGGTTTGCTGCTCGGCGGGGGCGTCGGGCGCTGGGATCTGGTGACCGAGGCGCTGCTGATGATGGCGGCGCGGCGCGACCATGTGGAGCGGACGGTGCGTCCGGCACTCGCGGCGGGCGTTTGGGTGGTCTCCGACCGTTTCGAGGATTCGACACGTGCTTATCAGGGTGCCGGCAGCGGCCTCGATCCGAACATCATCGGCGATCTATCTCGGATCGCCTGTGAGGGCCTGGCACCGGATCTCACTCTCATCCTCGATCTACCGGTATCGATGGGCCGGGCCCGTGCCGCCGCGCGGCATGCCGGTGCCGATCGTTTCGAACAGCGCGACGACGCGTTCCATGAGCGGGTTCGTGCGGGATTTCTCGCAATCGCAGCCGCCGAGCCCGGCCGATGCGCCGTGATCGATGCCACGGCGGCACCTGCCGAGGTCGCGTCCGCCATCAGGGCTGTCGTGCAGGCCCGCCTCGGCATCTCCTGGTAAGACGCCGATGGCCTCACCGCAAACCACCGATGACGAGGCGCCTGATCCCTTCGCCCCCCGGCGCAATCCAACGCTGATCGGCCATGGGGCGACGGAGGCGGCCCTATTGGCGGCGTCTGAAAGCGGTCGATTGCCGCACGCGATCATTCTGGGGGGGCCACGCGGCATCGGCAAAGCCACTCTGGCCTTCCGGTTCACCCGGTTCCTGTTGGCGGGGGACAGTGCGGGGGACGGCCTGTTCGCTGCCGCGCCGAAGACGGATCTGGCGATCGATCCCGAGCATCCGACCGCCCGTCGCGTCGCCGCCGCGGGCCATGCGGATCTCCTGACCGTCGAGCGTGGTCTCGATCCGCGACGCAAGCGGATGCGCAGTGAGATCGTCGTCGACGATGTGCGGGAGATCGCATCATTCCTCCGCCTCACTTCCGCGGAGGGCGGTTGGCGTATCGTCGTCATCGACAGTGCCGACGAGATGAATCGCAATGCTACCAATGCCTTATTGAAGGTTCTTGAGGAGCCTCCGCGGCAAGCCCTGTTGCTGCTGGTGTGCCACGCACCCGGGCGGTTGCTGCCGACCATCCGGTCGCGGTGTCGCCTGTTGCGGCTGGAACCACTCGGTGAGACGGCGGTGGTCGAGCTGCTGCGGCAACACCGTCCGGCGCTGCCGCTCGGCGAGGCGACGGCGCTCGCCCGGCTGAGCGAAGGGAGCATCGGTCGGGCGATCGATCTGGCCGATGCGGGGGGCGTCGACCTCTATCGCTCGCTGCTCGGGTTGCTGGGCGAGTTGCCACAACTCGATGTCGCGGCGCTGCATCGGCTGGCCGAACGGGTTGCCGCCAGCGATGATAGCTGGCGCACCTTTGTCGAGCTGCTGACCGGTTGGCTCGCCCAGCTGGTGACGCGCGCCGCCGGCGACGGCATCTCCGACGCACCGGAAATCGTCCCGGGCGAGGCGACGCTGGGCGCCCGGCTCGCCACTCGCCGCCGCCTCGACCAATGGGTCGAGGTTTGGGAGGGGCTGCGCATGCTGTTCAGCCGAGCGGATGCCGTCAACCTCGACCGCAAACAGGTCGTGCTCGACGCGTTTCTGAGCCTGGAAACAGCCGCGCGTTAGCCATAAGCTGTTGACACGCCCATGATCGTTGGTCAGCCTTCGCGCATGTCGTTCGACGCTCACATCGCTTCATCATCGCTGCAGGCCTGGACCTGGTGGTGGCGTTTGTCCGTGGGCAACCGCGACGGCTGATTATGTGTATCAGCGGTTCGTTCCGGCAGCCCACCAACGTTTTGGTGGGCTTTTTTTATGTTCAAAAATCCAGCTTGGGCGGTGGGTGGCAAATGCTCGACGAAGTGTCGCAAAGAGAAGCCGGTGGAACGATCGACGTTCATCTTAAAACCTACCCGATGGAGTTTCGGGAGCCCTTCCAGGCTTACCTTTCGTGCCGGGATCTCTTTGGCCCGGAAAGCGCATTCCTGCTCGAATCACTGTCCGGGCCGCGTCAGGATGCCAGATCGGCAACCGTCGGCTTTCGGCCGCTGCTCACCGTCGAAATCCAAAACTGTCGTGTCAGCCTTTCCGGCGAGACCAAAATTGTCGATATCGTTTCGCGGGCGATAGAACAATCGGGAAGCGTCCATATTGGAAGCGGTGATATAACTATCGAAGAGAATGCCGATTTGTGGAAAATTCTCCGCGTCATTCAAAATCTATTCACCGTCGATGGTAAAACGTCGGCGGATTCATACAGTTTTGGATTCTTTGGGTATTTTGGCTACGATACCGTTCGCTTCATTGAAACCTTGCCCCGCAAGATCGAAGCCCGCGATGGTGCGCCGGATATTTGCCTGTCGGTATTCGAGGGCGTAATCAAGTTTGACTTGGCGAACCGAACCGCCGAACTGATCAAAGCCGACTCCACTCTCTGGGCACCGACCCCTCTCGACGACATCACGCGGCATCTTGCCGGGGAAACCCTCTCGGAGATCCGGGACGACATTCCCGAAGTTCCCGCGCCCCTATCGATTTCAGACTCGATCACGCAGCAGCGCTATGCGGAAATCGTCCAGCAAGCGCTGTATCACATCGGCATCGGCGACATCTATCAAGTCCAGCTTGGGCATGAGCTGACTATCCGTTCAGCGGCGGACCCCCTGGCTGTCTACCGTCGCCTGCGTGCCAGAAACCCGGCCCCCTACATGTATTTGGCCCAGCTGGGCAGCGCCACGCTGATCGGGGCGAGCCCCGAGGTGTTCCTGCGTGCCGAAGCGGGTACGATCACGATGCGCCCCTTGGCCGGAACCATCCGGCGTGGCCGCGACGACGAGGAGGACGCCGCGGCCGCCGCGAAGCTTCGCGCGGATGAGAAGGAAATCGCCGAACACGTCATGCTCGTCGATCTGTGCCGCAACGATATCGGTCGCATCTGCATCCCTCGGACGCTCGCCGTCACCGAATTGCTGGCCATCGAGAAGTATTCGCATGTTTTCCACCTCGTCTCGAACGTGATCGGCAAGGTGTCGGAAGAGATCGATATCTACGATGCGATCGCGGCGACCTTCCCGGCGGGCACCATGACCGGCGCGCCGAAGGTGCGGGCGATGGAGATCATCGAAGAACTCGAAACCTCGCGGCGCGGCGTCTATGCCGGCGCGGTCGGGCTGATCGACTTCTCGGGATATGCGAATCTCGCCCTGTGCATCCGAACGGCGATCCATGACGGTCGCGACTACGTCATCCGGGCGTCCGCCGGCATCGTCGCCGATTCCCATCCCGACCAGGAATGGCGGGAAACAAGGTCGAAACTCGGCGCCACCTATTGGGCGATCACCGGTACGGAGTTGACGCCATGAAAGCGCTTCTGATCGATGCCTATGACAGCTTCGTCTACATCATCCGGCAATATCTGTTGGAGGCGGACATAGACACCCGGGTGATTCGCAATGACCGGATCTCACTGGCCGATATTGACGAGATGGCGCCCGATTTTATCGTCCTGGGTCCCGGTCCGGGTCATCCGGCGGACGCTCATTATGTGGAGATCATCGAGCGCTTCGGCGGCGGCATCCCCATCCTCGGCGTCTGCCTCGGCCACCAGGCCATCGGTCTTGCCTTCGGCGGCACGGTGCGGCGGGCGACGCATCTCATGCACGGCAAGACCAGCCTTGTCGTCCATGACGGATCGGGCTGCTTCCACGGTCAGAAGCGGCCGCTCCGAGCGACACGCTATCATTCGCTCATCGTGGAGCGCGAAACACTCCCGCCCTGCCTGACCGTCACGGCCGAGGCCGCCGATGACGGCTACATCATGGGGCTAAGGCACGCGACCCTGCCGATCGAATCGGTTCAGTTCCATCCGGAAAGCATCTGCACCGAAGCGGGCCCGAGCCTGTTCACAAACTTCGTCACGCGCCACGTCTCCCATACATGGGATTAGCCCAGCCGGGTCAACCGAGGTCGGGGATCCCCAGCATCAAGCCGATGTTCTGGATCGCCGCGCCGCAGGCGCCTTTGCCCAGATTGTCCAATTGCGCGACGACCAGAGCCTGTTCGGTCTTCGGGTTCCAGACGACATGGATATCGAGGAAATCCGTGCCGGCGAGGCCGTCCGCCTCGATCTTTTCGCCGGCGCCCTTGCCTTCGAGGCGCAGCAGCGGGCGAACGCGCACTTGGCTCTTTGCCGCGTAATGGTCCTGATAGATCCGGTGAAGCTCAACCCCGGAAAGGTTTTTCGACAGGTCCCACAACTGCAGCGGCAGATTGACCAGCATGCCGCGCGGGAAGCGACCGACGCTCGGCACGAAGAGCGGCGGCTTCGCCATGCCCGAATGATGCCGGATCTCCGGCACGTGCTTATGTTCGAAGCTCAGGCCGTATTCGTACAACCCCGTATCAAGATAGCCGGGCGCCGCCTTGTCCTCGAAGGCGGCGATCAAGGATTTGCCGCCACCGGTATAGCCGGACACCGCGTTCAGCATCACCGCGGCATCGGCGGGCAGGGCACCGGCCTCGATCAAGGGGCGGAGGAGGGCGATGCCGCCGGTCGCGTAGCAGCCAGGGTTGGTGACCCGCGCCGCCTCGGCGATCAGGGTCGTCTGACCCTCGGTCAGTTCCGAGAAGCCAAAGACCCAATCCGGGTGGGTCCGGAATGCGCTGCTGGCATCGAGAACGCGGACGGCCGGATTTTCGACCATGCCGACCGCTTCGATCGCGGCGTCATCCGGCAGGCAGAGTATCGCGAGGTCGCAGCTGTTCAGCGCATCCTCGCGCGCCGCGGGATCCTTGCGCCGCTCGGGAGCGAGCCGCAGGATCTCCAGATCCGGCCGATCATGCAGGCGGTTGGCGATCACCAGACCGGTGGTGCCGCTTTCGCCATCGATGAACACGCGCTTAGGCATGCCGCAATCCTTTCAATACGCCGTCAGGATTCTTATATACTAATGCACAAGCGGCGACTCCTGCTTAGGCGGAAAAGCTCCATCTCACCCTCAGCAAGGCGCGCCGCCTATTCCCGGCCGGTGCCATAACGGGAGACCAGGATGTCCGGCGAGCCGGCCTTCTACATCACGACGCCGATCTACTACGTGAACGACAAGCCGCATATCGGCCACGCGTACACGACGCTCGCCTGCGACGTGATCGCCCGGTTCATGCGGCTCGACGGCTATCGGGTGCGGTTTTTGACCGGCACCGACGAGCACGGCCAAAAGATCGAGCGCGCCGCCGCCGTCCAGGGGCTGACGCCACTCGCGTTCTGCGACCGGGTCTCGGAGAATTTCCGCCTGCTGGCTGCCTCCCTGAACTGCAGCCATGACGATTTCATCCGGACGACGGAACCCCGGCATATCGCGGCCTGCCAGGCGCTGTGGCAGACCTTGCTCGACAAGGGCGAGATCTATCTCGGCTCCTATGCCGGCTGGTATGCCGTGCGCGATGAGGCGTTCTATACCGAGGCCGATCTCGTCGACGGCAAGGCACCGACCGGTGCGCCGGTCGAATGGGTCGAGGAGCCCAGCTATTTCTTCCGCCTGTCCGCCTGGGGTGATCGGCTACTGGCGCTCTACGAGGCCAATCCCGGTTTCATCGGCCCGGACAGCCGGCGCAACGAAGTACTGAGCTTCGTCAAATCCGGCTTGAAGGATCTCTCCGTATCGCGCACCAGCTTCAGTTGGGGTGTGCCGGTACCGAACGATCCGGCACATATCATGTATGTCTGGCTCGACGCGCTGACGAACTACCTCACCGAGCTCGGCTATCCGGACGAAACATCAGCCGATTTCAAGCGCTTCTGGCCGGTTGCTCACCATATTGTGGGCAAGGACATCCTGCGTTTCCACGCCGTCATTTGGCCGGCCTTTCTGATGGCCGCGGAGTTGACGCCCCCTAAATCGGTGTTCGCCCATGGCTGGTGGACCAATGAGGGGCAGAAGATCTCCAAATCTCTCGGCAATACGATCGACCCGTTCGAGCTGATCGAGACCTATGGGCTCGACCCCGTGCGCTATTTCCTGATGCGCGAAGTACCGTTTGGCGGCGATGGTGATTTCTCGCATCGGGGTATGGTCACGCGCATCAACAGCGATCTCGCCAATAATCTGGGCAATCTGGTGCAGCGGGTGCTGAGTCAGGTACAGCGGAACTGCGACGCCCGAGTGCCGGCGATCGTCAATCCGACCGAGGACGACGAAAGGTTGCTGGCCGCCGCCCATGGCCTGCTGCCGGAGGTGCGCCGCGCGATCGGCGCCCACCAGCCGCATCTGATGCTGGCGGCCTTGTGGGAGGTCGTCGACGCCGCCAACAAATACGTCGACACGCAGGCGCCTTGGGCCTTGAAGAAGACCGATCCAGCCCGCATGGCGACCGTCCTGGCGGTGCTGATCGAGGCGATCCGCCATGTGGCGATCCTGCTGCAGCCGGTCATGCCGACCGCCGCCGCCCGTATCCTCGACCAGTTGGGTGTCAGGCCGGAAGGGCGCGGGTTCGGGGCATTGACGGCCGGGCCGATCGCGGTCGGTACGGTGCTGCCGCCACCCCAGGGGGTATTCCCCCGAATCGAGGCGCCGGCCGCCTGATGGAGCCGGTTTGGGTAGACAGCCACTGCCACCTCGATTTTCCGGATTTCGCCCCGGAACGGGACGAGGTGATCGCCCGGGCACGGCGGGCCGGCGTCGGCACGCTGCTGACCATCTGCACCAAGGTGACCGAGTTCGATCGGGTGCGCGCCATCGCCGAGACCGATCCGAATATCTGGTGCACCGTCGGCATCCATCCGCATGAGGCGGCGGCCGAGCCGTCGCTTAACGCTGAGCAACTGGCGGCGCTGACCCGGCATCCGAAGGTCGTCGGCATCGGCGAATGCGGCCTCGACTATCATTATGACAACAGCCCGCGCGCGCAGCAGGCGGCTGTGTTCCGGGCGCATCTCGTCGCGGGTCGGGAGACCGGGCTGCCGATCGTCGTCCATACCCGCGAGGCGGATGAGGATACCGCGGCGATCCTGTCGGAGGAGAGCGGGGGCGGGGCGCTGCGCGGCGTGCTGCACTGCTTCACCTCTGGCCGGGCTTTGGCCGAACGCGCCCTGGAGCTCGGCTTCTCGATCTCGTTCTCCGGCATCACCACCTTCAAGAACGCGGCAGCGCTGCGCGAGATCGCCCGCGATGTGCCGCTCGATCGGCTGTTGGTCGAGACCGACGCACCCTATCTGGCGCCGGTGCCGATGCGGGGCAAGCGCAACGAGCCGGCCTATGTGGTGCATACCGCGACCGCGCTGGCAGAGCTGCGCGGCATCGCTCCGGCCGAGTTGGCACGGATCACCACGGCGAATTTCTTCCGGCTGTTCGATAAGGCAGCCCCGCATAAGGCATCAAACTTGGATTCGGCCGGTCGATGAGAATCCGCATGCTGGGCTGCGGCGGCTCGCAAGGCGTGCCGTCATCCGCCGGGGAATGGGGTGTTTGCGATCCGAGCGACCGGCGCAACCATCGCACCCGGCCGTCGATCCTGATCGAGGCGGAGACGGCTTCACCCGATCCAGCCGACAATCCAGCCGGCCAAATTTCCACCCTGCTGGTCGACACGACGCCGGATCTGCGCCTGCAGCTGGCCGATGCGGGGGTGCGGCGGCTCGATGGGGTGATCTATACCCATGCCCATGCCGATCATCTGCACGGCATCGACGATCTGCGGCCGATCAACAAGCTTATGGGCGCGCCGATTCCGATCTGGGCGACCGCCCAGACGATCGGCGAGATCCAGCAGCGTTTCGGCTATGCCGTGCAGCCGGCCTTGCCCGGCAGCAGTTTCCATCGGCCGACCCTGACACCGCATTTGATCGGGGGCCCGTTCAAGGCCGCCGGCATCCCGATCCATCCCTTCAACCAGGATCATGGCCATAGCACCTCGCTCGGCCTGCGCATCGGCAATTTCGCCTATTCAACCGATGTGGCGACGCTCGACGAGGCTGCGTTCGAGGTCTTGGCCGGCATCGAGGTCTGGATCGTCGATTGCCTGCGTATCGCACCGCACCCGACCCATAGCCATCTGGAACGCACCCTGAGCTGGATCGCCCGGCTGCGTCCGCGACGAGCGATCCTCACCCATATGGATTTCTCGATGGATTACCGCACGCTGTGCGAGATGCTGCCGGCGGGGGTCGAACCCGGCTTCGACGGGATGGAGATCACGCTTTAAGCGGCTTGCTCTCCCGATGTGGCAAGCCGGTCCGGATGATAGGGCGCCAGCAGCGGGTCCCGGACGTCTTCCAGCAGTTCTTGCGTGGCGAACAGCCCCATGGCGGGCGCCAGGGTCATGCCGGAATGCATCACGGCGACATAGAGGCCTGGCTTGCCGCCCGGCCGCCCGACCGCCGGAAAACCATCGGCCGGGATCGGACGATACCCCACCGTGTGGAAATCGAGTTCGATCGCCTCGGCACCCCGCACCATGGCCTGCATCTTGGCGTGCAGCAGGCGGGCCTTTTCACCAGCCTGGTCGGCCGGATCGGCGCCGCCGTAATCCGATCCGGCAAGCAGGCGGCCCGCCGCAGTCTGCCGGATATGACACCCCATGGACAGCACGAGACCGCGCACCAACGGTCCCGTCGGCTTCGAGCTGACGAGCAGGCCCGGGCGCGAGTCCATCTTCAGGGTCACGCCGATCGTGTCGAGCAACTGCGCCGTCTTGGCACCAGCCGCCACGACCACCTCGTCCGCCGAGATGACGCCGGCATCGGTCATCATCCCGGAAACGCGCCCGCCCTCGGCGATCAAGCGTTTCACCTCGGTGTTGTGGAGGATCTTCGCACCTGCGGCTTCCGCTGCCGCCAGCATCGTCCGGGCGGCGGGCAGGGGATCGACCATGCCCTCCTCGGCCACGTAAAGGGCGAGCTCCGGCGGGTTCCTCAGATTGGGCTCGATCTCCAGCGCCTCGGCCTTGCCGACGCGTCGAATGCCATAACCCCAGCGCCCATGCTCGGTCGCATAGGCTTCGAGTTCGTCCGGGGGCAGATCCCAGAGCAGCCCACCGCACCATTTGACGCCGAGCCCCGGCAACTCGCGCTCCAGGCGCCGCCATTCCCGCAGCGATCGGACGCGCAGGTCGAAATAGGGCTTAGGATTGCCCCAGGTGGCATTGAGCCAGGCGAAGGAGTTCGGCGTCGCCACACCGCCGCCATCACCGCTGTCGAGTACCGTGACAGCACAACCAGCCCGCGTCAGATGCCAGGCGATCGAAGAGCCGACGATACCCGAGCCGACGACCAGAACTGTCTTTTTCGCCATGTCCACTCCATCCGAGGAAGACCCAAGACTGGCCGGATTTAGATCCGATGACAAGGCAAACGCCTGCTGGACTGAAACCCCATCCTATCCAAGAGGTGTGATCTCCAAGATACCCTTCTGCAGCATCGCCAGTGTATCGAGCCGGCTTTGGCGAATGAGATCTTCGGTGATCCGGCTGGCTTCGGCATCGTTCCGGAGGTCGATCGCAGCGATCAGGGCACGGTTCGCGGCGACCGCCGTTTCCATGAAGCCGGATGCGCCGCGATAGGCGCAGTAGCGGTAGCGCAGGGCCAGTTTGTCGACGACGGAGAGCAAGCGCCGCAGCACCGGATTGCCGCAATGGGCGTGCAGCGTGTCGGTGATCGCCACGTTGGCGGTGAAGGCGGCGAGCGCGTCGCCGCGCTGCTCCGCATCGGCCATCTGGGTCAGTGCCGTGCGCAGCGCCGCCATGGCCTCGGCATCCGCATGCCGGGCGGCACCGGCCGAGGCGAGCGCCTCCAGGGGTGCCCGGCACACGCAGATGGCGTCGAAATCACCCGCCGACATCGGAGCCACCATGCTGCCGCGCCGGGGCAGGCGCAGCACCAGGCCGTCGGCCTCCAACAGCCGCATGGCTTCGCGGATCGGCGACCGGCTGACGCCGAACCGCCGGCTGATATCGTCCTCGATCAACCGGGTTTCCGGGGGAATGCGCAACGTCACGATGTCCGCCTCGAGACGCTGGGCGATCTCCCGGCCGAGCAATTCGGGCGTCGATAGATCGTGAGCGGGCGGGGACAGATTTCGGACGGCACCTGAGGGTGGCACGAGCATGGGAATTTTTCCGGATAAGCTGGCACACAGGTTGCGTATTTTGTCAGCGCGGATCAAATTGGATACAATCGACGAAGATCAATACATGAAGCTGGGCAATCCGTGAAACTGGGAAAGATCGCCATGTCCGCGATGGCCGAAACCGCCGTCTTGAGCAGCCTGCCGATCATCGATCTCGGTGGCCTGGGTGGTGATGCGCAGGAGCGGGCTATCGCCCACCAATTGGATGAAGCGTTTCGCTCGATCGGCTTTTGCTATTTCAGCAATATCGGCATCGATCCCGAGCTGTTGGGCGGCGTGTTCGCGGCGTCCCGGCGCTTCCACGCGCTGCCGGAGGCGGCCAAGCGGGCGTTGACGATCAACGACTTCCACCGCGGCTATATGGCCCCCAATACCTCGCTGATCGCGACCTCGTCGGTCGCCAAGGTCACGCGCCCGAATTTCAGCGAATCCCTCATGGTCATGCATGAGGTGGCGCTCGGCGATGCCCGCTTCGGCCAGCCCCTGCAGGGGCCAAACCAATGGCCGGACGCCGTGCCGGGTTTCCGCGACGCGGTAATCGCCTATGACAGCGCGATGCACGGGTTTTGCCAGCGGCTGCTGCGCCCGCTGGCCCTGGCTCTGGGGCTGCCGGCGGAGTGGCTGGAGCCGTTCTTTCGCCGTCCGACCACCTTCCTGCGCCTGCTGCATTACCCGCCGCAACCGCCGGATGCGGCATCCGATGCCTTCGGTTCGGCGCCGCATACCGATTACGGCGTCATCACCATCCTCGCCCAGGATGATTCGGGCGGGCTGGAGGTGCGGCGGCGCGACGGTACCTGGCTGGCGGCCCCGCCGATACCGGGCACTTTCGTCGTCAATGTCGCCGACATGCTGTCGCGCTGGACCAATGGGCGCTGGCAGTCGACGCCGCACCGCGTCAAGAATATCTCGGGTAAGGACCGGTATTCCTGCCCGTATTTCTTCGATATGGACATGAATGGCATCGTCGAATGCCTGCCGGGTACGGGCGAGCCGAAGTTTCCGCCCGTGCGCTACGGCGACTACCTGATGGAACGGCTGAACAAGAATTACACTTATCGCAAAGCCGTGGACTGACCTCCGCGCCCGCCAATCCCATGCCACTCCATATCGACCCCCTTTCCTAAGGAATTCGGTCTCATGCGCGTGACACGCAGACATATTCTCGCCGGTGCGGCGGGCGCCCCCCTCTTGATGGCCGGTCCCATGCTGACCGGTGGGGGCGGGGCGCGTGCGGCGGACACGCCGTTTGTCGCCAATACCTACGGCGGACGCTGGGAGACCTTCTGGCGCAGCCAATTGCTGCCCAAGCTGCAACCGGCACTGAACGCGCCGATCACCGTCGATGTCGGCCTCGGCAGCAGTTGGGTCGCCTCGTTCCGCACGGCGGGTCCCAAGGCGCCGCCCTTCAGTTGCCTCATGACCAATGAGCGCTATGCCGTGCTGCTGCGCGAGCAGGGTTTCTTCGAACCCCTGCCGGTGGCGGCGATCCCGAACCTGCAGGACGTCTATCCGGTGGCCCGCTATCCCGGCGACGTGGCGGTGACCGGCATGATCTCGCCGTTCGGCATCGCCTACCGTACGGATATGGTCAAGGTGCCGCCGAAATCCTGGCGCGATCTCTGGAACCCGGCCTATCGCGGCCAGATCGGGTTTTACTCGATCAACAACTCGGCCGCCGTCATGCTCATCATGCTGGCCGGCAAGATGTTCGGCAGCGGCGAGCAGGATATCGACACCGGCATCCGCAAGCTCGCCGAGTTGAAGCCCTTCCCACAGGTCGGTTTCAGCGGCCAGCTCTCGCCGCTGCTGGCGCAGGGTCAGGTCAGCCTGGCGCCGATCGACTATGCCGAGGCGGCATCGCTGCAGAAGAAGGGTGTGCCGATCGGCATGGTCGTGCCGGAGGACGGCGTGCTGATGTACGATCAGGCGTTCAACATCGCGGCCGCCAGGGCCGGCCAGGAGCAGGCGGCCAAATACATCGACTTCATGCTGTCCCCCGAGATTCAGCTGATGCTGGCCCAGGAATTCTTCGTTGCCCCAGTCAATCGCAAGGTGAAGGTGCCGGACGAACTCAAGGGCGCCATCCCGGTATCGGGCGATGATTTGAAGAACATCCTGACCTTCGATTGGTCGTTCGTCGCCAAGCACAATTCCGAAATCTCCGAGCAATGGTCGAAAGCGATTTGAGTCAGCGGGTTTAACTGGGCCGGTTTGACTGGGCCGATCTAATGGTACCGCGATGACCGAGGTCGCGATCGAGGGCTTGAGCAAGACCTACGCTCAGGCACCGGTGCTCCGTGACGTCTCGCTGCGGGCGGCCTCCGGCGAGTTGGTGACGCTGCTGGGGCCGAGCGGCTGCGGTAAAACGACGACGCTGCGCTGCCTCGCGGGCTTCGTCGCCCCCGATGCCGGCGAGATCCGCGTCGATGGCGCCAGCGTGCTGCATCTGGGGCCGGCCAAGCGCGATTTTGGCGTGGTGTTCCAGAACTACGCGCTGTTCCCGCATCTCAGCGTGTTCGAGAATGTCGGATACGGATTGCGGGTCCGCGGCATCGGCACCGCCGAAATCCGCCGCCGCGTCGCCGACGCGCTCGCGGTGGTCAGCCTGCAGGGGTTGGAGGAGCGGTTGCCACGCGCCTTGAGCGGCGGTCAGCAGCAACGCGTCGCCCTGGCGCGTGCTCTGGTGATCCGTCCCCGCCTGCTGCTGCTCGACGAGCCGCTGGCCAATCTCGACGCGCGGCTGCGTCAGGAAGTCCGCGCGCTGATCCGGGGGGTGCAGCAAGAGGAGGGCATCACCGCGTTCTACGTCACCCACGACCAGGCCGAAGCCATGGCCATGTCGGACCGCGTCGCGGTGATGCGCCAGGGCCGCGTCCTGCAATTCGCACCGCCGCGCGAGATCTATGCCAGGCCGATGTCGAGCTATGTGGCTCAGTTCACCGGTGAGGCCAATCTGCTGCCGGTCGAGGTGCTGGGGGCGATCGCGCCCGGTCGTTATCGGTTCGCGGCGGCGGCGGGGCAGGGCGAGGCATCGGGGCCCGACGGTATCGTGCCCGGCACCAGGCGGTTGCTGATGGCGCGGCCCGAGGCGCTGTCACCCGCCGGCATCGGGCTGCCGGGCTTGAGCGTCACGGTACGGGCGATGACCTTCCTCGGTGCCGCCCAGCAATGCGACGCCGCCACCTCCGACGGCATCGCCTTGCGCCTGTTTCTGCCACCCAATCTCGACCTCGATCCCGGTGCCGATCTGGTGCTCGATCTCGATCCCGAGCATGCCTGGCTGATGCCAGATGAAGCGCCATGAACCGCCGAATAAGCCGCTTGGTGCTTGGCATACCGGCGGTGCTGCTGCTCATCGCCTTCGTCGTGGTGCCCTATATCGAGATGCTGACCATGAGCCTGCGCATGCCCGGCAGCGGCATGCCATATGGCGTGGGCTTCACGCTGGGCAATTTCGGCCACGCGCTGGGTGACCCGCTGTATCGGGGCGCCCTTGCGCGGAGTCTGATGCTGGGCGCGGTCGTGGCGGCGCTGTGCCTGCTGCTCTCCTATCCGGTGGCGCTGCATCTGGCGCGGGTGAGCGACCGCTGGCATCTGGTCTTCTATGTCTGCGTTGTCTCGCCGTTGCTGGTCGGCGTGCTGGTGCGCAATTTCGGCTGGATGATCATCCTGGCGGTCGATGGGCCGCTCAACCGGCTGCTGTTGACCGTCGGGCTGATCGATACGCCGCTGCGCATGTTGTTCAACCAGGGCGTGGTGATCCTGGCGCTGGTGCATGTCTTCGTGCCGTTCATGGTGCTGCCGATCACCAATGCGCTGCGCAACATCGACGGCGCGCTGGTCGAGGCATCGGCGTCGCTCGGCGCCAGCGACACCAGGACGTTCTGGCGTATTACGTTCCCGCTCAGCTTTCCCGGGGTCCAGGCGGCGCTGGTGCTGGTCTTCGTGCTGGCGAGCAGCGCCTATGTCACCCCGGCGCTGCTGGGTGGTCAGGCCGTGGCGTTGCTGCCGTCCTTGATCGTCGACCAGTTGATCGGCGCCCTGGCGTGGCCGTTCGGGGCCGCCCTCGCGATCGTGCTGGCGGCGGCGATGTCGCTGGTGGTGCTGGCCTTTACCGCCTTGTCCCGGCCGCTGGCGGAACGCACCTCGACATGAGGCCGTTGGTGATCCTCTCGGGCGTGGGGTTGGCGTCGATTTACGGCTTTCTACTGGCGCCGCTTGTCGTCGTGGTGCTGTCGTCGCTCACCGCGGGCGAACTCATGCGGTTTCCGCCGCAGGGGGTGTCGCTGCGCTGGTTCAGCCGGTTCTACGAGAGCGCCGGCTTCATCGACGCCCTGCTGCTCTCCCTGCGCGTCGCGGCGGTCAGCACCGTGGTGGTGACGTTGGTGGGTGGTATGGCGGCGCTCTGCCACCGGACGTTATCGCGTCGGCTGGGCGGCTGGTTCCGGCTGCTGTTGCTGCTGCCCTTGCTGATCCCGGAACTGCTGACGGCGATCGGGCTGCTGTTCTTCCTGTCTAGGATCGGCCTCGGCAAATCCCTGATCGGGCTGCAACTCGGCCATATCGTCATCACGCTGCCCTTTGCCTTCATCTCGATCGCGGCGGCCCTGCAGCAGGTCGACCCGGCGTTGGAGGATGCCTCCGACAGCCTCGGCGCCTCCGGCTGGCAGACGTTTCGACACATCCTCCTGCCGCTGATCAAGGCGGGCGCGTTGATGGGCGCGCTGTTCGCCTTCGTCACCTCGTTCGATATGTTCACGCTATCGTTTCTGTTGAAGCCGGTCGGCGGCGATACGCTGCCGCTCGCCCTGTTCAACTACCTCACCTACGATTTCGACCCGACCGCGGCGGCGGCGGCCACGATCAGCATCCTGCTCGCCTTCGCCGGCGTCTGGGTGATCGACCGGACGGTCGGGCTGCGTCGGGTGATGTAAGCTGGCGGCGCTATGCCGCCAGATGATCCGCGGTGTCAGCGACGCCATCGAACCCGTAGACGTCCATCCGCAGGATGCCGTGGGTGGCGCTGACATGCAATTGGGTCGCCTTGGCCTCCGCGCCGCCCGCGCCCAGCGCCGTGAAGAGCGGCAGGAAATGCTCCTCCGACGGATGGTTCCGGGCGGCGGACGGGGCGAGACGGCGATAGGTCAGCAGGTCGCAGACCCGGCCCTCGGCTAAGGCCGTGGCGCACCATTCGGCGAACTCGGTCACCCAAGGGGGGGCCGCGGCGGCGAGCGGCTGGCCGCGAAACTCCATGAGATTATGCGTGAAGCTGCCGCTGCCGATGATCAGCACCCCTTCGGCGCGAAGCGGCGCCAGGGCACGCCCCAATTGCAGGTGATGCGCCGGCCCCAGATGGCTTTGGACGGAGAGTTGCACGACCGGGATATCGGCATCCGGATACATGAGTTTCAGCGGCACCCAGGCGCCGTGATCGAGCCCACGGCTGCGATCGATTCCGCTGGCGAGACCGGCGGCACACAGCAGGTCGCAGACCCGTTCGGCGAGTTCGGCGGAGCCGGGGGCCGGATAGGTCATCTCGTAGAGGGCACGCGGGAACCCATAAAAATCATGGATCGTCTCGTTGACCGGAACCGCGTTGACCATCGGCTGTTCGGTATCCCAATGGGCGGAGATCATCAGGATCGCGGTCGGGCGGTCGAACCGGGCGCCCAGCCCCGCCAGAAACGAGCGGGCAGGGGCGTCCGTTAGGGGAAGGGTAGGCGCGCCGTGGCTGACGAACAGGCTGGGCAGCATCGGAAAAGCTCCAAAAGAGATCGAGCCGGGATGACGACCCGGCTCGATGAACCATATGGCGAGCAGAGTTACTTGGCAAAAGCCCCGACCGAGGGAGTCCGGGCGAGGAACGGCAGCTTAACGTTCAACGCGCCATCACCGAGCAACGCCTGGGTCAGCAGGGCGATCGTCCAGAAAGCCGGATATTCCCAGCCGCCGTTGGGTGCCGTGAAGAGGAAACCGTTCTGGCCATGGACGGTAAAGATCGCGCCGAGCATGATCGGCATCAGCACCACGGCGGCGACACGCGTCCAGATCCCCAGGATCAGCGCCAAGCCACCGACGAACTCGCCGACCATGACCAGATAGGCGAGGGCGGGCGGCAGGCCGAGCGAGCCGAAGAACTGGGCGGTGCCGGCGGGGGTGAAGACGAACAGCTTGACGCTGAAATGGATCAGGAACAGCAGGCCGAGGGTGACGCGTAGCAGCAGCGCGGCATAAGGCGCGGTCCGATGGTCGATCATGATATCTCCTTTTACGAGGGCGGTCGCACAGCGACAGGGATGCCCGTCACGATACCCATATGGAGAACGCATGCTATCCGGCATTATAGCGTAAATGTTTTGCATAAACGCATAGTGAAGGACCAGGCATGGATTGGGATGACCTGCGATATTTCCTCGCCATCGCCCGGCATGGCAGCCTGTCGGCGGCGGCGAAAACCCTGAAGGTGACGCAATCCACGATGAGCCGCCGGCTCGAGGCGCTGGAGCAGCGGATGGGCGCGAAACTGCTGCAGAAAACGCCATCGGGATACGTCCTGACCGCCGTCGGCGTCGCGGTGCTGGGCAATGTCGAGCGGATCGAGGGAGAGGCGCTAGCCGTCGAGCGCGTCATCACCGGCCGTGACGTCCGGCTGGAAGGCACCATCCGGGTCACCATGGTGGAGACCCTCGCCGTCGAGGTGCTGAGCGAGAGCTTCGCGGCATTCCGCCTGAAATATCCCGGTATCCAGCTCGACCTGATCACCGACACCCGTAATCTCAGCCTGACGATGCGGGAGGCAGATATCGCCTTGCGGTTGACGCGCCTGACCCAAAACGATCTCGCCGTCCGCCGGGTTGCGACGCTCGGCTTCGGCCTCTATGTCGGTGCGACCTATCTCGATCGGCGGGGACAGCCGGATTTCGCCACGGGTGGCGATGGTCACGATATTCTGATCACCACCGATGACCTGGCGGGTACGCCGGATTCCGCCTGGTTCAGGACCCTGCTACCAAAGGCGACGATCGCCTTCCGCAGCAACAGCCGCTACGCGCTTCGGGCCGCGGCCGAGGCGGGGATGGGGTTGGTCTGCCTGGCACACTATCTGGTCGATCGGACGCCGCTGATCCGTCTCGATCCGCCCAGGCCGCCGCCCCTGCGCGAGGTATGGCTGGCGGTGCACAACGATATACGCCACACGCCCAGGATCCGCGCCCTGACCGATTTTCTGACCGCGTCGCTTACCGAGAACAGGGCCGTTCTGAACCCGGACGACCCATGCGTCGGGGGGCACCCAGCGATCTGATTTTTACCATATACAAATGATTTAAGCGGCTCATGTTAGGCGTCGGACGCTTGCTGCCGGCGAGACGGTCCGACGATCTTGCCTCGGGAGCGACTGCACAAGTGAGTTCTGCTGGTCCGACCGATTACTCGGCACCCAATTTCACCCATCGCGAAACCTTGATCATCCTCAGCGGGGTGATGATCGGCATGTTCCTGGCTGCCCTCGATCAAACGATCGTGGCAACGGCGCTGCCGCGAATCGCCGGCGATCTGCACGGGGGCGAACACATTTCCTGGGTGGTGTCCGGCTATCTGCTGACCTCCACGGCGTCGACCCCGATCTATGGCAAGCTCAGCGATCTCTATGGCCGCAAGGTCATGCTGCAGACCGCGCTGATCATCTTTCTGCTGACGTCCATCCTGTGCGGCTTGGCGCAGTCTATGCCGCAGTTGATCGCGGCGCGGGCGCTGCAGGGCCTGGGCGGCGGCGGCTTGCTGGCGATGGCGCATGCGACGATCGCCGATGTGGTGGCACCGCGCGAACGCGGCCGATATCAGGGGTATTTCGGCAGCATGTTCGCGACGTCGAGCATCATCGGGCCGATCCTGGGCGGGCTGTTCGCCGATCACCTGACCTGGCGCTGGGTGTTCTGGATCAATCTGCCGATCGGGCTCATCGGCCTGGCACTCTCGGCCGTGGCGCTGAAAAAGCTCAAGGCAAAGCGGCTTCGTCACAAGATCGACTACGCCGGTGCCGTGCTGCTGGTCAGCGCCGTCACCTGCGTGCTGTTCGTCACCACCATGGGCGGCAATGAATATGCCTGGGATTCCAGCATGATCCTGTCGCTGATGCTGGCAGCCGGCCTGCTGCTCGCGATCTTCATCTGGCACGAGCGGCGGATCGACGAGCCGGTGCTGCCGCCCCGGCTGTTCCAGAACGCCGTGTTCCGAATCGCCAATGTGGCCAATTTGCTGTCGTCGATTTGCATGCTCGGCAGCATCGTCTTCCTGCCGCTCTACCTGGAGCTCGTCCATGGTCTGAGCGCCAGCGATAGCGGGCTGATGCTGATCCCGTTGACCGGCGCCACCGTCTTCGGGGCGATTGGCACCGGTCAGGTCGTTGCCCGGATCGGCCGCTACAAGATCTTTCCGATCACCGGCCTCACCCTGAACGTCTTGGGTTCTCTCCTGCTCGCGATGCTGCCGCCGGACGCCAGCCTCTACGCGGTTGCGATCGGCATGCTGGTGACCGGGGTCGGCATCGGCATGGTGATGCCGGTCATCATGGTGGCGGTGCAGAACGCGGTCAGTTCGCGCGATATCGGCACGGCGACGTCGTCGATCTCGTTCTTCCGGTCGATGGGCGGCGCCTTCGGCGTGGCACTGTTCGGCGCGGTGCTGATCGCCGGACTCGACAGCCTGTTGGCGGCGGTGCCCGGCCATGAGGCGCTGGGTCCGACGCCTGGCCTGGCGCTGCTGCATGCCGGTCCGGATGCGATCTCCGGCACGCCGGCGCTGCTGCGCGCGGCGGTGACCCACGCCATGTCGATCGCGTTTCGCAACATGTTCCTGGTTGCCGCCGGCATCTCGATGGTGGCGCTGGGATTCGCGCTGTTCCTCAAGGAACTGCCGCTGCGCTCCAGCCGAGATTCAACGCTCGGCGAGGCCGGCGGCGCGCTGGCTGGTAGCGCCAGCCTGGCTGAGTGATCGATTACGGACTGGCTTCGAGCTGGTCCACGTCGCGCAACTGGGGAAATACCCGAAACCATATCAACGCCACGAAGATCGTGCCGAGCCCGCCGACGACGACCGCCGGTACGACGCCCAGCCAAGCAGCGGTAAGGCCGGACTCGAACTCGCCGAGTTGGTTCGAGGTGCCGATGAAGATCGAACTTACCGCGCTCACCCGACCGCGCATTTCATCCGGCGTCGATAGTTGGACGAGCGAGTGTCGGACGACGACGCTGATCATGTCGACGGCGCCTAGGACGATCAACGCGCCTATCGATAGGCCGAAGGATTGGGATACGGCGAAGACGACCGTCGCGACGCCAAACGCGGCGACGGCCGCCAGCATGGTTTTACCGACCCGCCGCCGCAGCGGCCAGTGGGCGAGCAATAGGCTCATTACCAAGGCCCCAAGCGCCGGGGCGGAGCGCAGCAGGCCCAGCCCCCAAGGCCCCGTGGCGAGGATGTCGCGGGCATAGATCGGCAGCAACGCGGTGGCGCCGCCCAGCAGCACGGCAAAAAGATCCAGCGAGATCGCGCCGAGCACCTGTGGTTGACTGCGGATGAAGGCGATACCGGCCAAGACCGACCGCATGGTGGCGGGTTCCCGCCGGGGCGCCGTCCTCTCGGCCTTGATCACGGCGACGAGCAGGCTGCCGATAAAGAACAGCGCCGTTGCGATCCAATAGACCACCGCCGGACCAAAGATATAGAGAAGGCCACCCAGCACCGGTCCCAGGATGACCGCCGTCTGTCCGGCCGACGACGAGAGGGCTACCGCGCGGGTATAAAGGGAGCGCGGTACCAGGGCCGGCAACAAGGCTTGCTGTGCCGGACCTTCGAAGGAGCGCGCCGCGCCGATCAAGGCCGCCATCGCGAAGATCTGATAGACGCCGAGCCACCCGCCGGTGCTGCCGATCGCCAGAACCGCCGCGGCCACGGCTTCGGCCGCCTGGCAGAGCTGCAGGACCATGCGCCGGTCGTAGCGGTCGACGACATGGCCGACGATAAGGGTCAGCAGCAGCACCGGCAGGAACTCGGCGAGGCCGACCAACCCCAGGTCGAAAGCGCTACCGCTCAGCGCATAGACTTGCCAGCCGATCGCAACGGACAGCATTTGCGAGGCGATGCCGGATGCGGCTCGCGCGCTGCCGAACAGTTGAAAGGAACGATGGCGCAGCACCGTATCGGGAGGCGGCAATGTCGCAACAGGTGGAACGACGCGCGACGGTGGCAAGGCAATACCTATGGTTGCGCGCTAGCGGACGAGCCCTACCTATGGCTCAATGCCGTACTATCTCGGATCTTTCGCATAGGGGTCAAGCGCGGCGGGAATAACGCCCAAATGAGCCAGACGCGCGAACACGGCACGCGGCGTTCGGGGGATGTCTTCGAGGATATCGAGAACATCCTTGCCAGCGCGCCAAAGGGCAATCAGCCGGTCATCCATCAATTGGGTCCAGGGCTGGCCCGCCATGACCGGCTCGGGACATAAGCGGGGCTGCACGCGGACCAGCCGCCGATCCCAGGCCAGGGCACGCTGCTGCCGCTCGCGCTTCGCCGCGGTTTCCTCGCGCCGCGCCTCGGCACGCTGCTCGCTGGTAAGATCGGGGAGGGCGGACAACCAGCGATGCACCGCGCGGCATCCCTGCGCATCGGCCAATGCCCGATGCCAACTCGTCGGCCGCGCTCCGAAAGCGGCATCCGGAACCGTCGCGTCGAGGACGAAACCGGCCATAGCTGCCGCCGCCGAGAGCCGGCGCGTTCGCCCCAGTTTGCGACGGCACAGATCGAGGGTGCAGGTGAACGCCGACACCTCGTCGGCGGCCGGACCGATGACGGCCCGGTCGAACGCGACACCATGGGCGACGAATTCGGCCCCCGCCAGCAGGGCCGTGACGACCGGTTGCAGCGACGGCCAATCCGGTGCGTGCTGTACCATCTCGTCGGTGATGCCATGGATCGCCGTTACCCTTGGATCGATCGACCGGCCGGGATCGACCAGCGTATCCAGCAGGACCGTGCCCAACTCGTCGATGATCGCGATCTCGATCAGAGCGTCTGGACCAATCGATCCGCCGGCGGTCTCGGTATCGACGTAGCGCACCGGATGATCGAACAGCGGCGACGGCAACGCGCCCGGCAAATACTCGAAATCCATCATCCTGCCGTCATCCTAACGACACACCCCATGTTTGTTCTCGCGTGGTTTTATCGAAAATTTACCAAACACCGCAATGCTGGAGGTGCGTCGCGGAGTAGTTGGCGGGCAGGGGGCGAACCGGTGGCGAGAACCAAGCAGGCGATTTCCGAGGCACTGGAACACGGTCTGGCACATCATCGTGTCGGGCGGCTGCGCGAGGCGGAGGCGTGTTATCGCCAGCTTCTCTCGATCGAGCCGCGCCATCCGGACGGCTTACATCTGTTGGGGGTCGTGGCACAACAGGCCGGGCGCAACGATCTGGCGGTCACCTATATCGGCCAAGCGATCGCGGTCATGGCCAAGGTGCCGGACTACCATGCCAATATGGGCAATGCCCTGGCCGGCCTTGGCCGCTTGCCGGAGGCGGAGGCGAGCTATCGCAAGGCGCTCCGGCTGCGTCCCGGCTTCGCCATGGCGCATGGCAATCTCGGCAACGTCCTGCAGGCGCTGGAGCGGCCTGAGGAGGCCGAAGCATCGTTCCGTAATGCCTTGAGATTGCATAAAAATTACCCTGAGGCGCAGCACAATCTCGGCAATTTGTTGCGCGGCATGGGCCGGGCGGAAGAGGCGGAGGCTTGCTATCGAACCGCCATCGCGCTGAATCCCGATTATACCGAAGCGCACAACAATCTCGGCACCCTGCAGGTCGACGCGATGCGACTGGCGGAGGCGGAGGCGTGTTTTCAGGCGACCTTGCGGCTCGATCCACGGCTGTTCGAAACCCACTACAATCTGGGCAACGTCCTGCGGCGACTGGATCGCCCGGACGACGCCTTGGCCAGCTATCGCACGGCCCTGCAGCTCAAGCCGGATTTCGTCGACGCCCGCGTGGCTCTGGCGGTCTTGCTGCACCTCCTGGGCCGGGAAGATGAGGCTGAAACCTGCTATCGAGACGTCCTTGCCCTCAAGCCAGACTTGCCGATCGCCAACAACAACCTTGGCAATCTGTTGCTCAAGGTCGACCGGATGGCGGAGGCGGAGGCGTGCTATCGTGTGGCCCTGGCGGCCCATCCGGAGTTCCCCGAGGCGCATTACAACCTTGGACTAACCCTTCACGCCCTGGGCCGCGACGAGGAACCGGAGACGTACTACCGGACGGCGCTGCGGCTGAAGCCGGAGTATCCCGAGGCGCATTACGCTCTGGCGCTGCGGTTGCTGGCGACCGGCCGACTAGCCGAAGGCTGGCAGGAATACGAGTGGCGCTGGAAGGTCGCCGCCGAGGCGGGCACGCTCAAAATCGTCGATTACGGCAAGCCGCGTTGGACGGGCGAGCCGCTCGGCGACCGGGTTCTTCTGGTGCATGCCGAACAAGGTTTCGGCGATACGCTGCAATTCTGCCGCTATCTGCCGATGGTCGCCGCGCGCGGTCGGGTCGTGTTGCAGGTTCAGCCGGCATTGGTGACGCTGCTGAGCGGCATACCGGGGATCGAGCGGCTGATCGCCGATGGCGATCCGCTGCCGGATTTCGATTTGGAATGCCCAATGCTGAGCTTGCCTCTGGCCTGCGGCACGACCCTGGAGACGATTCCGGCGATGTCGCCCTATCTCACGGCTGAGCCGACGAGGGCGATGCACTGGCGCGAGCGTTTGGCGGATTTGCCCGGATTGCGCGTCGGATTGCACTGGTCCGGCGACCCGCGCCGCTACGATCCCAACTCGGCCGCGATCGACCGTCGCCGTTCCATGGCGCTGCGGGCTTTGGCAGATCTCGGCGGCATCGACGGAGTCAGCTTCGTCTCGCTGCAGAAAGGTGAACCGGCACGTCAGGCGGCACAGCCGCCGGCGGGCATGGTGTTGCATGATTGGACGAACGAACTCACCGATTTCGCCGATACCGCGGGCTTGATCGACGGGTTGGATCTGGTCATCGGCGTCGACACGGCGGTCAGCCATCTCGCCGGTGCGCTGGGCAAACCGATCTGGCTGTTGAACCGCTACGACACCTGCTGGCGTTGGTTGCTGGATCGCGATGACAGCCCCTGGTACCCGAGCTTGCGGCAGTTCCGTCAGCCACATGCCGGCGATTGGCCGAGCGTGGTCCGAAATGTGCGCGAAGCGCTCGATGGGCTGGTGGCGGCCCGCCATTGATCCTGATCGGTTTATTTCCCATAATATATATTATGCGACTTTGGTGGTTGGTCGGGATGAACTGTTCCGACGGTCAGTCGGCTGCTGCCTACTAAGCCGTGCCATCAATCGGCCACAGCGCCCAGGCTGTGGCACCCTATTGCTGGTTTTGCGTGATCGGCAGCGTGAGGCAATTCGGCCAGAAGATTGCAGCCGACTCCCCGAGAAGCACTGGAAGTGGTGGACTGTCTCGGCCAACGCCACTTCCAGCCGATCACCTTGTTTGGCCGCTTCACCCAGGCGTAAGCGCGCGCCAACGCTGGAACGTCCGGTCGCTCGGGCTGCCCAAAAGTACGAGCTTCTTGGCGCAATCAATGACCATTGATGCCAGTTGGCAAAAACAGATATGTCCCGATGGCCCCCTACAAAGGATCATCCACCCTCTTTGCGTGTTGTTTTGATGACGATACCGAACGGGAGAAACAAAGCGTGATCAAACGCCAGCATCCCTGGTTTGTCGGTCTCGGCATCCTCGCCGCGGCGATCATCATTCTCGTCGCGGTGTGGCGCTGGGACTGGTTCATCCCGCTGGTGAACAGCCAGGCATCCGTCGCCCTCGGCCGGCCCGTCACGGTCAGCCACCTCGCGGTCCGGCTGGAGCGTGTCCCGATGATCGAGATCGATGGGTTGACCATCGGCAACCCGCAAGGCTGGCCGGCCGATAGCCGCACGGCTAGCGACCACATGGCCACCATCGACCGACTATCCGTCCGGTTCGACGTCCCGGCCTTCGTCAAAGGCACCACGCGCATCCCGGAAATCGCCATCGAACGGTTGCAGGCGGATTTGCGGACCGATGCGACCGGACGACCGAATTGGGATTTTTCCGACGGCAAGCCGCGCGACCCGACCGCCCCGCCACAAAGTTTTCCGGATATCGGCACGCTGCGGATTTCCGATAGCCGCGTCCATTTCGAAGACCCGGCCGTGAAATCCAACTTCGACGTCGATCTCAACACCAAGGATACGGTCGCGGGCGGCGAAGCGCAGATCGTCGCCGAGGTAAAAGGCACCTACGCGGCGCAACCCGTCACCGCGTCGTTCGTCGGTGGCTCCCTGCTGACGCTACGCGATACGACACGGCCCTATCCGATCGATCTTTCCGCCCAGAACGGCCAGACCAAGGTGCGGATCAAGGGGACCGTGCAGCAGCCCATGGCCTTCGCCGGCGCCGATATCAGCCTGGAGCTGCAGGGCGATGATATGAGCAAGCTCTACCCGCTGACGGCGATCCCCCTGCCCCGGACGCCGACCTATCACATCAAAGGCATGCTGGACTACGCGGACCGCAAGATCCACTTCCGCGATTTCTCCGGCACCTTGGGGTCAAGCGATCTCAGCGGCAACCTCACCGAGGAACCCGGCCAGGATCGGCCGCTGGTCACCATGGATCTGACATCTCATAAGGTGGCACTGGCCGATCTTGGCGGGTTCATCGGCGCCACACCGGGCAAGACCGACGCACCCAACCAATCAGCGGAGCAGAAGCGCGAGCATGCGGTCGCCGCCCAGAGCTCGAAGCTGTTGCCGGACACCCCGATCAACCTGCCCCGCCTGCGCGCCGCAGACCTCAAGGTGACGTATAAGGGCGAACGGATCGAGGGCGAGTCGATGCCGCTCGACAATCTCACCGTCAACGCGACGGTGGAGGATGGCCGTATCAGCTTGAAGCCGTTGAGTTTCGGCGTCGGCCAAGGACAGATGGCCGCCACGATCGATCTGGACGGGCAGCAAGACCCGGTGCATGTCGTCGCCGATGTGGATTTCCGCCAGGTCGACGTGAAGCGGCTGATGGCCGCCACCAAGACATTCCAAGGTGCCGGAATGCTGGGTGGCAGGGCACGGATCGATACCACCGGCAATTCGCTGGCGCAGATGTTGGGGCGCGGCAATGGCGACCTCACGCTGTTCATGACCGGCGGCGAGATCAGTTCGCTGCTGGTCGACCTGGCGGGGCTGGAGGTCGGCACCTCGCTGATCAAACTGCTCGGCTTCGATAAACCGACGCCGATCCGCTGCATGATCACCGATCTGGGGCTGCAACGCGGCGTGCTGAGCACTCAAACTCTTCTCGTCGATACGAAGGAATCCAATATCCTAGGCCGTGGCGATATCAATCTCGCCACCGAGCAGATCAACTTTCAGATCACCACGGAGCCGAAGCGGTTCAGCATCGGCACTCTATCGGCCCCGATCGATATCACCGGCGCCCTGAAGAACCCGAGCATTCTACCCAACCCGGTCGCGGTCGGCGAACGAGCGGGACCGGCCGCCATTCTGGGCATGTTGCTGACGCCGTTGGGTGCCCTGCTCCCAACCATTCAGCTGGGCCTCGGCAAGGACAATGACTGTGTCAAGCTGATCGCCGAGGCGCAATCGAGTGCCGCCACCCCCAAACCAATCGCGCAGTGACCCACCAAAACGATAGGTGCCGGCCAAGGCGAGTCGATCGAATTCAGCTAGGCTACCCTTCACCGCCGTATTACCTTCCGGTCCCATGAAGTCTTCCGCCGGTCGCCCCGCTCCCCGTCGTTCCGTCATCCCGACCATATGACCGCGCTGCGCCCGTGGCGGGTCGTCGACAGCGTCGTGACCTACGAGGACCGGTGGCTCAAGGTCCGCTCCGACCGATGCATGACGCCCGAGGGTGTCGAGGTCTATCCCTATCACGTCCTGGAATACGCCAGCTGGATCAACATCGTCCCGCTGCTCGACGATGCCGGCGCCGTGCTGATGGTGCGGGAATACCGGCACGGCATCGGGCAGATCATGCTGGGCCTGCCCGGTGGCAATGTCGAGCCGGAGGAAACGACGCTGGAGGTCGCGGCCAGGCGGGAATTGATCGAGGAAACCGGCTATGGCGACGGCGTCTTCACCCCAATCCTGACGGCGCCCCCCAACTCCGCCACCCAGACCAATAGGGTGACGTCTTTCGTCGCGACCGGCGTCAAGCGGCTCCGGCCACCCGAACCCGATGCAACCGAGATGATCGAGACCGTCGTGGCGGATCTGCCGGAGCTGATGGCCGGCATCCGTGACGGCTCGGTCGTTCTGCAGGTGATGCATGTGGCGGGGCTCTGGGCTGCTACCGGCCATATCCTGGCGGGGCGCTGCCCAGGTGTCGACCGGCTGCGCCAGCGCCTGCGAGCCGTGTTGTTCGGCGATCTTTAGGGAGACACCGCCTTTACCGCGGCCAGTCGACGATGTGGTCGGGTAGATCGGACTCGTCGAGTTCTTCCTCGGAGATGACGCGGTGGTGCGCCGACGCGCCGGCCTGGACAACGGTGTCGCGTCGGCCGGAGACCAACGGGTGCCACCAGAACAGCTCCTTGCCCTCGGCCAACAGCCGGTACGCGCAGGTCGACGGCATGAAAGCCAGGCTCGCGATGTTGTCCGGCCGGACCGCGACGCAATCCGGGACCAGCTTTTGCCGATCCTTGTACCGGGTACAGCGGCAGGTCTTCAGATCGAGCAGATGGCAGGCGACATCGGTATAGAACAGCGAGCCGGTCGCCTCGTCTTCGAGCTTGATGAGGCAGCATTTACCACAGCCGTCGCACAGAGATTCCCATTCTCGATCGGTCATTTGTTCGAGCGTTTTTTCGCGCCAGAACGGAAGCGTAGACATGCGATGATCCTGCTGCGTGTGGAGACGCCACCCTACTCCGCCGGATCGGTTCATCGCCAACAAACATTTCGCATGCAACGCGGAGTCGGCGTTGCAAAACCGCCGCTGGTTGGGTGACTGTGGCTCATGGGATGTTGTTCCCACTCCTGCCCTTACCCAGAATGCGCAATCCGTTGGATGCGCCGGTTGATACATCCAGACATGATCCTCACGCCCATCGCCCCAGACGCTCGCGACGCCATCATCGACCGTTTCGCCGATAGCCTCCTCGATAATCCCTTCGCCCTGCGGGTGTTTCGACGCATCGCCCAGAGCGGCCGCGGGCACGCCGACAGCTCCGGGCGCGATGCCGAACAGGAGTGTTGGCACGCCGATGCGAAGCGGCTCGCGACCCTGTTCGGCATGGATCCGATGGACGAGCCGCCGCAGCGGTCGTTCAGCTGGGACGGCCGCCGGGTTCGCGCCGAGACCGAGCCGGCCGTGTTGTTCCACGAGGTGGCACATTTCCAATTGGCCAGCCCCGAGCGACGCAAACTGTTCGATTTCGGTCTGGGAGCGGGCCCCGAGACCGGCCTCGTGGCGCTCGCCAACCATGTCGCCTGCGTCGACGGCATCGAGCGGGAGACCGAGGAGGCCATGGCCTCCCTACTCGGCATTCTGTGGGAAACCGTCCATGACCAGCCGGCCCTGCGCGCCTTCGAGGAACAGAACTGGTTCGAAGGCGCCGGCCGCCCCGGCACCAGCGGTTTCTTTTGCGATACGCTGACACGGTTGCGCGCCGCCGCCCTGATCGACGACCAGGGTGAGCCCTTGCTGGTCTGCCGAACCCTGCCGGACGCCTGAAATCGGCTGACGCCTGAGGTCGATTGGTGCCCGACCGAGCCAGGGTCCGTCGGAACCACCCTCCGCAGATCGCTGTTCCTTCAGCGTTCGCCACTGCCCGAAAAAAGCGATGGTTCGGAAGGTGGCAACCCCGGAAGGCGATGGCGTGACAGCAAGCGAAGCGAAAGGAACGGCGACGTCCCGTCCGGTCAAGCGCCGGCGCGATTGGGGACAGGTCGTTCGGCATGTCTGGAATGGTGTCGATCGCCACAATATCTCGCTGAACGCGGCCGGCGTCGCCTTTTGGGGCTTGCTCGCCATCTTCCCGGCACTCGGTGCCTTGGTATCGATCTACGGGCTGATTCTGAATCCGGAGGATGTCCAACGACAGATCGCAACGGCGCAAGGCCTGTTGCCGGACGAGGTCGTCGGCTTGCTGTCGAACCAACTGCACGGCTTGGTGGCCACGTCCACGCCAAAGCTGGGTATCAGCCTCGCCATCGGCCTCGCTCTCGCCCTATGGACCGCGCGGAGCGGCGCATCCGGACTGATTTCGGCACTCAACATCGCCTATGACGAGGCCGAGCGGCGCAGCTTGGTCATGCAGCAGCTGATCGCATTGGCGATGACCGGCGGCGCCATCCTGCTCGGCTTCTTCGCGCTTGTGATGGTCGCCATCCTGCCGATCGTCATCGGCTTTCTGCCCATACCGGACAGCATCAAGAGCCTGCTGTCGCTGGTGCGTTGGCCCGTGCTGGCGGGGTTGTGCGTGCTGGCGCTTGGTGCGCTCTATCGTTTTGGGCCCTGCCGCGATCATCCCAACCGGCGCTGGATCAGCTGGGGCTCGGTGATCGCCACCCTCCTTTGGCTGATCGGCTCGGCTGGCTTCTCCTTCTACGCCTCGGAATTCGGTTCCTACGACAAGATGTACGGCTCGCTCGGCGCCGTCGTCATCCTGCTGCTGTGGTTCTGGCTCAGCGCCTATATCGTGCTGATCGGCGCCGAAATCGATGCGGAGAGCGAACACCGACGCCAAGGCGGGAACAAAGGCTGGGGGACGCCGCCCAGCCCCAAAAACTTCGGTCCCAAAAACTTCAGCCCCAAAAACCTTAGCCCCGAATGACCTGGCCGGTCGCCTGATCGAACAGGCGGATGCCGGCGAGGGTTGGTTGCAGCATGATCTGATGTCCGGGGCCGAACGCTACCCGTTCGGAAAATACCGCGCAGACCGGGGTGGCGCCGATCGTGCCGTAGACAAGGGTATCCGCACCGGTCGGCTCGACCACACCGACGGTCGCCGGCACGCCTTCGGCGGCGAGCGACAGGTGTTCGGGACGCACGCCATAGACGACCGACTGCCCCTCCGTGCCGCCGGAAGAAGACGGCAGCGGCAGGGCGAGTCCGTCGGCGGTTTCCACCCGGACGCCACCGCCGCGCCGCAAGGTGCCGGAGATGAAATTCATCGAGGGTGAGCCGATGAACCCGGCGACGAACAAATTCTCCGGATTGTCGTAAAGTTCCAGCGGCGAGCCGATTTGCTCGACCCGCCCGTCATGCATCACGACGATCCGGTCGGCCATGGTCATCGCCTCGACCTGATCGTGGGTGACGTAGACCGACGTGGTCCGCAACCGCTGGTGCAGCGCCTTGATCTCGGTGCGCATCTGGACACGCAGCTGCGCGTCCAAATTGGACAGCGGCTCATCGAACAGGAACACCTGAGGATCGCGCACGATCGCCCGCCCCATCGCAACGCGCTGGCGCTGACCGCCGGAAAGCTGCCGCGGATAGCGATTGAGATAAGGCTGCAATCCCAGGATATCGGCGGCCTTGTTGACCCTCTCCTCGATCAGCTTGGGAGCGGCCCGGCGCAGCTTCATGCTGAACGCCATGTTGTCATGCACGGTCATATGCGGATAGAGCGCATAATTCTGGAACACCATGGCGATGTCGCGTTCCTTGGGCGGCAGCTCGTTGACCACGGTGCCGCCGATCGCGATCTCGCCACCGCTGATCTGCTCCAACCCGGCAATCATCCGCAGTAAGGTGGATTTGCCGCAGCCGGACGGGCCGACCAGGACGACGAATTCCTCATCCTCGATATCGATATCGACGCCGTGCAGCACCTGCGTCGCCCCATAGGTCTTGGTCACGCCCCGAATATCGACCGACGCCATGCCTACCCCCTTGTTATCGTTGTCGTTGCTTTAGTAAGTCCCGGATGGCCGCCGTTGCTGCCGGTTGGTCTGCGATGGCGGGGCGAAAGCCGGCCGCTCGATGGGCGGTGGCGCACCGGCGGGTGCCGCGGCCGGACCGACATCCTGGATCACCGGGCGCCATTGATTGGCGCGGGCCGTGGCGGCGGCCCAATCGGCTTCGCTCAAGCCGTCGCGCAGCTTCTTATCCAGGGCCGGATCGAGTTCGGACGGTCCCAATTGCAGCCGCATCGGGTTGCGCCGGAACAGCAGCGCCCATTTGCCGGCCTCGATCCTGTCCGCGGGCATGCCGATACCGTCGAACGCCATCCGCGCCAAATGCTCCTGCGCCGCGGTTACCCCGGAATTCCCGGCGGCCAGGATCCAGTAGGCGGCCTCCGATTCCCGTTGGCTCCGCAAGGCCGGATCGGGAATGTCCTTGGCCAGCTGCAATTCGCACATCCCGAGTTGATCCTGCGCCACCTCGAAACCCCGCCCCTGACGGGCGATCGGCTCAAACAGCGGAACGGCCCGGTCGCATCGACCAGCGGCTATAAACGCGGCCGCCGCTTCGTAGGATCCCTTCGCAGGCGGCGGCTCGCCTCCGCCGCAACCGGCCAACGCCATGGGCAACACCAATGCCCAGCCCCGAGCATATCCGGCGAGCCGGCTAACTTTTCCCTTCAAGGTCATAGGGTTAAATCGGGTTCTTCAGGCCTGCGGCGATCTTCGCACGCGCTGTTATGGCGGCCCAATCTTTGGCCACGATCAGGTCGCGCGGCGCCATCCAGCTGCCACCGACCACCGGCACGTTGGGCAGCGCCAGATAATCCCGCGCGTTCTCGGGCGTCACACCGCCGGTCGGGCAGAATTGGATGCCGGCGAAAACCGGCGCCAGCGCCTTCAACATGCCCACCCCGCCGCTTTCGCCCGCCGGGAAGAATTTGAGGAAGGTGAAGCTCAGCTCGCGCGCGGCCATGACCTCCGTCGCTGTCGCCGTCCCCGGCAGATAGGGCAGCCCCGAAGCGATGGCCGCCGCGGCGAGATCGGGGGTGAGGCCCGGGCTGACCAGAAACCCTGCACCCGCGTTTCTGGCGGCGGTGACGTCGGCGCCGCGCAGCACGGTGCCGGCCCCGACGAGCACCTTGGGCAAGGCACGGGCGATCGCCTCGATCGCGGCCAGCGCATCGCCCGTCCGCAAGGTGATCTCGAGCACCGTCAACCCGCCTTCGGCTAGGGCCGTCGCGAGGGGCACCGCATCGGCCACCCGCTCGATGGTCAGAACGGGGATGACCGCTGTATTGTCGAAAGGCGCTGGCATGACAACAGCTCCAAACACGGGCGATGGAAGATCGAATGAACCGACCGAACGCGCTAAGCAGGCACGACAGCCGGGCACCAAGTGCAACCGCCGAGACCCTACCTCGGACCCGACCAAACCGCCAAGCCTGTCAACGGGCCGGGACGACGCGCTGGATGACCGCGCCATGAGGCAACTCAGCGACCACCGGGTGGTGGCGATCGGCGAATGCATGGTCGAACTGCGCGATACCGGCGCCGGTACCGCCCAGGAGACCTTGGCGCTGGCCTATGGCGGCGACACGCTGAATACCGCCGTCTATCTGGCACGGCTCAATCCCGGTTCGGAGGTCGCCGTCGACTACATGACGGCGCTGGGCGACGATCCCTATAGCGAGGCCATGATGGCGTTTTGGCAAGGCGAACGGCTGGGCACCGAGACCGTCGCTCGGCTGCCGGGCCGGCTGCCCGGGCTTTACATGATCCGGACCGACGCCGCCGGCGAGCGGCGTTTCTTTTATTGGCGGTCGGCCGCCGCCGCGCGGTCGTTGTTCGACGCGCTACTGACGCTCGATCTGCTTGATATGTTAAAGGGTTATCAGACGATCTTTCTATCCGCGATCACGCTGTCGATCTTGACCGAGGCAGCGCGCGACCGGCTGGTAGCGGCGCTGACCGCCGCCCGGACGGCCGGAAGCCGGGTCGTGTTCGACGGCAATTATCGCCCGGCCGGTTGGCCCGATCCAGCGACGGCACGGGCGGTGATTGGTCGCTTCCTGGGATTGGTCGATCTGGCACTACCCTCGATCGACGACGAACGCCTGCTTTGGGGCGACGTGGATGCCGCCGCGGTCGCCGACCGGATGCAGAAGGCGGGTGTCGCCGAGGTGATCGTGAAGCAGGGTCCGGAAGGCGCCCTGGTGGCCTTGGCCGGCAATCGCCAGCACGTCGCCGTGCCCGATGTGGTCGCACCGATCGACACCACCGGCGCCGGCGACAGCTTCAACGCGGGATATCTCACCGCCCGCCTGCGCGGCGCCGACCCGGCATCGGCGGCATCGGCCGGCCACCGGGTCGCCGCCGCCGTCATCCAGCATCGAGGGGCCATCATCCCGGCCACCGCCCTGCCCCGGCTCAGTTTTTAGTCCTCAACAATGTCGGTACAATCGCGTCCCTGTATCGATAGCGCGCCGCTGTTCGGCCCGCCGTCCCGCGAGCGCGACAATGTCGACCGCCGCCAAATCATGGCGGCCGCGGCCAGTTCGGGCTGCATGACGATCACAGGCCTCCCGAACGTTATTCGCCGATGCGACGACCCGGCACCAGCTCATACGGCTGTTCGACGCCCTCCGAACGATCATCGACGCGCTGGCCTGCGATAGACGCGATCCCACGCGGCCTTTCGTCTATCGCGGATGGTTTGATGTGAGGAAGGGAGCTTAAAATAACCATGACGTTGAAGATCAATCGCCCCAACAGGGCCGGAACTAACGAACGGCCCAAAATTGTAGCTTGCGCGGACAAAGCGCGAACGCTTAGGCCGGGATCGGCAATGTAAGACCGGCTGGCAATCAACCGATCACTAACTTTCTTTTGAACTTGGCTGGTCCCTTTCCAGAGCGTCTTGTATAGCGTGTAGCGCTGCCGGCGCACCATTTTCGGCCCCGAGTCTTGCACCCCACGCAGCGGCCCACTCGTGAAGCGGCATGATGAGGCGGACCAATGCCTTCCCTTCTTCGCTCAAGTCATAGCCGCCAGTGTGATGGACTACGATGGCGGCGGCCCGCATTTCCTTGAGGCGTGTGTTTAGGAGGCTCGGATTTGTTTCCGCGACCGCTTGCAGTTCCCGAAACGTTAACTTCCAGCAATGCGTTTGCCTTCACTACTCGCGGTTGATGGCGCTTTAGGAAAGGCTGGCGGCATGATCAAAGCCCGTGTGGTGCCCGTGCCGTCCGACAGCGTGCTGGCACCGCTTTATGTGGGCGCGGACCTGCTGGATGCGTTCGCGATTCACCTGCCGGCGGGGGCGAGCGACAATCTCGAAGTGCTGGCACGCGCTGGGTTCGAGCGGCAGGCGGGGTGGATTCGTGCGCTGACCTGGGTGCGCGATGCGGTGATGGCGGCGGTCGGCGTCAAATCGTCTCGCGCGATCGGTGCCGCCGCGGCGGCGCGGGGGCTACAGGTGATCGGCTACCTTCCGCTGCTGTCGAAGAGTGCGGGGGAGTTGGTGATGGGTGGGGACGACCGGCATCTCGACTTCCGAGTCGCGGTCCTGCTGCGCACGGGCGCGGCGGGCGGGCGGGAGCTAGTCGTGGTGACAGTGGTGCATTGCCATAACCGGCTGGGGCGGACGTACCTGGCGGTGATCGCGCCATTCCACCGCACGATCCTGCGGGCGAATTTGGAACGGGCGGTAAGGGTGATGG
>DATMGU010000028.1:0-12950 GCA_035555315.1 Allostellaceae bacterium
CGAAACATGAACACGACGCGTATCGAGAGTCAAGGACCGTTGCAGGGCCGTCGAAGGTCGGCGGAGAACCCACCTACTCGACGCTTCATTCAGGAATACAGGGATGAGGGCCTAGCGGGCCTGTTTATCATGCACCCGTGGCCCTCGGCGCTGGAACGTGGGAAGATCGCAAACGGAGCGGGACCCGTCCGTAGCCGGACGATCGCGGTCTTGGAACCCCTAAGAGACCGTTTGAGAATGCGGCGGCGGAGGGCCGGCGCGGGATTTTTCGGGTCGGGAAGGAGGTCGCGCGGCCACGATGCTGGGACATCGTGGCAAGCGGCTGACGCTCCCGGCGCGGAAAAGACCCGCTGGACCGACCCGACCGTGTTCTCAAACGGTCTCTCAGCCCGCGTCGACGACAAACATGCGGGCTTCCTGCGCCGCGTCGCGCTCAACCTTGATCGGCGCGTATTCCGATGACTGATAAAACGCCAGCGCGTCGGCCAGGGTCGCGAATTCGAAGATGCCGGCCATGGGCAATGGCGCCACGTCCCCTTCCAGCATCTGGGCCACCGGCCCGAAGTGGAGGATGCGGCCTCCTGCTGCCTGTAGCGCCGCCTGAAAGCGCGGCGCCAGTGCGGCTTGCCTGGCCGGATCTTTATATACGCAGATTGACGTGGACATAGGCCGTCATGGCGCGGCTCCCTAACAATGCTGCATATACACTATTGTATGAGTCCAAGCTTGTCGAGACCTGCAAATGACAGAGGCTTCTGATCTCTATCGCCGCGTCGAAACCGAGTGCCCGGCCTTCCAGGCCCGGGTCACCGCGCGGGCGCTCACGCGCTACTACAATGCCTGCTTTCGGCCCTTGGGGATCACCGCGGAACAGTTCAGCCTTCTGGTGGGGATTGGCGGCAGCCACGAGCCAACGCTCGCGGAGCTGGCGGCGCGCGCCGGGGTCGACGCCACCACTCTCAGCCGCGGCGTAAAGAGCCTCGAGCGGAGGGATCTCGTGCGCAACCATGGGGGGCGGGGCCGAGCCGGTAAACGCCTGGTGCTTACCGACGGGGGCCGCCGGCTGATGGACGAGTCCATGGCCGCCTGGGAGCGCGCCCGGGTCCGGTTGGCTGAGGCTCTTGGCGAGGAGGCATCGCGTGTTGCGAGGAGTGTCATGTCCCAGCTCGCAGTCGCCGCGCAGGCTGCGGCCTCGGCTGTCTCACCACCCGATTCCTCAGGTACCTAGCTCGGGACACCCGCTACCCGATAGCACCGCATTGGCCGCCGCTGGTGTGTACCAGGAGCACATAAATATATATTGTGTCCCCTTATTTTCCCAGCCTTGCAACATCTTCAAAACGGCATATCAACCTCGCAATTTTTGGGAGACTAACGACTGGAAAATATTTGAAGATATTTAAGGTTGTTCATCTATTTCTGATTTTATCTTTTCAAGATCTCCGAATCTTTTTATATATAGTTTTATTTTACACTGAAATATTACAAATGATCCAGCAGATCCAAACGTCAAATCAGCCTCAAGATCACACTCTGTATCTACGAATTCCGACCAAGATGCCTGAGATTTATTCAATTTCGATTCCAGAATTTTACTTTTCGGATCAGAAATCAAATTATTGAAATAATTAATGACTTTATTTTTGCTTTCATCAAATGTTTTCATTTCGCATAAAGATTTTTCATATGTATTTAAATAAATACTGTCGCAATCTGCCGCATGAGCAACAGAATTTGGCGACAAAAATGAAAAAATTAGCAGTATAATCATAAATATTTTTTCAAAACAAATCTATTTTCATTCTTAATTGTACTTGAGAAAGGTGGGATCATCTGTTTCGTATTCCACTGAGATTGGAGACGGCATACCATCCAGGAAACTACAGCTATGCATAAGGCCACCATCGTCTCTGGCTTGTTCATTGTCCGGCCCCTAACTTCTCTCCGCGCACAATCTCGACCGTGCGGCCGGTGGGCGTGTTCTTGTGCATGTGGAAGGTGGTCTCGGCGAACACCGCCTTCGCGAGATCCGCCACCACAGCATCCGAATTCGCCATCGGTGCGAACACATTAATCAGCCAGAGCCGATCGCCGCTGTTCCAATCCTTCGGTGCCAGGCGCGGATTGGGTTCCTGCAGCCGTAGAAAAGTCGGGGAAAATCGGGGACCCCGCGTTCCAGACTTGAGTGCAGCAGGCGATGGAGGGAATGTGAGGACCTGAGAGGTGCGCTCACCGAACAGGATGCGGCGGTATTCCGACTCGGGTCTCGTTCCCGCCTCGAAAAATTCGATGCGCTCAAATCCACACCTTACACCTCGGCGAATGACGGTTCCGACGACGCAACCTTAACGGGATATATCGATCGGGAAAGGTCTATCTTCGCCGCGTTTCGATGGACGGTGTGGAAGTCACGGGCTGGCATGACGGCATCGGCCTGCCGCCGCCCCCGTCGCCCGGCTCGGCATGGCGGGCGCGTTGCGGCGCCGTGGATGAGGTGCTAGGAGTCCAAGCTACAAGCTTGCCGGATCGGCCTCCATCGGGATCGACCGGTGCAAGTTGGCGAAGCGCCCTTCCATCGGGAAGCGTGGCGCGATGCGAGGCTTCGGAAGACGCACCAATCGATGCTGACCACACTGCCCAATATGCTGACGCTGTCGCGCATCGCGGTGATCCCGCTGGTGGTCGCCTCCTTCTATCTGCCTGGTCTCTGGGCGCCTTGGGTCGCCTGCGGATTGTTCTCCGCGGCCGGCGTGACGGATTGGCTGGACGGCCATTTCGCGCGGCGCTGGAAGCAGCAATCGGCACTCGGCCGATTTCTCGATCCGATCGCGGACAAGCTGCTGGTGGCCGAGACCCTTTTGATGTTGGTCGCATTCGAGCGGCTGGTCGGCGCCGCCCTGTTTCCGACGCTGGTGATCCTCGGCCGCGAGATCCTGGTCTCGGGCCTGCGCGAATATCTGGCGGGCCTGCGCGTCGGGCTGCCGGTCAGCCGCCTCGCCAAATGGAAGACCGGCATCCAGATGGTCGCCATCGGCACCCTGCTGGTCGGCGATGCCGGCCCGGATTGGATTCCGGTCGTGGCCCTGGGAGAGATGCTGCTCTGGCTCGCGGCCTTGCTGACGCTGGTGACCGGCTATGACTACCTGCGCGCCGGCCTCAAGCATATGACCACCGAGGATAGCCCACAGGCGATGGACCCCGCCGAAACGCCGAAGGCGCTGGGCGAGCCGGGTTAGGCAGGATTCTTGATGCAGTCCTTTGGTCTCGCCGGGTGGAGCGGTAGCGGCAAGACCACGCTGCTGAGACGGCTCATCCCGGCGCTGATCGCCCGCGGCGTCACCGTCTCGACGGTGAAACACGCGCATCACGCCTTCGACATCGATCAGCCGGGCAAGGACAGCTACCACCATCGCGAAGCCGGCGCCGTCGAGGTGCTGGTCGGCTCGGTCAACCGCTGGGCGCTGATGCATGAACTTCGCGGCCAGCCCGAACCGGGGCTGGACGAGCTGTTGAGCCGGATGAGCCCGGTCGACCTCGTGCTGATCGAAGGCTTCAAGCGGCACAGCCATCCCAAGCTCGAAGTACATCGCATGGAGCTGGGCAAGCCTTTGCTCTGCCCGGAGGACCCAGACATCATCGCGGTCGCGACGGATGGCCCGATCGATGCCGTCGGCCCGGACCGGACAATCCTGCCGATACTGCCGCTGGACGACGCGCCGGCGATCGCCGCGTTCATCGCCGGCCGGCTCGGGTTAAACTGATGCTGGCCCCCGGCCAATGATGGGGATCGGCTAATGGTGGAGATCGGCTGATGGCACAGCTCGCCGATGACTGCTTCGCATTCGGCGGCGCGCTGATGAGCGCCGACGCGGCGCTGGCCTTGCTGACCGAGCGCGTCGTCACCCTGCCGGATGCGGAGACGATCAGCCTGCGCGGCGCCGTCGGCCGCGTCTTGGCCGAGGATGTGGTGGCGGGTTTTTCGGTGCCGCCGCATGACAATTCCGCGGTCGACGGCTATGCGGTCCGCCACGCCGATCTCGATCCGCTGGCCCCCACCCGGCTGCCGGTGGTGGGCCGTGCCGCCGCGGGTCATCCCTTGGATGGACCGGTGGCACCCGGCACCGCCCTGCGCATCTTCACCGGCGCGCCGATGCCGGTGGGCACCGATACGGTGATGATGCAGGAGGATTGTCGCCTGGAGGGCGATCACGTCAGCATCAGTCCCGGCATCAAGCCGGGCGCCAACCGGCGACGGGCGGGCGAGGACATCGCCGCGGGGGCTACCGTGCTCGCCCGCGGCATCCGGCTGCGCGCCCAGGAGATCGGCGTCGCCGCCTCGCTGGGCCGGACCGGGCTGTCGGTCTATCGCCCCCTGCGCGTCGCCGTGCTGTCGACCGGCGACGAATTGCGCGAGCCCGGCACGGTTTTGCCGGCAGGCGCCATCTACGATTCCAACCGCCACGCGCTGATGGCGCTGCTCGACGGGCTGGGCCTCGCCACGACCGATCTCGGCATCCAGCCGGATCAACCCGCGGCGTTGCGCCGGGTACTGGCCGATGCCGCGGCGAGCCATGATGTGGTGATGAGTTCGGGCGGCATGTCGACCGGCGAGGAAGATCATGTGAAGGCTGCCCTGGTGGCTCTGGGCAGCCTGCATTTCTGGCGGCTGGCGATCAAGCCGGGGCGGCCGGTGGCGCTGGGCCAGATCGGCCGCGTGCCGTTCCTCGGCCTGCCCGGCAACCCGGTGGCGGCGATGGTGACCTTCCTGACGCTGGCCCGCCCGCTGCTGCTGCGGCTGCAGGGAGCGTCGCATATCCATCCAAACCTGTTTCGGGTACGCGCGGATTTCGACTACCGGAAAAAGCCCGGACGGCGCGAATATGTCCGTGCGACCATCGCCCGGGATGCATCCGGACAACCGGTCGCCGCGAGACATCCGAAGGACGGCGCCGGCATTCTGACCTCGATGGCCGAAAGCCAGGGTCTCGTGGTGCTGGATGAACAGCTTACCTCGCTTGAACGGGGCGGCTTGGTGGACTACCTGCCCTTTACCGAGGTGATGCCATGAAGGTCCTGCCGTGAAACTCCTGTATTTCGCCTGGTTGCGCACCCGCATCGGCCTCGCCGAGGAACGGGTCGAGCCGCCGCCCGGGGTCGGCACCGTCGGTCAACTGCTCGACTGGTTGCGCAGCCGCGGCCCCGGTTTCGCCGCGGCCCTGGCGGATCTGTCGGTGGTGCGTGTCGCGGTCAACCAGGACTATGTCGATGTCGATCACCCGGTCTCGGCCGGTGACGAGATCGCCCTGTTTCCGCCCGTCACCGGCGGCTGACCCGGCATGATCCGCGTGCAGCGGGAGCCCTTCGATGTCGGCCGGGAACTGGCCGCCCTGACGGAAGGCAACCGGCGGATCGGCGGCGTCGCGAGCTTCATCGGCCTGGTCAGCGACATCGCGAGCGCGCCATCGGGCAGCGCACCCCCTATCGGCGCGCTCACCTTGGAGCATTACCCCGGGATGACCGAGGCCAAACTGGCCGAGATCGAGGCCGAAGCGTGCGCGCGCTGGGTGCTCGACGCGTCACTGATCATCCACCGCTATGGCCGGATGGAACCGGGCGAGGGCATCGTCCTAGTGGCGACCGCGTCGCGCCATCGCGAAGCCGCCTTCGCCAGTTGCCAATTCCTGATGGATTGGCTGAAGACCAAGGCGCCGTTCTGGAAATTGGAAGAGACGGCCGAAGGTGCCGCCTGGGTCGCGGCACGCGACAGCGACGAGGCCGCGGCCGAGCGCTGGTCTCCCCCCTCCGCATGAGGCGGGTCCTCAAGCGGCTCATCCCCTTGGCAGCCCCGCTTGCCTTGAAGGCCGGCTACTCGCCGATCGCGGTGGTGAATGCGCTGACGCCGCGCGACAGCTATTCGCTGACGCCATCGGTACCCTATACGATGGGCGCCCGAGGCACGCTCGACGTCTATTTACCCATGCATCAGCGGCCGGACCGGCCGATCGTGGTGTTCTTCTATGGCGGCGGCTGGGAAACCGGCGACAAGACCGACTACCGCTTCATCGGCGAGGCCTTCGCCGCGCATGGCTATGTCACGGTCATCCCGGATTACCGGCTCTACCCCGAAGTGGTCTATCCGGGCTTTTTGGAAGACAACGCGGCGGCCGTCGCCTGGGTCGATCATCATCGCGCGGAACTCGGCGATGCGCGCGGGCCGATCTATCTGATCGGCCATTCGGCCGGTGCCTATGGCGCGCTGATGCTGACCTTGGACAAACGCTGGCTCGCCGCCGCCTCGGGCGTGAGTGGCGGGGGCACGGACGGCGGGCGCGCCCCGGATCGGCTGATCAAGGCGACGATCGGGCTTGCCGGCCCATATGATTTCCTGCCGGTGACCAGCCCCACCCTGCAGACCATCTTCGGCCCCGAGGCGACGCGCCCCGATACCCAGCCGATCCGCCATGTCCGCGGCGACGCGCCGCCCGTCCTGCTGGCAACCGGCGACCTCGACACCATGGTCAGCCCGGCCAACGCCACCCGCCTGGCCGCCGCCATCCGTGCCACGGGCGGCACCGCCGAAACCATCAATTATGACGGCATCACCCACTCCACGCTGGTCGGAGCACTCGCCGACCCGTTCCGCTTCCTGGCACCGGTACTGAAGGATTGCTTGGCCTTTCTGGAGGCACATCGCTAAACGGAAGCGTGCGGCATCTCCCCCCTGTTTTCGTGATTGTCTCCGTTCGCTGATTTCTGCGACGCTGTCGAAGAGACAACGGTGGCAGGCTTTTGTCCAAGCTGCCGGCCGAACGGGATGGGGGAAGATGCATGGAAGCGATCCAGCGTGAGCAGGCATTGCTGCGGCGGCTAGCCTGGCGGCTGATGCCATTGTTGATCGCGCTGTTCGTGATGTCGTTCATCGACCGGCAGAATGTCGGCTTCGCCAAGCTGCAGATGCTGTCCGACCTACACATGACCGAGGCGGTCTACGGCTTCGGCGCCTCGCTGTTCTTCATCGGCTATCTGATCTTCGAAGTGCCGAGCGCCCTGGGGTTGCAGCGCTATGGCGCGCGGCTGTGGCTGGCGCGGATCATCTGCACCTGGGGGCTGATCACCATCGCCCTGGGCTTCACCTCCTCCGCGACGATGTTCTACTCCTTGCGCTTCCTGCTGGGCGTCGCGGAGGCCGGCTTCTATCCCGGCGCCATCTTCTATATCTCGACCTGGTTCCCGCGCTCCTACCGCATTCGGGTACTGGGCTTCTTCACCTTGGGCAGCACGCTCGGCAATATGTTCGGTGGGCTGCTGAATGGGATGTTTTTAGACCTGAACGGCGCGCTCGGCCTGGCCGGTTGGCAATGGGTGTTCATCGGCACCGGCCTGCCGGCGGTGCTGATGACCGCCGTCGTGCTGGCCTATCTGCCCTCCTCGCCGGAGACCGCGACCTTCTTGTCCGATGAGGATCGCCGCCTGCTGGCCGATGCCCATGCGCGCGAGCCGGCGCTGCACCCGACTCACGGCCGCCCCTGGGCGGCGTTGTGGGATCCGCGGGTCATCGGCTTCGCCGCGATCTACATGCTGATGTCGACCTCGCTCTATGGCATGACCTATTGGCTACCGACCGTGGTCAAGGGTTTCGGCGTCAGCTCCACCATCAACGGGCTGCTGAACATGGTCCCGTGGGGGATCGCGGCGCTGCTGCTGATCTGGCTGCCGGGGCTGTTGCGGCGCGACCGGCTGGTGTTCCAGGCGGTCTCGGCGATCACCCTGCTGGGTGTGCTGTGCTTCACCGCCAGCGTGCTGTTGACCGACAGCACCGAGCGGTTCGTAGCGCTGGCGATCGGCGGCCCGTGTATCTCGCTGCTGTATCCCTGTTTCTGGTCGCTACCGCCGCGGTTCTTTTCCGGCGCCCGCGCGGCGGCCAGCATCGCCGCGATCAACTCGATCGGCAATCTGGGCGGTTTCTTCGCGCAGAACCTGATGCCCTGGGTCGGCCAACAGATGGGCAGCACCGCCGCCCCGATGCTGGTACCGGCGGTGTGCCTCTCGGTACTGTGCCTCGGCGCGGTGGCCTTTCTGATCGCAGGGCCACGCGGCGGGCGCGATGGCGGTTTACCGGATATTCACCAAACCCGTCCAAGCTCGATCAGCGGATAAACGGCAAACCGCTTTCAGCTGGCGCGGGGACCAATGATCGATCCGGCAACCTCGCCCGAACCGGTGACGCGGACCGACTTCCAGCAAGCCTTGGCCCATCATCAGGCGGGACGCCTGCCGCAAGCGGAGGCGTGCTATCGTCGGGTATTGGCAGTCGACCCGACGCATGCTCCAGCCCTCCACCGGCTGGGCATCATCGCCTCGCATGTCGGCCGAAACGACATCGCGGCCGAGTACCTCGCCAAGGCGACCCACCTCCAGCCGCTGAGTGCCGAATACCACGGCGATCTGGGCAAGGCCCTGACCGGCCTGGGCCGGCTCGCAGAGGCCGAGAGCTGTTACCGGATGGCGCTGAGCCTCGATGGCGGGTATGTGGCGGCCCATACCAATCTCGGCCACCTCTATCGGAAATCACAGCGTCTCGACGATGCCGTGGCGTGCTTTCAGTCGGCGATCAGGCTGCAGCCGGATCTCGCCGAGGCGCATCATACGCTGGGGAATGTCTTCCGCGAGCTTGAGCGGATGGACGAGGCGGCGGCCTGCTACCGCGAGGTGCTGCTGTGGCACCCCGACGTGGCGGAGGTGCACTACAACCTGGGCTTCGTGCTGCATGATCTGGGCCTGCTCGGCGAAGCCGAAGGGTGTTACCGCGAGGCCGTGCGCCTGAAGCCGATGTTCAAGGAAGCACACGACAATCTCGGCTATTTGTTGCTGCTGGACGGTCGGTTGAAGGAGGCCTGGCCGGAATATGAATGGCGTCATCGGACGCAGGTCAAAAATGGCTTCGCCGCTCGGCGCAGCTTTCCTCAAGCGCAATGGACCGGCGAGGCTCTGGACGGACGGAGCTTGCTGATCCACGCCGAACAGGGTTTCGGCGACACGCTGCAATTCTGCCGCTATCTACCCCTGGCCGCCGCTTATGGCCGCGTGGTGCTGGAAGTGCCGCGTCCCTTGATCCGTCTGTTGACCAGCCTGCCCGGCATCGACCAGATCGTAGCAACCGGCGATCCACTACCGGAATTCGGCCTGCATTGTCCCCTGCTGAGCTTGCCCGGCGTGTTCGGCACGACACTCGACACCATTCCGGCGAGGTCGCCTTACCTGGCGGCCGAACCCTCGCTGGTCGCTGCTTGGCGCCGGCGGGTCTCGGCGTTGCCGGGTCTGCGCGTCGGTCTGGTCTGGGCCGGCGACCCACGGCCTCACGCCACGGCGCTGCATGACGTCGATCGCCGCCGGTCGACTACGCTGGCCCAGCTGGCGCCGCTCGCCGAGATCGATGGGATCAGCTTCATCTCGCTGCAGAAGGGCGAGGCGGCTCGTCAGGTACCACCCGCCGGCCTGGCGCTGCATGACTGGACGGATGAGTTGGGCGACTTCGCCGATACGGCCGCCCTCATCGAGACGCTGGACCTGGTGATCAGCGTCGATACCGCCGTGCTGCATCTGGTCGGTGCCCTGGGCAAGCCGGTCTGGCTGCTCAATCGGTTCGACACCTGCTGGCGTTGGCTCAGATACCGCGCCGACAGCCCCTGGTACCCGACCTTACGCCAGTTCCGGCAACCTCGGCCGGGCGACTGGGGCGGTGTGATGCGCGATGTCCACATCGCCTTGCAGCAATTGGCCACCGCCGATCCTAGGGAAACGCCGGATCTCCGTAGGGGTAGAACTTCTTGATATCGACGTTCTCGTAGGAAAGCCCGTCCAGCCGCACGGTGCCGAGGAACGGCTCGGGCGGTTCGACCAGCAGGATGGTCTTGGCGAAGCCGCTATCGTCGAAGCCACGCCGGAAATGTACACGGGATTTGATCGCGATAACGTCGAAGGCATCGGGATCGAGCCCCAGTTTGCGAAGTGAAGACGGCTCGACGATCTGCGCCAGAAAGGGGCTGATCACCAACACGTTGCCGCGCCCGAAACCGACGGCGACCCAGAGTTCGCCGACGCCGGGATGGAGCCCCTCGCTCACGCCGAGCACGGTGCCTTGGATGCGCACCGGCTGACCGGCGGACTCGTCGGCCAAGCCGCCGACCATCCGGTCAAAGGTGTCGCCGGGCCGCACGTCCTGCGCCTTCAGAGCTTCGATGGCCCGCACATCCGTCACCGTGACGATCAGCGTCTTTGACAGATCCTGCGCGATGATTTCCTTGAGTAGCCAGGTGGCATAGCCCGAACGATCGCTGTGATCGGCGAGCACCGCGGGGGTCTCGCCCGCTGCCACCGCCGCCTTGGCCAGCGCCACGCCCTCGGCGATGGTGTGGATCCGGGTCGAATTCAGCAGCGCCTTTCGATGACGCCAGGCGGTTCGTGCCATGTCGTCGGCGACCTGCCTGGCAAGCTCGGGATCGCCGTTCGTCAGCACCTGGAAGGTCATGCCCAGATCCGGCACATCGGCCCAGGGGAAGCCGAAGAAGACATTCACATAGACATCCGGCTCGCGCGCTTCCCAGGTCAGCGCCCGCTGCACCAGATCCATCCAGGGCGAGGCACCGGTCCATTGCAGCACGGTCGGCGAGACGATCGGCACCTTCACGGTCACATGGGCCGGCTTGTAGTCGCCGCGGATCGCCCGCACGAGGGTCCGCGCCGCCCGCTCACCCTGCAGATACATGTCGTAATGCGGGAAGTATTTCACCGTGAACGCCATGTCTGCGTGGCGCAGGAAGGCCTCGTCCTCATTGCCGTGCGGGTCGAAGGTCGCGGCGATGAACGCGTCCGGCCCGACCGTCTGCCGCACCCGCCGGGCGAGCTCCGCCTCGGGCCGCGGCACGCCGCGCACGCCCATGGCGCCGTGCAGGCTGAGGTAGACACCGTCGAACGGTCCTTGAGCGTCGAGTTCCGCGATCATCTTGCCGACGAAGGTCTCGTAGGCCGCCTCGGTGATCCAACCGGACCCGGTGCCGGTCTTCGGCCAAAACGGCGACTCGATGCCGACCAGTTCGACCCCATCGAACTCGCGCGCGACCTTGACGAACCCGCCCATGTAGAATTTCGGATCCCATGCCAGCATCGCCTCGCCCTTGGCGGGGGAGCCTGGATAAAGGAAATCCTCAAGCGTCGTGTCGTTCTTCAAGAATGTCACGGTCTCATGGCAAAAATACAGAACGGCGATGCGGATCGGTTTTCTGGTCATGACGGTGCCGGGTCCTCTCCATCAACTCTCCCGAACACCATACTATTCCGCCTTCGTACTCGTCTTCGGCGTTCCGATATGATCGGCGAGCTGCGAGCCCGTGAAGTTCTCGGTGAAGCTGTCGTCGATCTCCGGCAGCATGGTCGCATTCCACGCCTTCCATTCGGCGATCAACGCCTCGAAAGCCGGCTTGTCGCGGTCCTTGAGGTTGGCGCGCTCCAGCGGATCACCGACCACGTTGAACAGGAACGTGTTGTCGAGGATCTTCAGATACTTCATATCACCGTCACGCGCGGCACGCTGGGCATTCGCCTTATAGCGCCAGAACAGCTTGCGCGGCACCGGGGGAACGTCAGGCGCCAACAGCGGCAGCAGATCGATCCCGTCGGACGGGAAGGCCGGATCCGGTGCCGTTTCGGCGGCGGCCAAGAGGGTCGGCAGCCAATCCATGCTGATCATCACCTGGTCGATGGCGTGGCCGGGGGCGAGCCGCGCTGGCCAGGCCATGACCGAGGGAATGCGCAAACCGCCTTCCAGCAGCTCGGTCTTGCGACCGGTGAACGGCCAGGTATCGGCGAACCGCTCGCCGCCATTGTCGCTGGTGAAGATCACGATGGTGTCGTCGGTAAGACCATTGGCGTCGAGCGCCCGCAGCACCCGCCCGATCTCGGCATCCATCGCCTGGATCATCCCGCGATACGTGGCCTGCGAGCCGCCATCCCAATCGCGCAGATTGCTGCCCGCGATGCGCTCGGATTCCGCGCTGTCGCCGGGCGCTTCCCAGGGCCAATGCGGCGCGTTGAAATGGACGCTCAACAGGAATGGTTCGCCCGATCTCGCATAGGCATCGACCGCGTCGACGGCGCGGTTGCCCAGCAGTTCGGTCAGATAGCCGGCCTGGTGCACGGCGACATCGCCGTCCCAGAGATCGTCCTTCGTGTCGGTGCCTTTATGCGAGTAGTAGTCGACGGCACCGCCTCGAAATCCGTAGAAATGATCGTAACCGCTTTGCAGCGGACCGAAATTCGGTAGGGTGCCCAAATGCCATTTGCCGATTAGGGATGTGCCATAGCCTGCCTTCTTCAGTAAGGAGGGAAGTGTCGGATGCTCGGGCGGCAGACCCACGTTGCGGCTCGTCGGCAAGGGTTCCTCGAGGCCGAGCGGCAAGCGGTAGTGATAGCGCCCGGTGATGAGTGCCGTGCGCGTCGCGGTGCAAACGGCGGAATTGGCATAGGCCTGCAGGAAACGCACGCCGCGCGTCGCGATGCCATCGATATTGGGCGTGGCGATATCCGGCCGCCCATAGCACGACACATCGGCGGCACCGAGGTCATCGGCCAAAAAGAACACGATGTTCGGCCGCTTGGCCGGTGCCTGTGCGGCGGCCTGACCGCGCCCCATCGCCAATGCCAGCGTGCCCAGCGCGCCACCGCGCAGCACCCCGCGCCGTGTCACATCCGTCGATGCCATGCCGTCGTCCTCCGAACCGTTCCGCTCATTGCCGATAATTGATATTGACGCAACGAGACTGGCCGTGGTTTACCTCCCGGCCAAGGGGTTATTCGCGATTACCCCGTGAGGCGGCAGCCCAAAGATCGCGTCCATGTTCCCTAAGAGGAATGGACGCCCATGCCGTCGAATAGTGAAATCACCACTTCCCAGC
>DATMGU010000029.1:0-18268 GCA_035555315.1 Allostellaceae bacterium
TCCCAGCAGGGGCTCGGCTACCTGCTGATGACGGCGATCGGCCTGCACAATGTCGACCTCATCATGTCCGTCACGCTGGTGCTCGCCGTGCTCGCCATCGCGGCGAGTGCCGTTCTGCTGACGATCGACCGGCGCCTGCGCCGCCACTTCTGACCGAGGAAGAAAACGTGAAGCCCCGTATCCTGCTGGCCTTGCCTCTCCCCGACGATCTGGCGGCTCGGCTCGGCCAGGTCTGCGAAATCGTGCGCGCGCCCGGTGGGCCGTTTCCCACGGCGAGCGACCTTGCCGAGATCATGCCCGGCATGAGCGGCGTGATCAGCACGGTGGGGGCTCGCTTCGACGACGCGCTGCTCGCCCGTTGCCCGGAGTTGCGGGTCATCTCGAACTGCGCGGTCGGGCTCGACAATATCGATCTGGGGTCTGCCACGCGTCGCCGCGTCGCCGTCTGCAACGCGCCCGGCGTCCAGGATGCGGCTGTGGCCGAACTCGCTCTCGCCCTGGTGATGGCGCTCGCCCGGAATCTCGTCGGCAACGATGCCTATGTTCGCTCCGGCCGGTGGGAGCGCCAAAAGAGCGCGCCGCTCGGCCAGGATATCGCGGGCAAGCGGCTCGGGCTGCTGGGCATGGGCGGTATCGGCCGCTGTACCGCCCGTTTGGCGACGGCGATCGGCATGGAGGTCGTCTATTTCAAGCGCGGCCGGGATCACGCGGCGGAAGCGGCGGGGATCGCCCGCTTCGCCAGCCGCGACGAGTTGTTTGCCACCGCCGATTTCGTCAGCCTGCATGTACCGCTGACCGAAGAGACGCGGGGCAGTGTGGGGGCCGCCGCGTTCGCGCGGATGAAACACGGCGCCTTTCTGATCAATACCGCGCGCGGTGCCGTCGTCGACGAAGCCGCCCTGGTGGAGGCCCTGCGCTCCGGCCACCTCGCCGGTGCCGGGCTCGACGTCATGGTCGATGAACCGCTGCCGCCGAGCAGCCCCCTCTGCGGCCTGCCCTCGGTCATCCTCCAGCCGCATGCGGCGAGCGCCACGCGCGAGACCCGGCGGCGGATGGAGGAAACGGCGGTCGGCAATCTGCTGGCGGTGATAACCGGCCAACGCCCTCCGGTCATCGTCAATCCCGAGGTATTCGGTTAATCGGGGTGCCCGGTTAGGTTGGGAGCATTCCTGGGGAGGGCTTACGATGGTGACCCAAAGTCACTCACCGAGCTTTCGCTACGTCTACGCCGATGCGAGTTTCGGTGCTCTATCGGCGAGGAACTGGCGGGCGATGGCGAACGGACTCGCAGCCAATTCCTCACCTTGACTGAGCAGACTTAGTGAGCCGCGCGTCTAGCCAACGGTCGAACTCGGTCCTTGGTCTGGGATGCCAGCACGTTCAGTAAGAATCGCGACCGGGTCGCTTGACATGCCCGACGACCTGCGCAATTGGCTGGTGTTCATGGAACGCCCGCTTGCGGCCTGAGCCGCCGCGCCGGCAGCGCGAGTTCGCTAAACTTATTCGCTCACTCCAGCAGCAGGACACCACCATGAGCATTCGCGTCGGCATTGTCGGGATCAGCGGTTTTGGCGGCGGCGAGGCGATGCGCCTGGTCGCGAGCCACCCGTCTTTCGAGCTAATCTACGCCGCGGGCGAGGGCAGCGCCGGCAGCCGGTTGGTGGACCGCTTCCCCGGTGTGCCGGCCAAGCTGGCCGAGCTGGTGATCGAGAAGTGGGACCCTATGACCCTGCCGAAGCTCGACGTGCTGTTCGCGTCGCTGCCCACAGGCGCCTCGGCCGAGGCGCTGGCGCGCGTCCCCAAGGACGTGAAGATCGTCGACATCGGCGGCGACCACCGCTACGTCGAGGGTTGGGCGTACGGCCTGGCCGACGTCTGGCCAGCCCAGATCGAGGGTCAGATCCGCGTTGCCAACCCCGGCTGCTACCCCGCGGCGACGCTGACCGCGCTGGCGCCGCTGCTGGTCAACAAGCTGATCGAGCCTGGCAACATCGTGATCGACGTCAAGACTGGCATCTCCGGTGCCGGCCGGGGCGGCGCCGACAGCAAGTTCGGCTACGCCGAGAGCAACGAGAACTTGCTGCCCTACGGTCTGCTCAAGCACGTCCACATGCCCGAGATTGCCAAGACGATCGAGCGGCTGAGTGGCGGCAGCGCGGCCGGGCTGGTGTTCACGCCACACTTGGTGCCGATGACCCGCGGCGTACTCGCCACCATTTACTGCCGCGGCCGCGCCACCACGGACCAGTGCTTGGACGCGGCCCGGCGCTTCTACGCCGGGCGGGCGTTCGTCCGCGTGACCGACAAGCCGCCGCAGACCAAATGGGCTACCGGCTCGAACCTCGCGTTCGTCAGTTATGCGGCCGATCCAGAGCGCAACTTGGTGATCGCGATGGGCGTGGTCGACAATCTCGGCAAGGGAGCGGCCGGTCAGGCGGTGCAGAATGCGAACCTGATCTGCGGCCTGCCAGAAACCGCGGGGCTGGACGGCGTACCTGTTTGGCCGTGAGATCTTTTGCGAGTCCGTATTGTCCGTCGTTTGCTTGTCCGAAGTTGAAATTGGCCCCATTTCACGGACTGAACCGCCCCGGGTTTCGAGGAGGCTGGTTGGCTTGAGTCAGGCCGGTATGGCCTGCTGCTCAAGATTGCGAGAGTGATAGTAGTTGGCCTCGAACTCGACAGGCGGCACGTAGTCCAGCGGCGCCATCAGCCGATAGTTGTTGAACCATGACGCCCACTCCAAGGTCGCCAGTTCCACGGCCTCGGTCGGAACTGGCTCTCTCACAGCGCCTCACCCCGGCTGAAAACGGTCTTGTGCAAACGGGCCGCCACGCGACCCATCAAAATCTTTGTGCGAGGATTGCTAATCGGGCCGCCGCATCTTGCAGGTCGTCGGTAGCACGGTGTCCCGCGCCTCGACACGTCCCTCCTGCCGCCAGCCCCAACCGGTATTCTCCTCGTCGAAGACCTGGCCGGCCTCCAGCGGACCGAAGGAGGCGATGTAGAGGGGCTGAAACACCTGATGGTCCTCCGGTCGGATCCACCCCTCGCCGCCGGAGAGCGGGGTGAACCGCTTGGTCTCCAACCCGCGCATGATGGCCGTGACATCGAGCGTCTTCTGCGCCGCGACCTCCGCCACGAACAGGGTCATGGCGGTATTGGCGCCCGGATACATCATGGTCTGGCCGGCGCCCACCACCGCGCGGAACTTGCGCTCCTGCGCCTGGTATTCGGGCGAGGGGACGTTCGCGTGGGCCTCGTAGATCTGATAGACGGTATGGGCACCGAGCCCGCTTTGCCGGATCGCCTGCGGGCTGCCGATGCCCTGGGCGAAGAAGGTGTACCAGGTCACTTTCAGCCCCGCTTCCCCGGCCGCTTTCAGCATGAGGGCGAGATCTTGGCCCCAGGCCCCGGTGACCACGCTGTCCGCGCCGGATGCCTTGATCTTCTCGATATAGGGCGCGAAATCGGTGATCTTCATCAGCGGCACCAATTCGTCGCCGACGATCTCCACGTCGGGGCGGCTCACCTTCAAATCGGCGCGCACGGCGATGCGCACGCCCTGTCCGGTCGAGTAGTCCTGATTGATCATGTAGAGCTTGCGCGTGTCGGGTCGGGTCTTCAGGAAAGTCGCCAGCGCCAGGACCTTCATGTCGATATTGGCCGGCCAGCGGATTGCCCAGAAACTGCATTTGTCGTTGGTGGCGGCGGGGTCGGTGCCGGAATAATCGAAATAGATCGTATGCTTGTCCGGATTGCGTTCGTTGAACCGGTTGAGAAATTCATTGAGGGCGACGCCGGCGGCACCCCCATTGCTGCGCACCAGCAGCCGAATGCCGGAATCGATCGCCTTCTGCGCATCGATCACGGTTTCCTGGGGATTGAGCTTGTTGTCATAGGGCACGATCTCGATCTTTTGCCCGTTCACGCCGCCGCCGGCGTTCACCTGATCGGCCAGGAAGCGCCAGGTCTTCAGCCCGACCTCGCCCGCGGTGGCGCCGGGGCCGGAGAGCGGATCGATGAAACCGATGCGGTAGGTATCCTCGGCATGGGCGGCGTGAAGCAGCGCCGGCGCCAGGCAGACCGAGACCAATAGGGCGCGAAACCGGTGCATCATGGGATTCTCCTTGTCCCGTTTATGGGCGACATCGCTCAGCCAAGCCGTTTAGAGGCCTATCGCTTGAAGAACTCGGCGCTCGCTTCCAGGCGTTCTTTGGCGACGATGAAGTCCAGCACGGCGGGCTGGCCCTGCCGGTTGGCCTGCTGTGCGCGCTGCAACGCGGCATCGATCTCTTCGGGGGCCTCGACCTTTTCGCCATAGCAGCCGCAGGCGCGGGCGATGGTCGCGAAATCGGGCTGAAAGCCGAACTCCGTGCCGAGATAGCGGCCGTTATAGGCCTGCCTCTGGATGTCCCAGATGGAGCCGAGGGCGCTGTCGTTGAGAATGCACCAGGTGACCGGCATCTTGAATTCCACCGCGGTGGGCAGGACGTTCATGATCAGCCCGAAGGAGCCGTCGCCGACCAGCCCGACGGCCGGCTGGTCCGGACGGGCGAGCTTCGCCACCGGCAGGGCGGCGGCTGTGAAGCCCATGCCATAGAAGCTGGACGGAACGATCGTGGTGCGGGGCGCGAAGATCTTGAAGTAGGGATAGGCGCCGCCCATGCCCTGTGCCAGCACGCCGACATCGATCGATACCGTCGCCTCGCGCGGGAACGCGGCGCGGATCGCCCGGATCACACGGATCGGATGCAGCGGCCGCTGGGTCGAGGCGGCCATTTCCTCGACCTGCGCCTCCAGCGCCGCTTGATCCTCAGCGAGCCGCCTCACTCTCGGATGGTCGGTGAACCGGTTGCCGGCCTGCTGCGGGCCGATTGCTCGCAGCAGGTCCATGAGGACCAAACGGGCGTCGCCAAGGATGCCGATGCTCGGGACCACCGATCGCCCGAGTTCCACGGGATCGCTATCGACCTGGATATAGGTGGCCCCGGTACCCGGCAGGTAGTCGGGCTTCCAGTTGGTCTCCTGCTGCTCGAACCGGCAGCCGAGACCCAGCACGACGTCGGCGGCGGGCAGCAACGCCTTGGTGATCGCCTGGCGATGATGACCGAGGCCACCGGCGGCCAGGGGATGGTCGTCGGACAGGATGCCGCGCCCGGACAGGGTGGTGATCACCGGGATCGCCAGCCGCTCGGCCAGGGCGCGCACCTCGTCGGCGGCACCCGCGGCGATGGCGCCGCCGCCGGCCACGATCAGCGGTCGCTGTGCCCGGGCTAGGGCTTCCGCGGCGCGGTTGATCAGCTCGGTATCGCCGCGCGATTTGGGCGGTCGACCGACCGGCAGATAGTCGCCGACCTCGACTTGGGAGGCGCCGATATCGATCGGCACGTCGATCAGCACCGGTCCCGGCTTGCCGGACCGCGCGATGGTGAAGGCTTGGCGCAGCACCTCCACGATCAGATCGGGACGATCGACCCGCACCGCCCATTTGGTCAGCGGACGGAAGATCTGGACCTGATCGATCTCCTGGCTGGCGCCGCGATGCGCGTTGCGGGTCGGACCTCGCCCAGCGATGATGACGATCGGCAGCGCGCCGACATAGGCTTCGGCGATGCCGGTCACCAGATTGGTGGCGCCCGGCCCCGCCGTGACGCAGCAGATGCCGGGCTCGCCCGTCAGCTGCGCATAGCCGGCCGCCATGCTGGCCGCGTGCTGCTCGTGACGCACCAATATGTGCTGGATCTCCGGCGTGTGGTACAGCGCGTCATAGACGCCGATCGTATGCCCGCCCGGCATGCCGAAGATGAATTTGACGCCCTCGGCCTTGAAGACGTCGACGATGGCCTGTCCGACACTGATGGTTCGCATGGGATGTTCCCTTGTGAGAGATGGGGATGACGCCTGTGGCATCGGGCGCGGGCTGTGGGGCGGCATCACACCTCCAGCCAGTCCCGGCGGATCTCGGCGTTGCGCGCGAGCCTGTCCGGGCTGCCCTCGAAAACGATGGTGCCGTGTCCCATCACGTAGAGCCGGCGGCTGATGCGCAGCGCGATGGTCAGCTTCTGCTCCACCAGCAACACCGCTGTGCCGCGCCGGGCGATATCCTCCAGCAGCCGGCCGATGGTCTGCGCCATCATCGGGGCGAGGCCCTCGGTCGGCTCATCGATCATCACCAGCGATGGATTGCCCATCAGCGTGCGGCAAATCGTCAAAAGCTGCTGTTCGCCACCCGACAAGGCGCCGGCCGGCGTCGTGGCCCGCTCGTGCAAGCGGGGGAACAGCGCGTAGATTTCGTCGGTCGTCCAATTCGTGCCGCCGGCACCTCGTTTCCGGCCGAGCAGCAAGTTCTCGGCGACGGTCAGGCCGGCGAATACGTCACGGCTCTCCGGCACGTAGCCCAAACCCCGGCGGGCGATGCGGTGCGATGGCAGTCCGGCGATCTCTTCCCCGGCGAAGCGGATCCGTCCACGGAGGGCGACATCCCCCATGATGGCCTTCAGCATCGTCGATCGGCCGACGCCGTTGCGTCCCAGCAGGCTGACGATCTCGCCGGCACCGACATGGAAACTGGCACCTTGGACGACATGGCTGCGCCCATAGAACGCATGGAGGTCATGGACGTCGAGCAGCGGCTGGGCATGGCCGTCCCTCATGCCGGTAAAGCTCCCGCATCCGGCGTGGCACCGAGATAGGCTGCCTGTACCTCGGCATTGGCCCGGATCTCGGCGGGCGTGCCGGTGGCGATGATGCGGCCGTAGACCAGGACGGAAATCCGGTCGGCCAGCCCGAACACCACCGCCATGTCGTGTTCGACGATCACCAAGGTGCGGCCTGCCGAGACGCCGCGGATCAGCTCCAGTGTCCGGCTGGTCTCCGGGCGGCTCATGCCCGCCGTGGGCTCGTCCAGCAGGATCACACGGGCGCCGCCGGCGATGGTGATGCCCAGTTCCAGCGCCCGCAGTTCCGCGTAGCTGAGCGTGTCGGCCGGCGCCTGGGCGACCGATGAGAGGCCGATCTCGTCGAGCAGCGCCGAACAGCGCGCGACCACATCCGCGCGGCCGGCGATGCGTCGCCAGATCGATAATCCGTAGCCGAGTTCCCGCAATACGGCGCAGCGGATGTTTTCGAATACCGTCAGGCGTGGAAAGACATTGGTGATCTGGAAGCTGCGGGACAGGCCGCGTCGGCTGACCTGATACGGGGGCAGCCCGTCGATGCGCTGGCCATCGAGGGAAATCCGGCCGCCGGTGGGCGCCAGCCGGCCGCTGATCAGATTGAACAGCGTCGACTTTCCGGCGCCGTTCGGCCCGATGATCGCATGGCGCTCGCCGGTCGAAATCCTCAGGGTCACGCCGCGAATGATGTCGATGACACCGAAGCTCTTGCGCAGGTCTTCCAACAGCAGAGCGGTCTGCGACATCTCGCTCATCTACCGGGTGCTCCCCGGATGGGCCCGGGACGCCGCCCGGCGCAGGATGGCACCGCCGCCGACCACCAGCGTCGCCGCGACCAGCCACGGAAAGGGGCTGGCACAATCGATCGGGATGCCGGCAAGGCGCCGCACGGTCCCGTCTTGGCTCCGAAGACCAAGCTGATAGGCCATTTCGATCGCCAGTACGCCACCTGCCGCGATCGCCAGCAGCGGTGCCAAGAGGACCAGGCGGCGCGGTGCCATGCGGTCCCGCAGCCGCTCACCCGGCTGCGAGGTGAGCAGCAGACCGGCGATACCGCCGGGCGCGTACATCACGCCCAACACGAAAAGCAGACCGAGATAGAGCTGCCAGCCGCCGGTCACGTCCGATAGGGAGACCTGCATGACGCTGACCAGAACGGCGCCGATGATCGGCCCCACGAAAAAATCGAGCCCGCCGATATAGGTCGCCAGCACCACCATGGTGGATTGCTGGGCACCGAGATTCGCCACCGTCATGATCTCGAAGTTGATCGCGGTCAGCGCCCCGGCTATGCCGGCGAAGAAGCTGGCCAGGCAGAAGGCGGTGAACCGCACGCGCCGCATGCCGTAGCCGATGAATTCGATCCGTTCGGGGTTCTCGCGCGCCGCCCGCGCGATCTGGCCGAAAGCGGTGCCGGCGATGAAACGGATCGCGCCGGCGCTCAGCAGACACCAGGCGGCGATGAGATAGTAGATCTGAAGCTGGGGACCGAAACCGAGACCGAGCATATGGGGGAGGGCGGTACGATCGGTCGTCACGCCCTGCTCGCCGCCGAAGAAGCGATTGAGAATGGGGGCGGCGGCCGAGACCATCTCGCCGAGGCCGAAGGTCACCATGGCGAACACGATGCCGCCGCGCTTGCTGGCGAGCGCCCCTAACAAGGCGCCGGACAGCAGGCCGATGCAGCCGCCGATCAGCGGCATCACCGGCAGCGGTATCGGCAACCGGGCATCGGCAATCAGGTTCATCGCGTGGATCGTGCCGAAGCCGCCAAGCCCGTAGAACACCGCATGACCGAAAGACAGCATGCCGGTTTGTCCGAGCAGGATATTGTAGGACAGCGCGAACACCACGGCGATCCCGCTGATGCTCAGGATCGCGAGCGAGGAATCCGACCGGAACAGCATCGGCAGCGCGACCAGCAGGAGCGCGCCGAGGCCCCAGGCGGCGCCCTCGCGCAGCCCGGCCGTCACGCCGATGATCGCGCCGGGAATGCGGCTGTGGACGGCCGTGGTCATGCGCGTCTGCCGAACAGGCCGGTCGGTCGGAAGATGAGCAGCACGACCATCAGCCCATAGGGTAGGACGGGCGCGATCTGGGCGATGGTGACGGCCCAGATCTCATCGAACATGCCGGCCGGGGCGGCCACGCCGATCGCGGCGAGCGCATCGGCCAGCGAGACGTTCATCGAGACGGCGAAGGTCTGGATGAAGCCCACCAGAAGCGAGGCGATCAGCGCGCCCGATAGGGATCCGAGGCCGCCGACCACGATGATGACGAACAGGATCGGCCCATAGGTTTCCGCCATGGATGGCTGAGTAACGAAGAGCGGCCCCGCCAGCACACCGGCCAAGCCCGCGAGACCGCTGCCCAGGCCGAAGACCAGCATGAAGATGGTCGGCACGTCATGGCCCAGCATGCCGACCATCTTCGGATGCGCCAGGGCCGCCCGGACGATCAAGCCGATCCGCGTGCGGGTCAGCAGCATGAGGAGGACACAGAAGACGAGGGCCGCGACCACCAGGATGAAAACGCGGAAGGTCGGATAGCTTGTGCCGAACAGGGTGAACGCGGTCGATCCCAATTCCAGCGGGGTGCGATAATCGACAGGCATCCTCCCCCAGAACAGCTGCACCAGCTCCGCGATGATGAAGGCCAGCCCGAAAGTGAACAGCAGTTCCGCCACATGTCCGCGGGCGTGCAGACGGCGCAGGCCGAAGCGTTCGACCAGCGCGCCGAGCACACCGACCAGGAGCGGTGCGATGACCAGGGCAGGCCAGAAGCCAAGCAGTCGCGTGATCTCGAAACCGAGATAGGCCCCCAGCATATAGAAGCTGGCATGGGCGATGTTGAGCACGCCCATCATGCTGAAGATGAGCGTCAACCCGCTCGCGAGCAGGAACAACAACATCCCGTAGAGGACGCTGTTGAGAACTGAAAAGGTGAGAAGTTGGAGCATGTGCCGCTACCCGCTCCGGCCCTTGCTAACCGGCACGATCCCGCTCTGCATCGAGCGCGCTTGGGCACGATGGGGAGCAGCCTGGCATCTTCAGATCCTCCGGATTGGCTTATGTCGCACACGCTCTATCGGCGGGACGAGCAGTCCGGTCCCCCACGTCAGGCGCCACTACCCGACAGACAAGCACGCCAACAGACAAGCACGGCTGTCGTCGCGCTGTTCATCAAGCTTTGTCATACGAGTCATGAGCTTTGTGTCGTGGGAAGGTATGGCCGCCGAAGGCACATACCTGGCTTTGCGTGTGCGTTTGGCGAAGCGGCGGGAGATCGCTGAGGGAGCGCCGCGAGCCCGCACCCTAACGCACGGTCGATCAGCTGCCGCCCAGCCTGATCGTGAGCGTCTTCACGCCGTCATGGCCGCCCGCACCGCGAGGCTCAGCGGCGAGACGGCATCGGCGAGCGCGCAGGGGATGTCGAAATGATTGGTGCCGGGCACGGGCACCACCTCCACATGGCATCCAGCGGCATGACAGGCGGCGAAATATACCTCGCTCTGCCGCTTGAACTCGTCCGTCTCGCGGGGGGCATAGCTGCCGACGATGCGCGTGCCCGGGCGCGGCAGCCGCCATAAGGGGCTGTTGCGCTCCGCCGCCGCCGCGTCCAGGTGCATCCATTCGTTGATGTGGGTGCGCGGGATCAGCGTCAGGTCGTATAGCCCGCTCAGCAGCGTCATGCCCTTCACCACATCTTTCGGCAGGCCGGCCGCCGCCGTCCAGCCCGGGGCGGCCAGCATGGCCGCGAGATGGGCGCCGGCGGAGCTGCCGCCGATATGGATGCGGGCGGGGTCGCCGCCATAGGGGACGATGTTGGCATGCGTCCAGGCCAACGCGGCGCGGCACTGGCGCACGATCTCGTCCAGGCTCGCCACCGGCGCCAGCGTGTAGTTGATGGCGACGACGCAGATGCCGGCCTGCGTCATCGCTTCCGCCATGAAGCCGGAATCGCCGGCATCCAGCGCACGCCAATAGCCGCCATGAATGAAGAGGAACACCGGCGCCGGACCGGATGTCGCGGCGGGATAGACGTCCAGCCGCTCCGGCTCCGTGCCGCCGAACGGGATGTTCAGATGGCAGGCGACGCGCTTCTGCGCGGCTTCCGTCAGGCGGCGATAGCTGGCCATGAACGGCAAGACGTCCGGCACCGTGCCACGGGCGTTGTATTGGCGGTCCAGCTCCCGCTGGTCCCAGTAGAGCGGCAGCAAGCCGCGATAGGAGGAGGTCATCTGTCCGCCGCTCTCCCGTCAAAGGCCGATAGAGGCTTGAGACGCGTCTATAGTGCAATTCCACTATTTCATATTTATTGAGATGATTTTTTTATGAAATGGTCGGGTCACGGCGATGAACGTCACGCTCAAACAATTGCACGCGTTTCTGGCGGTGGCCGAGCTCGGCAGCTTCACGGGGGCGGGGAAGCGGCTTCGAATGGCCCAGCCCGCCCTGTCGCAGCATGTGCGGGAGCTGGAGGCGGAACTCGGTCTCAAACTGTTCAACCGCACGACCCGGCGCGTCGAGCTGACGGAGGGCGGTCGGGAATTCCAATGGTCGGCCGCCAAAATCATCGAAGATCTCGAAATGGCGGTGCGCAACGCCAACGACACCGCCGAGCGCCGGCGCGGCCGGATCACCATCGCGGCGGCGCCCTTGCTGGCGGCGGTCATTCTGCCCCGGACGATCGCCGAGTTCAGGCTGTGTCATCCCGGCATACAGGTCGTCCTGGTCGATGTGGGCACCGACCAGATCGTGGAGCGGGTTCGGTCGGGGCAGGCGGATTGCGGGGTCGGAACATTCGCGCTCGCCGAGGACGGTCTCACGCGGCTCACGCTGGCGCGGGACAGCCTAATGCTGTTCTGCGGCCGGGATAGTGAGCTTTCGCGCCGTCCCGAAATCGCCTGGGCCGATCTGCACGATCAGTCGCTCATCACGCTAACGCGCGACAGCGGCATCCGGCTGCTCGTCGAGATGGGTTACGAGACCGCGCAAGTGCCGTTCAAGCCAGTCTATGAGGTTTCGCAGATCACCACCGTTCTCGCGCTGGTCGAAGCCGGCCTGGGCGTCGCCGTCATGCCGACTTATGCCTGGGCGGCGGTGCATCCGGGCAAGCTGATCGCGAAGCCGTTGAGCGCTCCGACCATCTCGCGTGAGATCATGATGGTGACGGCGAGCGAGCGGACGGCTTCTCCCGCGACGGCGACGTTCGGCGGATTCCTGAGGAAGCACACCCAGCGCATGGTGCCGCAGCAGGTCGCCGACGCCTGACCCGAGGGATCACCGCACGAGCGGGCGGACGCGGTTTTCCACCAGGCGAACGAGCGCGAGAGCCGTCGTTTCGGATGATTTCGGGTTGGTCGCGAGCGGCCGGTTCTCGATGGCGAGATCGAACTGCCCGAAATCGCCGCGCGCCTGCAGGCGATGGCTGTTCCGGGTCGCCGCCGGATCGGCCATCAGCACCACGCGCGTACGGTCGAGGCCGATGCCGGCGAGAGCGGTGATCACCGTCGCGTTCGCATTCTGCGGAAAGCGGTCCGCCGCTTCCCGTGCCGAGCCAGAGAAGAAAGTGGTGGCCCGGGTCAGGGAACCGAGCGCCACCAATTGCTCCGCCATCGTGCCAAGCCAGGCGCCGGGTGGCTTGACGATCGTGTGGATAACCTCGTCCAGCGGCAGGGCTGCCACCGCGGCGAGCGCGTCGATCCCGGCGAGCGCGCCGGGTGGCACGACCACCTGACTGCCATGCGCCTCCGCCACCGCGAGGAGCCGATCGAGGACCGCTCCGTCGACGAAGGCGCTGGTCGAGGATACCGCGTAGGCGGGTGCCCGTTGCAGCGCCGCTTGCCCCCAGCTGCCCACAGCGGCGCGGCCGGCCGCCTCGATCACCAGGTCGAAAGAGAAGCCCAGCAGTTCCTCGGGCTGGGTCACCAACTCGACCCCGGCCGGCAGGCCATCGTGGGATTTCGCGGCATCACGGACGCCGACGGCGACGATATCGACGGAGACTCGGCGTTCGGCCAGCACCTGCGCGACGCGGCGGCTGATCGCGCCCCACCCGATCAGGCCGAGACGCAGTGGTTTGCGCGGCGTCAGAGCTGCACCCAACCGGCGGGCGGCTGCTTGCCGGGATGGATCTCTCCGCAATTGGGACAGGTCCGGGCGGCCTCGTCCGCGTAGAACGCCTGGAACAGCGGCGGCAGGTCGCGGACGATGCTCTGCAGGCTGAGTTCGACGCGATGGATGCGCGTCAGGCACGAAAAACAGTACCATTCGAAGGCGTCTTTCTGCTCGATGGCGCGTTTCGGCTCGACGACGAGGCCGATCGAGCCTTCTTCCGGCCGCTGCGGCGAGTGACGCACATGCGGCGGCATCAGGAAAATATCTCCCTCTTCAAGCCGCACATCGTAGAATTTGCCGTCGTCGATCACTTTCAGGACGATGTTGCCCTTGAGTTGATAGAAGAATTCCTCGACCGGGTCGTCGTGATAGTCGGTGCGTCTGTTCGGCCCGCCGACCACCGTCACCATGAGATCGGCGTCTTCCCAGATCTGCTGATTGCCGACGGGTGGCTTCAGAAGATGCTGATGTTCCGCGATCCATTTTGCGAAGTTGAACGCCTTCAGTCTGCCCTCGTTCGCCATCGTTGCCTCCCGTTCCAGGATGATTGATTTCAGCCGATATGAGCCGACCGGCGCATCGGACCGAGCTGCAATCCGCAGGCCTCGAAAGCGGCCTGGGTCGCCGCCTTCTCCGCCTCGGTCAGCGGCAGCATCGGCGGCCGCACGGCGCCGCCGGTCTGGCCCAGCAGCTCCTGCCAGTATTTCTGGTGCGCATAGGGCTTTTCGGGCGGGCGGGTATCGCGGAGCGCGGCGCGCACGGGATTGAGACTGTCCCGCACGACCCGGGCTCCTTCGACGTCGCCGGCAAAGGCCAGGTCGGTATAGTGCCGCATGCGCAGATCGTGCGGGGTCTGCAGCAGGTAGGGCGGCGAGGAGCACAGATAGAGCTGCCAACCCAACTCGATGATGTTGTCGAGCCATTCCTGCTCGTCCGACGTGCTGACCAGGATGCGGTCGCCCGCCAGGCGGGTCAGTTCGGCATACATCGGCCGCGGCACGCTGTACTTGATCGCCACGACATTCTCGATGTCGGCAAGTCGGTTGCAGAGCCGCGGGCTCATGAGATAGCCGCTGTCCGGATGGCTCCAGAGAGCGATCCCGATCTCCACCTGGGCGGCGATCGAGCGGTAATATTCGTAGAGCGTTTCGTCCTGCGCCTTGAAGAAATGCAGGATGGGCGCATGGATGACGATATAGTCGGCACCCACCTTCTGGGCATGCTTGGCCAGGTCGATGACCACGTCCATGTTCTGATCCGAGCAGGACATGATCGTCTGCGCCTTGCCGCGTGTCGCATCGACCGCGATCTCGAAGCAGCGTTTGCGTTCCTCGACGGACATGGTGAAGAACTCGCCCTGCTTGCCGGCGATGAACAGGCCATCGATCTTCAGGTCGTCGATCCAGTGCCTGACGTTCTCGCGGAAACCGGCCTCGTCGATGGCGAGAGACGGGGTGAACGGCATGAGCGCCGCCGCCCAGATGCCTTTCATGGTGGCGCGGGAATAGGCCTTCGCGTCTTGCTTGCGATAGTTCATGGCACAGTTTCTCCTGTCGGACGGGTCGCCGCCTGCATGGCCTTCCAAATCTTTTCGCTCGTCATCGGCATGTCGATATGGGTGACGCCGAAGGGGGAAAGCGCATCGACGACGGCGTTGACGATTGCCGCCGGCACGCCGATGCAGCCGGCTTCGCCGACGCCTTTGGCACCGAGGGCATTGACGGGGGAGGGCGATTCCATCCGACCGATGTTGACCGGCGGCATGTCGCTCGCGCGTGGCATGGCATAATCCATGAGGGATCCGGTCAGCAGCTGGCCATCGGCATCGTAGACGATGCTTTCCAGCAAGGCCTCGCCGATGCCCTGTGCCATGCCGCCCATCATCTGGCCGTGGACGAGCATGGGATTGACGACGACGCCTATGTCATCGACCCATGTCACCTGTTCGATGGTGGGGACGCCGGTTTCCGGATCGACCGACACCACGGCGATACAGCAGCCGCAACTCCAGGCTTCGCCGTCGGCATGGAAAACGACGGAGCTGACGAGCGCCTCCCCATCCCTCGCCGCGTCGCCGTGACGATGCGCGAGCGCCTGCCACGTCGCCATGCGACCGCTGTCATGCGGTGCTACGAAGCCATCTTGGGTGGCGATGAGACGCTGGGCGGGAAGGCCGAGCATGTCGGCGGCCGCTTGCCTTGCGGCATCGTGAAAGGCCTGGGCCGCGCGCATCAGAGCGCTGCCGCCGATGGCGGTGCTGCGACTGGCGAGCGCGCCGATGCCGTTCGGCGTTTCCTTCGTATCGCCGTGCTTCAGGCGAATTTTCTCCATCGGGATGCCGAGTACGTCAGCGGCGATTTGAGCGAAGGCGGTCTCTCGCCCCTGTCCCTGCGCGGTCGATCCTGTCGCCGCGACGATCTTGCCATCCCGGGCGAGGCCGACGGTGGCACTTTCCCAACCGGTGCCGCAGGGCTCGATATAAAGCGAGACGCCGATCCCCTGGATCTCGCCTTTCCGGCGTCGCAGTGCCTGCCGCTGGCGTAAGCCCGGATAGTCGGCCCGCTGGCAAGCGGCTTCGAGAAGTGCCGGGTAGTTGCCGGAATCGAGCGTTTCTCCGGTGGGCGTGCGATAGGGGAGTGCCGCCGCCTCGATGAGGTTGCGGCGCCTAAATTCGACCGGGTCCAGGTCAAGCACGCGCGCCGCCTTGTCGATCAAACGATCCATCAGCATCGCCGCCTCCGGTCGTCCGGCGCCCCGATAGATGCCCATCGGGGCGGTGTTGGAAAGGCGAGCCGAGAGCGTGATATCGAGATGATCGACGCGGTAGGGACCGGGCAGGATACGTGCGGCGTTACGGCCCGGCACGACGGCGCTGAAGGGCATCCAGTAACCGAGCGGGAAGACCAGCCTGGCGCGGAGGCCGAGCATCCGTCCGGTATTGGAAATCGCCAGCTCGCCCTCCATAACGCCGCCACGGCCATGGGTCGCGGCCTGGAGATCTTCGCCCCGCGTGGCGCACCATTTTATCGGCCGGCCCAGGCGGCGGGCCGCCCAGGCGACCATGGCGTCCTCGGGATAGAGCGATGCCTTGCCGCCGAAGGCCCCCCCGACATCCGGGGCGACGACCCGGACCTGCTCGGTCGGCAGGCCGAGGATGGTTGCCAGATCCGCACGGGTGCGATGGGGGCTCTGCGTCCCCGTCCAGACGGTGAGCGAGGTATCCGTCGCGTTCCAGATCGCCAGTGTCGCCCGTGGCTCCAAGGGCGTCGGCGCGACGCGCGAATGCTCGACGCGCATAGGAATGATCCGGTCGGCGTCGGCAAACGCGCCGTCGACGTCACCGCGGCTCCAACTGTGCGCCGCGGCTTCATCCTCGGCATCCCCGCTTCGTAAGGGGACCGGCTCGAAATCGAACAGGATCTGTTCGATCGCGTCGCGCGCATGAAGCGGCGTGTCGGCGACGACCACCGCGATCGGTTGGCCGACCGCTTCGACGGCGCCGTCCGCGAGCAGGGTAAAGCGGGGCGCGCGGATGCCCGAGATCAAGGGGTTGACCATGGCCTGCCCCAAATCGCCGAGATCGGTGGCGGTGAATGCCGCGATCACGCCGGGGGAAGCCAGCGCCGTGGAAAGATCGATACTCCCGATGGTGCCCCGGGCATGCGGGCTGCGCAGGAACTCGAGATGCAGACAGCCTTCAGGAGAAAAATCATCGACGAAACGGCCGTTCCCGGTGAGGAGGCGATCATCCTCGAAGCGCGGGACGCTTTGTCCGATCCAGCTCTCTTCGATTTGGATTTCGTCGCTTTTCGCTCGCATCGACCGAACGGTCCCCGTGGAGGTTGGCCGACCTTCACGGGCGGCGCTTCATGGAACACAAAAGGTCGGCAAGTCGGTCTATATTACAATTCGACCATTTCGTATTTATTGAGACGAAAAATTTATCAATTTGGCTTCAAGGCCGGATATTGAGCCGGAGTGACGCGTTGGCGCGGAAACTTCCCATTGCTCGGACCCCTCGGGGCTACGGTGTCTGCCTCGCCAATGCGTACAAGGTGCTCAAGGCGCCGGGATTGCCCCTGCGTGAGAAAAGCGAGCGGCCGATCACCGCGGTGCCGACACCCATGGCCTTCAGGTGCGGGAAGTGATCGACGTCGATCCGGCCGTCGACGATGATCGCCGTTCCGGGCGGCAGTTGCGTCAAGCGTTCGAAGGCGCGCGGATCGAAGTCGCCGCCCCCCGCCGGCGCCGTCAACATCAACACGCCGTCCATGGCGGGCAGATGCATCGCCGCCGACGCCACCGGCAGGCTCGGCCTGACGGCGAGATAGGCGCGGGCCCCTTCGGCCCGGACGGCCTCGGCCACCGTCGCGGGCTCGACCGGCGCCTCGCCATGAAAGGCGATGAGACGCACGCCGAGCCCGGCGAAGCGCGGCGCCCATAAGGCGGGATCGGTCACCATCAGATGCACGTCGACCGGCACGGGCGAAAAGCGCACCAAGGCTTTCACCAGCGGCTCGTTGCAGCCGAAGTTGGGCGCGAAATGGCCGTCCATGATGTCGACATGCAGGGAATCGATCCAAGGGGCCAGGGCGGTGACCTCATCGGCCAGGCGCAAAGGATCGCCGGCGTAAAGGCTCGCCGAAAGCTTCATGGCCCGTGGGACCAGGCGGCCTGGCGTAGCGTCGCCGCCGACGCCTGGGTAATGGGCGTCGAGCGGCCGTCGCACCGGCCGTGCTGAAAGACGATCACCCGGTCGGCGACGTCGAGCAGTTCCTCTTCCTCGCTCGAGACGACGATGACGCAACGGTTCTCGCCGGCCAGCTTGCGAATGATATCGTAAATATCGGCCTTGGCACCGATATCGACGCCCTTGGTCGGTTCGTCGAGCAGGATCAACTGGGCATCCTGTTCGATGATACGGCCGAACAGGACTTTTTGTTGATTGCCGCCGGACAGCGTCTTGATCGGTCGCTCCAAATGCCCCCTGGTGGCGATCCGGCCGAGCAAGGTTCGCGCCGCGGCCTCCGCGCCGCGATGATCGACCAAGCCGGCACGGCGATAGCGCCCGAGGGTCGGCAGGACGACGTTTCGAAGGGCGGACATCTGTGGAATGAAACCGTCGCGCTTACGCTCCTCGCTCAAGAAGGCGATGCCGGCCTTCTGGGCGTGAGTGGGCGCCCGGGGCGTGTAAGGCTGGCCTGCCAGGTCCAACGCGCCGCCCGTCATCGGCTCCAATCCCATCAGGGTGCGCAGAAAGCGGGTTCGTCCCGAACCGACCAGGCCATAGATGCCGAGGACTTCACCCGCCGCGGCCTGGAGACTGACGCCGTCGAGATGCGGTCCCTTGAGGTCACGCACCTTGATCACCGTCCGGCCCAAGGTTTCCGAACGACATTCCCGCTCGACCTGGCGGTGGCCGCCGTCGCCGACGATGGCGGCGACGATCGCGGCCTTGGTCAGTTCCGCCCGTTC
>DATMGU010000030.1:0-10598 GCA_035555315.1 Allostellaceae bacterium
GAATAAGGTTGCGTCGGCGGCCGCTTCTTGCTATGTCCCGCGCCTTCTTCTGGGAGCCTCGCCATGAAAGCCGACATCCATCCGGATTATCACGACATCACCATCGTCATGACCGATGGGAGCAGCTATCAAACCCGGTCGACCTACGGGAAAGCGGGCGATACCCTGCGTCTGGACATCGATCCGAAGTCGCATCCCGCCTGGACCGGCGGTCAGCAGCGTTTGAACGACACCGGCGGCCAGTTGGCGCGATTCAACAAGCGTTTCGGCGGCTTCGGCATCAAGTACTAAACCCGTCAAGGGTTCAGCCGGTCGGGTGCTGTCATCCGGCCGGTATCGGTCGGCGCCGGATCATGAAGTCTCGCTTGATCCGTGCCGCGACCGCGGCGGCCCCGTCCGGAACAGCGGCACCACGGTGCCGCCGCCCGGCTCTTTGATCTGGCTCTGCCGGATCTGGTCCGGATTGGCTTGGTTGCTGCCCGCTTCGCCGGCGACCTCACGCCGCACCATCTCATCCAGCCTGGCCACCCGTTCATAAAGCCGCTTGCTGCGCTCCAGCAGGGTTTCCAGCCAGCTATCCGGCGGCATCAAGGCAGGATCGACCTCTTTCAGGCAGGTCGCTTCGCCGCCCAGCGAAAATTTCTCCGACGCCGCTTCCGCCACGGTGATTTCACCGGCATGCACGGCGCGCTGTGCCAGCAGCCACGCCATCACATGGGTCAACCGTGTGGTCAGCCGCATCGTCTCGCAGCACTGCATCAGGCGTTCGGTCGACGAGGCGGAGCGGCCTTTGCGCAGATCGCCTACCGCGACGTAGTTGCGGGCTTCGACCAGCAGGTCCATCGCTTCGTCATAGGTCCGGTTAAAAAACGTCGTCGGGCTGGTCGCACTCATGACTCCAATCGTCCCATATTTGACCCGCCAAACGCCAGCGCCTCTTAGCGCGAATTTGCGAAGTTTTTTGCCGACCCTTCCTCTTGAACCCAATAAGTGACTGATTACCTAATGGAGTGTCGAATGCCGCTTCAGGGTTCGACTGCCGGGCCGAGGTGAATACTCGGCCTTGGCCTGGCACATCCCATTGCTCACAGGAGAATGTGGCTATGCAACGTTTTGATCTGTCCCCTTTGTTCCGCTCGACCATCGGTTTCGACCGGCTTGCCCGTCTGGCGGATGCCGCGACCCGTATCGATGACGTGGCGTTGAACTATCCGCCCTACAACATCGAAAAGACCGCTGACGATTCCTACCGCATCACCATGGCGGTGGCCGGCTTTACCCTGGCCGATCTCACGATCACCACCCAGGAAAACGCGCTGATCGTCGCTGGCAAGACGCCGGAAAACGCGCCGGCCGGTCAGTTCCTGCATCGCGGGATCGCCAGCCGGGCGTTCGAACGGCGCTTCCAGGTCGCCGACCATATCCGGGTAACCGGCGCGTCCCTGGATAACGGCCTGCTGCATATCGAGCTGGTGCGCGAGGTTCCCGAGGCGATGAAGCCCCGAACCATCCAGATCGAGGCGGCGTCGCCGAGCAATCAGACCGTGCTGGAGCAGAAGGCCGCCTAAACAGGGCGGCTCGAGCCACCGAGGGGCGGGGTAATACCCGCCCCTTTTTGCTTTGCCGGAGCTTTATTGCTTCAACCGGCCGATCGCGTTCGACAGAATGACGTACAGCTTGCCGACATCGGCGGTGACGAAGGTGGCGCTCAGCACGTTCATGTGATCGATCGTCTTGGCTTGGGCCAGTAGGGTCTCAAACTGACCCAGATAGCGCAGGACGGAATCGCGGAACAACCCGTCCTCCTCGAATTTCCGTTTGATCGAGGGGGCGGTGGTGCGTTCCTGCATCTGCAGCAGCTGGCGGGTGAAGACCGCCCGGTCGCCGGCATGGAAGCGCTTCCACACCGCTTCCGGGATGTCGGTATCGATCAGCCGGTTGATGTCAACGGCGATCGATTGCAGCTGCTCGATGATGAAGGTCGCCGATTTCAGGAAATTGTCCTGCTGCGCCTCCACCACGATGTCGCGGATCAGCGAGATCTGGTTGGCGGCGTCGCCCGATGCCTTGGCCAGCGTCTGGGCCTGGGCATCCAGGCTCTGCATGGTCGCCTTGGCCTTGGCGGCGGCCCGGTCGGCGGAACTGCCCAGCTCCGCCGATTGCCGGCGATAGGCCTCGCCGACCTCCTTCACCTTGATGGCAACCTTGTCGGTGGTGGCGTTGAGTTCGTGCGCCTGCTCCTTCAGCGCGTCGCGGATCTCGGCGAGGCGAGCGGTGGCGTGGTCGGTCGCCCCCGCCAGGTCACGGGTATGCCGGCGGATGGTATCGCCGACCTGACCGGTGCGCGCGATCGCGGCATCGCCCGCGTTGGCAAGGCCGGCCGCCTGTTCCTTGAAGTTGTCGCTATAGACGTTCAGTTTCTGCGCCACGTCATCGGCGCTGCTGTGGATCAGGTTCAGCCGCTCGTTATAGCCTTCGCCGGCATCCTGGATGCGCGCCGCCGCCCGGTTCGACGCCTCGATCAGCTCCTGCGCCTGCTGGCGCAGCCCGGCGCCGACATCGCGCACCCGGCTGACGATGCCATCGGCGGAAATCCCCAGGAACTGGGTCGTCTGCGCGATGCCGTCGCTGACCTCGGTCAGCCGCCCGGCGGCCCGATCGGCGGCCTCGGCGACGTCCAGGGCGCGCTGGCGCATGGCGTCGCCGACCTGGCCCAACCGCACGAAGGCGGATTCCGAGGTATTCGCCAGCACGCGGCTATGCTCGACGAAGCTGGCGCCGATCTCCTCGGCCTTGAGAGCCGTGCGCGACGAGGCATCGGTCAAGGCGGTCGCACCGGCCTGGACGGTCTCGTGGATCGTCGAGGTGAGCCCGGCCAACTCGTCGGCGACCCGCGTCAAGTCGCCGATCTGCTGCCGGATGATCGTGCTGACCGTATCGGCGCGGCCGACCGCCTCGGCGCCGGCATCGGTCAGCACCCGCGCCTGATCGCGGAAGATCTCCGCCACCTGGTTGGAGCGCTCGACCGCCTGGCCCATCGCCTGGCTGACCTCGATCGCCTGGCTGCGCAGGATCTCCCGCAGCTCCGTCGCCTGGACGGTCACCTGGGCCCGCACCCCCGACAATTGGATGAGCTGCTGGCCGAACGTGTCCTGCAGCTGCGCCACCGGCGCCACCGTCTGCTCGACGCCGACCCGGACTGCCTCGACCTGCCGGCGCAGCACCTCGCTGGCCATGTCCAGCTTGGTCTCGGCCTCGGTCGACGCGGTGACCAGGCGATCGGCCTGGGCGGTGAAGCTGTCGCCGACCCGCCGCACCCGTTCCAGGCTCTGATCGCTCGCCGCCTGCAGGTCGATCGCCTGCTTGCGCAGCTCCGCCGCTGCCTGGTCGGAGCGGGCCGAGGCCTGATCGGCGGCGCCGATCAGCGAGCGCGCACCCTCCTGGAAGGCGTCCACCGCCTGGCGGACGCCGCTGACGCCGGTCTGGGCGGCGCTGGTCAATTCCTGCGCGCGCTGGCGAATGCTTTCGGCGACCGCCTGGACGCGCACCCCCGATTGCTCGGACGAGGTCAGCAGATCGCGCGCCTGCTGCCGGAACGCCTCGCCGACCTCCTCGACCTTGGTATGGGCCTGCCGGGCGGCGCCGGTCACGAAATCCGACTGGCTCTGCAACTCCTCGATGACCTCGCGGACCCGCTGATTGGCCTCCCCGGCCGCGGTCTTCAGATCCTGGGTCTGCCGGGCCAGGGCGGTGCCGATCTGGCCGGCTTGGCTCAGCGCGCTCTCGCCCAACCGGCTGAGTTCGGACGTATAGCTGCGGAACGTCGCCCCCAAGAGGTCGGTCTGCGTGCCGACCTTGTCGGCGATGGCGCCAAAGCCGGCGGTTTCCTGCCGCAGCATGTCGCGGCTGTTGCGCACGGTCGAGCTGACACCCTCGTTCAGCTCGCCGACCCGCTGCGCCGCCTCGGCCAGGCCTTGTTCCAGCACGGATGTCGTGCCGGCGATGCGGTCGACCGCCTCGATCAGCCGCTGAACGGTGCCTTCCTGGATCGACTTCGACTGTGCGTTCAGCCGGTCATGCACGTCGTCGAGCGCCGCGGCGAGCCGCGTCTCGATGATGGTGACTTCCTCGACCAGCCGCTGGGCGGCCGCGTCGAACCGGTGTTCCAGCGTCTCCCCGATCGCATCGGCCTGTTCGGCCATCCGCTCGCCATGGGCGCGCAGCGCATGGCTGATCGAGGTCTCCAGCGTCGCCGCCCGTTCGCTCAGCCGGTCGAAACTGCCGGCGAGCGTGGTGGATTGGTCGAGCAGCCCGGTCTGCAGCGCGCCGGCGCCGCTGACGGCGGCCTCGACCGATCGCTTCAGCTCCGCGGTTTGTTCGCGGATCAGCCCGGCCGACAGGGCGACTTGGTCGGCCGCCTCGATCGAGGTGTTGCGCAGATCGCTTGCCTGCCGGCGCAGGGCGTCGCCGACACCACGGGCCCGGTTGACGCCGTCGGCCGATACCTCGGTCAGCGGCGCCAGATACTGCCGCAGCTCGCGCGACAGGATGGCGGCGCGGCGGCGTCCCAGGACCGCGTTCCACAGCAGGCCGGGCGGCACCAGCGCGCTGATCAACAGGGTGGCGATCTCCGGCGGGTTGAAACCGGTGAGCGCCGACCAGCCGATCTCGTTATCGACATACCAGACGCAGCCGGCCGCCCAGGCGAGGGTGACGATCGCCGTGCCGAACAGCATCGCGGCATCGGCGCTGGTCGAGGCTGGGACGACCCGGGCGGCGCCTTGTGGTTCTACGATGATCCGCTGCTCCGGTCCCCCCTTTAGCTCCGGTCCCCCTTTTAACTCTGGGGGTCGCGGCGCGTCCGGTGCCGATCCCTTGGGCTTGGCGGGGCCGCGGGCGGGCGGATTGGGACGGGCGAGGTCGGTCATGGGGCAATCGACGTCATGGCAGGATGAGCTCAGTAAGAATGCTGCGGGCGGCGGAAGGTACCGGAACCGGGCGGCGCGATGCCCGGTCGACATAGACATGGACGAAATGGCCGGTCGCGGCCGGCGTCGGCGCGTCCGACCGGAACAGACCGATCTCATAGCGCACGCTGGAAGTCCCCAGCCGGGCGACACGCAGTCCGGCATCGATCCGGTCGGGGAACGCCAATGCCGCGTGGTATCGGCACAGGGTCTCCACCACAAGGCCGATGGCGGGCGAGTGCTCGATGTCGAGCAAGCCGCGATCGATCAAGAAACCGTTCACGACCGTGTCGAAGTAACTGTAATAGACCACATTGTTGACGTGGCCGTAGACGTCGTTGTCCATCCACCTGGTATCGATCGCGCGCCAATGCCGATACCGATCACGGCTTTCTGCCATCGGCTGGGCCGGATTTGACCGAGTCGAAGCTGGCCGAGTCGAATCGGGCTGGGTCGAATCGGGGCTCATGCGGTGGTCACCAGGCGGCCCATGGCGACTTGGCGAAACGCCCGCAGGGTCGCCGTGGGCTGTTCGATCATCATCATATGGCCGGCATCCGGGATCACGATCGTCCGGCTGTCGGCGATCGCCGCCGCCAGGGGGGCGGCCTTGCCGGGTGGCGTCATCCGGTCTTCCGCCCCTAGCACCAGCAGGGTCGGGCAGGTGACCTTGGCCGCCGCCGTTTCGGCCCCGGCGTAGCGATCGCAGGCGGCGAGATCGGTGGCCAATACGGCGGGATCGGCCCGCTCCAGCAGGCGCATCGCCGTCTCGGGCAGCCTGCCGCCCGGCGTGCCGACGCCGCCCAGCTGCGATTGCCGGCCGAAGCTCCAACCCACCATCATGTCGATGACCCCGTGTTCGGCCGCCCGGGCCGAGGTCAGCATGTCCGGATGCACCGCCATCCGCGGCACGATGCCCGCCAGGACCAGCGCGCGGGTTCTTTTCCGCGCGGTCGCGGCTGCCTGCAGCGCCACCAGCGATCCCATGCTGTGGCCAATCAGCGTGGCGCCCGGCACCTCCAGCCGGTCCAGCACATGCCAGACCCACTCCGCCATCGCCTCGATCGAAGCGAGGCCCGGACCATCGCTACCACCATGGCCCCCGCTACCACCATGACCGGGCAGGTCGAGCGCCAGCACCGCATGGCCGTGATGGGCGTACCAGCGTGCCTGCGATGCCCAGACCGTGTGGTCCATGCCGGCACCGTGGATCAGCACGACCGCCGGCAGGTCGCGATCGAACGGCTTGCCGCCGGTCGCCGCGTTGACGGTGGATGTGTTGGGAAGGGCGATCCGCATCGGGCTACTCGGCCGCCAGGCGCGGCGGCTTCAGCGCACGGCGCAGCGCCTGGGCGAGATCGGCGATGATATCGTCCGCGTCTTCGAGGCCGACCGACAGCCGGATCAGATCCTCGCCGACCCCGGCGGCCTTTAAGGCGGCGGCATCGAGCTGCTGATGCGTCGTGCTCGCCGGATGGATGATCAGGGTCTTGGCGTCGCCGACATTGGCGAGATGCGAGATCAGTCCCAGCGCATCGACGAATCTGCGACCCGTGTCCCGGCCGCCGGTGAGGCCGAAGGTCACGATCGATCCGGCGCCGCGCGGCAGCAGGCGATGGGCCAGCGCATGGTCCGGATGGTTGGGCCGCGACGGATGGTTGACCCAGGCGACACCCTCGGCGCCGGCCAGGTAGTCGAGTATCCGCGCGGTGTTCTCGATATGCCGGGCCATGCGCAGCGGCAAGGTCTCGACGCCCTGCAGGATGTGAAACGCGTTGGTTGGGCTCATGCAGGCGCCGAAATCGCGCAGACCCTCGGCGCGGGCGCGTTGGATGAAGGCTTGCGGGCCGAATTCCTCGGCGAAATCGATGCCGTGATAGCCGGCATAGGGTTCGCTCAATGTCGGGAACTTGTCGCTGGCGGCCCAGTCGAACCTTCCGCCATCGACCAGCGCGCCGCCGATCGCGACACCGTGGCCGCCCAGCCACTTGGTCGCTGAATGCATGACGATATCGACGCCATAATCCAGCGGCCGCAGCAGATAGGGTGTGACGAAGGTCGCATCGACCATCAGGGGCAGCCCATGATCATGCGCCAGCGCGGACAGCGCCGGCAGATCGGCGATCTCCAGCCCCGGATTGCCGAGGCATTCGGTAAAGATCAGGCGGGTTTCCGGCCGAATCGCCGCCTTGAACCCGGCAAGGTCGCGCGGATCGACGAAGCTGGTGGTGATGCCGAACCGCGGCAGGGTCAGGTTCAACAGATTGATCGAGCCGCCATAGAGCGACCGGGCGGCGACGATATGGCCGCCGGCCCCCATCAGCGTCGCGATCGCTAGATGCAGCGCCGCCTGGCCACTGGCGGTACAGATGGCACCGACGCCACCCTCCAGCGCCGCCAGACGTTCCTCCAGCACGGCAACCGTCGGATTGGAGATCCGGCTGTAGATATGGCCGGGCTGTTCCAGGTTGAACAGCGACGCCGCATGGTCGCTGTCGTCGAACACGAACGACGTCGATTGATAGATCGGCACCGCCCGGGCACCGGTCGTCGGATCCGGCCGCTGTCCCGCATGCAGGCTCAAGGTCGCGAATTTCGGTCCGCCGGTATCGGCCATGGCGTGGCATCCCTCGGGGGCAGCCCCGATACGGTGGGTTGCCCGAATCGGGGTATTCTACACGGGTGTCGGGCTGTGTCTCAATTGATGGAGCGGGATCGGAAAGGTTGAGGGGCGTATTGCGAGCGACGGCGAGCGCGCACCGTATGGTACGCCGATGTTAGCTTCTTCCTCATACCGCGGCTTCGCCCAATAGGTGGGCGAAGCGCCATTTCCCTGCTTCGATGAGAAGGCGAACATCACGGATCACTATCTTCTCGACCAATTCGGCTGCGGGACTGAATGGTCGATCATCGCGTCGGCACAGCTCAATTATGCGAGACATATCCAAGCCTGTCATTTGACTGACCGAGATTTCCCCCCGTTCTACCGCGAGGTGGATAGCTGACCAGGGAACAATTGTCGACGCGACGCCGCTTTTTACAAGCGTCTCCATGGTGGATGGACAATCCAATTCCGCGACGACCGTAGGTGCAACGCCGCGGAGGTTGAACGCTTTCTCGACGACGTGCCGCATGGAAAAAGCGGTGTGGACCGTCAGGACCAGCGGCATCTTCATTACTTCATCGAACGGTATGGACTCTTCAATTGGGTTCCCGGTTGCCGCCCGTGCAAACAGCATCTCTTCCCGAATTAATGGTGTGCCGAGCAGATTGTCGGCTTCGGCGTTGCGGAACATAAGACCAAGATCGAGTTCACCGGCAACGAGGCGCCTGTGGATCTCAGCGCTGGATGCGGAGAGGAACGACAGCCGAATATCGGGATGGTCCCGGATCACTTTGAGCACCAGGTCGGCGCTGAACATGCGGGCGCTGCTGACCAGAGAGCCAAGCTTGACCTGGCCCGCAACCAACTTATCCATCGATCGCACGTCATTGGCGGCCGTTTGCACGTCCCTGACGATACGCTTGGCTGCTTCGTAGAACGCCTGTCCTTCCTTCGTCGAAACGACGCCATAGGGGCCGCGGTTCAACAATTGGACATTCAGGCTCTGCTCAAGCTGCAGGATCCGGTTACCCAATGCAGGTTGGGCGATATGCAGGCGGATGGCGGCCCTGGACAGACTACCCGCCTCTACAACGCAAATATAATACCACAACGTTTTGAGATCTAAGCGATTTATAACTGGATCCATATCATGTCGTCCTAAGCGTCACGCTACATGACGATAATAGTGCTGCCATATGGAAACAAAGATCGCGACCACCCAAACCAATCTCGGATAGCGGTATACCGACAATGTCATGGTCGCTCGATGCCTCCTCGCTTTACATGAGGGAAGAGGTCGATCGCGGCATCATCTCTGAGGGAACCCTGTCCCTTCGCCTGGGCCGTGCAATGACCGTCGTACACTCCCTGACCAAACACTAGGGTTGATCATGAAAATTGTGCACTCAGAAACAGCACGGCGACGCGGCGGGTCGCCGCATCGTCCGGACGGCATTGGCTTCATCTGCCTATTCTCTGGCGACGAGCGATCACCTGACAACTACTGGTTGGCGCTCGGAACGACCGTGGACTATTCCACTCCACGCCATCGTCATAACTTCGATCAAGTGCGCATCATGGTGTCGGGCGAATTCGACTTCGGCCGAGGATATCTACTGGATGCGGGCAAAATCGGCTATTTTTGCGAAGGCAGTTTTTATGAACAACACAGTGTCGGAAAGGCCGAGGCTCTGGTGTTGCAGATGGGCGGGGCCAGCGGTAGCGGATATATGAGCCTCGATGAGGTCTATGCAGGCAGCGCAAGATTAGCTCAGCGGGGCAGCTTCAAGGACGGCGTTTTCACGTCCAATGCGGGCGACGCACGCAAGGTAAATCAGGACGGCTATGAGGCAGTCTGGGAAGATGTCCATCAACGCCCTATAACTTACCCAAAGCCGCGCTATATGGGGCCGGTTGTCATGGACCCGGAAGCCTTCCAATGGTTGCCGCTTGACGGCGCAGAGGGCGTATTCGAACGCCATTTCGGCACGTTCCATGAGCGAGGAGCGGCGATATCTCAGATAATGGTGGAGCCGGGGCGAACCTGTTCTACGGTTAGCGAACCGTCGGTAACGCTCTATTTTATATTTGACGGCTCCGGCTCACTGGAAGGCCAGTCGATTAAGAAGCACTCCGCCGTCCAATTAGACAAAGGCGAGGTCGTTAGTTTTACCGCTGAAAGTCGCCTTCATATTCAAAGGTTTCGACTCCCGGCTTTTTAGGGTCCTCATGAGAGGCTCCCCCTTTCGACACTTTGGGAGCAATCGGGCTACCAACCCGACCGCGTCGTCAGTCCGGCGGCGCGGCCTCTATGGGGGTCTATCCAGAAGTCCGGAGATCAGGTTGCAGCCGCTGAATCCTCCGACCGAGCAGGCAGAGGATTGATCCGGTCACGAGCAATCCGGCAAGAAAGCCGATCGGCGGACCGAATGACCCCGTCCAATCCCGCAGCGCGCCTATCGATGTTGAAATGACGAAGCCGCCCAACCCGCCAAAGATGTGGATCGTGACAACGCCAAGGCTCAACTTGTCGGGGGACAAAAAGCGCGTGGGAATGGCCCAGAACGGAGCGATGGCAGCCCCTAATGCGGTACCCGCCAGCGTCAGGGCCGCGAGGGCGATGACGCTGGGTCCATTGGCATAGGCTACCAGCAAGGCGCCCGCGGCGACGAATGCCGGAACGGCCATGTGTAGGAAGCGCTCCTGATGGCGATCCGAATGATGGGCATTGAGGATCAGTCCGGTGGCGTTTCCGATCCAGGGAAGGGCGACGATGACGCCTGTCGCCGTCGGCCCAAATCCGCTTAACCCGTGAACGATTTGCGGGAGCCAAATGGAGAGGCCGTAGTTCCCTGCGAGGAGACAAAACCAGATCAGCGCGCAGAACCATGTTACCGGATCGCCCAACGCGGCCCATCGGCCGGCACCACGCTCATCGCGGTTTGGACCAGCCGGCGGTCTTGCATGCGATCGGAGAAAGTCGCGCTCGTCCTCGGTGAGCCACTTCGCCCGGTCGGGCGCATCCA
>DATMGU010000031.1:0-48212 GCA_035555315.1 Allostellaceae bacterium
GCTCGAAGATCCACCGGACGAGGACGAAGCCGAGGATAGCCAGCCGGTAGAAAGTCAGGCGGCGGGGGAAGAACCGGCCGAAGGGCCGGTTCCGGAAGATCCGTTCTCGACCCCCGACTACGCGGCGCACCGGGCCGATGCGGTGGAGTATCTGCGCTCCGTCTTCTCCGGCGACCGGTTCGCCGGGCTGAGACCGCGCGGCGCCGCCACGGGCAGCGATCCGCCATGAAGGACGGCATCATCGCTGATTAGAGGATCATTGCGACTCGTCGGACTGTTCGATCGCGCCCCACTCTGCTCCTCGCCGCCCCTGGGGGCGGAGAGGTTGGGTGAGGTGGGGGACGGCACCGGCCTCGACACGGAAACATCGATGGCACCGCACGGCTGGTCGGTCATTCGGCTTTTGAAACAACGGGATCATCGACGGTGCGCGGTGGGCGATCGTCCTTGTGCCGGAAATACCCCACCTCACCCGGCCTCTCCGCCCCACCGGCGGAGAGGGGCAGATTGGTGATAGTGCTGGCCTGAGGCCCCACTGAGCTAGCGCCCTTGCACGGTGATGAAGGCTGTCTGATCGCGACCCACTCTACTCCTCTCCGCCCCTCGGGGGCGGAGAGGTTGGGTGAGGTGGGGGACGGCACCGGCCTCGACACGGAAACATCGATGGCACCTCGCGTGCTATTCGGTCATTTGGCTTTTGAAACAACGGAATCATCGACGGTGCGCGGTGGGCGATCGTCCTTGTGCCGGAAATACCCCACCTCACCCGGCCTCTCCGCCCCGCCGGCGGAGAGGGGCAGGTCGGTGATAGTGCTGGCTGGAGTAGGCCCCACTGAGCTGGAGCCGTTGCACGGTGATGAAGGCGATCCAATCCGCCCCTCTCCGGTCCTAGGCGGGTGTCGCCGCCGAGAGGCCGAGTTTCGCCCGACGCCGCAGCCACGGCGTCGGGCGGTAGCGGTCGGAGCCGGTGACCGTTCGCAGCTGGGTCAAGATCTCGTGCACCGTCCCCGCGCCCAGCCGGTCGGCGAGCGCGAAGGGGCCGGCCGGATAGTTCAGGCCGAGTTGCAGGGCGAGATCGATATCCGCCGGGCCGGCCAGGCCCATCTCGGCCATGGCGCAGCCCAGATTGGCGATCATCGCGACGATGCGCGGGCCGATGAAGCCGGGCGAATCCCGGATCACGGTGGTCTCGCGGCCGATCCGGGCGAACAGGGCGGCGACCCCGGCGGCGCTGGTGGGATCGGCCCCCGGCGCCTGCATCAGGGTCAGGCGGGTGGCGTCGGGCATGGCGAGGTCGACCGCGACCAGCCGTTTATGATCGATGCCGAGGCGCAGGGCGAGGTCGGTGCAATCCTCGGCGATCGGGGCGGCCAGGATCGGGCAGGCGCCGTCGTCATGGCCGATCGGCTCGACCCCCGCCGCGATCAGCAGGCGGACCAGCGGCTCCGCCGGTTCGGCCAGGAACACCCGATCTGGTATCAGCGGGTCGGGTGCGGGCACGGTCGATTCAGCCGCGGCCGGCGCGGCAACCACGCCGCCGTCCTCGGCATAGGCGTAGAACCCCTGCCTGGTCTTGCGGCCGAACTTGCCATCCTCGTAGAGCCGCCGGTGCAGGGCGGTGGTGCGCAGCCGGGGATCGTCCTGGAAACCCTCATAGATCACCCGGCTGGCGGGGTAGTTCACATCGATGCCGGTGAGGTCCATGAGCTCGAACGGCCCCATGCGAAAGCCCCAGGCGTCGCGCATCACCGCGTCGATCTCGGCCGGCTGGGCGACGCCCTCCGCCACCAGATGCAGCGCCTCCTGGGTGAAGGCGCGGCCGCCCAGATTGACCAGGAAGCCCGGCGTGTCCTTGACCTCGACCGGCGTGCGGCCCATCCGCCGGCACAGCGCCGACAATTCGGCGCCGAGGCCCGGCCGGGTGCCCTCCGGCAGGATCACCTCGACCAGCCGCATCAGCGGCACCGGGTTGAAGAAATGCAGGCCGACGACCCGCTCGCGATGGGCGCAGGCCAGGGCGATCGAGCCGATCGGCAGGGAGGAGGTGTTGGAGGCGAGCACCGCGTAGGGCGAGACGATCTTCTCCAAGGCGGTGAACAGCTCCCGCTTCACCGCCAGGTTCTCGACCACCGCCTCTATCACCACCGGGCAGGCGGCGAGATCGGCGAGGTCGCCGGCCAGGGTCAGCCGGGCCTTGGCCGACGCCGGATCGTCGAGCTGCCCCTTGGCCGCCAGCCGGTCGAGCCGCTCGCCGATGCCGGCGGCGGCCCGCGCCCGCGCCGCCGCGTCGAGATCGTAGAGCACGACCGACAAGCCGCCGGTCAACGCCACCTGCGCGATCCCCGCCCCCATGGCTCCGGCCCCCACGATGCCGATTTGATCGATGTCACGCGATGCCATGTCCGCTCTCCTTCATCACCGCCGCTCCAGCCGCATCGCCAAGCCGCCGCGCGGGCGCAGGGTGATGAGGCCGATCGGTTCGACGTGGGTGCCCTCGACCAGGCGCAGCCGCCAGCGCCGGGCGAGGGTCGCCAGGATCAGCACCGCCTCGGTGATCGCCAGGCTGGCGCCGATGCAGATGCGTGGGCCGGCGCCGAACGGGATATAGGCGAAGCGCGGCCGCTTCGCCGCCCGCTCCGGCGCCATGCGCTCCGGATCGAAGGTCTCGGGACGCTCCCACAGCAGGCGGTGACGGTGCAGCAGCCAGGGCACGATGAACAGGGTCGAGCCGCGCGGGATGCGCCGGCCCAGAATGCGGTCCTCCGCCAGCGCCCGGCGCGACATGGTATGGGCCGGCGGATAGAGCCGCATCGCCTCGTCGATCACCATCCGCGTGTAGCGCAGGCGGGCGACATCCTCGAAGCCCGGCAGCCGGTCGCCCAGCACCTGGTCGAGTTCGTCGTGCAGGCGCCGCTCGACCGCCGGGTGCAGCGCCAGCAGATACCAGGTCCAGGCCAGCGCGTTGGCCGTGGTCTCGTGGCCGGCGGTGAAGATGGTCGCGACCTGATCGCGGATCTCACGCGGGCTGAGCGGCGGCTCGCCGGTCTCGGGCTTGGCGATCAGCAGGCCCAGCAGGTCGCTGCCCGGATCGGCCGCCGCCTGGCGCCGGGCGATCAGCTCGGCGATGACCTCGTCCGCCTGGGCGAAGGCCGCCGCCGCGCGCTGGGCGCCGGCCCGCGACAGCCAGCCGGGCAAGCCCAGCAAATCGACCAGGGTCGGCCGGATCGAGGTCTGGTAGCGATCGACCCCGGCGCCGATCAGCGCGATGCGCGGGTCGACCGCGGTCGAGAACATGATCTCGGAGATGACGGCGAGGGTCAGCCCGCTCATCGCATGGGCGATGTCGACGGGTTTGGCGACCGAGGTCCAGTGCTTCGACAGGCGGGCCGCCGCCGCCGCGATCGGGCCGGCGAAGTCGACGACGCGGCGGTGCTGGAAGGCCGGGGCCATCAATCGGCGCTGGCGCCGCCACACCTCGCCCTCGGCGGTGAGCAACCCCCGGCCGAGGCCCGGTTCGAGCAGCCGCCGCGCCAGGTCGGTCTTGACGTAGTTATCGGCATTGTCGAGCAGCACATGGCGCACCGCATCGGGCGAGTTCGCCACGAAGGTGTGCCGCCACAGCATGCGGCGGCTCCAGAACTCCTGCTCGAACGCCTCCTCCGGCCAGGTCGCGATCGAGTTCTTCTGGATGGTCAGCAGGAATTGGCGCAGCGACAGGCGACCGCGGAACCGCCTGGGGCGGGCCAGCTCCGGCGGGATGGCTTCCTGGGCGGCGGCGTCGGTCACGGCCATGTGGTTCCCCCGCTCATGGCCCGGCGAAGACGCCCCTTTGCTGCAAGGTTTCCAGCACGGTCCGCGCCGCCAGCGCCTGGCCGATCGTCGACCAATGGGTATCGTCCGGCAGATAGAGGTCCACCTGGCTGGTCGGGTCAAGCACGGGCATCAGGTCGACGAGATTTAACCCCGGCGTCGCGGCCAGCAGATCGAGGCGGCTGATGCCGCGAAACTCCGCGAGTTCCAGGAACGGCCCATAGACCGTCAGCTTGTCCGGCGGCACCATGGCGAGGAACACGGTCTTGCCATTGGCCTGCACCCGTTGCTGCAGCCGCAGCAGGGCGCAGGCGGCCCCGCGCCAATCCGCCTCGCTCCAGGCCAGCTTGTTGAAATCCTCGCCATAGACCAGCAGCGAGCGGTCCGCCCGGCTGCTGAACATACCGCCACGCGTGAGTTCCAGCCGGACCGCGCTGGTCGTGTTGACCCCGGTCACCCATCGCCGCAGGTTCTGCCACAGATAGTCGAGGCCGTAGCTGACCGGCAGCTCGTCCCAGGACCGGGTCATCGGCCGCATGAACGGCGTCGGCACAGGCATCATCCGGTCGACGGGCGGCGGCGACAGCGTCACGGCGAGGGGCGCCTGACCGGTCGGGCAGGCCCCGTCCGGCGCGCCGCGGTGCTTCGCCACCAATTGCCGCTCGACGATCTCGTAGACCACCACGGCGGGCGGGTGGTCGCGAAAGGCGTCGCTGTCGATCAGCCGGCCGATCAGATCCTCGTCGCTGTCGAAGATCGCGACCCGCGCCTTGGTCATCTGGGCCAGGTAGTTCGGCCAGGTCGTGCCCGAGCGATGCGGATCCTCGCCGGTGAAGCTGTCGCCGATCGCCACCACGTCGTAGCGGCCGTCCAGCCTGCCCAATTCGGCGGCGAGCGGGGCGAACCGCTCCTTCGGCAGGTGCCAGCCGAAATCGTTCTCCGAATACCAGCCGATCCGGGTGAGATCGCCATAGAGCGGCTCCAGCCCCCGACCAAAGAACCCGGCGGCCAGCACCAGCAGCCCAGCGCAGCCGACCAGAAACAGCGTGTACCGAAGATGCACCGTCAAAACCGGTAATAGAGGAAGGGGCTGATATCGGACATCTGGCTGAGCGCCGCCACGAGGGCGACGACCAGCACCATCGCCCAGCGCAAGTCGGGGCGCCACCAGCCCCAACTCCACCCGGTATCGTCCGCGCCCCCGATGAGATGCGGCTGGAAGCGCCCGACGAAATCCTGGGTGGTCGGCGCCAGGAAGGTCACCGACAGCAGGAAGGCGAGCCAGATCTCCTGTGCCAGGCCGCGATAGATCGGCGGCGCATCGGGGTTCAGCCCGGCCATGCCGGCGAGGATCCGCGTCGCCGCGTCCACGCTTTCGGCACGGAAGAACACCCAGCCCACGACCACCACCATGAAGGTCAGCGCCACGCCGGCGATCCGGCCGGCCGGACCGAAGCGGCCGGGCGCGATCCCCACCCGGCGCAGGAGCGCCCGCCAACCGTGATTGACGATCAGCCCGAGCCCATGGAACCCGCCCCAAAGCACGAAGGTCCAGGCGGCGCCATGCCACAACCCGCCCAGCAGCATGGTCACCAGCAAGTTGAGATGCCGCCGCGCCGGCCCATGCCGGTTGCCGCCCAGCGGCACGTAGAGATAGTCGCGCAGGAAGCGCGACAGGGTCATGTGCCAGCGGCGCCAGAAATCGATCAGGCTGACCGATCGATAGGGCGACCGGAAATTCTCCGGCAGCACGATGCCGAACAGCCGCGCCCCGCCGATCGCCATGTCGGTATAGCCGGAGAAGTCGTAGTAAAGCTGGAAGGTATAGGCGAGCGCCCCGATCCAGGCATCGGCGAAGCCCGGATGAGCCCCCGCCCCGGCGGCATCGAACAGCGGGCTCGCGTAGGGTGCGACACCATCGGCCAGCACGACCTTCTTGAACAAGCCGAGGATGAAGATGGTCAGCCCGACCGACAGGTTCTCGGCGCGCGGCCGATAGGTCGAGGGCCGTTCGAATTGCGGCATCATCTCCCGGTGATGCAGCACCGGGCCGGCCAGGAGATGCGGGAAGAAGGTCACGAACAGGGCGTAGTTGATCGGATCGACCTCACGCACCTCGCCGCGCGCGGTATCGACCAGGAAGGCGATCTGCGTGAAGGTGAAGAACGAGATGCCGAGCGGCAGCAGGATGCCCAGCGTGCCGAGATCCTCGCCCGTGAGGGCCGCGGCGCTGCGCAGCACGAAATCGGCATATTTGAAGACGCCGAGCAGGGCGAGATCCCCGGCGATCGCGACGCCCAGCACCCAGCGGCGCGCGGCGCCGCCGAGCGGGCAGCGGAGCAGCCCCAGCGCCGCCCCGAAATTCCACGCGATCGAGCCCAGCAGCAGCGCGAGATAGGCCGGATTCCACCAACCGTAGAACGCCAGCGACGCGACGACCAGCCACGCCGCCGCCAGCCGCGACCCCAGCCTGCCGGCCGCGAAGAACACGAGCAGGGTGATCGGCAGAAAGCCGAAGATATAGGGCAACGAGTTGAACAGCATGACGGCAGGCTTCCGATACCCGATTTCCGCGCCGACCGACAGGCCGGTCGCACGCCCCTGCCCTAAAGTCTATTGCGCGGCCTCACGCCGCGCATGCTCGCCCAGCCGCGCACTCGCCATGCTCGCCGCGAGAACACGGGCAGTATGGACGGCCTCGCGGGCGGTACCCCATCCCGGATCTGATGCCGACAGGACGTCCCATCCGCGACCAGGATGACATGCGGATCAGCCTTACGGATGGCCGGCAGCAAACTGAACTCGCCCATGGCGAGCGAGATGTCGATCCATGCAACCGAGCCCGCTTGCCGATCGGCGCGAGGGGAGGCGCAAAACGCCCCGCGCTATTCCGTCTGGAAATTGCCGTTCGGTTTGGCGACCAGGTTGCCATCGGAGACACGGTAGACATCAAAGCCCACGCTACGCCCGATCGCCGTGCCCGTCTTGATGCCGCACCACACTTCGGCGTGACCGTTATCGACCAGCTTGGCCGCCAAACCGGCCCGGTTCGGCAGGCTGCAATAGTAGAGCGGCAGCATCTTGGTACTGTCCTCCACCCGATAGCGGCCTTGCTCGTCCGGCGTACATTCCGATACCGGATGCAGGCCGGGATTGGCGGCGAAGACATCGTCCAGCGCCGCTCCCGGGAAATCCACCGGTCCCTCGCGCGTCAGCACGCCGACGCAGCCCTCGGCCAGACCCGTTCCAAAACGCTGCGCGTTGTTGGCTTTGAAGGCGACGCCGAGCGGGTCGACGTCGCGCTCCTTGATCGGGCCGGCACAGCCGCCGCCGACCAGCGCCGCCACCGCCATCATCGCACCTAAGGCCCGATACCTACCGCGCATCCCTACCGTCCCAGGAAAGCATTCACACACGCCATGAGGATAGCATCGAATCGCTCCGCCATGTGCCCAACCAAGTGATGGATCAGGATCGCTTGGCGGCCTCGGCGGCGCGGCGGATCTCGGACAGGCTGGCGCGCGGCGTGATCGCCTCGGGATCGATGCGGATCTCGATCAACGCCGCCTTGCCCGCATCGCGCGCCCGATCGAAAGCCGGCGCGAAGTCGCTGGTCCGCTCGACCACCTCGCCATGCGCGCCGAACGCGCGGGCATAGGCGGCGAAATCCGGATTGGTCAGCGCCGTGCCGGAGACGCGGCTGGGATATTCGCGCTCCTGATGCATGCGGATGGTGCCGTACATGCCGTTATTGATGACCAGGAAGATCGGTTTTACCCCGTAATGCAGGGCGGTCGCCAGTTCCTGCCCGCACATCAGGAAGCAGCCATCGCCATTGACCGACAGCACGGTCCGCTCGGGATGGACCAGAGCCGCAGCAACCCCCGCCGGCACGCCATAGCCCATGGCGCCGCTGGTCGGCGCTAATTGAGTACGGTAGCGGCGCATGGGAAAGAACCGGTGGAACCAGGTCGCGTAATTGCCGGCCCCATTGGTCACGATGGTATCGTCGGGCAATACCCGGCGCAGATGCTTGACGATCGACACCATATCCACCGGGCCGGGCGGCGTCGGTGCCTGCAGATTGGCCTCATAGGCCGCCCGTGCCACCTCGATCTCGCCCGCCCAGACGGGCCGGGCGATCGGTTCGAGCGCCCGCGCCGCGGCGGCGAAGGGCCCGAGGCCGGCATTGATCGCCAGATCCGCCTCATAGACCCGGTTCAACTCCTCGACGCCGGGATGGACATGGATCAGGCGCTGCGCCGGGCGCGGCACGGTGAGGAGCGTGTAGCCGCCGGTGGTCATCTCCCCCAGGCGCGGGCCGACGGCGATGATCAGGTCGGCGGCGCGTATCCGCTCGGCGAGCTTCGGGTTGATGCCGATCCCGACATCGCCGGCGAAGCAGGGATGGTCGTTGTCGAAGAAATCTTGGCACCGGAAACTGACCCCGGTCGGCAGCGAATTGGCGAGCGCGAAGGCCTCGATATCCGCCTTGGCCTCGGTACTCCAGGTGCTACCGCCGACGATCATGAAGGGGCGCGACGAGCCGGCCAGCAGCTCGCGCAGCCGGGCCATGTCGGCGGCGCCGGGATGCGCCTGCACCGGCCGATAGCACGCCGCATCGGCGACGCTCGCCACCTCGCGCAGCATATCCTCGGGCAGCGCCAGGACGACCGGGCCGGGCCGGCCGGAGGTCGCCAGATGGAACGCGTGGCTGACGAATTCCGGGATGCGCGCGGTCTCGTCGATCTGCGCCACCCATTTCGCCATCTGGCCGAACATCCGGCGGTAATCGACTTCCTGGAACGCCTCGCGCTCGATCATGTCGCGGCCGACCTGGCCGATGAACAGGATCAGCGGCGTCGAATCCTGAAACGCGGTGTGCAACCCAACGGCAGCGTGGGAGGCGCCGGGCCCGCGCGTCACCATGGCGATGCCCGGTCGGCCGGTCAGCTTGCCATAGGCATCGGCCATGTTGGTGGCCCCTGCCTCATGCCGGCAGATGATGAACTTCAGCGGATCGGGCGCGTCGTAGAGCGCGTCGAGCACCGCCAGATAACTCTCGCCCGGCACACCGAACATCAGATCGACGCCATGCAGGGCCAGTTGGTCGACCAGGATTTTACCGCCGGTGCGCGGCGTTACGACGTCAATCATCTCGAACGGGTCCCCTGGCTTCTGCGATCCGGGATTTTAGGCCATGGGTGGCGACGGCGTCGAGCGGCAAGGATAAACCGGTCGACGCCGCTCCTCGATGGTCTCCGTCCAGCGGCTCAGGCAGCCCTGATCTTGGCGAGGAAGCCACCGACCTGGTTGCGCAGTTGCTCGGCCTGGCCACCCAGATCGGTCGACGCCGCGAGAACGTGCGATGCCGAGTTGCCCGTGTCGTTAGCGGCGCGATTGACGCCGCTGATGTTGTTCGAGACTTCGGTAGTGCCGCGCGCCGCTTCCTGAACGTTGCGTGCGATCTCTTGCGTGGCGCCCCCCTGCTGCTCGACCGCCGCGGCGATGGTGGTGGTGATGCCATCGATCTCCCGGATCGTGCCGCCGATGCTTTTGATGGCGCTGACGGCACCTTCGGTGGCGCCCTGCATGGCACTGATCTGGGCGGCGATCTCCTCGGTCGCCTTGGCGGTCTGGTTGGCGAGCGACTTCACCTCGCTGGCGACAACGGCGAAGCCCTTGCCCGCGTCGCCAGCGCGCGCCGCCTCGATCGTAGCGTTGAGCGCCAGCAGGTTGGTCTGCGAGGCGATGTCCTGGATGAGTTTCACCACGTCGCCGATCTTCTGGGCCGCCTCGGACAGGCCGTGGACGGTGACGTTGGTCTGCTCCGCCTCAGCAACGGCCTTACGGGCAATATCGGACGATTGAGTCACCTGGCGGCTGATCTCGCTGATCGAGGAGGTGAGTTCCTCGGTCGCCGAGGCGACGGTCGCGACGTTCGACGAGGCCTGATCGGAAGCGGCGGCGACGGCGGTCGCCTGACGGCTCGTCTCCTCGGCGGTGGCCGCCATGCCCTCGGCGGTCGAGCGCATCTCGGTCGACGCCTGGGCCAGGGTCTGGAGCGCCTCCTGGACCGAGTGGTCGAACTCGGTGACGTAGCTCTCGATCAGCATCTGCCGCTGCTCCTTCTTCTCCTGCTCGCCACGCTGCTCGATGCCGAGCCGGTCGGCCTCGAGCATGGCGTCCTTGAATACCTGGACGGCATTCGCCATGCGACCGATCTCGTCCTTGCGGGCGACGCCGTCGATGACTGTGCCGAGATCATGCTTCGCGAGACGCCCCATCGTCTCGGTGAGACGGATGACCGGCTTGGAGACATTGGCGATGATCGTCCAGCCGGCCGCGACGGCGAGGAGCATGGCAATGCCGACCGCGCCGAAAATCATGATCCGGGTCTGGGCATAAAGCTCGGCGCCGCGCTCGGCCGCCTTGATGCCTTCGCGCTCGTTGAGGTCGACGTCCTCCTTCAACCGATCTCCGACCTTTAGGAAGCTGTCGCGCATGTCGTAGAGGAAGTGGTGAATGGCTTCGTCCTTCTTGCCGGCACGCAGCAATGTATCGAGCTTGGTGCCGGTTTCGAGATAAGCGGCCCATTCGCGCAGGTAGATATCGACGAGGGCACGCTCCGTGCCAGGTGTGATCAGCGGTTCGTAAGTCTTCCAAGCTTTGTCGCGCAGCGCGAGCACATTGATGCGCTGTTTGATCGCCCGCGTCGTCTCTTCTTCCGTGCCCGCCAATACGAGGGTGGCCTCTATGATCCGATACCGTTCCGTCGCAGCCGCGAGGATCGAGAGAACACTCACCGATGGCAGCCAATTCTCGCTAACCTCCTGGGCTGCGTCATTGACAGCCGAGAGACGGGACTGCGCGAAGAGGCCGAGACCGACGGTGATGGCGAGGACGAAGGCGAAAGCCGTCGTTACCTTCGCCTTGATGCTGACGTTTTGGAACGACAGGGACATATGGCGGCACCTTTCAACAGTTGCATTGAATGAGAGTAAATTCCCTCCTCCAGCACCGCGCGAGACTATGTCGCGACGCACAATCACAAATAGCGATTACCCTTTAACAAAAAGTTTAGGCCGATCAGAGCAGATCGGCACGATATGATATTATACATTCAGTAATAAAGTAGAAAAAATACCGTGAAAATCGACATTATTCAATAAATGCGCGAAGAGATATTCGTAGTTTTTCTCGATTTGAAGAAGACCCCGGCAAGACGGCCTGCCGGAATCGTTTTTCGAGATATTAGCCCGCCGCCGCCTTCACCACCCGCCCACCCAGATACGCCGCCCGAACCTCCTCGTTGTTCCATAGCTCGTCCGGCTTGCCCTCGACGATCAGGTGGCCAGTCTCCAATACATAGCCGCGATCGGCGACCGACAACGCGACGCGGGCGTTCTGTTCGACCAGTAGGACGGTGGTGCCGGTGTCGCGGATCTGGGCGATCACCCGGAACAGCTGTTGCACGATGAGCGGCGCCAGACCGAGCGACGGCTCGTCGAGCAGCAGCAGTTTGGGCCGCGACATCAGCCCGCGCGCCACCGCCACCATCTGCTGCTGACCGCCCGACAGCGTCCAGCCCAGAGCGTCGGCGAAACGCTCGATCTCGGGGAAGACGCCGAACATCTCGGCGACATCGGCCGCCATCTGGCGAGACGAGACGCCCCGGCGGTTCGAGGCGCCCAGCATGATGTTCTCGCGCACGGTAAGGCCGGGGAATACGCGCCTGCCCTCCGGTACGTGGGCGACACCCAGCCGCACGATCGCTTCGGCATGCATGCCGCCGATCGATTTGCCGGCGAACACGACGGAGCCCGGTTGCGGCTTCATCAGGCCCGAGATCGTCCGCAGCGTCGTCGTCTTGCCGGCACCGTTGGACCCCAGCAAGGCGACGATCTCGCCCTCCTCCACCACCAGCGAGACGCCTTTCAGCGCCTCGACCTTGCCGTGGAAGGCGTGGACACCCGAAAGCTCAAGCAGCGGCATCGTCGGTCACCTCTCCCAGATAAGCGGCGATCACGTCGGGGTGGCGCAGCACCTCCTGCGGGGTGCCATCGGCGATCCGCCGGCCGAAATTCAGCACGGTGATCCGATCGGCAATCTGCTCGACCAAGTTCATGTCGTGATCGATCAGCAGGATGGTCAGGCCGTGGGCCTTGATCCGGCGCAGTAGCTCGACCAGTTCCTGCTTTTCCGTGAGGTTGAGGCCCGCCGCCGGCTCGTCGAGCAACAGCAGCGCCGGATTGCCCGCCAGCGCCCGAGCGATCTCGACCAACCGCTGGTGGCCATAGGACAGGCTTTGCACCGGCAACCCCGCCCGGTCGACCAACCCGACGAAACTGAGCGCACCCAGCGCCCGATGACGCAGCCCGGCATCGCCGCCTGGGATCACCAGGTTGGGCCGCTGGCCGCCAATCTCGACATTCTCCAGCACGGTCATCGAGGTGAACAGGCGGATGTTCTGGAAGGTTCGGCCGAGGCCGGCGCCGGCCAGCAGATGCGGCGGCAATCCCGCGACCTGCTTGCCGTCCAGCCGGATCTCGCCCGCGGTCGGCCGGTAGATGCCGCTCAGCAGGTTGAGGGTCGTGGTCTTGCCCGACCCGTTCGGGCCGATCAGCGCATGCACCGTGCCGCGCTCGACCGCCATGCTGATGCCGTCCAGCGCCTTTAGCCCACCGAAATACTTACAGAGATTGGTGACCTCCAGCATCGCCATGCGGCCGGTATCGGGGGTACCGCCGAGTTCGAAGGGCACATCGCCCTCGACGATGCGCGGTGGCGGCCGCATCCGCCGGACCCGTTCGGTCAACGCCCCCCAGATGCCTTCCGGCATGAACACCATGATCAGGATCACCGCGGCACCATAGACCGCGAGATAGATCAGCTTGAGGAAGCGCAGCCATTCCGGCAGCAGGATCAGCAGCCCGGTGCCAAGGACGGCACCGAACGGCGACTGCACGCCGCCTAGCAGGGCCATGGTCAGCACCACTACGGATTCGCCGAAGCTGAACTGGTCCGGACTGATATAGGCATAACCGCTGGCGAACAACCCGCCGCCGATGCCGCCCAGCGCCGAGCTCAAGGCGAAGGCGATGACCTTGGTACGGTAGGTATCGATGCCGACGACGCCAGCCGCCAATTCATTGTCGCGCACCGCCAGCATGCCACGGCCGAGCCGCGTGCGTTTCAAGCGCCAGACCAAGTAGCCGGTGGCGTAAAGCACGACCAGGCAAAGCGCCAGATAGTCGCCATTGCTCTTGAAGTCCAAGCCCAGGATCGACGGACGCGGAATGCCGCTCACGCCGTCCGGCCCGCGGGTCAGCGAGATCCAGTTGATCAGCACCAGGGTCAGGATCTGCTGGAAGCTGATCGTCACCATCGCCAAGTAATGGCCCCCGAGCCGCAGGGTGGACGACCCCAGCGCCGCGCCCGCCACGGCGGCGAGCAGTGTGCCGAGCAACAGGGCGACACCCCAGGGCAGCCCGAGCGTCAGCGTGCCGAGTCCCAGGCTATAGGCGCCTATGCCGAAGAACGCCGCCTGGGCGAGGTTGATCTGACCGGCATAGCCCAGCACCACGACCATGCCCATGACCGCGATCGCCTGGGTCGAGGCTTGGCGCAGCAGACCCATCCAGTAATCGTTGAACGGGTGCACCACCGGTATGACGATAGTGACGATGGCGAGCGCCAGCAGCAACAAACCCCAGGGGAATTTCCGGGGAACCTTCTGGCCGATCGAGGGCCGCGCGGTGGTCTCGCGCAACAAAGGAGTGGTCATGCCTTTTGCGCCACCCGCTCGCCGAAGATGCCTTGAGGCCGTACCAGCAGAAAGGCGAACAGCACCAGAAAGGCGAAAGCGTCCTTGTAGGGGACCGAGATATAGGCGGCGCCGAAGGTCTCGATGACGCCGAGCGAGAGGCCGCCGACCACGGCCCCGGCGACATCGCCGAAGCCGCCGATGATGCTGGCCGCGAACGCCTTCAGCGAGATAAGGCCGCCCATGCCGATCGACACGAACAGGATCGGCGCCACCAACATGCCGGCGAGGCCGCCCAGTAACGCGCTATAGACGAAGGTGATCATGATCATGGTGGCGACCGGGATGCCCAGCAGGCTCGCCATCTCCTTGTCCTGCGAGGTCGCCTGCAGCTTCTTGCCCAGCAGGGTCTTCTCGAAAAACACGTATTGGAAGCCGACCAGGGCAGCGGTCACGCAGATGATCAGGATGTACTGGCTGTCGAGGAACACCCCGCCGATCAGCAGCCCCGGCAGATCGAGCAGGTTGGGCAGCGTCTGCGGCGCCGGGCCGTAAAGCGCCAGCATGCCGTTGCTCATCAGGATCGAGGCGCCGATGGTGCTTATCACCACCGGCAGATACGGGCGATGACGCAGCGGATAATAGACCACGAGATTGAAGCCGGCGCCGAAGATGGCCATGACGATCAACGAGATGACCAGCCCCAAGCCGTAGGGCAGCCCCAGATCGCCGAAGAAGATCACCATCAGGAAGGCACCCAGCATGGCGAACTCGCCCTGCGCGAAATTCACCACATTCGTCGCCCGGTAGATCAGTACGAAACCGAGGGCGACCAGGGCATAGATCGCTCCGACGCCGAGCCCGGTGAACAGCAACTGAAACACGATGGTCATACCGCCACCCTTATAGTTTTGGGGCTAATGATGATGTCGGTGATGGCGATCGAGCGGCGTCCGCGAGACAGCCGCTCGATCCGTGGGAGCGGCTATCCGGGGAAGTCGACATGCTTGGTGAAGACGATCTTCCCGTTCTCGTTCTTGACGACGTTGTAGCCATGCAGCCCGTCGCCCTTGCTGTCGAAATTATAGGTGCCTTCGAGACCCTTATAGTCGTGGATCGCCAGGATCGCCTTGCGGACTGGCTCCGGATCGGTGCTCTTGGCATCTTCCATGGCGCGTGCCAGCAGCTTCACCGCATCATAGGTCCAGGACGATTGGTTGTCGGCCTCGACCTTGTGCAGCGCCAGGTATTTGGTCGCGAAAGCCTTGGCCTCCGGGCTGGAATCCGAGGTGAAATCAGCGATGCCGTAGGTGCCGAAGAGCGCCGGCCCGGCGAGCCGCAGGGCGGTGGCGTTGGTGATCGAGGGCGAGCCGACCCAGGGGGCCGTCACGCCAAGCTGTTTCAACTGCTTGGCGAAGATCCCCAGATCCTGCTCGAAGGTGAAATAGCTGCCGATGACGTCGGCGTTGGATTGCCGGACCGCCAGCACGACGGGCGTGAAATCGGGCGCCTGATTGGCATAGCCCTGCACCAAAACGGGCTCGATCTCAAAGGCCTTCAACGCGTCGATCAGTGCCTTGGAGCCGTTGGTCCCGAACGCGTCGGTCGAATTGATGACCGCCCATTTCTTCAGCTTCAGGGTATTGACGCCGAAATCCGCGATAACCTTGGCGGAATAGCTGTCATTCGGCCGAGCCCGGAAAAACCAGGGATTGCCCGCCTGGGTCAGCGTCGGATCGGTGCCGCCGATGAACATCGGCTTGCCGATCTTGAGGACGTCGTTCTCCGTCGCATGAACCTGCGTGCTGCGGATCGAGCCGATGAAGACCGGGATGTCCGGCTGGCTGCTTAGTTTGCTGAAGGCGGTCACGGCGCCGGGGTTGGTGGTTTGGTCATCCTCGATCACCAGGGTGATCTTGCGCCCCATGACACCGCCGGCCGCGTTCACTTCGTCGACCGCCATGCCGGCGCCCCATTGGGCATAGCGCCCGGCCTCGGCCGCCGGGCCGGTGATCGGCGTGATCATGCCGATCTTGATATCATCGGCGCGCGCGGCACCCGCCGCCGCGACGGCAAGCACGCTTAACGACAGCACACCGGCCATCGCCAACATTGATCGAAATTTTGGTGCGTTTCCAATGCGTCGCATCGGCGACCTCCCCATTTTCACAATGTGCGGACGCCTTGGCGACGTCTCTAACTTGCTTATTACCATTCCAAGGGGCGGTTAGTCGAACACGAAGCGGCGACAGTGCGATGAACGCGTTGCGGAGCATCCCGAAACGACGCTGCGCATCGCCCTTGCCAAGCCAGCCGTAATCATTTTAACTCTAAAGCATCTCGATCGTACCGCTTGAAGGAGCGTCGGTGTCCGAGGTGTCAAAAACGAAGCCGGCGCTGCGCGGCCAGCATGCGATCGTCACCGGCGCATCGCGCGGGATCGGCTTGGCCATCGCCCTGGCCTTGGGCGAGGCAGGCGCCTCGGTCACGCTGATCGGCCGCGACCGGGCGGCGCTGTCGGCGGCGGCTGAGCGGATCGGCACGCAGGCTATCGCCGCCGTGGCCGATCTCGCCGACCCGGCGCAGATCGATCGGGCTATCGCCGAGGGCCGCGCCGCCTTCGGGCCGGTACGCCTCCTGGTCAACAATGCCGGCATCGCCAAAAGCGCTCCGTTCGGTGCCCTGGCACTCGAGGATTGGTCGGCCATGCTGGCGGTCAATCTGACGGCGGTGTTCCATGCCTGCCGCGCAGTGCTGCCCGAAATGGTGGCGCGCCGCGACGGCCGCATTATCACCATCGCCTCGACCGCCGGGCTGAAGGGCTATGCCTATACTGCGGGATATTGCGCCTCCAAACACGGCGCCATCGGCCTCACCCGTGCGCTGGCCCTGGAGACGGCACGCGACGGCGTCACCGTCAACGCCGTCTGCCCGGGCTTCACCGATACCGACATGGCATCGGAAGCGATCGAGACGATCCAAGCCAAGACCGGGCGCAACGCCGAGACGGCGCGCGCGGATCTGGAAAAATTCAATCCACAGCGCCGCTTGATCGATCCCCGGGAAATCGCCAGCACCGTGCTGTGGCTCTGCTCGCCCGGCAGCGAAGGCATCACCGGCCAGTCGATCGCCGTCGCCGGTGGAGAGGTGATGTGATGGCAGACGGCACGGCGAAATATGCGCCTCCGGAAAATAGCGCCGTCGACCCGGTCGATTTCGAGACCGCCGGCGCGGAGGCCAAGCCGGAGCTGCGCCTGTGGCTGCGGCTCTTGACCTGCACGACGATGATCGAGGCCGAGATCCGGCAGCGGCTGCGCGCCGAATTCGGCGTCACGCTGCCGCGGTTCGACCTGCTAGCCCAGCTCGACAAGGCGCCGGACGGCATGACCATGAGCGCGCTCAGCCAGCATCTAATGGTGACCAACGGCAACGTCACCGGCCTAGTCGAGCGGCTGGTCGCCGAGGACCTGGTCACCCGCACCCCCGACCCGCAGGACCGACGCAGCCAGATCGTCGCCTTGACGCGGATCGGAAGGCGCAGCTTCGAAGCCATGGCGGCGGCGCATGAAGGCTGGGTGTCCGACCTGTTCGATGGGCTCGACCCCGCTGAAACCGCCCAGTTGATGCGTCTGCTGACGGTCACCAAGCGATCGGTCGGCGCCACCATCGGCCGCACCGCCACCAAGAAGGCCCGCAATGTCCCTCGCTGAAATCGCCCCCAAACATTTCCAATGGTCCGTCGCCGATGGTGTCGCCACGATCACGCTGGCCCGGCCGGAGCGCAAGAACCCGCTGACCTTCGACAGCTATGCCGAGCTGCGCGATACGTTCCTACGGCTGGGTTCGGAGCCCTCGATCCGCGTGGTGATCATCACCGGCGCCGGCGGCAATTTCTGTTCGGGCGGCGACGTGTTCGAGATCATCGAGCCGCTGACCAAGATGCGCATGCCGGAGCTACTCGCCTTCACGCGCATGACCGGTGATCTGGTGAAGGCGATGCGCGCCTGCCCGCAACCGATCATCGCCGCGATCGACGGCGTCTGCGCCGGTGCCGGCGCCATTCTGGCGATGGCCTCCGACCTGCGCTATGGCACGCCCGAAAGCAAAGTCGCCTTCCTGTTCACCAGGGTAGGGCTCGCCGGCTGCGACATGGGCGCCTGTGCGATCCTGCCGCGCCTCATCGGCCATGGCCGCGCATCGGAACTGCTCTACACCGGCCGCGCCATGGATGGCGCCGAGGCGGAGCGCTGGGGCTTCTACGCCCGACTGGTCGGCCCCGACCGACTGTTGGCGGAGGCGACCGAGACGGCCGCCCGGCTGGCCTCGGGCCCAGGCTTCGCCCACGCGATGACCAAGCGCATGCTGCATCAGGAATGGGACATGGGCATCGATCAGGCGATCGAGGCGGAGGCTCAGGCCCAGGCGATCTGCATGGCGACCCAGGATTTCACCCGCGCCTTCGAGGCCTTCGCGGCCAAGCGCAAGCCGGTCTTCGAGGGCAATTGATGGCCGATCGCAGCTTCCTCGGCTGGCCGTTCTTCGAAGACCGCCATCGGGCGCTCGCCGAACGGCTCGACGCCTGGGCGGCGCGCGAATTGCCGGTAATAGCGCATCACCACGCGGACGTTGACGGAACCTGCCGCGCGCTTGTGGCGCTACTCGGCCGCGACGGCTGGCTGGAGTTCGCGGCACCCGACGAGGGACCGCTCGATGTGCGCAGCCTGTGCCTGGTGCGCGAGATCCTGGCGCGGCATGCCGGCCTCGCGGATTTCGCCTTCGCCATGCAGGGGCTGGGTACCGGCTCGATCCAGCTCGCCGGCAGCGACGCGCTGAAAGCCCGCTATCTGCCGCCGGTCCGGCGCGGCGAGCATATCGCCGCCTTCGCCCTGTCCGAACCGGAAGCCGGTTCGGACGTCGCCGCGATGGCGACCGCCGCGCGCCGTGATGGCGATGAGTGGGTGATCGACGGCACCAAGACCTGGATCAGCAATGGCGGCATCGCCGATCATTATGTGGTGTTCGCGCGTACCGATCCCGCCGCCGGCACCAGGGGCATTTCCGCCTTCGTAGTCGATGCCGAGACGCCGGGGCTGACCATCGCCGAGCGGATCGAGACCATCGCCCCCCACCCGCTCGCGACCCTGCGCTTCACCGGATGCCGAGTGCCTGGCGGCAATCTGCTGGGCCGGCCGGGCGAGGGTTTCCGGATCGCCATGGCGACGCTCGACATCTTCCGCTCGACGGTCGGTGCCGCGGCGCTGGGTTTTGCCCGGCGCGCCCTGGACGAGACGCTGGACCGGGCGCGCAGCCGCCGCATGTTCGGCGGCGTGCTGGCCGACCTGCCGCTCGCCCAGGCCAGCCTCGCCGAGATGGCGACGGATATCGATGCCAGCGCCCTGTTGGTCTACCGCGCCGCCTGGACCAAGGACTGTGTCGCCGACCGGGTGACCCGCGAGGCCTCTATGGCCAAGCTGGTCGCGACCGAGGCGGCGCAGCGGGTCATCGACACGGCCGTGCAGCTGCATGGCGGGCTTGGCGTTCGTTCGGGCTCGGTGGTCGAGACGCTGTATCGTGAGATCCGCGCGTTGCGCATCTACGAGGGTGCCAGCGAAGTGCAGAAGCTGGTGATCGCCCGTCAGCTGCTGTCCGGTCCGTGATGCAGAATTTTCCACGCATGTTCCGCAAGCTTCCTTGCACGAGGTGACTCCCGCCATGGCCGAGCCCGCATCCGCGCATCTCCTCGCCGCCGAAACCTGCCATATCGATACCTGGGCGCGCGATCGTCTGCCGCCGGTGGAGCAATGGCCGGTGATGCTGTTCGACCTGCCGGACGTCCGCTATCCTGAACGGCTGAACGCCGCGGTCGAGTTGCTCGACCGGATGGTCGATGCGGGGCGGGCCGACAAGCCATGCTTGCTGACGCTGACCGAGACCTGGACTTATCGGCAGCTCCAGCAAAAGGTCAACCAGATCGCTCATGTGCTGCTCGACGATCTGGGCGTGGTGCCCGGCAACCGGGTGATGATCCGCAGCGCCAATACGCCGATGCTGGTCGCGATCTATCTGGCGACCGTTCGGATCGGCGCCATCACCATCCCAACCATGCCGCTGCTACGCGCCAAGGAGCTGCTGCAGACGCTGAACCAGGCGGAAATCTCTCTGGCGCTGTGCGACATCCGGCTGATGCCGGCACTCGAGGAAGCGGCGAAAAAGGCGCCCAGCCTGCAGCGGATCGTCAGCTTCAACGGTGCCCCCGGCGACGGGCTGGAAGGCATGATGGAGGGCAAGCCGGTCGAGTGTGCCGCCGCGGATACGCGCTCGACCGATATCTGCCTGATCGCCTTCACCTCGGGCACCACCGGCGTCCCGAAGATGACGACGCATTTCCACCGCGACATCCTGGCGATCTGCGACACCTTCTCGAAGCATATCTTGCAACCGCAGCCGGACGATTTGTTCTGCGGCAGCCCGCCGCTCGCCTTCACCTTCGGCTTTGGCGGGCTGGTCAGCTTTCCGATGCGCGTCGGCGCCGCGACCCTGCTGCTCGAACAGGCGGCGCCGGAACAGCTCTCCAAGGCAATCGCCGAGAAACACGCGACGATCTGCTTCACGGCACCGACCGCGTACCGGCTGATGGTACAACTGGCCGATCAATACGATCTCACCAGCCTCCGGAAATGCGTGTCGGCCGGCGAGGCCCTGCCGGCGCCGACCTGGCACGCCTTCAAGCAACGCACCGGCATCGAGATCATCGATGGCATCGGCGGCACGGAAATGCTGCACATCTTCATCTCGGCCGCCCCGGGATCGATCCGGCCGGGTGCGACCGGCAAGCCGATCCCAGGATTCGCCGCCCAGGTCATCGACGAGGATGGCAACCGTGTACCGCCCGGCACGCTGGGCCGCCTCGCAGTGCGCGGACCGACGGGCTGCCGCTATCTCGCCGATGCGCGGCAGACGGTTTTCGTCCAGCACGGCTGGAACATCACCGGCGATGCCTACATCGAGGATACGGACGGCTATTTCTGGTACCAGTCGCGCACCGACGACATGATCATCTCGGCGGGCTACAACATCGCCGGACCGGAAGTGGAATCGGCCCTGCTGGCCCATCCGACGGTCGCCGAATGCGCCGTGGTCGGTGTGCCCTCGGCCGAACGCGGCCAGATCGCCAAGGCCTTCATCGTGCTGCGCGATCCATCCCTGGCGAGCGACGCCCTGGCGAAGACCCTGCAGGATTACGTCAAGCAGGAGATCGCACCCTATAAATACCCCCGCGCCGTCGAGTTCGTGGCGGTCCTGCCGCGTACCGAAACCGGCAAACTGCAGCGTTTCGTCCTGCGTCAGCAGGAAACAGCCAAACAGACGGTCACATCATCATGAAGATCCGAGCCTCAGGCAGCTCCCCGCTGGACAAACATCCGATGGATGACGGCATAGAGGTGCTACAGCCCGAAGGCTGGCCGGCACCGAAAGGCTATGCCAACGGCATCGCCGCGCGTGGCCGAACGCTGTATGTCGGCGGCCAGATCGGCTGGGACGAAACCGGCCGCTTTGTCGCGGATGATCTGGCCGGCCAGACACGCCAGGCCCTGAAAAACATCGTGGCGGTGCTGCAGGCCGGCGGCGCTATGCCCCGGCATCTGGTCCGCCTGACCTGGTACGTCACCGACATGGCGGCCTATCGCGCGAGCCAGCGCGAGATGGGGCAGGTCTATCGCGACGAGATCGGCCGGATCTATCCGGCGATGACCCTGGTCCAAGTATTGTCGCTTGCCGAGCCGCGGGCGCTGGTCGAGATCGAGGCGACCGCCGTCATGCCGGACGTCGCCGGGACCGACGAGGACATCTCATCATGAAGATCGCCTGTGTCGGCGGCGGGCCGGCCGGCCTGTATTTCTCGATCTTGATGAAGAAAGCCGATCCTCGGCACGACGTCACCGTCTATGAGCGCAACCGGCCATTCGACACCTTCGGCTGGGGCGTGGTGTTCTCCGACGAGACGCTGCAAAACCTGCAGGGCGGTGATCCGGAAAGCCAGCGCCGGATCATGGACAGCTTCGCCCATTGGGATGACATCGATGTGCATTTCAAAGGCCGGGTGATCACCTCGGGCGGCCATGGCTTCTGTGGCATCGCCCGCAAGCACCTGTTGAACATCCTGCAGGACCGGGCGGCGGAGTTGGGCGTCAAGCTCGCCTTCGAGCAGGAGGTCGAGGATATCGCGGCGTTCCAGGATGCCGACCTGATCGTCGCCTCCGACGGCGTAAACAGCCGGATCCGCACGACGTATGCCGAGCATTTCCAGCCGGCCATCGACCGGCGCGAATGCCGCTTCGTCTGGCTCGGCACCCGCAAGATGTTCGAGGCGTTCACCTTCATCTTCGAGCAGACCGAATGGGGCTGGTTCCAGGCCCACGCCTATCGGTTCGACGGCGAGATGTCGACTTTCATCGTCGAGACCCATCAGGACACCTGGCAGAAGGCCGGCCTGGCCGATGCCGATACCGCCACGACCATCGCGTTCTGCGAGCGCGTCTTCGCCAAGTATCTGGACGGCAATCCCTTGCTGGCCAATAGCCGGCATCTGCGCGGCTCCGACTGGATCAACTTTCCGCAGGTCTCGAACAAGACCTGGGTGATGGGCAATGTCGTCCTGATGGGCGATGCCGCCCATTCCGCGCATTTCTCGATCGGCTCAGGCACCAAGCTCGCCTTGGAAGACGCCATCGCCCTCGCCCGAAGCTTCGATCGGCATGGCAGCGACGTCGCGGCGGCACTCGCCGCCTATGAGACGGAACGGCGGATCGACGTGCTCCGCATCCAGTCGGCGGCGCGCAACTCGACCGAATGGTTCGAGCATGTCGATCGCTATGTTTCATTGGAGCCGGAGCAATTCGCCTATTCGATGCTGACCCGCAGCCAGCGGATCGGCCATGCCAATCTGAAGCTGCGCGATCGCGGCTTTGTCGAGGCGCATGAGCGCTGGTTGGCGGAGCGGGCAACCGGAGCACTGGTCGCCGAGCCGCCGCCGCCCATGTTCACCCCCTTCATGCTCCGGGGCATGCGACTCGCCAACCGGATCGTAATGAGCCCGATGGCGACCTACTCCGCCAAGGATGGCCTGCCCGACGACTTCCATCTGGTGCATCTTGGCAGCCGCGCCATGGGCGGCGCCGGCATGCTCGTCACCGAGATGACCTGCGTCAGCCCCGAAGCGCGCATCACCCCGGGCTGCACCGGCCTGTGGAACGACGCGCAAGAGGCGGCGTGGCGGCGCATCGTCGATTTCGTTCACGGCAATAGCGCGGCGCGGATCTGCGTGCAACTCGGCCATGCTGGGCCCAAGGGATCGACACGCATCGGCTGGGAAGGCATGGACCAGCCGCTGCCGGACGGCAATTGGCCGCTGGTCGGCCCGTCGCCCGTGCCCTGGTCCGAACAGAACCAGGTACCGCATATCATGACCGAAGACGACATGACGGCGGTACGGGATGGTTTCGTCGCCGCCGTCAGGCGGGCCGAGAGCGCCGGCTTCGACATGGTCGAGCTGCACGCCGCCCACGGCTATCTGCTCTCCGCCTTCATCACGCCGCTGACCAACCGGCGCAACGATCGTTACGGCGGCAGCCTGGAGAACCGGCTGCGCTTTCCCCTGATGGTGTTCGACGCGATGCGCGCCGACTGGCCGGTGGCGAAACCAATGTCGGTACGCATCTCGGCGACCGATTGGACGCCGGACGGCGTCGATGGCACCGAGGCGATCGAGATCGCACGGGCGTTCAAGGAACACGGCGTCGACCTGATCGACGTCTCGGCCGGCCAGACCAGCAAGCAGGCCCGGCCGGTCTATGGCCGCATGTTCCAGACGCCCTATTCCGACCAGATCCGCAATGAAGTCGGCATCGCCACCATGGCCGTCGGCAACATCTTCGAGGTCGATCACGCCAACTCGATCATCGCCAGCGGGCGCGCCGATCTCGCCGCCCTCGCCCGGCCGCATCTCGCAGACCCCTATTGGACGCTACACGCCGCCGCCGAACTCGGCTGGCCGGGCCAGGCCTGGCCGGTCCAATACGAAGCCGGCCGTGACCAATATGTCCGCAACCTGGCCCGCGCCCAGGAGATCGCCGGGAAGAATTCGTAAAATCTCAGGCGGCAGCGACAGCGCGAGGCAGATAGGGAGCGACAGCCTCCATTGCCCGCGCCACGTACTCGGCCTTCTGCCCTACCGGAGCGACGTAGTGGATCGCCGCTTCGGCATCCTCGCGAGAAGCGGCGCGGAGCAGCATCCAGGCCGCCAGATATTGCGAGGCAAGACAACCGCCGGCCGTCGCGATATTGCCCTCGGCGTAGAACGGCTGGTCGAGCACGCGCACGCCCGCCTCGATTACCCAGGGCTTCGTCGTTAGGTCCGTACAGGCCGGGCGATCCCCCAGCAATCCAAGCTTCGACAGCAGCAACGTGCCGGAGCATTGGGCGCCAATAAGCTGGCGGGATGGGTCCAGCCGCAACCGCCCGAACAACGCCGCGTCCTGAATGACTTCCCGCGTCTTGGCGCCGCTGCCGATAATCACCGCATCAGCCTGATTGGCAAACTCAAGATCCCGTTCGGCCTGGACGGTCACCCCATTCATCGAAGTGACGGTGGCCGTGGGTGCGGTGACAAACGCCTTCCAGCCCTTGGAACGCATGCGATTCAGGATTCCCGCCGCGATGAACGAATCGAGTTCGTTGAAGCCATCGAAGGTCAATACCGCGATCTGCATCGAACACCCTTTACCAAGTCTGCAGCACAGATGGGCTAGGTACCCGGCACGCTAGGGCGATGCAACAATTGGATTGTATGGGTGAAATACGGTGCGGCTACGTGGTCCCGCCCGGTGTCAGCAAGCGCTGCGCCTCGATCGCCGCCACGAACAAATGATACGGCGTGCTCCCCGGCATGTCGGTTTGCGCCGGCGTGCCGTCCGCCGCTAGGACCTCGATCCACAGACGCTCGTCATGGCGCAGGAAGTCCTTGAACAAGAGCCGGATCAACGCCTCGGCGCGGGCGAGTTCATTCGGATTGCCCGCATGGAGATGGACGATGCTAGCCTTGATCGCCTCGGTCACCGGCCAGATGCGGCGGGAGCGCAGCACCGGCACGCCCTGGCGATCGATCTGGTCGTGGATGCCGCCATGCAGCGGATCGAAACCATGGGCCATCGCCTCGTCGAACAGGCGCTGTGCCGGACCGGCAGCCGTCGCATCGCCGGACATCGTGCGATAGCGATCGAGCAACCAGAACCACTCGAAATGGTGGCCGGCCTCGACGATATGTCCCTGCTCCGGATGCGGCGCCCAATCCGCATCGAAGAATTCGCCGAGAGTGCCGGTCGCCGGCTCGTAGAAATGGTCGAGGAACAGCCGGACGATCGCCCGGGCCTCGTCGATCCAGCGACGCTCGCCGCTCGCCTCGAACAGGGCCAGCAATGCCTCCAGTAGGTGCATATGCGGGTTCTGCCGGCGGATCGCGGTGCGGTCCGGCTGCCACTCCGCCGTCGCCTTTTCCCAGAACCCGCCATTCGGGGCGGCGAGACGTGCCTTCAGCAGATCCATCGTCTCATGCGCCAGCGCCAATGCATCGGGACTGGCAAAGGCCCGATGCAGATAGGCCAGCGCATAGAGCGCGAAGGCGTGACCGTAGAAATCCTTGGTCTGGTCGGCCGGCTGGCCATCGGGGGTCACGCTGAAGAACCAACCGCCATGCCGCTCGTCGAGATAGGCACGCCGCAGGAACGCGTAGCCCGCCTCAGCCACGGCCGCGCCACTGCGGTCACCGGCGAGGGCCGCATGGCTCAGCACATAAAGCTGCCGGCACTGCACCAGCAGCCGCTTATTCAGCGCCATGGGCTGATGCTGGCTATCCAGCCTTTCGTGGAAGCCCCCATGGACGGGATCGGCGAAGCGATCGCGACAGAGCGGCAGCAGGATCTCGAACGCGAACTGACGAAGGGCGATGGGCGTCGGCATGATGCCCTGTGAATAGCCGCTTACCCGCGTGGTTGCACAGGATATTTCCAGGAGGGCCTCTACCGGCCTCCCGCTTCCGTGAAGCGCTCCATCCACCGGGTGCGGGCGGTGCGCTCGTCCCAGGGCTCCAGATCGCCGGCCCACAAGGCGCCGCGATAGCCGAGGCCGACATCGCGGCGCGCATCTGCCTCGGACCAGCCGGCGAGGCGCACCGCCTCGGTCACCGCGGCGATCCGATCGGCGCGCTTCACCGCCGCGTGCCAGTCCGGCGGCAGGGTCGCGGGTAATCCGATGCGCAGGCGAATCGCCCGCTCCAGCCGTTGTTCCAGCTCCCGATAGCCATGCTCGCCAATCACCGCCTTGACCGGTGTCACGATATCGCCGAACACGCCTTCGGCGAGGTCGTGGACCAGCGCCCATTGACGTAGCGCCCGGCTGGCCTTGGCCGCGACCATGCCAAGCAGGATCGCCTCGACCACCACCGAATGCTGCGCGACATTGTAGCCGCACTCGCCACGAGTCTGGCCGCACCAGCGGTTGACCCGCGAGATGCCGGTCAGGAGATCGCCGATCTCGATGTCGAGCGGCGACGGATCGAGCAGATGCAGCAGCCGGCCGCTCAGCATCCGTTGCAGGGTGCGCGGCCGATCGAGATGGGTCGGGACGCGCGGCGCCCCATCCCCGCCAGTGTTCATGCCGCGGTCTCCTCGACCAGCGAGATCGGCTCGGCAAAGGTGCCAAGCGCGGCATGGCCGGCGGGCGTCAAGCGATAGGTCGCCCGGCCGACCCGCTCGAACCAGCCATAGACATTGCCCCGCAGGATCTTGGCGGCGTTCGGCGCCCCCGCGGCGCGCAACTGGGCGAAGGTCAGGCTTTCGACCGCGGCAAGCAGCCGGGCGCACCGCAGTGCTTCCTGCCGATACGCGGTCATGATCGGCCGTTTGGTGATGCCGCCCGCGGTCGGATCGCCGTGCCGCCGCCGGTGCTCGCCCAGTAGCAACCCGGCGCGCCGTTTGTCGAGGCGCGGCCGGTAAGGCAGCGGGTCGAGCAGCACGGCGACCGCCCCATCGCCGGCACCGACGGTCATCAACCCGAGACCGATCCGGCGGCAGAGCTTTTGGACGGTGCGATCCTCCGGCGAGACGCCCGGCGTCCGATTGGCGCGGCCGGCGCCGGGGCGCGGCACGGCGAGATAGACCAGCGGCGTGACCGCCAGCCGCTCGACACCTTGCAGCACCAGATCGAGGCTGAAGCGGAGTTTCAGCTCGACGATCACCGGGAGTTCGGCACCACGCACCGCCACCAGATCGCAGCCGCGCACCTCCCCCTTCACGACATAGCCTTGACCTTCGAGGAATGCCTTGACCGGCGCGTAGAGTTCGACCTCGGCCGCGAAGCCGCCGCGCAGGCGCGGGGCCGGCCGGTCGACCGTTGGAGGTTCAGCCGTTGGAGGTACTGATGTTCGCATGGCCAGCGGTGACATAACCGCCGGCAAGATCGGCGGCAAGGGCGGTCGGATCGCGGCGCGACGGATCGCCATGGCCGCCGCCGCCCGGCGTCTCCATGCGGACGACATCGCCGGCGGCCAATTCGTGGCCGATCACCTTGGGCGGCAGCTCGGTCATCACCCGGTCGCGCGTCACGCTCAGCCGCCCGGCCGAGCCCTGCGCCCCGCCATCGAGGCCATAGGGGCGCGAGCGGAAGGCATCGAAGCTCGCGTTCAGCAAGCCGCGATGGCCATCGAACCGCCATTCGCGGACGATGCCCAACCCACCGCGATGCCGCCCCGCCCCACCGGAATCCGGCAGCAGCCCGTAGCGGGTAAAGGTCAACGGGTAGAGGCTTTCGATCATCTCGATCGGCGTGTTCTGCTGGTTGTGGAAGCCGGCGGACAAGCCGTCCGCGCCATCCTGTTCGGGATGGCCACCCCAGCCACCCAATTCGGAATCGAAATACACTTGGCGCCTGCCATCGGCATGGATGATGCCGATGGCATGGTTGAAAGTCACCCCGTAATAAGCCGCCGGAATGCGCTCGGGCAGCACGCCGGCGAGCGCGCGCAGGGTCGCGGTGACAATCTTGTGCCCGGTCAGCATGCGCATCGAGACCGGCGCCGGAAACGCCGCGTTGACCAGCGACCCCACGGGGGCGGCGACATCGATCGGCCGGTAGCAACCGGAATTCGCCGCGACCGGCGCCCCAGTGGCGGCGATGATGGCGTAATAGACCGCCGATTTGGTCAGGGCGAACGTGGCGTTGACCGGCCCGGCGGCTTGCGGGGCGGTGCCGGAGAGGTCGACCGCCAGCCGATCGCCGGCCACGGTGACCCGCACAACGATGCGCAGTGTCTCCGGCGATAGCCCGTCGCCGTCGATCCAATCCTCCGCCGCGTAGCTGCCATCGGGAATGGCGGCGATGGCCGCGCGCATGCCCGCTTCGGAACCGTCGAGGATGGCCTGGCCGACCGCCTCGAAGGTCGGGCCGCCATATTTATCCGCGAGCGCCCGGATCGACCGTGCGCCGACCTCCAGCGCCGAAACCTCGGAGAGAAGATCGCTGCGGAAGATTTCCGGCTCACGCACATTGCACAGGATGGTGGCGAGCAGCTCCTGGTTCAGCTTGCCCGCCGTCACCAGTCGGACCGGCGGCACCCGCACGCCCTCGTGAAACACTTCCGTCGCCCGCGCGTTGTAGCCGCCCGCCGCACCGCCGCCGACATCGACATGATGGGTCAGCACCCCGGTGATGGCGATCCGCCGCCCCTGGTGGAACACCGGCTTGAAGCACAGGAAATCCGGCAAATGCTGACCGCCGCTATAGGGGTCGTTGGTGATGATCACATCGCCTTCGGCCCAGTCGTCGAGCGGGATGTGCCGCGTTTTGATCTCTTCCAGGCAGGGTTCCATAGAATTGAGATGCACCGGCATGCGCGCCGCCTGGGCGAGGTTGCGGCCATCCCGATCGAACACCGCGGTCGAATAATCCAGCAGCTCGCGCACCGTGGTCGACCGGCTGGTCCGCCAGATCGTGACGTTCATCTCCTCGGCGGCGGCGACCAGTGCGTGACTGACGATCTCCAGCCGGATCGGGTCCTGAGCCTCGCTCATCGGGCGATCTCCCTATGCGCCACCAGATGCCCCGCCCCTGTGCTCTCCACCGTCCAGCCACCGGTGATCAGGATGCTGGTGTATTCCTCCTCGACCATCAACGGTCCGCGCAGGACATCGCCGGTGGGGATCGCCGCGCGTTGATGCACCGGCACCTGTTGCCAAGCACCGCCCAACCGCATCGGGCGCTCCGTCGGCTCGGCAGCGATCCCATCGGCCGCCATCGCTGCCACGGGCGGCTTGCCCAGGCGTCCGGTAGCGGTGAGGCGCAGAGTCACCAACTCCACTGGCACCGTCCGATCCGCATAGGAGAAGCGCTGTTCGTGGAGGACATGGAACCGCTCGGCCAAGAGGTCGATCAGCGCCGCGTCGAGCGGTTGCGCCGGCACCGGGATCAGCAGCTCGAACGCCTGGCCCTGGTAGCGCAGATCAGCGGTGAAGGCGAGATCCTGGCGGTCCGCCGGCACCGCCTCCCCGTCGAGGATCGCACGACCTTCCACCGCCAGCCCGTCGGCGAGCGCCCGCAACGCCGGCAGGCAATCGGGCGTCAACCGCATCAGCCGGGAGCGGGACAGATCATGCACCAGATCCGACATCAGGATGCCATAGGCGGACAGCGTGCCCGGGTTCAGCGGGAACACCACCGTCTTGATACCCAACTCACCCGCGACCTCGACCGCGTGCAATCCACCAGCACCACCGAAGCTGATCAGGGCGAAATCCGCCGGATCGAGGCCCTTCTCGAACAGGCTGAGCTTGATCGCGGTGGCGAGCTTGGACACCGTGACGGTCAAGACGCCTTCGGCCGCGCGATCGATATCGAGACCGAGCGGTTGTGCCACATGCGCATCCAGCGCCGACGCCGCGGCCGCCTTGTCCAGACGCATGGCGCCGCCCAGGAAATGCGCGGGGTCGAGCCGTCCCAGCACGACATTGGCATCGGTTACCGTCGGCCTGGTGCCCCCTCGGCCATAGCAGACCGGCCCGGGCACTGCACCGGCGCTTTCCGGCCCGACATGCAGCCGCTTCGCGCCATCGAGCCAGGCGATCGAGCCGCCGCCGGCGCCGATCGTGCGCATCTCGACCATCGGCAGGCGCACCGGGCAGCCATCGACCTCGCCGGCCGCGACGACGTTGCGCCTACCGGCCAGGATCACCGAGATATCGTAGCTGGTCCCTCCCATATCGACCGCGATCAGGTTCGGCAGGTCGAGTTCGGCGGCGATCAGTTCGGCGGCGAGCGCCCCGCCCGACGGGCCCGAGAGCAGCAGCCGCGCCGGCTCCAGCCCGGCGCGCGCCGGCGTCGTGGCCCCGCCATTGGACTGTACCAGATAGAGCAGCGGCTTGAACTCCGCCTCGGCCAGCCGGGCTTCGAGCCGTCTGGTATAGCCGCGCACGACCGGCATCAGCAGCGCGTTGAGCACGGTCGTCGAGGTTCGCTCGAACTCGCGGATCTCCGGGCTGATCTCGCTGGAGAGCGAGATTTCCACACCGGGTGCCTCCCGCTCGATGATCTCGCGCAGGCGCCGCTCATGGATGGGGTTGGCATAGGCGTGCAGCAACGCCACGGCCACCACCGGCCAGCCCGACGTCGCGATCCTGCGGGCGAGATCGGTCGCGGCGGCCTCGTCGAGTGGCGCGATCATCCGGCCATCGGCGCCGATCCGCTCGACCACCCCGAACCGGCGATGGCGCGGGATCAGCAGGGTCCGTGGCTCGGCCTTCAGGCCATAGACGTCGCGCCGGGCGTGACGGCCGATCTCCAGCACATCCTCGAACCCGGCGGTCGTGATCAGCGCCCCCTCGGGCAGACGCCGCTGCAGCACCGCGTTGGTGGCGATGGTCGTGCCATGCATCACGACCTCGACCCGGTCGAGCGCCAGGCCGTGGCGCGCACAGGCGCCCCGAATGCCGTCGATCAGACCGATGGAGGGATCCTCGGGCGTGGTCGGCAGCTTATAGGCGGCGACGCGGCCGGTCGCCTCGTCGACCAACTGCAGATCGGTGAAGGTACCGCCGATATCGACGGCGAAGCGGATGGCACCGGTCATCGTCTTGCCTCAGAGTCCGAGATAGGCGCGGCGGATCGCATCGTCACCGGCGAGATCGGCCGCCTTGCCGCTGAGCGTCACGCGGCCGGTCTGCAGCACATAGGCGCGGTCGGCGATCTCCAGGCATTCGACGACGCGCTGCTCGACGATCAGCACGGTCATGCCCTCGTCGCGGATGCGCTTCACACCATCCAGAATGTCGTCGACCAGGCGCGGCATGATGCCCTGGCTGGGCTCGTCGAGCATCAACAGCTTGGGCTTTGTCATCAGCGCCCGGCCGATCGCCAACATCTGCTGCTCGCCGCCGCTGAGCGTGCCGGCCAGTTGATCGAGCCGTTCGGCCAGCCGTGGGAACAGCGCGAAGATCAGCTCCAGCGGCGCGTCGCGGTTCGGATCCTTGCGATGCGGATAGGCGCCGAGCGTCAGGTTGTCGCGCACCTTGAGGCGCGGGAACAGCCGCCTTCCCTCCGGCACCAGCGAGATGCCGGCCCGGGCGATCTTGTGGGCGGGCAGCCGTCCCAGATCGGCCCCGTCGAGCCGGATCGCCCCATGATCCGGGCGCACCAAACCGGCGATCGATTTCAGCAGGGTGCTTTTGCCGGCCCCGTTGGCGCCGATCACGGCAACGATCTCGCCCGCCTCGACCTTGATCGAGACGCCATGCAAGGCCTTCAACCCGCCATAGGAGGTGGTGATGTCGTCAACTTCGAGGATGCTCATGCGGATGCCCGATAACGCTCGCCCAGATAGGCGGTCACCACGTCGGGATGGCGCACGATATCGGCCGGCTTGCCCTCGACCAGCACCTTGCCGAGGTTCAGCACGACGCAGCGATCAACCAGCGGCATCAGCACTTCCATGACATGCTCGACCATCAGGATGGTCACGCCGCTCGCCCGGATGTCGCGGACGAGTTGGACGCCCGCCTGCGCCTCGGTCGGAGTGAGTCCGGTCATGACCTCGTCGAGCAGCAGCAGCTTCGGCCCGGTGGCGAGTGCCCTGGCGACCTCCAGCCGGCGCTTTTCCGGTGGGGTGAGATCGGCCGCCGGCGTGTCCCGGCGCAGGCTCATGCCGGTGAAATCCAAGACCTCAAGCGCCTTGCGCTTGGCCTCGGCCGTCGAGCCGGTGCGGTTGAAGGCGCCGACCATGATGTTCTCCAGCACGGTCATCGTCTCGAAGTTGCGCACGACCTGGAAAGTCCGGGCGATGCCCAAGTCGGCGCAGCCGCTGGCCCCCAGGCTGGTGATGTCGCGCCCTTCGAACAGGATCCGGCCGGTTGTCGGCTTGATGGCGCCGGCGATGGCGTTGAACAACGTGGTCTTGCCCGCCCCGTTCGGCCCGATCAATCCGAGGATCTCACCCGCGACGATGGTGAGCGAGATGTCCTGGTTCGCCAGCACGCCGCCGAACCGCTGCGAGACGCCATCGACCTCAAGCAGCATGGGTGGAACCCGATGGACCCGTCGCGGGCGCAGCCGCTGGCTTGATCCGGCCGTCGATCCGGAACAAGCCGGTCAGCCCCTCCGGCTTCAGGGTCGCGACCGCCATGATCAGCACGCCATAAAGGATGAGATCGGTACCGCTGCCGCTACCGCCGATATAGCTGCGCGTGACTTCGGTCAGCGGGATCAGCACCGCCGCCCCGACCGCCGGCCCCCAGAGCGTGCCGATGCCGCCCAGCACCGCCGGCAGGCAGATCAGGATCGACAGCTGCGCGTTCATCATGCTGTCCGGATCGATATAGGCGACGAATTGGGCATAGAAGCTGCCGCCGATGCCGGTGAAGAACGCGCTGGCCGCGGCCGCCACCATCTTCGAGCGGAACAGCCGAACGCCGAGGCTTTGGGCCGCGATCGGATTGTCCTTCACCGCGCGCCAATAGAAGCCCCATTTGGAGTTCTCGATCCAGTAGCTCGCCAACCACAGCACCGCCGCCAAGCCGAGAAAGGCGTAGTAGTACGGCAGCTTGGCAGTGCGGAATTGGAAGCTGACCCAGCTTTCGCCCCTGAACGGCACGTTGATCCCGAGCGCGCCGCCGACCCAGTCCCAATTCAGGAACAGCAGATAGACAATCTCGGCGATCACGATCGTTGCGATTGCGTAATAATGTCCGCTGAGCCGGAAACAAGGCCAACTGACGACTAGCGCGATAAGGGCGGCGACGAAGCCAGCGGCGACCATGCCGAGCATCGGTGGGACGCCGAACTTGGTGAACAGCAAGGTCGAGACATAGGCGCCGATGCCGAAATACAGCGCGTGGCCGAGCGAGATCTGGCCGCAATAGCCGCCCAGGATGTTCCAGGCCTGGCTGAGCGCCGTGTACATCAGCGTCAGGATCAGGATGTTCCGGACATAGACATCGCCGATGCCGAGCGGCAGCACCAGCAGAATGGCCAACACGACGAGGCCGCTCAGCGCCTGCCGCCGCCGGCGCCGCTCCCCCAGATCAAGCCCGGCGGGTAAGCTCGCGGGCATGCTAAAGGTTGCCAAACAACCCTCGCGGACGCACGAATAGCACCAGCAGATAGAGCCCGAACACGCCGACCTGTTTCAGCGAGGGCGGGATCAGCAGAGTCGTCAGCGCCTCGACCAGCCCGATCGCCAGGCCGGCGACCAGCGCGCCCGGCAGGCTGCCGAAGCCACCCAGCGCCACCACCACATAGGCGATGAGCGCGAAGGTCACGCCGACACCGGGCGAGATGTAATAGAACGTCGACAGCATGACACCAGCGACGCCGACGGTGGCCGCGCCGATGCCCCAGCCCATCGCAAAGATGAAATGCCGGTCGACGCCGATCAGGGCGACCGCCTCGCTATCCTCCCGCGTCGCTTCCAGCGCCCGGCCGAAATGCGTCTTGGTGGTTAACAGCCAAAGGCCGATGAACGCCACGACGCAGACCAGCGATGCCGCGAGCTGCGGCAGGGGCATGAAAACGCCCAACACGCTGACCGTCTTGTCCGACAGCATGGTGCCGCGCAGCGATTTGAAGTCCGGCGAGAACACGAACTGGGCGATACCGCGCAGGAAGATGCCGAGCCCGAAGGTGGCGAAGATCTGCACCATCCCGGAATTGACCTTGACGCTGAGCGCCCGGACGATCAGCACCCGGTAGACCACCACGCCGATGGCGAAGAGGAACACCGCGACCATCGGCAGCAGGAACAACGGATCGATGCTGAGCGTGATGTACAGCACGAAAGTGGCGTACATCGCGGTCATCAGGAACTCGCCATGGGCGAAGTTCACCACATCCATCAAGCCGAAAATCAGGCTGAGTCCGGCCGCGATCAGCGCGTAGATCATGCCGGTCAGCAAGCCGCTGACGACGACCTGGGCCAGGGTTTCGGCGGTCATCGCCGGCTACCCGCCTTTGCGGTGTCGGCCACTACTGGCCGACCGACCAGATCGGCGGCTGGGTCGCGAGATCGAACGGCCAGATCGTGTGCCAGCCACCGCCGACATATTGCAGCAGCACCGGCGTCGCATCCAGGTTCTGACCGGTTTCGTCGAACTTGATGCGCTTCCACGGCATAATCGTCATCTCGCCGGGGATGTCGGTTGCGACCAGCGCCTCCCGGACCTTTTCGAGATCCGCCGAGCCGGCCCGATCGATCGCGTCGCCGACCACCAGCAGTGCCATGAATTCGCGCGCCGTGTTGTCGTTCATGTCCTTACCGGCCTTCTTGCGGAACAGCTCGTTGACCGGCTTGATCGCCGGGCGGTGCGGGGCGAGATCGGCCGAGAAGCTGCCACGGCTGATAATGCCTTCGGCGGCGGGCCCGACGGCATCGAAGAAGGCCTGCTCCTGAAACCCGGCGGCCTGGGCCACGATCGCCTTGGGCTTGTAGCCGAGATCGGCCATGGTCTTGACCAGGAGGATCGCGTCGCTGGTGTAGGAGGACGGCATCAGCACGGCGCCGTCGGCGGCCTTCAGCTGCTGCACCTCGCTGGTCAGCGACGGGCTGTTGGCGCGGTACTTCACATCCGCCACGACCTTGATGCCGGCCGCATCGGCGGTCTTGTGCTGGGCGTTGCCGCTGTCCGTCCCGAACAGCGTGTCCTCATGCACCAAAGACACCGACGGCACGGGTTTGCCGGTCTTGCCCTGCATGTCCTTGAAGAACTGGAACATGGCGATGGTGAACATCTCGTCATGCGCCGAGGGCCGGAAAAACCATTTCAACCCGTTCCGATTGAGACTGGGTGAGGAATTGTCCGCAGCGATGTAGGGCACGCCATAGCGGTCGGCGACCTGGCTGATGGTCGCCGCGACGGAGCTTTGGTAGGAACCGATCAGCGCCGTCACCTTCTCCTGTGTGATCAGCCGTTCGGCCTCCGCACGGCCCTTTTGCGGATCGCTCTGATGATCGGCGAAGACGAGGCGGATCTTGGCACCGCCCAGATGCGGCAAGCCGCCGCCCTTGCCCAGCGGCACGGGGAGGTCGTAGCTGCCATTGATCACCTCGGCGGCAGTCTCCAGCGCCATCTTGGCGTCGAGCCCGACCTGCGCGCCCGGTCCGGTCAGCGGATAGACGGCGCCGATCACGATCTCAGTCGGCGCCGCGTGCGCCACCCGGCCGTCGATCCCAAACGACACGACCCCAAACCAAACGGCCAATGCCAATACGACACCGACGGCCCCCGCCCTCGCCTTACCCCAACGTGCCATCTTTATTTTTTCCCCTAGCGCCCACGCCACGATATCGACTGAGCCGCCACATTGCCACGGGTCAAACCCCCGCCCTGATGCAGCCTCAATCTGCCAGAACCGTGCCACCGGCCCTGGATGCCGGCCTTATCAGCATTCCGACGCGCCGCGAACGATCCAGTTTCGGTCCACCTCACGCCAATGTTATCAGTACAGCAACCTCCGGCGCCTTATATGCGTAGCTTGAACGAGGGAAGCCAAACCGGTTTTCCCCCGATACCAAGATCATTCGCCTCACAGGACACGCGTCATGCTGATCGCCAAGCCCACCGACATAAAGCCGTCCGAGATCACATCGCGCTCGGCTTATCTCAATCGCCGGCGCTTTCTCTCGACCGCGATCGGTGCCGGCGCGATCGGCGCCGGCGCGCTGGGTGCCGGCCTCGCCACGCTGTCGGGCGAATCGGCCATGGCCGCCCCCCTGAACTTCACCAAGACCCCGCCGCTGCAGAGCGATGCGCTGACGCCGCTGAAGGACGTCACCACCTACAACAATTATTACGAGTTCGGCACGGACAAATCCGATCCGGCGGAGAATGCCGGCACGCTGAAACCCAAGCCCTGGACGGTCAAGGTCGATGGCGAGGTCGGCAAGCCGGCCGACTACGCGCTGGAGGACTTCCTGAAGCCCTATGCGCTGGAGGAGCGAGTCTACCGCCATCGCTGCGTCGAGGGCTGGTCGATGGTGATCCCCTGGGTAGGCTTCCCCCTGGCGAGCTTGATCAACCAAGTCGAGCCCACGTCCAAGGCCAAGTTCATCGAGTTCACGACCTTGGCCGACAAGGTGCAAATGCCCGGTCTGCGCCTGCCCTATCTGGACTGGCCCTATCGCGAAGGCCTGCGGCTGGACGAGGCGATGAACCCGCTCGCCATCCTCGCGGTCGGCCTGTATGGCGAGGACCTACCGAACCAGAACGGCGCGCCGCTGCGCCTCGTCGTGCCGTGGAAATACGGCTTCAAGGGTGCCAAATCGATCGTCCGCATCCGCTTTACCGAGACCCAGCCGCAGACCGCCTGGAACGTCGCCAACGCGCATGAATACGGCTTCTATTCCAACGTCAATCCGGAGGTCGACCATCCGCGCTGGAGCCAGTCACGGGAACGGCGGATCGGCGAATTCTCGCGCCGCCCGACGCTGATGTTCAACGGCTATGGCGATCAGGTGGCCAGCCTCTATACCGGCATGGACCTGCGGAAGAACTACTAGATCGATCAGCCGTCATGTCCAGCGAAATGGCACCCGTCCAACAGACCGGATCACTCCGCCAGTGGCTCCAATCCGCCCGCCCCCGGCTGATCTGGCTTGCCGTCTTTCTGATCTGCCTGGGGCCGCTCGCCAGCCTGATCTGGCGCTTCGAGACGGATCAGCTCGCCGCCGACCCGGTCGAGGACATCATCCGCACGACCGGCGATTGGGCAATCCGCTTCCTGGTCGCCGGCCTGTTAATCACGCCGCTGCGGCGCCTGTTCGGCTGGCACGGCCTTGCCCGGTTCCGCCGGATGATCGGGCTCTACGCGTTTTTCTACGTCGCCCTCCACCTGACGACCTATCTGGTGGTCGATCAGGGGCTGGATGGTCAGGCGATCCTGCACGACATCCTGAAGCGGCCTTACATCACCGTCGGCATGGCGACGGTGACCCTGTTGATCCCGCTCGCCGCCACATCGACCGATGCGATGACCCGCTGGCTGGGCGGGCAGCGCTGGCGGGCGCTGCATCGCCTGGTCTATCTCGCCGCCCTGCTGGGCGTCGTGCACTACTACCTGCTGGTGAAACTCAACATCACCTGGCCGGTGATCTACGGCGCGATCCTGCTCGCCGGTCTCGCCTGGCGCGTGAGGGAAGCCGCCACAAAGCCCAAACCCAAACGGCGCCCCGTCCGGCCGACGGCACCGGCGGGATAGATCACTCGCCCAGGGGATAGCGGCTCATCAGGTCTTGCTGACGGCGGAACAACCGCAACAAAGCGCACGGGCCGGTCGGCCGGAAGCCGCGCGCGCGATTCATCCGGCCGATCTCGAAGGCGAGGTCGAATTGCTCGAACAACGTCCGATACGCATCGAACAGTCGGGTGTTCTTGTCCCAGATATGCGTCGCCTCGCTGCCGGCGCCATTGACCTCGATGATCTTGAACCCCTCACCGCGCTTCAGCCCTGCCAGGGAGGAAAAGCGCACATCGAAGCGGCCGAAATAGAATTCCGGCAGCGCCCGCGCGATCCGGTCGAAGCAGGCGACCATCGCCGGCGTCACCTGCGCCGAGCCGTCGCGGAACACCGCCCCCTTGCAGTGGTTGCCGACGAACACCAGACGCACCGGCTGCCCAGCCGGCGGCACCTCGCCCAGTCGAGCGGCCAAGCGCGGCAGGTAGATCCGCAGCAGCAGCTTGGCGCGCCGGTCATTGGCGATCAATTGCCGCAGCGTCGAGCGGCCATCGCCAATCACCTCCGGAAAGTATTTCAGGGTCATCGAGATGATACGGCCGGTCGCCTCATCCGGACGGCGCGCATAGAAGATGCCCGCCTCGCCGTCGACATCGACCAATTCCTGCAGGACGACGCGCTCGCCCGCCGGAAACTCCCCTAGATAGGCCGCGAGAGCGGTGGCATCGCGCACCACGCGCACGCCGGTGCCCTTGCAGCCGATATCCGGCTTCGCCACGACCGGCAGCTCCAGCCCCGCTGCCCGCAAGCTGGACAGCGCTCGGGCCGTCAAGGATGTCGCCTCCCGCGCGGATGCCGTATCGAAGACGGGCGTATCCAGGACGATCGAACGGGCCACGTGGTCGGGAGCAGCCTTGTCCAGGACGGCCAGAATGGCGCTCTTCGACTCGCCGCAGAGCCCGCCGGCCTCGATCCCCGGATTGGCCAGCGTGGGCAGGGTGAGACCGCGATGGCGGATCGCCAGCATTACCCAACGGACGACGACCGGCAGGTAGAAAATCGATGCCGGCCAAAACTCGAACAGCGACAATTGCCGGTCCGTCAGCGGACGGCCAAGCCGCTGCGCCAAAGCTTCCGTGATGGATGCGCGCACTACGCCACCTCGGGCCGGAGCCGCGCGATAGCGCGGCCGATCAGGATGACGGCCAGTACCAGGCCGATCGCACTCGCCCAGCGCCACTCGCCGAGGTAGCGCAGCATCAGGTCGCCGAGCACCATCGAAACGGTGAACAGCAGCGACGTCCAAACCAGCGTGCCGATCACGACCAGACCGGCGAAGCGCCAGAACGGTACACCCAGATAGCCGCATGCCGTATAAGTGGGCAGGCGGAAACCCGGAAGGAAGCGGCTCGACAGCACCGCCACCCCCAATCGGCGCTGCAACCATTCCTTGGCCGGCAGCGTCTTGCGCCGGGGCATGAGCCGCCGGACCCAGCCGATGCGCGTCGATAATCGCCCAAGCCCGTAGAGACCAAAATCTCCCAGCGCGATGCCGGCATAGAGCGCGCCGAGGGCCAGCGCCGTCGATAGGGCACCCTCATCGACACGGAGGGCGGTCAAGACCGTCGCCGCATCTTCTAGAATGAACGTACCGATAACGATCATGATCGATTGCAGCACGGGATGGCCCGGCGCATCGTTCAACAGCGCGGTGAGCGCGGCGCCCATGCCTAGTGTCCTCTATCACCCGACCCGCGGCAGATCGGGTTTACCCCCATGCCACTTGAACGAGGAACACCAGGCGGCCGGAGATTGTTCCGGACGGGTTTGTGTCTACTCAGTCACCAGCGGCGGTGCCGTCACGGCGGGGATCGGCGGCGCCGATCCAGCCCGTTTTGCTCCGTTTCAGGAACGCCGTGCCGCTGTGGAGCAGGGTGACTTCGGCGGTGTGGCCGAGGGCCTGCAGCGGTTGAGCCAAGGACTGCATCGAGGTGCCCTGTTCCAACTCGACGACCTGCGGCTTCGCCGTCGACAGGTGGCCGGCCGCCGCCGCTTCGGCCGGGCTACGATCGCGGGCCAACAGGTCCACCAGGTTCTGCGCCACATAATCGACAATCTCGCCGCCGCCCGCCGACCCACCGACCAAGATCGGATCGCCGGCCGCGTCGAAGGCGATGGTCGGCGTCATCGAGGTGGCCGGCCGTTTGTCCGGGGCGAGCCCATTGGCCGATTTACCGCTCGGGGGCGTCGGCGCGAAATTGATCATGGCATCGTTCAGGATGAAGCCGTCGACCACGATATGCGACCCGAAATTCAGGTTGACCGTCGTGGTCATCGACAGCGTGTTGCCGAACCGGTCGACGACGGCGATCTGGCTGGTGGACGGCAGGAATTCGTGGGTATCGGGCACCAGCGACGCGGTAGCAGGACCACCCAGCGCGCCGGCTTCGACCACCGTCAGCGCCGCGTTCGGCTTCACCAGCGCCGCGCGCCGATCGAGATAGGCGGGATCGAGCAGCCCGCCGATAGGCACCTGCACCTGATCCGGATCGCCGACATATTTCTGCCGGTCCGCCTCGGCGAGCCGCCCGGCCTCGACATAGAGATGCGCCACCGAGGCCCTGTCGAGGGCGTATTCCTTGTTGGCGGTGCGCTCGAAAGTGCCGAGCAGCTCCAGCATGGCGACGCCGCCGAAGGATGGCGGGCCCATCGTGCAGACCTTGTAGGTGACGAAGCCGCCGCAGAGCGGCGGGCGCTCGACGCTGCGATAGCTTGCGAGATCGGCCGTGGTCATCAGACCCGGCCGCGCCGAGCCCTCGACGGCGGTCACGATATCGCTGGCGATCTTGCCCTTGTAGAACGCATCCGGACCTTCGCTGGCGATCCGCCGGAGAACCCGGCCGAGCTCCGGGTTGCGGACGATCGTGCCCTCCGGCACCACTTTGCCGTTCGGTGCGAAATAGAGCGGCACCAGGGCGGGATAATCGCGATAGGCCGTGTCCGACGCCAACAGCGTGTGCAGGTAACGCGGCATCTGGAAGCCCTGTTCGGCGGCGACGATCGCCGGGTCGAACAACTTGGCCCAGGCGAGCTTGCCGCGCTTTTCATGCAGGTCCCAGAGCACCCGGAGCGTGCCGGGCACGCCGACCGAAAGCCCGCCATGCCGGCGTGCCGCCTCCGGCAGTTCGCGACCGTCGATATCCCGCTCGATCGACGCCGGCACGCCGTGAGAGGCCCGCGCGAGACCGTCATAGGTCGCGAGCTTCTTGCCCGCCCCATCCCAATCGACCACCAGGCTGCCGCCACCCAGCCCCGAACTCTGCGGCTCGACCACGCCCAGCACCATCTGCGTCGCGATCGCCGCGTCGACCGCTGAGCCGCCTTGCTTCAGCATGTCCAACCCGGCCTGGGCGGCCAGCGGATTCGCCGCGGCGACAATCTCGGTCGACGGCCGATGGGCGACGCCGAAACCGGCGCATCCGCCCAGCAACAGCAGACCGGCCAAGGTCGTGCCGCGGGCGAGGACCGCGGGACGGCCGGGCATGACGAATTTTCGCAGATGGGTCACGGAAAAGAGGCCAGCGACCGGTAGCATTCTGATACTCCAGGAATGATTTGCGGCGTCCGAGCTTTGCGGCTGCATGGCCGGCGCCCTCTTAGTTAACGCGATCTTGTTGAATGATTGCGGCGGTCCGGAGGCATAGCGTGTGTTGCCACAGGCATCAACGATTGGTTAGGGGAATGGTCCCGAGATGGTTAAGGCGGCTATCGTAATAACGCCAGAAAATGGCTGGTATCCTCGATTTCCGCCGCGACGTGCCGGAGGCGCTTCGTCGCCTCGGCATCCTCGCCCCAGCGCTCGATCTGAAAAGTCTCGTCCAGGGTGGCGAGATCGAAGGCGTCGCCGGCGCTGATGCGCTGGTCGAGTAGCGCCAGAGACAGAACGAGCGAACCACAGTTCGCGGTCAGCACCGTGACCGCCGTCAGGGTGAAATCGTCGAGCGTCCGCAGCACGCCGCGCAACGCCTCCAGCGTCTCCGGCGGCTGGGCCACCGGCACGATGCCGGAGGTCACGACCAGCGGCGCATCGAAACGCAGCATCAGCCAGTCGATCAGCGGCTGCCAGGATGCCGCCTCCCGTGCCGCGAGCTCGGGCGAGGTATCGGCGCGATAGCAGACGAGATCGCTGCCGGCATAGCCAACCGCTTCCTCGATGACCGGCCCGCGCAGTACCGCGACCCGATCGATCGCGGTACTGGCCAACCGGGTCAGCGGCATGCGCTCGGGCTTGATCGTCTCTTCCTGCGCCTGCCACTCCGCCGCGATCGCCTCGGCCAAGCCGATATTGGGCAAGATCAGGCGGTGCTTGGCGGGGGTGCGCAGCGGCTTACCGTCCAGCGCCACGCCGAAGCCATCGGCATCCTCGGTGACCGCCACCGCCGTATAGAACCGCTTCATGGCCAGGCGACTATCCCAGATCCAGGGCGGCGAAAGGATCCTCGTCAGTCTCGGTATCGAAGCCGAAGAACCGCCAGGTATCCGCCATATGCGGCGGCAAGGGGGCGGTCACGACGACCGGCCGGCCGCCACCCGGACGCGGCACCACGATACTGTGCGCGTGGAGATGCAGCTTGCGCACGTGATCGAGCCCCGGCAGGTGCTCGGGCACCCCGCCATACTTACCGTCGCCCAGGATCGGCGTGCCGATCTCGGCGGCATGGACACGCAATTGGTGGGTCCGCCCGGTTACCGGCAGCATCGCCAGCCACGCGATCTTGCCGCCGGCATGCTCGACCACGCTGTAATAGGTCACCGCCGATTTGCCGTCCTCGGCATCCGCCACGACCTTGTCGCGCGGTCCATCCGTGGCCTTGCCGATGGCGAGATCGATCCGGCCCTGGCGCGGCTTCGGCACGCCCACGGTAAGCGCCCAATAGGTCTTGCGCGTGGTCTTTTCCCGGAACGCCTGGGTCAGCCAGGTGGCGGCTTTGAGGTTGCGGGCGAGCAGCAACACGCCGCTGGTATCCTTGTCCAGCCGATGCACCAGGCGCGGCCGCTCCGCCGCGTCGAAGCGCAAGGCGTCGAGCAACCCGTCGACATGCTTGTCGGTATTGGTGCCGCCCTGCACGGCGAGACCCGGCGGCTTGTTGATCGCAATCATGTCCTGATCGCGGTACAGCACACAGGCGCGCAACGCATCGATATCGGATTGCCGGGGAGCGCGGGGGGCGGGCGTATAGCTCGGCGGCGCCTCGCTGATGAAATCCATCGGCGGCACGCGCACGGTCTGCCCGGCGGCCAAGCGCGTCGCCGCCTTGACCCGGCCACCATCGACCCGGACCTGACCGGTCCGCAGCAGCTTTTCCAGATGACCATGGGTCAGCCCCGGATAGAGACGCTTGAACCAGCGATCCACCCGTGTGTCGGCCTCGTCCGGTTTCACCTCGACCAGCCTGACGCCATGGCCGATCGTCACAGCCGGGGTGGCGTCGGGTTGTTCAGGTCGCATCGTCGACCTCCTGCTGTTTGCGGCGCAAGCGGTCCCAGTAATCCAGGCGCTTGCGAATGTCGCGTTCGAAGCCTCGATCGACAGGGTTGTAGAACACCTGTCGGCCGATCTCCTCGGGGAAATAATCCTGACCCGAGAAGCCATCCTCGGTATCCGGGTCGTAACGATAGCCGGCCGCGTAGCCCTGTTCGCGCATCAGCTTGGTCGGCGCGTTCAGGATGTGCTTGGGCGGCATCAGGGAGCCGGTCGCCTTGGCCGATTTCGTCGCGGCGGCGATCGCCCGATAGATGCCTACCGATTTCGGCGCGGTCGCCAGATAGACCACCGCCTGAACAATCGCCAACTCTCCCTCGGGCGAGCCCAACCGGTCATAGGCGTCCCAAGCGGCGAGCGCCTGGACCAGCGCCTGCGGGTCGGCGAGACCGATATCCTCGCTGGCGAAGCGGACCAGTCGGCGGACGATGTAGAGCGGATCCTCGCCACCGGCCAGCATCCTCGCCAGCCAATACAGCGACGCATCGGGATCGGAACCACGCATCGATTTGTGCAGGGCGCTGATCAGGTTGTAATGCCCCTCCTGCGCCTTGTCATAAAGCGGCGCGCGGCGCTGCACGGTCGCGGCGAGGGCCGTGGTATCGAGCGGCGGCGTATCCGGCGGCAGCGTCGCCAATTCCTCCACCAGGTTCAGCAGGTAGCGGCCATCGCCATCGGCGAGGGCGCGCAGCGCCGAGCGGGCATCGCCGTCGAGCGGCAAGGCGTGTCCCAGCTCCGTCTCGGCGCGGGTTAGCAAGGTGTCGAGGCTGGCCTCGTCCAGCCGCTTCAACACGAAGACCTGCGCGCGCGAGAGCAAGGCGCCGTTGAGCTCGAAGGATGGATTCTCGGTGGTGGCACCGATCAGCACGACCGTGCCGTCCTCGACATAGGGCAGGAAGCCGTCCTGCTGGGCACGGTTGAAGCGATGGATCTCGTCGATGAAAAGCAGCGTGCCGCGGCCGGCGACCCGGCGCTGCTTCGCCGCCTCGAACACGCGACGCAGATCGGCGACACCGGAAAACACGGCGGAGAGCGGCTCGAAGGCGAGGTCGGTCTGATCGGCGAGCAGCCGCGCGATCGTCGTCTTGCCGCAACCGGGCGGGCCCCACAGCACCATGGAGGAGAGCCGCCGCGCGGCCACCATCCGGCCGATCGGAGCGATGGGCGCCAAGAGATGATCCTGGCCGACGACCTCCGCCAGGTGTTTCGGCCGTAGCCGGTCGGCGAGCGGCCGCGGAGCATCGGCTTCAAACAGGCTTTTCATCTCGGTACCCGGGCACTCCCCATCGCCCCGCATCCTCCCGCCGGCAAGCCGAGCGCGCAAATGAAAAGGGGCCGCGCAGCGCGCAGCCCCTATTCTTAACCCTCGGGCGTCAGACGGTTCAGGCGGCCTCGGCTTCGGCCGCGTCGAGCTGGCCGCTATCCTGGCCCTTGGCGTCGACGTCGCGATCCATCAGCTCGATCACCGCCATCGCCGCCATGTCGCCATGACGGAAGCCCGCCTTGAGAATCCGGATATAGCCACCCTGCCGGGTGCTGTACCGAGTGGCCAAGGTCGTGAACAGCTTCTCGGTCACCTTGGTGTCCTGCAGCATCGACAGCGCCTGGCGCCGGCAATGCAGGCCACCACGCTTGCCCAAGGTGATCAGCTTTTCGACGATCGGACGCAAATCCTTCGCCTTCGGCAGGGTCGTGGTGATCTGCTCGTGCTTCAGCAACGCCGCCGCCATGTTGTCGAACATGGCCTTGCGGTGTGACGAGGTGCGGCTGAACTTCCGACCGCTCATTCCGTGACGCATGACTTACTCCATCCCAATCCGCCGGCGTCCTCGCGACGCTGGCAACAAGCGTGTTTCCAGCAACGGCTAGTACGGCTCTTCGAGCCGCTTCGCCAATTCCTCGATATTCTCGGGCGGCCAGTTGCTGATTTCCATGCCGAGATGCAGGCCCATATGGCTCAGCACCTCCTTGATCTCGTTCAGCGACTTGCGGCCGAAATTCGGCGTGCGAAGCATTTCCGCTTCGCTCTTCTGAACCAGGTCGCCGATATAGACGATGTTGTCGTTCTTCAGGCAATTCGCCGACCGAACCGACAATTCCAGCTCGTCGACCTTGCGCAGCAGGTTCTTGTTGAACGGCAGCTCCGACGGACGTGCCTCGTCGCTGGCGGCGCGCGGCTCGTCGAAGTTGATGAACAGCTGCAACTGGTCCTGCAGGATACGCGCGGCCAAGGCCACCGCGTCATCCGGCGTCACGGCGCCGTTGGTCTCGATCTGCATCGACAGACGGTCGTAATCGGTGACCTGCCCGACACGGGTATTGTCGACCTTATAGGTGCATTTGCGAACCGGGCTGAACAGCGCATCGACCGGGATCAGGCCGATCGGCGCGTCCTCGGGCCGGTTCTGCGTCGCGGCGACATAGCCCTTGCCGGTCTCCACGGTGAATTCCATGACGATCTTGGCGCCCTGGTCCAGCGTGCAGATGACCAGATTCGGGTTCATCACCTCGATATCGTGGCCGGTCTCGATCTGACCGGCGCGAACTTCGCCCGGGCCGGTCGCGCGCAGCCGCATGCGCTTCGGGCCGTCGCCGCCCATGCGCAGGCCCATGCCCTTGATGTTCAGGACGATGTCGGTGACATCTTCCAGCACGCCGGGGATCGACGAGAACTCGTGCAGCACGCCTTCGATCTGCACCGACGTGACAGCGGCGCCTTGCAGCGAGGAGAGCAAGACCCGGCGCAGCGCGTTGCCGAGCGTCAGGCCGAAACCACGCTCCAACGGCTCCGCAACCACGACAGCGACGCGCGCCGGATCATCGCCCGGCTCGACTTGCAGCTGCTTCGGCTTGATGAGTGCTTGCCAGTTTTTCTGAATCACGGGATGAACCTCATGCCGAACGGTGCTGTCTTCGATAACGCGAATCCAACAACCGACTGACCGCTTAGAGTTAAGACATCTTGTCGCAGATGCCGAAATGTCCGAGTCTGTCGGGCCGGTTTCCCGGCCCGCTGGTGTATCCGACCAACCTGAAGCCGACGGGCCTCAGACCCGGCGGCGCTTGGGCGGGCGGCAGCCATTATGCGGGATCGAGGTCACGTCGCGGATCGACGAGACGGCGAAACCCACGGCCTGCAACGCGCGCAACGCCGATTCACGCCCCGAACCCGGGCCCTTCACCTCGATCTCCAAGGTGCGCATGCCGTGCTCCATCGCCTTGCGGCCGGCGTCTTCCGCGGCCATCTGGGCGGCATACGGCGTCGACTTGCGCGAGCCCTTGAAGCCCTGAGCCCCCGACGACGACCAGGCGATCGTGTTGCCCTGAGCATCGGTGATGGTGACCACCGTATTGTTGAACGACGCGTTCACATGAGCGACGCCGGAAGTGATGTTCTTGCGCTCACGACGACGAATGCGTGGCGCTGCAGCTGCGGGTTTGGCCATGGCCGATCCTTAGTGAATGAAATGCGCCGGTTATTTCTTCTTACCGGCGATGGGTCGGGCCGGCCCCTTGCGGGTGCGCGCATTGGTATGCGTGCGCTGCCCACGAACCGGCAGGCCCTTGCGGTGCCGCAGCCCGCGATAGCAACCAAGATCCATCAAACGCTTGATGTTCATGGAGACGGTACGACGCAGGTCGCCCTCAACCGTGTAGTCACGGTCAATGAGCTCGCGAATCCGCAAGACTTCGTCGTCGGTCAATTCATGAACCCGTCGCTCCGTCGGGATACCGACCTGCTCACAAATTTGTCCGGCTTTGGTACGACCAATGCCATGAATGTAAGTAAGGCCGATGGCGACACGCTTTTGGTTCGGAATGTTGACGCCAGCAATACGCGCCACGCTACCTCTCTTGGTCGAAAAAATGACAACACGATCGATCGGCCATCGGCGGATCGACTGCGGCCGCGCAGTATATGAATTTCGCTTAACCGGTCAATGGTAAACCATCATGCGCGACACAGATACCGGTCATCGCGTCTCCATTCAAGCGAATGGCATCCCCTTAGGACACCGCACCGCTTAGAACCTCTTCGATCTGTCGCGACACCTCGTCCATCTCCGCCATGCCGTCGACTTGGCTCAAGATGCCGCGATCGCGGTAGTAGGGCAGGATCGGCTTGGTCTGCGCGTGATAAGCCGCGAGGCGCGCATGCACCGTCTCGGCATTGTCATCGGCGCGCCGGACGAACTCGGTCGAGCCGCAGACATCGCACACCCCGGCCAGCTTTGTCGGCTTGAAGCGGTCATGATAGCCCTGGCCGCATTTGGCACAGGTGAACCGACCGGTGATCCGCTCGATCAACGCCGATTCCTGAACCTCCATCTCGATCACATGGGCAAGATCGAGCTGCTTGCCGGCCAGCATGTGATCGAGGGCCTCAGCCTGCCGCACGGTGCGCGGAAAGCCATCCAGAATGAAGCCACCGGCGCAGTCCGGCTGGTCGATCCGCTCGGCGATCATCTCGATGATCATCTCGTCCGGCACCAGATGCCCCGCATCCATCACCGGCTTCGCCCGCAGGCCGACCGGAGTGCCGGCCTTGACCGCCGCGCGCAACATGTCGCCAGTCGACAGTTGCAGGAGCCCACGGCTCTCCTCCAGCCGCTTGGCCTGCGTTCCTTTTCCTGCACCGGGCGGGCCCAGCAGGATGATGTTCATCGATCTCGCCTCCCGCGCAGCTTGGACTTCTTGATCAGCCCCTCATATTGATGGGCCAAGAGATGAGAATGGATTTGCGCCACCGTGTCCATGGTCACGCTCACCACGATCAAGAGACTGGTGCCGCCGAAGTAGAACGGCACCTGATATTCGGAGATCAAAATCTCCGGCAGGATGCAGACGATCGACAGATACGCGGCGCCGATGACGGTCAGCCGGGTCAGCACGTAATCCAGATAATCCGAGGTGTTCTTGCCCGGCCGGATACCCGGAATGAAACCGCCATACTTCTTGAGATTGTCGGCGGTCTCGATCGGATTGAAGACGATCGCGGTATAGAAGAACGAGAAGAACACGATCAGGGCGATATAGAGCGCCATATAGAGCGGCTTGCCGTGCGCCACATAGCTCGCGATCGTGCCGAGCCAGCCGCGCCAGCCCGCCTGATCGGCATTGGCCAGCTGGAAGCTCGCGACCGTGGCCGGCAGCAGCAGCAGGGAGGACGCGAAGATCGGAGGGATGACGCCGGCGGTGTTCATCTTCAGCGGCAGGTGCGACGCTTCGCCACCGAACATCTTATTGCCGACCTGGCGCTTGGGGTACTGCACCAGCAGGCGCCGCTGCGCCCGCTCCATGAACACGATGAACGCGATCACGAGGACCGAC
>DATMGU010000032.1:0-5072 GCA_035555315.1 Allostellaceae bacterium
GATGATCGGCGTCAGCAGCGGATAGGTGATGAAGCGGAACATCTCCCACCTGCTGGCGCCATCCAGCGTGGCTGCTTCATAGAGCGAGGGCTGCACGGTCTGCAGACCGGCCAAAAGCGTGATCGCGACAAAGGGAACGCCGCGCCAGATATTGGCGAAGATCACGCATATCCGCGCCCAGGTCGGGTCGCCGAGGAAATTGATATTCTGGGTGATCACGCCGAGATGCTTGAGCGACCATGATATGATCGAGAATTGCGAGTCGAAAATCCACCAGAATGCCAGCGCCGACAGCACCGTCGGCACAATGAAGGGGATCAGCACCAGCGCGCGCAGCATCGCCTTGAACGGCATGTTTTCGTTCAACAGCAAAGCCAGATAAAGTCCGACTGCGAATTTGATCGCGCTCGCGATCGTGGTGTAGAGCAGCGTATTGAACACCGACAGCCAGAAGATCGAATCGCCGGTCAGCCAGTCATAATTCTCGACGCCGATGAACTGGCCAGGCCGCCCGATCTTTGCGTCGGTGAACGAAATCCAGATACCGAGGCCCAACGGGTAGGCCAGGAAGAATATCAGGAACGCCATCGCCGGCAGCATGAACCAGAAACCGAGCCAGTTCCTGTTGGTTCTGAGCTGGTCCCACGCTGTGGCCTCGCGAATCTGCCGCTTGGCCGCCCGGGGTTGGAGTGCGATGTCAGCCATTGGCGAAATCCCGCAATTATTATCGGCGCTGTTGCCGTCTTGTCCGCACCACGAGAGAGGGTGATGGAGCGGGCGACGATAGCTGCCGCCCGCTCCATTGTCGTCAGCGATAGATCCGCTTCAATTGCCGCTCGGTCTCCGCCATGGCGGTCTTGCCGTCCTTGGCGCCGGTGCAGTAATTGGCGAACATGTCGACCACGAGGAAGTCGGCGATCGCGGTCGCCGCCTTCTCGCCGGGCGTGCCGATGCCGGACGCCGGCAGCGCCCGCTTGCTGGCCTGCCCGAACACGGCGTTCTTCGGATCGGCGGTCCACACCGGGGCCGAATCGTAGGCGTTCAGGGTGTGGGTCAGATAACCCCGCGCACCCGACAGCCACTTCTCGAAGTTTTCCTTCTCCAGCATGAAGGCGATGAAGGCTTTCGCGGCGTTCGGATATTTGCAGAAGTTGAACGCCAGGATCGGAACCGCAAGCTGCAGTTCAGTCGGCTTGCCACTCGCACCGACCGGCCACAGCGCATGATACGTGTCTTCGGCGAGGTCCTTCTTGGCCGGGTCGTCCTTGGCCGCAACATAAATCGAGATGCCGTTCGACGTCAGGTACAGTTCGCCGGACAGGAACGCCTTGTTGTTCGACGAGTCGTTCCACGACGCGACGCCGGGAATGAAGGTATCGGACAGTGCCTTGGCGTATTCCAGCGCCTTCATTGTCTCCGGTGAATTGATGACGACCTTGTCGTCCTTGTCGACGGTGTAGGCGCCGTGACCCCAGAGAATGTTGTGCACCCAGGCATTGGCGTCGCCGGTGGCGTGACCGAGCGCAAAGCCGGCGGGCGTGTTGTTCGCCTTCAGCGCCTTGCACAGTTCAAGATAGGCCGGGAAATCCGCCGGGACCTCCTTGAAGCCTGCCTTTTCGACAGCGGATTTGCGGTAGGTCAGATAGCCCCCGACGGTCGCGACGGGGATGCCGAGCCAGTCGTCACCCAGCTTGCAGGTCTTGGCGGCGGCATCGGTCCATCCGCCGTACTTCTTGCCGAGGTAATCGGCAACGTCGTTCATCTTGAGCACTTTGGTCGGGAACAACTGCGGCAGCGTATGCAGGCCCCAGGCGAGATCGAGGCCGGAGCCGGTGTTGGCGGCAACCGACGCCTTGGGCTGCACGTCCTCGAAGGACTCGCTGAACACGTTCATCTCGGTACCGGTCGCCGACTTGAACGCCGCCACCATCACGTTGAACGCGTCATCCTCGGCCGGTACGAAGCGCTTCCAGCGCATCACGGTCAGCTTGGCGCCCGGCTCGGCCTTCCAAGGCGCGCTTTGCGCCCAGGCCTTGGCAAAATCAAGCAGCGCCGGCCCGGTCAGCGCGCCGGCCGCCGCCAGCGCGGTGCCGCCTTGAAGTAGAGCGCGGCGGGTAAAATCGTGCATGTTAGTCTCTCCCGATGTTTTATTTTGAGTGTTTAATTTTGACGGTTTTTAAGAATTTAGCCGCTTGCCGGTCGCCTCGTCGAAAAGATGGACGAGCCCCGGGTCGGGCTTCAACCGGACCTTGTCGCCCGGATTGAACTGGTGCCGTTCACGGAAGACGGCGACGACCTGCTCGCCGCCGAGTTTCGCGAACACTTGGGTCTCCGAGCCCGTGGGCTCGACCACGATGATCTCGGCTTCCGCGCCGTCATCGGCGATGGTGAAGTGCTCGGGCCGGACGCCATAGACCGCGGGTTGTCCGTCGGAATTGGCCGGCGCCGACTTCAACGGCAAATTGACGCCGTTCGGGCCCTCGAAACCGGCGGAGCCGTTGGCCTTGACCTTGCCTTTCAGGAAATTCATCGCGGGCGAGCCGATAAAGCCGGCGACGAACTGGTTGTCCGGCTTGTCATAGAGCTCGAGCGGCGAGCCGATCTGCTCGACGATGCCGTCATGCATCACCACGATCTTGTCGGCCATGGTCATGGCCTCGATCTGGTCATGGGTGACGTAGACGGTCGTGGTCTTCAATCGCTGATGCAGTTCCTTGATTTCGGTCCGCATCGCCACGCGCAGCTTGGCGTCGAGGTTGGACAGGGGCTCGTCGAACAGGAACACCTGGGGATCGCGGACGATAGCGCGGCCCATCGCGACGCGCTGGCGCTGGCCGCCGGACAATTGCCGGGGATAGCGGTCGAGCAGCGGGGTGAGCGCCAGGATCTCGGCGGCGCGCGCGACGCCCTTCTTGATCTCGTCGGCGCCGGCGCCACGCAGCTTGAGCGAAAAGCCCATATTGTCGGCGACCGTCATATGCGGATAGAGCGCATAGTTCTGGAACACCATCGCGATGTCGCGCTCTTTGGGCTGGACATTGTTGACGACGCGGTCGCCGATCGAAATCGTCCCGGAAGTGATGTTTTCGAGCCCAGCGAGCATCCGCAGCAAGGTCGATTTGCCGCAGCCGGAGGGGCCGACCAGAACGACGAATTCGCCGTCCTCGATCGGAATCGAGACGCCGTGCAGCACCTCAAAGCCACCAAACGATTTTCGCACATCGCGAATATGCACGGACGACATATACTTACTCCCTCCCAGTTGATGCCCGGCGGTCGGCGCCGCGGTGTTGCTGTTGTTGGTCAGGCTCTTATCAGACTTTTTTGAGGATGTCGTTGGATCAAAGTCGTAGGTCCTGAAAGTCTAATGAAAGTATTGGCTTCTGAAGGCCCTTGCGTCTTGCCGGCCGTCGCTGAATTTGCGAAACATCGGCCTAAATCAGAACGACGCACAACTAGCACAATAAAGAGGCGTGTGCGCTGCGGGAGAAACCCATGAACAAGCCGCTCACCGGCGTCGGCAGGCGCAAACTCCGTTCCCAGGAATGGTTCAACAATCCGCACAACCCGGGCATGACCGCGCTCTATCTCGAGCGCTACCTGAACTACGGGCTGACCCGGCAGGAGCTGCAGTCCGGCATGCCGATCATCGGCATCGCCCAGACCGGTAACGATCTGTCCCCCTGCAACCGCCATCACCTCGAACTGGCCCACCGGGTCCGGGAGGGCATCCGCGCCGCAGGCGGTATCGCGATGGAGTTTCCGACCCACCCGATCCAGGAAACCGGCAAGCGTCCGACCGCGGCGCTGGACCGCAACCTCGCCTATCTCGGGCTGGTCGAGATCCTGTTCGGCTATCCCCTGGACGGCGTCGTCCTGACCACCGGCTGCGACAAGACCACGCCAGCCTGCCTGATGGCGGCTGCGACCGTCAACATGCCGGCGATCGTGCTCTCGGGAGGCCCGATGCTGAACGGCTGGCATCAGGGCAAGCGCACGGGCTCGGGCACCGTGGTCTGGAAGGCCCGCGAAGAATTGGCCGCGGGCGAGATCGACTATGAGGAGTTCATGAACATCGTGGCCTCCTCTGCCCCCTCGGTCGGCCACTGCAACACCATGGGCACCGCCTCGACCATGAATTCGCTGGCCGAGGCGCTCGGCATGTCGCTGCCGGGCTGTGCCGCGATTCCCGCGCCCTATCGCGAGCGCGGTCAGATCGCCTACGAGACCGGCCGGCGCATCGTCGACATGGTCTGGGAGGACCTCAAGCCCTCGGACATCCTGACCCGCAAGGCGTTCGAGAACACCATCGTGGTCAATTCGGCGATCGGCGGATCGACCAACGCGCCGATCCATATCAATGCGCTGGCCCGCCATGTCGGCGTCGAGCTGTCGATCGACGACTGGCAGACGTTCGGACACGACGTGCCGCTGCTGGTGAACATGCAGCCCGCCGGCTTCTATCTCGGCGAGGAATTTCACCGCGCCGGCGGCGTGCCGGCCGTGGTGCGCGAATTGATGCAGCACAAGCGCATCCATGAGGATGCCATGACCGTCAACGGCCGCACCATGGGCGACAATTGCCGCGAAGCTCAAAAGCCCGATGGCGACGTGATCTATAGCTACCACAAGCCCCTGGTGAAGGATGCCGGCTTCCTGGTGCTGCGCGGCAATCTGTTCGATTCCGCGATCATGAAGACCAGCGTGATCTCCAGCGAATTCCGCGACCGCTATCTGATCAATCCGAAGGATCCGAACGCGTTCGAGGGCCGCGCCATCGTATTCGAGGGCCCGGAGGATTATCACGAACGGATCGACGATCCCGCGCTCAAGATCGACGAGAACTGCGTGCTGTTCATCCGCGGCGCCGGACCGATCGGCTATCCCGGCGGCGCCGAGGTCGTGAACATGCAGCCGCCGGCCGCCCTCATCAAACGCGGCATCCTGTCGCTGCCATGCATCGGCGACGGAAGGCAATCCGGCACCGCGGGCTCGCCCTCGATCCTCAACGCCTCGCCGGAAGCCGCCGCCGACGGCGGGCTGGCGATCCTGAAGACCGGCGACAAGGTCCG
>DATMGU010000033.1:0-2766 GCA_035555315.1 Allostellaceae bacterium
CTAACTTCGAGTTGCGCGTCTGATCGATTGAGGCGGCTGTCCGTAGAGGCGGATAAAGGCCCGTCTCATGTTTTCTGCGTCGCCGAATCCCACCGCCTCGGCGATGCGTTCGACGGGTTCGCCCGTCGTCTCGATCCGCCCGCGGGCGAGATCGGTGCGCAGGCGTTCCACCACACGCGCCGGCGTGGTGCCGGTCTGCGCCCGGAAGGCCCGGGTGAACTGGCGCAGGCTCATGCCGGCCGAGCCGGCGAGACGTTCGACGGTGAGCGCTTCGGCGATGTGGTCGCGCGCATAGCCGAGAGCCGCGGCGATCCGGTCGTTCTTCGGCGCCAGATCAATGGACGCTGCGAACTGCGATTGCCCGCCGTGGCGACGATGGTAGACGACGAGGTGCTGGGCCACGCCCTTGGCGATCGCAAATCCGTGGTCCTCCTCGACCAGGGCCAGCGCGAGATCGATGCCAGCGGTGATCCCGGCCGAGGTCCAGACGTTGCCGTCGCGACAGAAGATGCGATCGGCCTCGACGCGGACGGACGGATACTCGCGCTGAAGCCGCGCGGCATAGCGCCAGTGCGTCGTCGCCCGACGCCCGTCCAGCAGCCCGGCCGCCGCGAGGGTGAACGCGCCGACGCACACGCTCGCCACCCGCCTGGTTCGGCTCGCGGTCTCGGCAAGACGGCCGAGCGTATCGGCGGGCAGCGGTGGATCGAGCCGTCCGCCGACGACCATGAGCGTATCAGGCACGGCCTCGTCGACCGACGCGGCAGCGATGGTCATGCCGAGGCTGTTGGTCACGGCGCCCGCTTCGGCCGCCAGGACGGTGATCCGATAGGCGGGACGTCCGAGCTCGCGGTTTGCCGCTTCGAACGCCCCGGCCGGACCGGCGAGATCGAGCATCTGGAACCCGGGCGAGACATAGAAACCGATCGTCTTCATGTCCGAATCCTAGGGAAGTATGACCTTTCGGTCATACAGCCTCGGCGGTAGCCTTGTCCACACAGGAGGACAGGACGATGGCACAGACAATCAGCGTGGTGGTGCCGGTGTATGACGGGGTCACCCAGCTCGACTTCACCGGCCCGCACCAGTTTCTCTCGCGCACGCCGGACGTGCAGGTCCGGGTGGCCTCGCTCGACGGCCGGCCGGTCACGGCGGACCGCCTCACCTTTTCCAATCTGGAGGACCTCGGCGCCATCGCCGCGTGCGACGTGCTGCTGGTGCCGGGCGGGGGCGGCTGCCTCAACGCGATCGAGAATGACCGCTTTCTCGAAGAGATTGTCCGGCTCGGCGCGACCGCGCGCTACCTGACGTCGGTCTGCACCGGGTCGCTCATCCTGGGCGCCGCCGGGTTCCTGCGCGGCCGCCGCGCGGCCTGCCACTGGGCCTGGCGGGAACTGCTTCCTCTCTTCGGCGCCATCGTCGACGAGGGCCGCGTCGTGCGCGACGGCAATATCCTGTCCGGCGGCGGCGTCACGGCAGGCATCGATTTCGTGCTCGCCCTGATCGCCGAGCTGCGCGGGCCGCGCGTGGCGGAGATGGTCCAGCTCGGGCTCGAGTATGCGCCGCAACCGCCCTTCGATTCAGGCCGGCCGGACACCGCGCCGGCGGAGGTGCTGGAAGCGGTGAACGCGCGCCAGGCAGCGGGCCGGGCTGAACGACGTGTGCGTTTCGACGCCTGGGCGGCCGCCCATCGTGCCGTCCAGGCTGCCTGATGTCATGGAGCGGGAAATGAGCACAAACGACAAGCCCGACTTCAGCGCGGCGCTGACCCTCGGCCGGACGCTGGATCTGAAACTGCCCGACAGCGGCGCCGTCCGCGACGCCCACGACCAGGCACAGGCTGAATCGCCGCCCTGGCTTTTCAACCATGTGATGCGCTCGTGGATCTACGGCGCCAAGCTGGTCCAACGTCGCGCGCTTGCCCCGGATGCCGAGCTGGTTGCCGTGGCGGTGCTCCTGCATGACCTGGGCCTTGCGCGCGGCGGCTCTCCGGATCGGCGCTTCGAGGTCGTCGGCGCGGACCTCGGTCGCGCCTTTGCGCTGTCGCACAACATGGGGGAGCGCCGTGCCGAGTCCGTCTGGGACGCGATCGCGCTTCACACCACGGCATCGATCGCGCACTACAAGGGCACCGACGTGGCCTGCTGTCAGCACGGCATCGCGTGCGACTACGGCGGCGTCGGCTATCAGGAACTCGGCGATGACGACAAGAAGGCCATCCTGTCGGCCTACCCCCGTCTTGGCATGAAGAACATGCTGACGACGTGCCTTTGCGGCATTGCCAAGAATCATCCAAACACGACGAGAGACAATTTCATTGCCGACTTCGGCCTGAAATACATTCCAGGATATACGCGCGCGTCAGCGGTTGATTTTCTGCATCAGGCACCCTTTGCCGAGTGAGGACACGTTGGCGAGAACAAGAGAGGCACCGGCATCGCTGGAGAAGCGGGCAGCCGCACTTGAAATGGTGCTCAGGCGAAAGGCCGACATGCCGGAGAATTTTGTCGGAGAGTTCACTGAGCATGCCGACGATGCCTGGATTACGGCAAACGGTGCCCGGATGGTGGCTCGCGCGTGGACTGACCCCGAGTATCGCACGCGCATGCTTGCTGACGGCACGGCGGCAGCTCGAGAGCTGGGTTTCGATTTCCCGGAGCACCATCGAAACCTTGTCGTGCTCGAGAACACGCCCACCGTTCACAACGTGATCGTATGCACCCTATGCTCTTGCACGGCCTATACGATCATCGGGGCAGCGCCGGA
>DATMGU010000034.1:0-16698 GCA_035555315.1 Allostellaceae bacterium
CGAGCTTGGCCGGCGCGACGCGTTGTTCGCCCGCCCGAGCCACCCCTATACCCAGGCGCTGATCCAGGCGATCCCGCGGATCGGCCAGGGCAAGCGCCGGCGCGGCCGGGCGATCGCCGGCGACGTGCCGAGCCCCCTGGCACCGCCGCCCGGCTGCGCCTTCCACCCGCGCTGCCCCAAGGCGCAGGAAATCTGCCGGGTCGAGCGGCCGGTGCTGGCGTCCCCCGCCGGGCGGCCGGACCATGCCGCCGCCTGCCATTTCGCGGATTAGCCCGTGACCCGTTTCATCATCCGCCGGTTGGGCGAGGCGCTGATCGTCCTGGCGGTCATGTCCTTCGTGGTCTATGGCCTGATCAATCTCATGCCGGGCGATCCGCTCGACCTGATGATCGCCTCCAATCCCGGCTGGACCGCCGCGGATATCACCAAGCTGCGGGCGATCTATGGCCTGGATCAGCCGATGGTGGTGCGCTATTGGCATTGGCTGACCGCGGCCCTGCAGGGCGATTTCGGCTATTCGCGGGTGTTCACCCTGCCGGTCACCCGGGTGATGGGACCCGCCCTGCTGCAGACGACCAAGCTGATGGGCCTGGCCTTTCTGTGCACTCTCTTGGTCTCGCTGGGCTTTGGTATCGCCGCGTCCCTGAAGCCGGGGTCGCGGCTCGATCGGCTGATCAACTTCATCGCCTTCGCCGGGATTTCGCTGCCGGTGTTCTGGCTGGCGCTGCTGCTGATCTTCGTCTTCGCGGTCTGGCTCGGCTGGCTGCCGGCGAGCGGCATGGGCACGATCGGCGGCGGCGGTGGGTTCTTCGACAGCCTGAAATATCTGGTGCTGCCGGTCATCACCTTGTCGCTGTCGCAGATCGGCAATCTGACCCGGTTCACCCGGGCGTCGATGATCGAGACGATGCGCATGGATTACATTCGCACCGCCCGCGCCAAGGGCGCCGGCCCGGCGCGGGTGGTGTGGCGGCACGCGCTGCGCAACGCCCTCATTCCCGTGGTCACCGTGCTGGCGCTGAATTTCGGCAGCCTGTTCTCCGGGGCGCTCATCACCGAGACGATGTTCGGGCAGCGCGGCATGGGCAAGATGATCTACGACGCCGTGCTGGGCAACGACTTCAACCTGGCGCTGATCGGCCTGCTGTTCGCCAGCCTCCTGACCCTGGTGGCGACCATCCTGGCCGATATCGCCTACGCGGTGCTGGATCCGAGGATCTCGCTCTCATGACCGATTTGGCCATCCATGACCCTGTCGCCGCTTCCGAGCCACTGCCCCAGGCGGCCCGGTCGGTGTGGTCGCTGCGCTGGCGGCGGTTGCGGGCGAACCGCGTCGCGATGGGCGGGCTCGTCCTGCTGATCATCCTGATGATCTTCAGCTTCTCGGCACCCTTGGTGGGCTGGGCGCTGGGCGTCGATCCGAACCATACCGATCTCCTGGCGCGGTTCGATGGCGCTTCCGCCGAACATTGGCTGGGCACCGACGATGCCGGCCGCGACGTCATGCTGCGCCTGATGGTCGGCGGCCGGATCTCGCTGCTGGTGGGCTTCACCGGGGCGCTGAGTTCCGCCTTGGTCGGCACGGTGATCGGCCTCGTCGCCGGCTATTACCGGGGCCGGATCGACAGTGTGCTGATGCGCGTCACCGACGGCGTGATCGCCCTGCCGCTCTTGCCCCTGCTGATCGTGTTCGCCGCGATCGATTTGAAGAAACTGGGTTTTTCCGACGCCTTCATGCGCTCCGGCGACGCCAATTTCTATCGGATCGTCGTGATCATCACACTGGTGCAATGGACCACGGTCGCCCGTCTGGTACGCGCCGCGACGTTGAGCCTGCTCAGCCGCGAATACGTGCTGGCGGCCCAGGCGCAGGGGGCGAGCGCCCGGCATATCCTGCTGACGCATATCCTGCCCAACGCGGTATCGCCGATCATCGTCGCCACCACGCTGGCGGTCGGCCAGATCATCCTGTTCGAATCCGTGCTGAGCTTTCTCGGCCTCGGCATCCTGCCGCCGACGCCCAGCTGGGGCAACATGCTGAACAACGCCCAGGAACTGGTCACCGCGGCCCCGGTACTGGCGTTCTATCCGGGGGCATTGATCTTCGCGACGGTGATCGCCGTGAACTTCTTCGGCGATGGCCTACAGAACGCCTTCGATCCCCGTTCGGGGACCGAATAAACTGAGTGGAGGAATGGCGTCGGTCGGTGCCTTGTGGCCGAACACCGACGCCGGCGGGCGCAGCTTGAGCTGACGCCTAGGCGGCTGACAGTTAGGCGAACGCGTAGTCGCCGGTCGAGGACAGTTGCGAGGCTGACTGGGTATAAGCAGTCGTCGCCTGGTTGAACAACGCATCGAGGGCCGACTGCATGCTCGTGCTGCTCGTCGTCGAGGTCGCAGACGCCGACTGGTTGAACAACGCATCGAGAGCCGACTGCATGCTCGTGCTGGTCGTCGTCGAGGTCGCCGCCGTAGTGCTGGACGTGTCGCTGGAGTCGCTCGACGACCCCATCGCATGGCCCCCACCGCCATGATGATGGGCCGGTGCCTTCACAGCCGAGTTGAACTGCGATTCGCTGACGCTGCCCGTATTGTTCGGGTCGAGCTTGCTGTAGACGGCATCCGCCTGGCTGGTCGTCATACCCGCATTCGTGAAGTAGCTCTCCAGACTGCTCTTGGTGATCGACCCGCTGCCGCTCGTATCGATCTGCTTGAACAGCGCGTCAGTCGGGCTTGTGCTCGAGCTGGACGATGTGGACGAAGTAGACGAAACGGCGGAGGTCGACGAAGCGGAGGTCGACCCGCTGCTTGAACCAGTCGAACCAAACTGGGCCATCATGGCGGCTTGGAGCTGCTGGAGTAACGAGTCGATCGTGCTGGTAAGCGACGATGACGACGCCGCGGTTGACGACGAATCCGTCGAAGACGACGAGGCCGTCGAACTGGTTGAGCCGGTCGAACTGGTCGAACCGGTCGAACCGCTGGAGCTGTCGAATTGGGCCATCAGCAGTTGCGCACCCATCGAGTCGCTCATCGATACCTTGGATGTATCGACGGTGGGCTGACCCGATGTCGAACTGGTCGCGCTGCTCGTGCTTTGCAGGCTGTACAGGGAGTCGGTCGTGTCGCTCGCGGCGGTCGAACCGCTTTGCTTTTGGGACTTGCTGACTGCGTCAGCCAACTGCTGCCGCAACTGCTGGAGGTAGTCTGTCGACGAACTCCCAGCGCTGGAGATACTACTCATGCTGAGTTGCCCTTTTCCAGTCACATTGGGGCGCCGGATCGTCGGCACCCATCCCGACACCGGCCGGGACGGGATCGACCATTGCAGCGGCCATACCGCGCCAAAAAATCCCTAACATACTGAAAACACTGGAGATAGTAGTGTAACGGGGCGGTTACACGGCAAGAACTTCCGGAAGCGGCAATTATTGCCTGTCGAAGATGAGTTTTTTGCCTATCGGCGAATGACCAGCTGGCGGCCGTCGTTGGAATTCAGCCAAGCGGCGCTGACGACATGGGGCATGCCTTCCAAGAAGCGTGCCGGCCGCTTGACTTCGCCACGACCGGGGTCGACCGTGACCGGCAATAAGAACCGCCGGTCACGGTAGGTCGGCTTGGGAGGAAACGGCCATGAGTATCCTCGACGCGACGGCGGCGACCCGCCGTCCGTGGGAAAAATTCTACCCGCCCGGCGTCGATTGGCACGCCCCGATCCGGACGCAACCGCTGACCCGCCTGGTCGACCAAGCGGTGGCGCGGTTCGCCGATCACCCGTTCCTGGATTTTCCAGGTTTGGCCTGGCGCTATCGGGAATTCGGCGTGCTGATCGACCGGGTCGCCCGTCGGTTGGCCGACCTGGGGGTGGGGCCGGGTGTCGGTGTCGGCCTCTACCTGCCGAACGTCCCGCATTTCCCGGTCGCCTTCTTCGCCGTGCTGAAGGCCGGCGGACGCGTCGTCAATATGAGCCCGCTCGATGCGGATCGGGAACTGCGACACAAGGTGATCGATAGCGAGATCCGCCTGGCGATCACGCTGGCGGCCGATCCGCTTTACCCGAAACTCGCCGCTCAATTGGGAGCCGGCGGGCTGGGGCGGATCGTGGTCGGCACGCCGGATGATTTCGGGGCGCCCGACCCACGGACCAGCGCCGCCTATGCGCGGCTCGGCGGCGCGCTGCCGATCGTCGACGATCCTCGGCATGTCCGGTTCGCGGATCTGCTGCGGCCGTCGATGACGGCGTTGCCGCCCGATCCGCCGACCGACGAGGTCGCCTTGCTGCAATATACCGGTGGGACCACCGGCGTGCCCAAAGCGGCGATGCTGACCCATGCCAACCTATCCGCGGCGGTCGAGATGTACGACCTATGGAACCGCGGCAACGATGTGGGGATGATGCCGGGGCGCGAGCGCGTGATGCTGGTGCTGCCGCTGTTCCACATCTACGCGCTGACCACGCTGCTGCTGCGCGGCACCCACAACGGCTATTGCCTGATCCTACGGCCGCGCTTCGACGTCGACGATATCCTGGCGGATATAGCGACGGTGCGACCGACCCAGTTCTCCGGCGTGCCGACGATGTTTCGCGCGATCGCCAACCACCCGCGCGCGGCGACCGTCGACTTCTCGTCGCTGAAGATCTGCAACACCGGCGGAGCGCCCCTGCCGGCCGAGTTGCGCGAGCCGTTCGAGCGGCTGAGCGGACGCATGCTGGCGGAGGGTTGGGGTATGACCGAGACGGCTCCCGCCGGTGCCAATAGCCCGGTCAACGCCTCCCGCAGACCCGGTGCGACCGGCTTGCCGCTGCCCGGCGTCGATATCGAGATCCGCGACCTGGACGATCCCGCCCGCCGGCTCCCCGCCGGGGAAAAGGGCGAGATCTGCGTGCGCGGCAAGAACGTCATGAAGGGCTATTGGAAGCAGCCGGAGGCGACCTCGGAGGCCTTTCACGACGGTTTCCTTCGCACCGGCGATATCGGTTATCTCGATACGGATGGCTTTCTGTTCCTGGTCGACCGCAAGAAGGACATGATCCTGAGCGGCGGCTACAACGTCTACCCCCGGATGATCGAAGAGGCGATCTACGAACATCCGGGGGTGCTGGAAGTGATCGTGATCGGCATCGCCGACGATTATCGCGGGCAAAGCGCCAAGGCGTTCGTCACCCTGCGCGCCGGCGCCGCGCCGTTCAGCCTGGAAACGCTGAGGGGTTTCCTCGCGGACAAGCTCGGGCGCCATGAGTTGCCCACGGTCCTGGAGTTTCGGGACGCCTTGCCCAAAACCGCCGTGGGCAAGCTATCCAAGAAGATCTTGATGGAGGAAGAACGGCCAAGGCAATCGTAACGGGTCAAAATCCGAGAGGACCGTCACCTCGGAGTTTACGATTTATTGAGCGGTCGATGCCACTTTGAGTACCGATTTACGATTCAGATGCACGTTATATTAGAAGGTCAGACCACGGCACCATGGCATTGACCGATGCGAATTCCGCCACGGGGGAATGGCACCATCCGACGGCGTCGCAGGACCATGACGTTCTTGGCACACCGCCGGGCCCAGCCTTCGACCGCCTCACCCGGCTCGCGGCGAGATTATTCAACACGCCCATCGCGTTGATATCCCTGGTCGACACCGATCGGCAATGGTTCAAATCCTGCGTCGGCCTCGATGTCACCGAGATCGATCGATCCACCTCGTTCTGCGCCCATGCGATCCTGAAAGACGACGTCACGGTCGTGCTCGATGCAACCGAGGATCCGCATTACGCCCACGACTCGCTTGTCACGGGGGCGCCCGGCATTCGGTTCTATGCCGGGGCGCCGCTGGTCACCGCCGATGGGTATCGGCTGGGGTCGCTCTGCGTCATCGACACGGCTCCCCGAACCGCCTTCAGCAGCGAACAGCAAGCGATGCTGGCCGATCTCGCCGCGCTCGCGATCGAGGCGTTGGCCGGCCACCGGGCCTATCGCCAGGGCGAGGCCCGACACCAGGCGGAACGCTATCGGCTACAAGACCATGTTCAGGCGATCGTCACCGCCTCGCCGATCGCCTTCGTAACGGTCGATTCCGAGGGGGTGGTGACCAGTTGGAACCAAGCCGCCGAGACGATCTTCGGTTGGACCGCCGAGGAGGCGCTCGGCACGTTTCTCCCCTTCGCCCGGGAAAGCTATACCGAATGGCGCAGGATGGCCGATCATCTCAGCCGGGGCGAGATCTTCAAGGGCGTGGAAACCCGTCGTCGGCGCAAGGATGGAAGCTGGATCGACGTCTCGATCGCCGCGGCCCCCCTGACCGACCATGCCGGTCGCTATACCGGTACCGTCGCCATGGTGGACGACATCACCGGCCGTAAACAAGCCGAGCGGGATCGGGACGCCACCGCCACGCGGCTGCGGCTGGAGAACGAGGTACTGGTCGGCATCGCGACCTGCCGCGCGCTGGCCACCGGCGATCTCGACACCATCATCCCGTTGATCACGCAAAAGGCCGCCGAGGTTCTCGGCAGCAATCGTACGAGCGTATGGCTCCTCGACGAGGCCGCGCGGCGGGTGACCTGCAACTTCGGCGCATGGGGCGATCCGGACGGCCTGCTGACCGGTCAGTCGATCGAGATCGAGCCTTATCCGGAGTATTTCACCGCCCTGTTCGAAGGGCGCGGCATCGCCATGAATGACGTCGGGACGGATCCCCGTACGGCCCGGCTTCGACGAGCGATACCCTGCACGGCCGGTGTCGCTTCGCTGTTGGTGTCCACGATCCGGGTCGGCGACCGCGTATTGGGCTTCCTCTCCTGCGAGCAGGCCGACAACCCACGCCAATGGACGGCCGATGAGCAGAATTTCGCGGCCTCCCTGGCCGATCTGACGGCCATGACGATCGAGGCGCAGGAACGGGCGCAGACCGCCCGCAACCTGGCGATCGCCCGCGATCAGGCGGAGGCGGCGAACCGCACCAAGACCAACTTCCTGTCCAATATGAGCCACGAGCTGCGCACTCCCCTGAACGCCGTGATCGGCTTCGCCGACATGATGTGCCTGGAAGCCTTGGGACCGCTCAATCACCCGACATACCGCAGCTACGCGGCGGACATCGCGGATAGCGGCCGTCATCTGCTGGGCATCATCAACGACGTGTTGGACATCGCCAAGGCCGAGGCCGGTAGGCTCGACCTCTACGATGAAGCGGTCTGCATGGCGGAACTGGTCGGTCAGGCGTTGAGGATCGTGGAGCCGCACGCGCAGACCAAAAACCTGACGCTGCGCGCGGATATGCCTGCGACCCTGCCGCTGGTCACGATCGATCGGCAGCGCTTCCTCCAGGCGATCCTCAATCTCGTGTCGAACGCGGTGAAATTCAGCCGGTATGGCGGCTCCGTCTCCGTCACCGCGGCTCTACGGGAGGATCGGGGTATCACGATCGAGGTCGCCGATACCGGCATCGGCATGCGGCCGGACCAGATCACGCGCGCGTTCGAGCCGTTCACTCAAATCGACGCGGACCTGAACCGGTCGTTCGAGGGGACCGGCCTCGGCTTGCCGCTGGCACGCCATCTCATCGAGTTGCATGACGGGACCCTGACATTGACGAGCGAACCGGGTATCGGCACCGTCGCCAGTATCCACCTCCCCATGCAACGGGTCGTCGAGACCGTCTAACAAATCTCCCTGAGTCGAACCGATGGTTCGCCTCACGGAGAGCCTCAGTCGCCGGGCGGCGGACGTCCGTCCGCCTTGGCTTTCGCACCATACGGTGCGCGCCTCTCGTCGGATCGGAGATCCGACTGCCGGCGTCAGGCGAAGCGATGCTTCGCCGAGAGCACGCCGTCGCTCGCGATACGATCTCAATGAGTTGCACTCATCGAGATGACGTATAAGCCGGCTTACGAAAACCCACGGCGAAGCGCGGTCGAACGCATTTCAGGGTCGCCATTTTCACGTCGCATAACCCGGCGCGGGACGTGCATACTGGCGATCTGGATCCAGCGGCGAGGAGACGTGCCATGAACACTGTGAACTTCACCCAGATGAAGGATGGCACGCGCGACGACTATCTGATGCTGCAGGAAGCCGAGGACGCCTACATCGCGGGAACCGCCCCCCGCCTGCTGCGCGAGCTTGCCAGCCAGGCGGACGAGCCGATGGAAGGCTATAAGATCAACCGGCTGGAACACGCTCTGCAATCCGCGACCCGCGCCGAGCGCGAAGGCGCCGATGTCGACTGGATCGTCGCCGCCTTGCTGCACGATATCGGCGACGGCCTGGCGCCGCGCAATCACGACCGCTTCGCCGCCGAGATCCTGCGACCCTTCATCCGCGAGGAATGCACCTGGGTCGTCGAACGCCATGGCGCCTTTCAGATGGTCTATTACGCCCATCACTATGGCTGGAACCAATACGAGCGGGAGCGATACAAGGATCATCCGGCCTATCAATCCTGCGTGGATTTCTGCGAGCGATGGGACCAGAACAGCTTCGACCCCGGCTACGCGACCGAGACCCTGGATCATTTCGCCCCCATGGTTCACGCGGTGTTCGCGCGGAAGCCCTATGACGAAGCCGTTTTGCAGCCCGGCATCGTGCGTGGCCTGCCCGCTTTGGATCTTGAACCCGCCGCGCTGAGAGCGTCGGCGTAACGAGTCGCTGAGAGAAGGAGATTTGCGAGTGTCGGATAATTTGAGCAAGCTGCCGGTCGCGCGCAGCCCGTTGGAACGTCAGGCTCGGGTCGATCTGGCCGCGGCGTTGCGGATCGCCGTCGCCAACGGCTTCCATGAAGGGATCGACAATCACTTCACCCTGACCGTGCCCGGCAAGCCGAACCGGTTCCTGCTCAACCCCTATGGCCTGCATTGGTCCGAGGTTCGGGCGAGCGACCTGCTGGAAGTGACGCTGGACGGTGCCATCACGGAGGGCGACGGGATCGCCGATCGCACCGCCGTCTGCATCCATGGGCCGATCCACAAGCGCGGCTTTCCCTGCGTGCTGCACACCCACATGCCCTATACCACGGCGCTGACCATGCTGGAGGACATGACCCTCGAAATGATCGGCCAGAACGCTCTCGGGTTCGCGGGCGGCATCGCCTATGACTACGCCTATGGCGGGTTGGCGCTGGACATGGATGAGGGCGAGCGCATGGCCGATGTCATGGGCGACAAGCCCGTGCTGATGCTGGCCAATCACGGCGTGATCGTCTGCGGCAAGTCGGTCGCCGATGCTTTCAACAGCCTGTATTTCCTGGAACGGGCCTGCCAGACGCAGATCCTCGCGATGTCGACCGGCAAGCCGCTGCACCGTGTCGCCGAGGATGTCGTGTCCAAGACCCGCGAGCAGTTCAACCATAGCGGCTTGCCGGCCGGCCAGAACGCCTATGACTACCATTTCACCGCGCTGAAGCGTCTGCTGGACAGGCGCGAGCCGGAATACGCCGAGTAAAGCAGCGCGTTCCCGAGCGAGGCGGGGCCGTTCGGGCTCCGCCAAGCTCCCGATCGGCAAGGGCGGGCCGGATCGCAGAGTGTCCACCTCCCCGGCACCGGCCAGGGTGAACCATGAGTTCCGATCATCGGATTGCGGCGGGCCGCGCCACGCTGGCCGTGGAAGTCGTCGGCAGGGGCGACCCTATTGTCTTTCTGCACGCCGCCATCTGCGATAGCCGCATGTGGCGCGCACAGCTGGATGGCGTCGGCGCCAACAATAAGGCTATCGCCTACGATCGACGCGGCTTTGGCGAGACCCGCGCCGAAAAGGAAGACTTTTCCGCGGTCGCGGACTTGATGGCGGTGATTGACGCCACAGCGAACGGCACGCCTGCGATCCTCGTTGGATGCTCGGAGGGTGGGCGAATAGCGCTCGACGCCGCCCTTCGGCATCCATCCCATGTCCGTGCCCTATTTCTCATTTCGCCCAGCGTGAGCGGTGCGCCCGAGGCGATCTATCCGCCCGAAATCAAGGGCCTGATGGCCCAGCTGAAGGACGCCCAAGAGGTCGGCGATCTGGATCGGGTGAACGCGATTAAAGCGCGCCTTTTCCTGGACGGTCCACTGGCGCCCGAGGGTCGTGTCGTGGGTGAGGCTCGCCGGCTGTTCCTAGAGATGAACGGCATCGCGCTCCGGTCGCCGCCGATCGGGGCAAACCTTGATGTGGCACCCGCCTTCCCTCGTTTGGGCGAGATAGCGGCGCCGTCCCTGGTGATTTGTGGCGACCTCGAATTTCCCCATATTCAAGAACGAAGCCGTCATATTGCCACCACGATGTCGAACGGATCGTTCCGCGCGTTGACCGGCGCCGCCCATGTGGCGAGCCTGGTGCGACCGACCGAGGTCACGGGCCTGCTCGTGGAGTTCATCGATCGCTGCTCTGGCCGCCTACCGAAGATGAAACGCGGCCCTCCTGAGTCGTTGGCCTGAACTCGTTGGCCTGAACTCGGTGGCCTGAGCGGCCGATCCGCTTTCATTCGGCAGCCTATTCGGCGCAGAGCGACCGAACCGCCGCCAGGATATCCGAGGCGTCGACCCGGTATTCCGCCTCCAGCACCGCCGCGTAGGGCACCGGCATGCGCGGCGCACCCAGGCGACGGACCGGGGCTTTCAGCCGGCCGAACAGCTCCTCGGCGGCGACCGCCGCCACCTCGGCACCAAAGCCGGATGCCAGAACCGCCTCATGCGCCACCAGCAGGCGTCCGGTGCGGGCGGCCGAGGCCAGCACCATCTCGCGATCCCAGGGCCACAAGCTGCGCAGATCGATGATTTCCGCCTCGATGCCGTCGATGGCGGCCTGCCCGGCGGCGGTCAGCGCCTCGTGCACCAGGGCGGACCAGGTGACGATGGTGATGTCGCGGCCCGGACGGCGGATTTCGGCCCGGCCGATCGGCGTCAGATGATCGCCATCGGGCACCTCGCCTTCGAGCTGCCACAGGTTCTTATGCTCGAAATAGACGACCGGATCGTCCGAGCGGATCGCCGCCGCCAGCAGCCCGCGATTATCCGCCGGTGTCGCCGGGGCGATTACCACCAGACCGGGAACATGAACGTACCAAGCCTCCAGCGACTGAGAATGCTGGGCCGCCGAGTTGCGCCACAACCCGGTGGGCTGGCGCACGACCAGCGGCACGCGGCCCTGGCCGCCGAACATGTAGCGATTCTTGGCCGCCTGGTTGATCAATTCGTCCATCGCGCAGAGCGCGAAATCGGCGAAGCGCATCTCGACGATCGGCCGTGTGCCGACCAGGGCGGCGCCGACCGCCGCCCCCATGATCGCCGCCTCGGAGATCGGCGTATCGACGATGCGCGCCGGCCCGAACTCCTCCTGCAAACCACGATATTGGCCGAACACGCCGCCGCGCCCCAGATCCTCGCCCAATGCCCAAACCAGGGGATCGCGTCGCATCTCGTGCCGCACGGCTTGGCGCGCGGCCTCCTGATAGGTCATCACGGTCACAACGCACCTCGCGCGGGCGGGGCGCCCAGGTCCTGGACATCGGCATAGGCGGCGGACGGATCCGGTGGTGCCGCGACCTCCGCCGCCGCTACCGCTCGCTCGATCAGCGCGAACTCCTCCGCCTCGATCGCATCGAGATCGCGCGCGGCCGCACCCAGCTCGATCAGTTTGATGCGGGCGAGGGTCAGCGGCTCGACCAGTTCATGCGCCGCCACCTCGGCCTCCTCGCGGTAGCGCGCCGGATCGGTCGCGGTATGGCCGCGCAGCCGATAGGTCCGGCAATGCAGGAAACGCGGCCCGCCACCGGCGCGGATCTCGGCGATCAACTCGCCGGCGGTATGGTCGACGGCCATGAGGTCGTTGCCGTCGATGGTGACGGCGCGCACGCCGATCGCCTCGGCACGGGCCGCCGGACCGCTGCCGCCGGTCACCGACGCGGTCCGCGTCATCGCCGAGAACCCGTTATCCTCGCACACGAACAGCACGGGCAGCGCGAAACTCGCCGCCCAATTCAGCGCTTCGAGGAACGGGCCGCGATTGGTCGCCCCATCGCCGAAGAAGGTGACGGCGAGCGCCTCGGAGCCCTTGAGACGCAGCCCTTGAGCGGCGCCGACCGCGATCGGCAGACCGGCGGCGACGACACCGTTGGCGCCCAGCATGCCGACCGAGAAATCCGCGATATGCAGCGATCCGCCCTTGCCGCCATTGGTGCCGGTCGATCGCCCGAACAACTCGGCCATCATGGCACCGGCATCCGCACCCTTGGCGATGGTATGGCCGTGACCGCGATGGGTGCTGGTCAACACGTCGTCGATGCGAAGATTGGCGCAGACCCCGACGGCAACCGCCTCCTGGCCGGCCGAGGAATGCACGGCACCGACCACTTTTCCGGCGCGGGCCGCGGCTTGCGCGGCATCCTCGAAGGCGCGGATCCTGACCATGGTCCGGTATAGCTCGGTCATACGGGCCAGATTGTTCTTCACGTCCGCTCCCCTCCGCCATCGCGGCCGGTTCTTGAGGCCATGTCCCGACCCCTTCGTCAGTAACCTCGATCCGTGACACAAGATCACGCCTTCGGCCAGCAGAACCGGCTCGGGGAATCGATACGGCTTCTCCGAAGCAGGCGACAGGCCTCATTATGCTCGAAAATTCTCGGGGGATGCGCATGCAGGAACGCCTAACCGATGGCATCAGCGTCGAGCCATCGGTCACCAAACTGGGCCCTGCGCATCGCGGCAGCGTCCTGGTCGCCGGGTCCCATGGCGGCCGCTACGCGGCGTGGCTGGCTGTCCGGGCAGGCGTTCGCGGGGTGATCTTGAACGATGCCGGGCGCGGCCTCGAAGACGCCGGCATCGCCGGTATCCATTGGCTGGACGACATCGAGCTACCGGCCGCGACGGTCGACGCCTGGAGCGCCAGGATCGGCGACGGCGCCGACATGATGGCACGCGGCCGTATCAGCGCGGTCAATCGGACGGCGGCGGCGCTCGGCTGCGCCGTCGGCATGGCGGCGCTCGACGCGGCACGGGCGATGACCCGCGCGCCGCTGATCGACCGCGCAATCCCCATGCTCGACGAAGGCCGGCAGCTGCTGCGCGCGGCGGGGGCGCAGCCGGCGATCTGGGCGCTCGATTCAGCCGCCTTGGTCCGGTCGGAGGATGCCGGCGCCGTGCTGATCATCGGCTCCCACGGGGGTGCCCCGGGCGGCGATCCGGCGCGGGCGCTGCAGGCCGACGCGCTGGCGGCCGTGTTCAACGACGCGGGCATCGGCATCGATCGGGCCGGCCTGTCACGCTTGCCGATGCTCGATAGCCGAGGCATCGCGGCCGCCACCGTCGGCGCCGCCACCGCCCGGATCGGCGAAGGCGACAGCGCCTGGCGGACCGGCATCATTTCCGTCGTCAACGACACGGCCCGCGAAAAGGGTGGCCGCCCCGGCCAGACCGTGCCCGATTTCGTGGCGACAATAACAACGACGCCTTGGAGAGAGCCCGAATGACGCCCGAGCGGACCAACAGAGCGACCCGCCGCATGACCGGTGGCTGATCTACAGCCGCTTGCTGCACACAGATCGTTGATCCGCGGCTTGCAAGAGAGGCCGGGAAACACCCTTCTGCCGCCGACCTCGTCACTTGCACATACGCAGGCCCATGCGTATGTTTGTCTCGGTGGATGGAGGCTCCCGATATGGTTGTTGCAGCGTTGACCGCCGGCGCCGAAGTGCGCAGCACCCGACTGACCACCTTGGTCAGCGAGTCCGAGAATGCGACGATCGCGAAGAAGGCCGAGGCTGCCGGTCTATCGGTAAGCGCCTATCTGCGGGAGCTGGCGCTCGGCTCCGGGGCCGAGGCTAGCGACGAAGCGGCGGCGCTTCGAGAATTCGACATCATGATCGATCGGATGGAAGGCGATCTCGATGGCGCGATCGCAGAGCTATCCGCGGCCATTTCCCGCATGGACGCCCTGTGAGCGTTTGGTTCGAACGCATAGCCCGTCTCGCGGCGTTGAGCGAGCGGGTTACGACGTTGACGGATGGTGTCAAAGGACTGGCGGCCAAGGTGGAGAACCATCAGACCCGCTTGGTCCGCCTGGAAACCATCGTCGAAATCACCAGGCCAGACGGCGGTGTGATGCGGATTTCAGGCGAGCCAGGCTCCAAGGCGCCCCGCAAGTGACCAAACCGAAGAAGACCCGTAGCGAGCTGGCCGAACTCATCATGACCGAGGTCCGCAGGCATCCCAAAGGGGGCACGATCCAGGGTGTCGCGATCATGCAGCCGACCGATCAGAACTGAAATGCCGGATTCACCATGGACGGCAGCAACATCGCACGCTCGGAAGCCATCCAGATAATCCGCGATCTGCGGGCGAAGCTCGATCTCGCGGGACCAGACAAAGCAACCGGGGAGTCCGAGAGTTGACATCGAACGCCCCTGCCCTTTACGCCGCCGCGCGAAGATCGAAGTCCGCGTGGATGACCCCGTACGGCACGACGATTTTTCGGTCGTCAGTTCGTTCGATGAAACCCCAATCCAGCAGAACGGCCACATCCCCATGCACGCGCTTCACGTCACGGCTGAGTTCGCGTGCGAGGCCTCGCAGGCTGATAGCCCCCAATGCTTGCAACCGCTCAATCAGCTCCCAGCGCTTTGGCGACAAGATGGAAAAGAGCTGTGCCGGCGACGAGAAGGTGAAGACATCAGATTCCGACTTGCCGGTACGCCAGGCGTCCACGAAGGCCGCCCCGGCTTCGCGCAGGATCGCGGTGTCATCCTTGCGGATTTGGATAGTGGCCACCCTCATTTCACCCTCCGTTTTTCAACGTCCGCCAAGAAGTCCCGTACAAGATCTTCGACGGTGCTAAACGTGTACGGCTCCTCCGCCCCGTCGAGATGGCGGTGATCGCCCTTTGGCCGCTCGTTGTCGTAACCCACGATCCGCTCGCTTCCCCGACCGTAAAACAGCCGGTATTTGTAGCTGTGCGTGCTGCCATCGACCGGCCGCGGCACGCGCCAGATCACCAGCTCCAAAATGGCGCCGTCCGAGAGAACGCTCTTCTGGCGACGGAGGAGTTCAGCTTTCACGTTGGCGATAATGCCAACGATGCTGCCCGTTGTCAAATGCGCCAACATCCATGTGGCTGCAATTCACGGCCTGCGGACGACAGATGTCCATCTGGCCAGAATTGACGAACGGCCCTCAAAGTGGGGTCCGGGTGGATGATCCGGAAGGAGGCGTGGCATGACCCCCTGCGTATCCCAGAAGCGCGGGGAATACGTCGGCCGGCCGCCGGAGTGTGTGAGGATACACACTCTCTATTGGCGATACCCGTTATTTGTGTGTATGGATACACATGGACAGTCGTTCGATAATTCGAGCGCTTGAAGCTGAGGGGTGGAGGGAGGTCCGGGTCACCGGCGGCCACCACCATTTCCGGCATCAGGACCTGCTCGGCACCGTCACGGTCCCTCATCCAAAGCGGGATCTCCCGATTGGAACGGTGCGCAGCATCGAACGGCAGTCTAGGGTCAAGTTGCTTAAGGGAGGCCGGTGATGGCCCATTATGTCGCGTATGTGCGCAAGGATGCCGACAGCGATTACGGCGTCGAGTTTCCAGACCTGCCTGGTTGCATCACGGCCGGCCGCACTTTGGATGAAGCGCTCGCAATGGCCGAAGATGCCTTGACCGGTCATCTGTCGGTGATGGCCGAGCACGGCGATCCGATCCCAGCGCCGCGCGGACTGGATGCGCTCCGCGATGACCCGCATCGGGGGGACGCGGTGGCGGTGCTGGTTCGTCTCGATCCAGATTTGCACAAGCCGGAGCGAGTCAACGTCATGCTGTCGAGATCGCTGCTGCGGCGCATCGAAGCGGTAGCCCCCAATCGCTCACGCTTCCTTGCTGAAGCCGCCGAGTTGGTTCTGGCGGAGTCCCGCAAATGACAGCCGCCGAGACCGTTCCATAACGACTTGCGTTATATGACGCATAACGTTATGGTGCCAGCATGATCGTCAGCTTCCGGTGTTCCGAGACTGAGCGGATATGGCGTGGCGAATTCAGCCGGAAGCTGCCGCAAGACATACAGCAAACCGCTTTGCGAAAGCTGCGGATGCTGAACAATGCCAAGGTGCTGCGCGACCTGGCCGTGCCCCCGAACAATCACCTTGAAGCGCTCAAGGATGATCGGGCCGACCAACATAGCATCAGGATCAACAAGTCAGCCACTTCGCAGCGCGAAGTGGCGATGTGGCGTGTCTGCTTCGTTTGGACGGATGGAGGTCCTGAGAATGTCGAGATCGTCGACTACCACTAAGCTGATCCCGAACCCGACACCGGGCGAGATGTTGCTGGCCGATTTCATCGAGCCCTTGGGATTGAGCCAGAATAGCCTTGCCCGGGCGATCGGCGTGCCGCCGCGACGCATCAACGAGATCGTGCTGGGAAAGCGCTCGATCACGGCGGACACGGATCTTCGTCTTGCCCGCTTTTTCGGTCTGTCGGAGGGCTTCTGGCTCGGTGTCCAGGCCGATTACGAGCTACTTGAACAGCGCCGCCGGATCGGGCCGGAGCTGGCGCGAATCGCGCCGTACCAGCACGCCGCATAGGGTATCCAGAGAGTGACGATCGCAGGCAATTCGACGGAGCGCCGCTCCTGGTCGGGATGAAGCCGTTCATCGAACCGCTCGGTCCTTTGCATAAAACTGCGGTTAACGACGGCTTGAGCGCGATAAACGAGCGCCGGGCTGAGATTAAGGCTCTCTAGGAA
>DATMGU010000035.1:0-2581 GCA_035555315.1 Allostellaceae bacterium
GGCCCAGGTTTGGGACGAGCGCATCGGCTCCGCCCGTGTCCAGGCCAAAAACTGGCGGCTGATGGCCTTCGGCTCGCTGATCCTGTCCTGCGGCTTGGCCGGCGGCCTCGTCTGGCAGTCGACACACGGCACTGTGGTTCCCTGGGTGGTACAGGTCGACAAGCTCGGGCAAGCGCAGGCGGTCGCGCCGGCAACGGCGGACTATACGCCGTCCGACCCCCAGATTGCCTGGTATCTGGCGCAGTTTATTCAGGATGTTCGCGGCGTGCCCGCCGATCCCATCGTGGTCAGGCAGAACTGGCTCCAAGCCTATGACTTCACGACGACGGCCGGCGCCACTGCGCTGAACGAGTACGCCCGCGCCGACGACCCTTTCGCCAAGCTCGGCAAGCAGCAGATCGCCATCGACGTCTCCAGCGTCATCCGCGCGTCGCCCGACAGTTTCCGCGTCGCCTGGGTCGAGCACCGCTACCAGGATGGCGCGCTCGCCGACACCACCCGTTGGACCGCCATTCTCTCCGTCGCGATCCAGCCGCCCGCCGACGCCGACCGGCTGCGCAAGAATCCACTCGGCATCTTCGTCAACGCCATCAACTGGTCAAAGGAGCTGGGACAATGACCCTGCCGATTTCCTTGGAAGCCGGCGATCCGGCTTCGCGCAATCTCGTAAATCAGCAGACCCGGACAGGCGGAAGCACGCTTTTCCGCAAAGCCGGATTGGCGGCTATGCTGATGTCCGTCACCGCGCTCGGTGGCTGCGCGTCGAAATTCATCCCGCCGGACATCAATTACGACGAGGCCACGCCCGCAAAGCTCACCGTCGATCCGCCGCCACCGGTGAAGATCGTCGAACTGCCGCAGCCCTTGCCGTTGCCCGGCCAGTTGAAGCCGCTGCCGGGCGGCAAAGCGCCGCCCGAGGCGGCCGACCCCGCCGCGCGCGTCAACCAGGCCAACGCCGCTGCGCGCATTCAACCCATGAGGGCCGGCTTCATCAACGCCGTGCAGGTCTATCCCTTCTCAGGCGGCGCTCTCTATCAAGTCTATACCGCGCCGGGTGAGATCACCGACGTCGCGCTTCAGGACGGCGAGCAGCTCGTCGGCTCCGGTCCTGTCGCCGCCGGCGACACCGTGCGTTGGATCATCGGCGATACCGAGAGCGGCGTCGGCGCGACGAAGAAGATTCACATCCTGGTCAAACCGACCCGAGCCGATCTGGTAACGAACCTGATCATCAACACCGACCGGCGGACCTATCTCCTTGAGCTGCGCTCGACCGAGAAGATCTACATGGCCTCGGTCTCCTGGCAATATCCGGAAGACCAGCTCATCGCATTGCGCCAACAGAACGCGACGGCCGCGGCCGCGGCGCCGATCGCCGCGGGTGTCGATCTTGACGCCATCAATTTCCGCTACGCCATCCAAGGCGACAATCCGGCCTGGCGGCCGCTGCGCGCCTTCGACGATGGGCAGAAGGTCTATATCGAATTCCCGAGCGGCATCAGCCAGGGCGAGATGCCGCCGCTCTTCGTCATCGGTCCGGCCGGAGGGTCCGAATTGGTGAACTACCGGGTCAGCCGCAACTACTACATCGTCGACCGCCTGTTCGCCGCCGCCGAATTGCGGCTCGGCGACAAGGACAGTGAACGCCGCGTCCGCATCGTCCGCACCGACGGAAGGCCGCGGTCATGACAGACGCGTCGAACGAGGAAAGGAGCGCCGCGCCTGAACCGTCCGTGCCGCCGGACCTGCGGCTTAGGGGCGAACGGCCGCGTGTGACGCGCCTGTCGCGCAAGGTCTTGATCACCCTTGGCGCGGTCTCGGCGCTCGCCGTCGCCGGCGCGCTCGGCTATGCGCTTCAGACTCGCAATAAGACGGGCGCCGGCCAGGAGCTTCTTAGCACCCAGAACCGTCCATCCGCCGAGGGCCTGGCGAGCCTGCCGAAGGACTATACTGGCCTGCCGCGCCAGGCCCCGGCGCTCGGGCCGCCGCTGCCGGGCGACCTCGGTCGGCCGATGCTCAATGCCGGCGCAGCGCCGAGCACGGCGGTTCCAGCGACCACGCCCGACCCGGAAGCCCAACGGCGGGCCCAGGAGATCGAGGCGGCGCGGCTCAGTAAACTCTTCGCCCAGATCGATCAGCAGCCACAGAGCGTCACCCAGCTCATCCCAGGCGCGTCGGCGGGAGCGACCGCGACCCCTGCCACGACACCGCCGGTCGATGCCGGTTCCGCCCAGAACATGCAGGATCGCAAAACCGCCTTCCTCACGGCCTCGACCGACAAGCGCACCGTCAGCCCCGATCGGCTTGAAGCCAAGGCTTCGCCCTATGTCGTGCAAGCCGGCACTGTCATTCCCGCCGCTCTCATCACCGGCATCCGATCGGATCTGCCCGGGCAGATCACCGCCCAGGTGACGGAGGCGGTCTACGACAGTCCGACCGGCAAATATCTTCTGATCCCGCAGGGCGCGAAGCTGATCGGCCAATACGACAGCTCCGTCGCCTTCGGCCAGAGCCGAATCCTGCTGGTCTGGACCCGCATCATCATGCCGGACGGCACGTCGATCGTGCTGGAGCGCCAGCC
>DATMGU010000036.1:0-20938 GCA_035555315.1 Allostellaceae bacterium
ACGGCGGAGATCGCGCGCAACGTGCAGGAGGTGGCGATGGCCGCCAACCAGATCTCGGCCAGCATCAGCGATGTCGGCCAATCGGTGGACCAGGCGAGCCAGGTCGCCGGCGAGGTCCGCGAGGCCGCCGAACTGATGGGCTCCGAGGCCGATACCCTCAAGGGCGATGTCGCAGGCTTCCTCGGCGGTATCAGGGCGGCGTGAGCCGCTGGTACGATCAGGGCGGCGTGACACCGTCGGCACGCTAAGCACCTGTTAACCCTCGCCCGCCATGGTGGGGGAATTGCCACTTTGGGAGTGGTGCGCCGATGAGCGACCTCAGCCAACTCGACCTGTCGAACCTGACGTTGAAACAAATGACCGCCGACCAGAAGGCCGAAATGAAGCGCCGGCTGGACGTATTCGTCCGCTCGCTGACCGTGGCGAAGGTCCAGGTGGCCGCCGCCGGGCCGAAGAAGCCGGCGAAATGGATCCCGGGCACCACGGACAAGGGTGCCAAAAGCAAGAAGGAGAGCCGGGTGGCTCTCCCTCCTTCTAGACGGCCCTGATTGACTCGCTAAAGAATGAACTTCGACAGGTCGGTGTTCTTCGCGAGCGCGCCGACATGGTCGCGGACATAGGCGCGATCGATGGTGATGACCGTATTGGGCGACTGATCGGAGGCCGAGAAGCTGATCCCTTCGAGCAGCCGCTCCAGCACCGTATGCAGCCGGCGCGCGCCGATATTCTCGATCGAGGTATTGATCTCGACGGCCAGAGTGGCCAGCTCGTCGATGCCGTCCTCGCGGAAATCCAGCGTCACGCTTTCGGTTTCCAGCAGCGCCACATACTGCTTGATCAGGCTGGCCTCGGGCTCGGTCAGGATCCGCTTGAAATCATCGATGCTGAGCGCCTTGAGCTCGACCCGGATCGGCAGCCGGCCTTGCAGCTCGGGCAAGAGATCGGCGGGCTTGGCGAGGTGGAAGGCGCCCGACGCGATGAACAGGATATGGTCGGTCTTGACCGGTCCATGCTTGGTCGCGACCGTGGTGCCCTCGATCAGCGGCAGCAAGTCGCGCTGCACGCCCTCGCGGCTGACATCGCCGCCGGACCGTTCTGACCGGGCGCAGATCTTGTCGATCTCGTCGATGAACACGATACCGTTCTGCTCGGCCGCATGGATCGCCTCGCGCATCACCCGCTCGCTATCCAGCAGGGCGTCGCTCTCCTCGGCCAATAGCACGGCGTAGCTGTCCGCCACCGTCAGCTTCTTCGTCTTGGTCCGGCCGCCGAACGCCTTGCCGAACATTTCGCCCAGATTGAGCATGCCCATCTGCGCGCCGGGCATGCCCGGGATCTCGAAGGTCGGCATCTGGCCGGCGCCGCTGTCGCTTACCTGGATCTCGATCTCCCGGTCGTTCAGCGACCCCTCCCGCAACATCTTGCGGAACTTCGACCGCGTATCGGCCGCGGCACTGGAGCCGACCAGCGCATCGAGCACCCGCTCCTCGGCATTGAGTTCGGCCTTGGGCACCACCTCCTTGCGCAGCCGCTCGCGCGTCATGGCGAGGGAGATCTCGGTGAGGTCGCGGATAATCTGCTCCACATCGCGGCCGACATAGCCGACCTCGGTGAATTTGGTGGCCTCGACCTTGATGAACGGCGCTTGGGCGAGCTTCGCCAGGCGGCGGGCGATCTCGGTCTTGCCGACGCCGGTCGGGCCGATCATCAGGATGTTCTTGGGTTGAACCTCCTCGCGCAGCGCCTCGGGCAATTGCTGACGGCGCCAACGGTTGCGCAGGGCGATGGCGACCGCGCGCTTGGCATCGTTCTGGCCGATGATGAACCGGTCGAGTTCCGAGACGATCTCGCGCGGGCTGAACGAGGCAGTGGAGCCGGTCGAAGACGTGATGTTGAGTGTGGTCATAGCGTTTCGATCAAAACTTTATCGTTGGTGTAGACACAGATGCCGGCGGCGACCGCCATCGCTTTTCGGGCGATCGTCTCGGCATCCAGCCCGTCGACATCGATCAGTGCGCGCGCCGCGGCCAGCGCATAGCCGCCGCCGGAGCCGATGCCGATGATGCTGTCCTCCGGCTCCAAGACGTCGCCGTTACCGGACAGGATCAGCGAGACGGAGCTGTCGGCGACCGCCATCATCGCTTCCAGCCGCCGCAGATAGCGGTCGGTCCGCCAATCCTTGGCGAGCTCGACGCAGGCGCGGGTCAAATGGCCGGCATGTTGTTCCAGCTTGCCTTCCAGCCGTTCGAACAGGGTGATCGCGTCGGCGGTGGCGCCGGCGAAACCGGCGATGACGCTGCCATCGCCTAGCCGGCGCACCTTGCGCGCGTTGGATTTGACGATGGTCTGGCCCATCGAGACCTGGCCGTCGCCGGCCAGGACGACGCGCCCGTCCTTGCGCAGACAAAGGATGGTCGTGCCATGCCAACCGATCGGATCGTGTTGTGTCATCTTAACCTTGAGGTGGAGAGGTGCCGGATCAGCCGTTCGAGGCGCCGGTCACCCGGAAAGGAAACTTCCTGCGATGTGGGGCAGCCGGAAGCGAAGATCAAGCACCTCGGATAGACGGCCAGCTATCGAACCAAACCGCCAGCCCCAGCGGAAACCGCACTGGATAAGCCACCGCCTTCTTGATAGAACGCGACGGCGCATCGGAACGGACCAATGTGCTGAGCAGGAGCGGCCGCATGCGCCAGGCAAGCGTCGAGCGCACTACCAAGGAAACCCAGATCCAGGTGACCGTCGCCCTCGACGGCACCGGCCGCTATGACGTCGCGACCGGCATCGGCTTCCTCGACCATATGCTGGAGCAATTGGCGCGGCACAGCCTGATCGACATCACGGTCAAGGCCAAGGGCGACCTGCATATCGATTTCCACCACACCACCGAGGATACCGGCATCGCCCTCGGCACCGCCGTCGCGAAAGCGCTGGGCGACCGCAAGGGCATCCGCCGCTATGGCGAGGCCACCATCCCGATGGACGAAACCCTGACCCGCGTGGCGCTGGATTGCTCGAACCGGCCCTATCTCGTCTGGCGGGTCGCGTTCACCCAGCCCAAGCTGGGCGAGATGGACACGGAGCTGTTCCGGGAATGGTTCCAGGGCTTCGCCCAGGCCGCCGGGCTCACCCTGCATGTCGAGAACCTTTACGGCCTCAACAATCACCATATCGTCGAATCATGCTTCAAGGGCCTGGCCCGGGCATTGCGCGCGGCGGTCGAGCTCGATCCCCGCAACGCCGGGGCGGTTCCGTCGACCAAGGGCGTGCTCTGACCGGGTGATTGGTCCCTCGGGGCTCAGGATTTCATCATGCAACGCTGCGTCATCATCGATTACGGATCGGGCAATCTCCGCTCGGCGGCGAAAGCCTTCGAACGGGCGGCCACCGAGGCCGAGCTCGATGTCGAGATCCTCGTTTCGAGCGACGTGGCGGTGGTGCGTCAGGCGGATCGCCTGGTGCTGCCCGGCGTCGGCGCCTTCGCGGATTGCCGCCACGGTCTCGACACGGTGCCGGGGCTGGTCGAGGCGTTGGAGCAGCGCGCCCGGCGCGACGCCGTGCCGTTCCTCGGCATCTGCGTCGGCATGCAGCTGCTCGCCGAGCGCGGTCTGGAATTCGTCACCTCGACCGGCCTCGGTTGGATCGAGGGCGACGTCGTCGCGATCGATCCAGTACAAGCGGGGGACGAACCGCTCAAAGTGCCGCATATGGGCTGGAACGATTTAGTGATCGACCCTGAACAACCCGGCCATCCGGTGCTGGCGGGGATCGAGACCGGCATGCATGCCTATTTCGTCCACAGCTATCATGTCGCTGTGACCCGCGTCACCGATCGGTTGGCCTTCGTCGAGTATGGTAGCCCGATCGCCGCGGTGATCGGGCGCGACAACGTCATCGGCACGCAATTCCATCCGGAAAAGAGCCAGGCGACGGGGTTGCGGCTGATCGGCAATTTCCTGAGATGGGTCCCATGAGTTATTTGGCTTGGGCGATTTGAAGCCGACGACGTCGGTCGAGCGGCTGACCGGGTTCCGGCGCGGCGATCTCGACGATCTGTGCGATGCGACGGAGGCCGCGATCGGCGCCGGCGGCGGGTTCGGCTGGGTGACCGTGCCGAGCCGCGATCTACTGGAGGCCTATTGGAAGGGCGTCCTGATGGTGCCCGAGCGGCAGCTTTTCGTCGGCCGGCTCGACGGCGTGATCGCGGCCTCGGCCCAGTTGGTCCGCCCGTCGCGGCATAACGAGGCGCAGCACTTCACTGCCCAGCTGCAGACCAGCTTCGTCGCCCCCTGGGCGCGCGGCCACGGCCTGGCCAAGGCGATCACCCTGGCGGTCGAGGAGGCGGCCCTGCTGAGCGGCGTCGCCCTCCTGAACCTCGACATCCGTGACACGCTGACCCCGGCGATCGCGCTCTACGAGGCGCTGGGCTATATCCGCTGGGCGGAGCATCCGTTTTATGCACTGATCGATGGACGGCCGGTGCGCGGCCTCTACTACTATAAAGTGCTGGATGCCGGGCTTGAGGGACTTAAACTAGATCAATCCGGCCATCGCCAATCGAGTGGCCGGCCGATGGAGCGCCTGTCGTGATTCTGTACCCCGCCATCGATCTCAAGGACGGCCAATGCGTGCGGCTGCTGCGCGGCGACATGGCGGCGGCCACGGTGTTTTCCAGCGCGCCCGCCGATCAGGCTCGTAAGTTCGAGGCCTCGGGCTTCCAATGGCTGCATCTCGTCGATCTCAACGGCGCCTTCGCCGGCCAGCCGGTCAATGGCGACGCGGTGTCGGCGATCCTTGCGACCGTTGCCATCCCGTGCCAATTGGGCGGCGGCATCCGCGACTTGGCGACCATCGATTTCTGGCTCACCCGTGGCTTGAACCGGGTCATCCTCGGCACCGTGGCGCTGACCGATCCGGAACTGGTGCGCGAGGCGTGCCGCCGTTATCCGGGCCGCATCGTCGTCGGCATCGACGCGCGCAAGGGCCTGGTCGCGATCGAGGGTTGGGCGCGTACCTCGACGGTGCGGGCGCTCGATCTGGCGTTGCGCTTCGAGGATGCCGGGGCGGCGGCCATCGTCTACACCGATATCGATCGCGACGGCGCCATGGGTGGGGTCAATGTCGAGGCGACGGCCGATCTCGCCATGGCGCTGACCACCCCGGTGATCGCGTCCGGCGGGGTCGCCTCGATCGCCGATCTGCGCATGCTGAAGGCGGTCGAATCCACCGGCATCGCGGGGGTGATCTGCGGCCGGGCGCTCTATGACGGTCGGGTCGATCCCGCCGCGGCCCTGGCATTGTTGAGCGCCCCGGGCGATGGGCCGGCCGCACCAGAGTCCAAAGCACGGGGCTCCAAGGAAGCGGGGCCGGTCTGATGCTGAAACGCCGGATCATCCCCTGCCTCGACGTCAAGGACGGCCGGGTCGTCAAGGGTGTCAACTTCGTCGATCTCGTCGATGCCGGCGATCCGGTCGAACAGGCACGGATCTATGACCGGGCCGGTGCCGACGAGCTGTGCTTTCTCGACATCACGGCCAGCGCTGAGGATCGCGATACTCTCTACGATGTGGTCAGCCGCACCGCCGAGCAGTGTTTCATGCCGCTGACCGTGGGCGGCGGCGTGCGCCGGGTCGAGGATATCCGCCGGCTGCTGCTCGCCGGGGCCGATAAGGTCTCGATCAATACCGCCGCCGTGACCCGGCCGGAATTCGTGCGCGAGGCGGCCGAGAAATTCGGCGCGCAATGCGTCGTCGTGGCGATCGACGTGAAATCCATCGGCCCCGACGCCGCCGGTCGGCCGCGCTGGGCGGTGTTCACCCATGGCGGGCGGCGCGAGACCGGGCTCGACGCGATCGACTGGGCGCGGCGCATGGCCGAATACGGCGCCGGCGAGATCCTGCTGACCTCGATGGACCGGGACGGCACCAAATCCGGCTTCGACCTGGGCCTCACCCGCGCGGTCGCCGACGCGGTGCCGGTGCCGGTCATCGCCTCGGGCGGGGTCGGCACGCTGGATGACCTGGTCGACGGCATCCGCGAGGGCCATGCCTCGGCGGTGCTGGCCGCCTCGATCTTCCATTTCGGTACTTTCACCATCGCCCAGGCGAAGCAGCGATTGCACGAGGCGGGCATTCCCGTCCGGTGAGTGCCCCCGAATGCCGCGCGCGATCTGTCAAAAAAATTTCATAGGGGCCGCGCGGCCGATCGCCTAGCATTGGAGTGACATGCCTAAATCCACCGCGCCCGCGAGTGCCGACCCGTCATCCGACCCGCTCAGCCGCCTGTTCGCGGCGATCGAGGCGTCGCGCCATGGCGACCCGGCGAAATCCTATACCGCCAAGCTGTTTTCCCGCGGCCGCGCCAAGATTGCCCAAAAATTGGGGGAGGAAGCGGTCGAGGCGGTGATCGAGGCGGTGCGCGGCGACCGCGCGGCGCTGATCTGCGAAAGCGCCGATCTCCTCTATCACCTGATGGTCACCTGGTCCGATGCCGGGATCAAGCCGGCTGACATCTGGGCCGAACTGGCCCGGCGCGAGGGGATCAGCGGCATCGCCGAGAAGAACGCGCGCTAAACCGGACGCGGTATTCCAGACAAAGATCGAGGGCGCCCGATGACATACGATCCGACCAACATCTTCGCCCGCATCCTGCGCGGCGAGATCCCCTGCGCCAAGGTGTTCGAGGATGAATACGCGCTGGCGTTCCCCGATATCCATCCCCAGACGCCGACCCATCTCCTGGTGATTCCCAAGGGCGCCTATGTGTCGTTCGAGGATTTCTCCGAACAGGCCTCGGACGCGGAGATCGGCGGCTTCATCCGCGCGGTCGGCACGGTCGCCCGCGCCGCCGGCCTGGCCGAGCCCGGCTATCGTCTGCTGGCCAATCACGGCCCCCATTCGCATCAGGAAGTGCCGCATTTCCACGTCCACATCCTGGCCGGCCGCCCGCTCGGGCCGTTGTTGGTCAAGCCTCAGACGTAGATCTGGGCTGCCATAGCGCCGACCAAGCCACCGGCGCGAAATCCCAGACATCGACACCGACATCGATCTGCCGGGGCAGCGGCTTCAGCCGCCCATGGCTGTGGCCATGCAGGTTCAGCGCCCCTTTCCCCATGCCGCGCCAGGTGCGGAACGCGTAGTGGCACAGCACCACCAGCGTGCCGTCCAGCACCAGCTCCGCATAGGGCAGCACGCTCGCCCAGGCGGCTTGGCCGGTCGTCGCCTCGCCGTCATTGTTGCCGGTGACCAGATGTTTCTCGCCATTGAGCCCGGCCAGCAGCACTGCCACCTCCGCCGCCGACCGGCCGATCGCGACATCCCCCAGATGCCAGACCGTATCCCCCGGCCCGACCACCCGGTTCCACCGCTCGACCATCGCCGCGTCCATCTCCGCGACCGACCCGAACGGCCGCCGATACAGCCCGCGCGCGCCGCCATGGCCGAAATGCGTGTCGGCGGTGAAGAAGAGGGTCATGATACGCGCATGCGGTTGGCGCCCTTCGCTTCTGTTCGCGGGGCTAGCGCGGCGATAGCGGGGGCCAGACCCAATCAGCCGCTGCTTGGTTTTCATGGCATAGGCAGTATTGGCCGTCTTCCCGATAGGTGAAGACGTCACCGGATTTCATGTAGAGCATCCATTGGTCATCATTGCCGCCACCGTAAGGCCAGGTCTGGATCGAGAGTTCCTGTTCGAAGTGGAAGGTCGATGTGCCTTTGGTTGGATCGACGTCGACACCCGTCAACAATCGGCCGTCGAGCTCATGGGCCGCCGCACGGATTTCGGCATTGGAGGCTTCGTTATGCGCGATCTGTTTTATCCCTGAGAGCACGCGCCAATGGCAGCGATAGATCCAGAGGTGCCAATCTCCGCGAGGGGTCACCTGCCTGTGCGACAGCCTCGCACGAACCTTCTCACTTGCTTCCGGCGAAGCCTTGATGGGTTCGCGGATATTAAGGTGCGGCGCCCCAAACTCCATGGTCAGGAAGCTGCCGTGACCTTTGCGAACGAACCAAGCCGGCAGGCCGATGAAAGGAGCGAAGACGCGGCGAAGCGGATCGGTATCGCCTTCCGGAAGCTCGCTCATATGCACCCACCCTTTCCTCAAACCCCCAAGGCACGAGTACGCCGATCCGGTTGATCGGATGCTCTTCAGCGATCCTGATGGTACGAAATCCAGGTGTCATCGCTAAACTTCTCGGAATTATGTAGCAAACTCACCAAGTAGTTTTCTACTAATGTAGTGAATGCCTTCACGGGATCGGCCTGAAGCGCTCCCATGATTCTGATGAATTCCAGCAGGTCGACTCGACGCTGTCCCGCCTCGTAGGCGGAGACAAAGGACCGTGGCTTCTCCAGCCGAGCCGCCAACTCCTGCTGGGTCACGCCGGCCTGGATCAGAGCGACCAGAGATTGCTGCGGCTGATGACGAAGCGTGTAGGCGTAGCTCTACGGGATCTGTGCGAGCAGGGCCTTACCAAGGCTACGCAAGGCACCGGACAGTTCATGATCTGAGAGATCATCTGATAGTACTCAAGGACTATCGGACGGGAATTTAGGGCCGTGTTTCTAAATTTCCGAATCAAAACAGTGCCTTAGTTAAGGCATTGATTCTCCTGACAGAATCCTTGACAACGACGGAACAAGTACCTATATGGAGTTGTGGTAGGCAACGCCGAGCACCCTTGGTCGTCGTCAGGGCGGCAGTCGTGAATAACGATGGTACAAGGGCCGGGGGCCTACCACTTTTGCCGATCGTATCCATAAAATTCGAATATTTCTCGCTGGATTTTTTCGAGATCCATTTGTTTAGGTTGTGGCATCGGTTTGATACCTGCGCCAAGGTATCGTCCTGCCTTGGAACGATACATTCGACCTTTCAGCATTTTTGCAAATTGCGGATCGCACCCGCCTTTGTCATTCAATGCCACAGCCTGATAAAATGCACTGGCAACCGTATCTGCCAGTTGTAGCCCAGCCAAGGTCTTATGTGGTTTAGCATATATTTCCTCTACATCTATATAATCCCAATGTATATTTCTTGTAGAGTTATACATTGATCCGTTGCTATTTTGTTCCCTCAGAAGACTTATATAATCTCTAAAATGTGGATACGACATTCCCCCTCTATTAGAAAATATGATTTTGACGGTCCTCTTCTCTTTATAGAGTACCATCGATTTCCTATCACAGAATTCCGTTACTCTCTCCAACAGACAGCGAGAAAGCCACCAATATAACCATCTCCGATTATCATTAAGGCGTGGATTGATATACGCCGGTAAATTCTTTTTGTTGGACATGACAACGAATAAACGAACCGGCTTTTCAGCAAGAGATTTACACACGATTCTTTTTCGGGCAGTATGCAGATCTTTGAAATGGATGTCCTTTCGCTGTGGATTTCTGAACTTAGAAACAATCTCCTTAACCCAAGGCAATACCTCCTTATCATTTTCTACACTCAGGACGACACACGATAAAATTAACCATTCCGATGCACCATCAGGATGTGCCGGACGAACCCTCTTAATTCCATCATCTCCCGCCTCATCAATGTACGCGACGAACCCGACAGCCATGATGCTCACTTGTACATGCTCGTTCTTCTTCGAGAATAATACGTCTTACAACTGAACGTCGAGCAGTTTGGATTTTAATCGTCGCCTCAGCGATATGAAATGTTGGTGTATTTGCTACATAATACCGAAACTTCCTGCTTGCCAATCACATCCGATATCGGATATATTCCCTTCGTGAAAGTAAGGAGAAACCGCCATGAATGCCCGTGCCCTGGCTTTGTGGTGCTGGTTCCATGTGAGGGCCGGCGCCGCCGTTCAGCCGAGTCTGACCCAACCCGATGCATCCCCGGCCCTTTCCCTGCTGCGGGTGCGGGAGCTCAGCGCCCATATGCAGCGGGATCTGGGCCTCTATGAGGGTCCACATACGGCTTTGCCCGAAGACATCCGATATCGGAAGTTTTTCTAGGATAGATCATATAGCCCCTTGCATAGGTTCGGCGAACGGGACATGATGCGTCCCGTTCGCTCCCCGTTTCCCCGTTCTTCGCCTTATTCAGGAAAGGAGGCCGCCGTGAAGTCGTATTCGATGTCAACCCGCCGCGTGCTGCGTCAGATCGACGATTTCACCCACGGCCTTAACCCAGGGCCTTTCCGGAAAAAGTATCGATACGGGGTTGGTGATGCGTATTTTTATGAAGCTGGTGACGGGTCAGCAAGTTTACGCTGAGCGTGATCCATGGAGTGTTCCGCAAAGACCGCAGTGGCGGACCGAGCATCACGAGCTGCTGTTCTGGATCGGCCGTTGGCATGTGATCTGGACGCCGTCGCGCTGGACGCCGCCCAGCGCGGCCGCGACGGTATCGGCCGGAGCGACCGATGATGGGCGCGAAATCTGCCGCTGAAACCCCTGTGAGTCCCGATCCCGTGCCCGAGATCGACCCCGCGCGCGACCTCGACACGGTGATCCACCTGTTCGAGGCGTTCCGCGCCCTCGACCCCGACATGCCCATCCAATACGCGCTGTCCTTCCTGACCCTGGCGCGCAACGAGGGCCTGTCGATGGGCGAGTTGGCGCAGCGCCTGGGCATCGCCCAATCCTCCGCCTCGCGCAACGTGGCCGCCCTGTCCAAATGGCATTCCTTCGGCAAGGCCGGCCATGATCTGGTCGAGGCGCGCGAAGACCCGCGCGAACGCCGCCGCAAGCTCATCCGCCTGACCCCCGCCGGCCGCCAATTGGTGGCGAGCCTGAGCGCCATCGTCGCCGGCAAGCCATCCGTCCCGGCGGACCCGCGCGCCGCCGGGGATCAACCCGCCCGGCCACCCCGGCCGATCGGCCACCCGGTACGGGGCTAAACCCCCCGTCTTATCGGCTACCTTCTCCACCGACCCCAACCCGGCGATAGCTCAACGCTTCCGCCACATGGATGCGACGGATCGTGTCCGTGGCCTCCATATCGGCGAGCGTGCGGGCGACGCGCAGCACCCGGTGATAGCCGCGCGCCGAGAGCCGCATCCGTTCCGACGCCTCGGCCAGCAGCTTGGTGCCGGCCGGGTCGGGTGTGGCGATCTCGGTCAGCAACGCGCCATCCACCTCGGCGTTGGTGCGCGGCCGTCGCTCGGCCGGCAGACCCGCGAAGCGCGCCGTCTGGCGGGCGCGGGCGGCGGCGACCCGGTGTGCCACCGTGGCGCTGTCCTCGGCTGGCGGTGGCAGCGCCAGATCGGCGGCGGTCACGGCCGGCACGTCGATATGCAGATCGATCCGGTCGAATAGCGGCCCCGAGATCCGCGCCTGGTAATCCTGGGCGCAGCGCGGCGCCCGGCCGCAGGCCAGGCTGGCATCCTCCAGATGGCCGCAGCGGCACGGGTTCATCGCTGCCACCAGCTGGATCCGCGCGGGATATGTGACATGCGCGTTGGCCCGGGCGATCACCGCCCGGCCGCTCTCCATCGGTTGGCGCAGCGCCTCCAAGGTGGCGCGGGCGAATTCCGGCAGCTCATCCAGGAACAGCACACCTAGATGCGCCAGCGAGATCTCCCCCGGCCGGGCGCGCGCCCCGCCGCCGACCAGCGCCGGCAGCGAGGCCGAATGATGCGGGTCGCGGAAGGGCCGGCTGCGCCGCAGCCGCCCCTCCGCCAGCAGCCCCGCCACCGAATGGATCATGCTGACCTCCAGTGCCTCCGGTACTAGGTATCAAACGCACCTAGTGTAAATTGACGTAATTTTAGCCATCCGATACAACTACTTATAGAACTGGATCGGAGCGATACGATGACTCAATACGTACCACAAAGCCTTTCAGTCGAGATGAGACCCGCTGTAGTTGAATCGGTTCCTCCGAATTGGTTAATCGTCGTCGTTGATATCAATAACAACCGCGATTTGTTTACCATCACGGTTGACGATCCTAGCACGGCCGGCAAAGTCGGTAAGGGTCTTTCTGCAATCTTCCAAGATTCTCTGATGCTTGATATCTGATTTCGATAAGTCAGAAATTCTTATAGACAGATAACCAGTACTGGTTAATACATCGACGGTCATTTACTGACCACTCTTATTAATCAGCGGGTTAACGTTTCTTAGGTCGATTGGCTTTGATCTTGAGACATCGATTTTCTTTGGTTGTAACGCCTTCTTACGTCGTTCTTCCTGTCTGGCAATATACATGAGTTGCTGAAAGAGGTTTGTAGTTCGCTCAGTAGCTTCCGTCCCAATTTCATCGATTGTTGGAATTTCTTTCATTTTTAAATCCTCCGTTGGGTGCCTCCGTATTTAGTAAATACATGAAATAATACCGAGGATTTAAAAATGAAGGATTTTAGATGGAAGTTTGTATGGCTTATGGCGAAATTTCTTCGCGTGCCGATCGATATTCGTTTGGAGTACTGGAATGGGCCGCCTCTGGAATCAGAGATTTGTAGGAGTTTGGTAACGAAGTGATTTAAGTAATCACTTCGTTATTGTCCAAATTTTCCTATTTTGTTGACGGATAGGCGACAAGTCGCCACCGAACATGAGCTGGGGCATTATGAGAATGAGTTGGAGGAAACGTTCGCCCTTGTTCCGCAACTACTTCTACGCCACACCCCTCGCAACGATAAATTCCTGAGTGCGGTGGTTTGGAGCCCGGATTATGCAGGGCATTGAAAGCGGTATTAGCGGATCGTTTGAATATTTTTGGATTACTATAGAGAGGCATGGTCTAACTCCAAGTAAGCAGAGCCGCTTGACCATCAGCACAAATTCCCTCAGATTCAGGGTGTCGTAGCACTGCAACCCGCGTTCGGCTCAGGCCACGGGTTAAGATTAGGGCGTGGTTTGCCGACCACGCCCTTTTCCTTGGTCACCCAGACTCCTCTCATGGCTGTCAACCCCAAGCAAGCCACGCTGCTATTCATTCTTGAAAGCCCAATAATCGTCTATACCATTTCGATATCGTTCTGACTTCCAAGGAATATTCGAGCTTAAACTAGCTAGGGAATCGATGCAAAGCTCGTTGGCTTGACCACTTTTGGTTGCGCTCATTTGGTGGCATAGTCTCCGCTACAATGAGGTCTTACCAGATCGGGTTCATCTGCAATGTTATTGGATTTTGGAGAGTTAGATGGTTGTCTGCGAGACGGAGAGCTTTTATGACGAGATTAAATCTTTGATCCAGGAATTAGGGGACAATATAATCACGGACTCTCGTAAGAGTGAATTGATAGCGCTACTAAATAGGTGGGATTCCATTGAATGCCCGTCAGCTTGCCGGCCGAATGTTTGTCTATTCGGCAATCCAGAAGACTGGATATCCTACTATGGATACCATAATCTCTTTGATCTGATCGAAAGTTTAGAGCAAGATAAGACGCTGGACGGGATTCCACATGAGGATCCCGGTATTGATCCATTAAGTATCTCAGCAAAGAGGCGACCGGGGCATTTTAATCCCTGATATTCATTGGAGTTCCCGATGATGCACATGCCCGGCCATTATTTGACGATCTTCCAAGCCATAAACTGGCCTGTGGATTGATCGGCTTGAGTAAGCCCCTGATCCCGCATCCCTCGCAAGGCAACGCCAACCCTCTTGGTCATCAGCCGCAATAGCCGCTGATCGCTCTGATCCAGGGCGCGGGTAACCAACATCTCCAAGGCGATATCCCTGGTGGTCATGGGTTCCATTGCTTGCCTAAGGATACTGAGAACAATCCGGCTCATCTGCCCCCTATGAGCCCAATCTTGGGGCGGTCTGAACGCCTTCGGTTTGATCGTCTCGACCTTAAAATCAGGTGGGGCAAATTGCATGATTGTCGCGTCCAGGGCTTCCAGGTCCTGGACCATCTTCCTCAGTTTCTCATGCGTAAGCTCGATATCACCCGCCAAACGGGCGCGAGCCTTTATCAGCCCCTCAAACATGTAGTCCGTCATGCGGCCTTCCTTCGCTGCCAATATCCACACCACCGAACTGAAACCACATGCCTGGCAGCAGCGGCCGTCATGAGTTGGTATTGCTGTCCGTTGGAAACGTCCCGGTGGTTTTCGCGCCAGCTCATTTCGTCCGCATAGGCGGCGAGGTACGGGCCGGCGATATGATGATGAGTGCCAATCTCTGCCCGCCGGAGCCGGGAGAAGAAGCTTTCGGCCAGATTGGTGCAGGCGTCCCCATCGCTGTACGACTGGCTGTGATTGATGCGGTGCATGTCGAAATGGGCGTGTAGCCGGTCCCAATGAGTGGCTTCGTCGGCGTGAATTGTGCTGCCTTCCACAACCCGTGTACGGATGACATCCAGCGAGGCATCTTCCGTTTTGGTAACGAAGGTCATGACCTTGCCTTTGTGCTCACGGATGACGATCACGGAGCGACGCTTGCCGTTCTGGTTCTTGGCTAGCCGGCGGTCAACACGATCTTCCTTGTTGTTCTTCGGCTTCACATAACCGCCGAAATAGGCCCCATCGATCTCCACTTCCCCAGAGGCCACATGGTTCGGGTTCTCGGCAGCGATGGCTTCGCGGATCTTGTGAGCCAGGACGAAAGCCGTCTTGTATTGCACGTCCAAATCCCGGCTCAGTTGGAGGGCGCTATGGCCCTTGGCACTGTTCGCGAAGATGGCAATGGCGAGCAAGATGTCCCGAATGGCGAGCTTCCGACTGGAAAAAATCGTCCCAGAAGTCACCGTGAACTGATGCTGACATGCCTTGCACTTGAACAGTTTCCGAGCCGAGTAGGAGTAGATCGTGGTGCAACCACATCGGGGGCAATAGGGCTTGCCCTCGTTATCACTCCAGCGGAGTTGTGCGAACAGGGACGTGGCTTCCTCGTCAGACAGCCGAGCAACTGACGCTAACGAGAGCGTCCTTGCTTTAGCTGAGAGGAGGAAGTGTTGCGCCACGATTTAAGATAACCTCAACGATTAACGTTGAGATCACTTATATTGGTGGATTTATCCTACGTCAACGAAAAACGTTGGCCTTGACCAAAAAATCTTACATCGCTACTTTCCCAATATGCTGACACCCGAACAATGCCGAGCCGCCCGAGGCTGGCTAGACTGGAGCCAAGACGACCTTGCCAAACGGGCAAGCGTCTCTCTCAGCACCGTGCGGGATTTTGAGAAGGGTAGACGGGTTCCGATCGCTAACAATCTAAGCGCCATTGAGCGGGTGATTGCAGAGGCTGGCATCAAATGTGATGCGGACGAAGCCGGTAAGCCGGTGGGTATCAGCGTTACCGATCTGCGATCTTCGGATTCATAAATCCGATTGAAATTATGATTATCTACCTAAAATTATCACAAACTACTTGGATGGGCGTCTTCCTGCCTTAAGCGGGGCTGGTGGAATAGCTCCCTCTGGTGGCACGACGAATAGCTCTATGAGCGGTACCTTCAATGCGACCGCGATCCGCTCCAAAACATCGATGCTGGAATTGACGGCGCTTCGCTCGATCCTGGCGAGATTAGACGAGTCCACTTCGGAATCGTTTGCCAATTCCTCGATGGTTTTGCCTTGTTTCACCCGGAAACGTCTGATGTTCCAGCCGACGACTGCCCGTGCACGCATGCGTTGAAACAGTCAGCTTGCATGCACAGAATACAGGGCATATAATCCCTCTATTCTGGGTTGAGGGCCGAGCGCGAGGCATTGCCTCCACGCACATTATGGGATGGCGATGTTGAACCTTTGGATTGTTCCGGCCGGTGTCCTTTGGGTTGTCCAAACGACCAAACACCCTCGCAGAAAACGGTAAAGAGCGGTTACCCGGTGACCGGTGATCATCAAGACTGATCACTGTCCCTCTGTGTACTTACGCACTTTCGGAGAACATTTATGGAAACCAAAGTCATTCAAAAGACCGTCTTGGGGCGGATTGAGAGATGACATTTATTCTAGGCGGTGTTGCCGTCATCGTCCTTTTCGCGGCTGCATTCTTTCTCTTACCAAGCAGCCGATCCAATGAGAGCGCTTGGCATGATTGGGGCGACGAAGACTGATCAGATGGATTGTAAAGATCCAAAGCCACCTGCAAGGATTATACATGAGAACGTTGGGTTTGTTGCTGTCGCTTGCTTTGCTGCTGGTATTGCCCCAAAAGGCAAATGCCCAACAAAAGCCATCTGTCCTCGGTATCTTTGGTGACGTACTACATCAAGGTCAGATAGAACAGCAGCGACAAGCAGCGGCATCATGGGCCGCGACCGACTCACGCATTATCGGATGTCTACAGAATAATTTCCGCATTAACATTAATCAATTGATTCAAAACGGAATTCCCCCGACCGACCCACGTATCCAAAACACAATCGATCAATGCAATCAAGCTATTGCTGCTGAGATAGAACGTCAGCGTCAACAAGCATTGGCCCTACAGCAGCAGATATTAGCTCGACAACAAGCACAAGCCGATGCAGAACGGGAGCGCCATGCGCAAGAATTGGCAACTCAAGCTGCTATACTCAAGGCGCAAGCGAACGCGGAGCAGGATCGACGCACGCGTGAATTGGCTGCTCAAGCAGCGTTAATCAAAGCCAAGGCAGATGCGGACCAGGCTAAGGCTGACGCTGTGGCAAAGGCGGAAGTGGCTGCAAAACAACGTCAGGACGAACTTGCGGTACTCCGTGACGAATTATCGTTGGCTCAACTGGTCGGCGATGATCCTAAAGACCTGACAGTTTTAATCGTGACACATGATACGCCTAGAATAGTGCGTAATCTTTCGGGCGATGCTACCTTTCGTGGACGTGTGGACGCATGTTCAATGCTTGGTCCACTAACTCTTGATTCCAGCAATCCAGAGGGCCGATTTAATCGTGCCATGATGGAAACAGTTGTCCAAAAAGGTGGCGGAGGCGTTTTCGTCAGCCCCTGTTCGCGGACCGATTTTGGCCGCTTTGACCTTCTGGTTTTCTCGGCCGGACAATTAGCCAATACGGACCCCGATCTTCTCCGCTCGCTTGTTACCGTCGTTAAGGACGGCTCGTACGTGAAATATGCCATATACCATCAGGGCGATTATGAGACGCAGTTACAAGCCAGGAAGGCTAAAGTTGAAGAAGATGCCCTGCACCAGGAGCAGGCTAAAGCTGCTGCCAAAACTGATTTTCTAGCTCGGGATGATGCCGTAATTTCGGCGATTTATTCAAAGATTCCGGCATCCAGCGTTTGTTTGGCAGGTTCTTCAGATGGCGGTCTTCGTTACCTCGTAAAACGCAACGATTCGCCATTCGTTGATCTCATACCGCCGGGGGGCATGCTGCGAGATGTGGCTACTAAGGATGCGATGTTCCTCGCCTATAAGACGGGCGATTGTGCGGCCGTGGTTGGTCCTACGGGGATGATTAAGGAGATCCTGGCCGCGTTTGCCCGCGATAGCATTGCGGTGAATTTTCATCCCGGTACCATCACTGCGGATCGGCTTGCCCATTGGCGAGACGTTGCCAAGTCAGCCTCTCTAGCTCCCTAAAGCCAATCGAGCGCTTCAATAATCTTGTAGAGGCCGGGACGTTATGCAACCATAGCGATTAAAGCTATGGGGTGCTTAATGCGTAGAATATTCCGCCTTCTTGTCATTACCTTGTTCGTTCTCTGGGCTGCCTGGGCGTCCCGAGAAGCTGAAGCCAAGAGCTACGGGAATCAGGGCGGTCACTACGCCCATGGGAAAGGTAGCTCGCATAAGGGCGGCACCTACAAGAACCCCCGCACTGGCAATCACTACACTCATCACAAATAGATTTCGGGAGCCTCTGAATGTGCAAGTGGATTCTCGCTACCGCCTTGGCCTTCATGCTGGCGGTCCCGGCCTATGCCGATGGGATCAAAACGTATCCGAGTGAGGAAGCTGCATCCAAGGCGTGTCGTAGTCCGGTGGTATGGGCAAACCCCAATTCTGCTGGGGTGTACCACGTCAAGGGCGCCAAATTTTATGGCAACACCAAAGAGGGTGCTTGGGTTTGCCAAGCCGCAGCAGATGCCGGTGGCTGGCATGCCGCTAAGAACGGACAATAAGCAACGGTAGATACGATGGAGGGGCATCATGTCTGAATCCTGGGGCGATATGACGCCGGACAACAAGCTCGAATGGTTGCATTCCCGAGCCGAACGTTTAGACCGCGATATGGAAAAAGCCTTCACGGCATTAAGATCTGTGCAAAGAACCCTGAGTAAGCTCGCTGGAATTATAGATCAGCAAGACGAGTCCTTAAAAGATCTAGTTCGGGAAGCTCGCCAATCAGCGCCCGTTCTGGATGCTGTTGAAGCCGCTGGCGAGCCCTTTCTTTTAAAACGTCCCACAAAGAAGTAAAGTCATTCTTATTTGTATAAATTTTGTTTACTGTTGACTCGCACATTTAAACACCCTCCACGAATACCTGCGCCCCTATTTAGGGGTTTGGAAATAAAACGGCAAAGAAATACCAAACGCAGAAGCACATCGGTTCATACCAGCTACCACGTTCATCCAGGGATTGTTAAATGGAAAGACCCCGCGTGGCTAGCTGGCTGTTCCCTTTGTGCTTCGTATTAATATTGGCTTTTGCGCCAGATATAATTTTAGGTGAAAGTTTAGGAAAAACGACTGGCGTAAGCAAAATCTGCGAGGTAATCGCCGGTTTGGTAGGGAATATAGCGGCGACGTATTTTGTAGATTGGTCAAAAGAGCGGTCTGGGAAAGTATATAACTCGTATTTAGTAGGTATATGTATTGGGTTGACGCTATACGTAATATTTAATGTTATCGGAGCCATCGTAGGAAATATCTTGCTCTCATTCGAGATAGCTATCGGTTTTGATACGTCGAATGGTCGAGATAAAGCCTTTGATCTCCTTAATCTTCTTTCCTACTCAACTATTGCGCTAATCGCAACATATGCTCTTGCGACATGTTTTGGCGCCTTTTTATTGAATAATGCCCGAAGCATCGGTACGGCCGTCATGGTCACCACACTCGTATTTGTTGGATTAGGTCTTACCGTCCGACTTACATCGGAATCCGATGCTGCACATCAGCAATTTGAAATATTTGCTGGGCTCGGTTGGTGGAATATCGCCGAAGGCGTGCTCGCGGATGCGGCTATCCTATCCATGCTTCTGTGGATGGGAGCTTATCTTCGGCAAATTCGCAGAGTGTGGCTATGGCAGCGGTTAAGCTAGGGCTTTCCAAATCCAATTATCGCCGCAAATGGATGTCCCCGATCGGTCGTCTCGGAGCGAGTCGACGCAAAAGCATGAGAAATATATGCATGTCTGGTATGCAAAAATATCACTACTAGAATGCCTCTTGATCTGACTCGGTCAGTATCCACTATATATAGGCACTTACGGCTCCGAGCCGCATATGAGAGAGACCTATATAGTTAAAAAAGCGAAATTAACCAACGGTTAGTCCACTTCTCGTAATTTGACTCATGTCCCTAAATAGCTACATATAGGGTGTTATAAGACAAGAGGCACTGCCGGCATGGTTTTTGCTTTTGTCTATAGAGATTTTGTACTGAGGTTGTCTATGGAAAAGCTACAAGTAAGGATCACCGTTCTATCCTACAAGAAGAGTGATCTTCTTATGGCTATAAGCCACGATCTGAGTGGCTTTGTGGTACACGGCCGGTCAATAGAAGAAATTGAAGGTAAACTGACCGGTGCTTTAAAGGATTTCTTAGAGGCTAGCGGCTTCAACGTGTTCTCAATCGAGTCGCACAAAGAAGATATTCACGATTTTGGGCCACCGGCTTTCATAGCAAGCGCGGCGCTGAATAAGTCTTATTGTGCAGCCTGACGAATACTGGTCACGCATCAAACAAATACCGTTAGTGTTCGATAGAGACACTACTGACGGGGAGGCCGTTATATGCCGAGATAGACTTGGCCTCCCTGTTCGCGTGACTAAGCCAGAATCCTTGAGAGAAGACGAGCGAGAGTCTGTCGTGCAGTTTTACGAACACTTTCACTCTATTAATACTAATTAGCTTTAGCGTTTAGAACAAAGATATTTGGCTTAAATACGAGCCAACTTAATCGACTATCCAGCGCCCAGGGTTTCACGACCTCCGCTCTCTCAAATTATCCCCTCCCCGAGCGAATTCCAGGCAAGAGTGCCGTTGACCTAAGAACCGTTAAGCCTTTGATTAATAAGGCGGGTTCTACCTAGAATCTACTAGGTGCATTTGATACCTAATACCGAGTGCCTCCGTCGGGTCGAGCGGCGGCAGCAGCCCGGCTAGCCGTGCCGCCAGCATCGATTTGCCCGAGCCCGGCGGTCCGATCATCAGCAAATTGTGGCCGCCCGCCGCGGCGATCTCCAGCGCCCGCTTGGCGGTTTCCTGCCCCTTGACGTCCTTGAGGTCGGGCAGCGCGCCGGCCGGCTCCTCCAACCGGGGCTCGGGGGCGGACAGCACCTGGGTGCCCTTGAAATGGTTGATCAGCGCCAGCAGGCTGCGCGGCGCCAGCACCTCGACCTCGCCGGCCCAGGCCGCCTCGCCGCCGCAATCCGCCGGGCAGATCAGCCCACGCCCGGCCGCCGCCGCGCCCATCGCCGCCGGCAAGGCGCCGGCCACCGCGGTCAGCGAGCCATCCAGCGCCAGTTCGCCCAGCACCGTATAGCCGTCGATCTCATCCGCCGGCAGCACGCCCATCGCGACCAGCAGCCCGACCGCGATGGCCAGGTCGAAATGGCTCCCCTCCTTCAGCACATCGGCCGGTGCCAGATTGACCACGATCCGCTTGGGCGGCAGGCCCAGCCCGATCGCGGTCAGCGCCGCCCGCACCCGCTCCCGGCTTTCGGCCACCGCCTTATCGGGCAAGCCCACGACGATGAAGGCCGGCAGACCCGACGACATCTGCACCTGCGCCTCGATCGGCAGCACCTCGATCCCCTGAAACGCGACCGTATGGATCCGCGCGACCATCCACCACCCCCACTAAACCTATGCGGGAGTGTAGGGGAGGG
>DATMGU010000037.1:0-112077 GCA_035555315.1 Allostellaceae bacterium
GAGGAAGCCTATATCGTGCGCGGCAACAAGCAGCCGCTGCTGCCCGGCATGTGCTTCTCGATCGAGCCGATGATCTGCCTCTATGGCGAGTTCGGCGTCCGGCTGGAGGACATCGCTTATCTGACCGATGCTGGCCCGCGATGGTTCACCGAACCTTGCGTGTCGATCGACGACCCATTCGGCTATGGCGCCGAATAACCCTTGCGCCGCTTAGGTTTTTCGACAAAAACGCGCTTACCCGCCACTCCCCCATCGTCATCCCCGCGAAAGCGGGGATCCACGGTCACGCTGCCGAGGCTCGTTAAGATGGGAAAAAGAGCGGCGTTTCGACCCCCAGCTTGACCTCTCTCGCAGGAGAACCCGTTTGCAGATCGATACCGCCCGTTTTCTTCAGGATCTCGATACGCTGCGCCAGATCGGCGCCTATCGGACCGGGGTGCACCGCCCCACCTTCAGTCCGCAGGACATGGAAAGCCGCCGATGGCTCGTGCAGGAGCTGGAGACGATCGGTCTCGACGCCTCCATCGATGGCATCGGCAATGTCTTCGGCCGCCACAAGGGCCCCGGACCGCATCTCCTATCCGGCAGCCATCTGGAAACCCAGAACCATGCGGGCTGGCTGGATGGCGTGCTCGGCGTCGTCGCGGCCTTGGCTTTGGCCCGTGCCGGCCTGCCCGTCGATGTCTGCGCCTATGCGGATGAGGAAGGCCATTTCGGCGATTTCCTGGGGAGCCGGAGCCTGGTCGGCGACCTCGACGAGGCCGAGATCGATCGCGCCCGCAACCGCCATGACGACACGCCGCTGCGGGACGCGCTGCAGGCCGCGGGTCTCGCCGGTCTGCCGCGTCGCCAATTGGAAGAGGGGCGCTACAAGGGCGCCTTCGAGATCCATATCGAACAGGGCACGCAGCTCGAGAGCGCCGGATTGCGGATCGGCGTGGTGACCGGCATCGTCGCCGTCCAGAAATGGCGCATCGTCGTCACGGGGCAGCAGGATCATACCGGCGGGACCACCATGGCGGAGCGCAAGGATGCCGGTCTCACGGCCGTGCGCCTGCTCGCCGCGATCGATGCGGAATTCCCCCGGGTCTGCGCCGAGCGCAGCGTCTGGACCACCGGCCGCCTCGTGCTCGAACCCAATGCGCCGGCGATCATACCGGGGCGGGCCGAGATCATTTTCTCGTACCGGGACCTGTCGGTCGAGGTCATGGCCCGGATGGAGGAGTGCCTGAGGGCCGTGGTGCGGGAGAGCAACCGGCGCGAGCGCTGTTCCACCACGCTCGAAGCCATCAGCCATACGGCGCCCGCGCTCTGCGACCCGGCCATGCAGCAGGCCTTGACCGACGCCGCGACCTCGCTCTGCCCCGGCGCCTGGCAGGCGATGCCCAGCGGCGCCCTCCACGACAGCCAGATCGTCGCCCGCAAGATGCCGGTCTCGATGCTCTTCGTCCCCTCCATCGGCGGCATCAGCCACCATTGGTCGGAAGACACCAAGCGCGACGATCTGGCTTTGGGATTCGAGGTTCTGGCGGAGGGTGCGCGGCGGTTTCTGGCGGAATAGGGCGGGGGCTTTCTCGGAGCGCCCGCTCCCTCTTCGTTATACCTACTTTGGCGTGGTGACGAGGCCGCCGCCGGACCAGCGCGTGGTCGGCCGCCAGCCCAGGCGCGACCGCGCATGGGCGTTGCTGACCGGCGAGGCCTGCGGTGCCGCGGCGTATAGCGCCGGTTCGCGCACCGGGATGCGCGCGCCGTACAGCGCTTCCAGGCGCGCGACGGTCGGCTGGTCGGCGAAGGCGTCGTCGGCGGCCAGGAAGAACGTCTCGTACCCGGTGTAGTCCGGCAATGCCGCGGCGGCGGCGAAGGCCTGCGCGCAGTCCTCCGGCCCGACATAGGCGCGCAGATACGGCATCGGTTCCGCCCGCTCGGCGGGTCCGGCCCGGCCGGCCATGAAATCCACCAGCTCCGGGAAGGCGACGAAACACGGGCGCAGAACCAACACCTCGAGGCCGCGCCTGGCATAGGCCTCGGCGATCCGCTCGCCGCAGAGCTTGCTGAGCCCGTAGGCGTCGGTGGGACGCGCCTCCTGCGCCTCGTCGAGCGGAAGATAGTGCGGTGGCATGGTCGGGTTGGACTGGTCGATGCCGGTGACCGAACTGCTCGAGCAGTGGACCACCCGGCGGACCCCGGCGAGGCGACTGGCCTCGAACAGGTTCCAGGTACCGAGGGCATTGACCTGCATCGTGGCGGCGTCGTCGGTCGCCACCGAACGGTCGATGCCGCCGAGATGCACGACCACCTCGATCCCCCGCAGCGCCGCGGTGAGCACGCCGAGGTCGAGCAGGTCGGCCGGGTGGAACTCGGCAGACGGATCGGCGGGCGGGGCCAGATCGAGCACGCGCGGCCGGTGGGCTGCGAGGGCATGCACGACATGGCGCCCGAGGCGTCCGGATCCGCCGGTAATTGCGATCTGCACCTTCATCCCCTTCCGGCCGATGGCAGGACGCGCAGCATATCGACGTGCCAGTCAGCGTTGAATAGTTTCCAGGCAACGAGGTCTTAATAAACCACCACGCCCCGGATCGATTCCCCGTGATGCATCAGATCGAACCCCTTGTTGATCTCGTCGAGCGACAGGCGGTGGGTGATCAGCGGGTCGATTTCGATCTTGCCGTCCATGTACCAGTCGACGATCTTCGGCACATCGGTCCGGCCGCGCGCGCCGCCAAAGGCGGTGCCGCGCCAGACCCGGCCGGTGACCAGCTGGAATGGCCTTGTGGCGATCTCCTCGCCCGCACCGGCGACGCCGACGATGATGCTTTCGCCCCAGCCCTTGTGACAGCACTCCAGCGCCTGACGCATCAGCTTGACGTTGCCGACGCATTCGAAGCTGTAATCGGCGCCGCCCCCCGTGAGATTGACCAGATACGGAACCAGTTCGGCCTCGGGCATCTCGCTCGGATTGACGAAATGCGTGAGGCCGAACCGCTCGGCGAGTTCCTTGCGGGCGGGGTTCAGATCGACGCCGACGATCATCGACGCCCCGGCGAGGCGCGCGCCCTGCACCACATTGAGGCCGATGCCGCCCAGCCCGAACACCACCACCTTGTCGCCGGGCCGGACCCGCGCGGTGTTGATCACGGCACCGATCCCCGTGGTGACGCCGCAGCCGATGTAACACACAACGTCGAACGGCGCGTCCGGGCGGATCTTGGCGACGGCGATCTCCGGCAGGACCGTGAAATTGGCGAAGGTCGAGGTGCCCATATAGTGGTGCAGCACGGTTTTGCCGCGCCGGAATCGGCTGGTGCCGTCGGGCATCAGGCCCTTGCCCTGGGTGGTGCGGATTGCCTGGCAGAGATTGGTTTTCTGGCTGAGGCAATAGTCGCATTCCCGGCATTCCGGGGTGTAGAGCGGGATGACGTGATCGCCGACCTTTAGGCTCCGCACCCCCGGCCCGACCTCGACCACCACGCCGGCACCCTCATGGCCCAGGATCGCGGGGAACAGCCCCTCCGGATCTCGGCCGGACAGGGTATAGGCATCCGTATGGCACAGGCCGGTCGCCTTGATCTCGATCAGCACCTCGCCTTCGCGCGGGCCATCCAGCTGGACGGTCTCGACGACGAGCGGCTTGCCTGGCTCGTAGGCGACGGCGGCGCGGACGTCCATGACGGTTTCTCCTCTTCTGGTCTTGCGGATCGGGGGCAACTTAGCGCATCGGTTCCCCGGGAATGAAGCCGATCTATGAAGGTTTATTTGCCACTCGCCCAGCCCACCGAATTTCATGGCATGCTGCCGACGACATGACGATAGCGGAGATGACGATGTCTGAAGCGAAGGCCCAGCAGGAATTATCAGCAACTCTCGCGCGGGCCGGACTTACCGTGCCGGCGCCGGAACAGGCGGAGATCCTGGCGGCATGGCCGATTCTGGAGGAGCTGCGCCGGCGGGTACGCGCCGGCCAGGGCTACGCGGACGAACCGGCCGTCACCTTCGGCGTGAAGCGTTAGCCATGGCTTCTATTCCCGACTATCTCACCCTCGCCGAGGCGGCGCACCTCATCGAACGCCGCGAGCTGTCGCCGGTCGAGTTGGTGCGGAGCCGACTCGACCGCATCGCGGCCTTGGATGACCGGTTGCACAGTTTCCTACTGACCGTGCCCGAGGCGGCGCTGGCCGCCGCCCGCATGGCCGAGGCGGAGATCTCGGCCGGCACGTATCGCGGGCCGCTGCACGGTATTCCGATCGGCCTCAAGGACATCTTCGATACCGCCGGGGTCGCCACCACGGGGAATTCGCGTGTGCTGATCGACCGGGTACCGACGCGCGACGCGACCTCGGTAGCCCGGCTGAGCGCCGCGGGGGCGATCTCGCTCGGCAAGCTTACCACCCATGAATTCGCCTTTGGCGGGCCGTCCTTCGATCTGCCCTGGCCGCCGGCGCGCAATCCGTGGAACACCGATCACTTCACGGCGGGCTCCAGCAGCGGCACCGCCGCCGCGGTCGCCGCCGGTTTGATCCTGGGCGGCACCGGCTCCGACACCGGCGGGTCGATCCGTGGTCCGGCGGCGCTGACCGGCCTTGCCGGCCTCAAGCCGACCTATGGTCTGATCAGCCGCTTCGGCGTCCTGCCGCTGGCCCAGTCGCTCGATCATGTCGGCCCGATGGCCTGGACGACCGAGGATTGCGCGCTCCTGCTGCAGGCGCTGGCCGGCCACGACCCGGAAGATCCGGCGAGTGTCTCGGTGCCGATCCCGGATTACCGGGCGGGGCTCACCGGCGATCTGCGCGGGTTGCGCATCGGTGTCATCCGGCATTTCTTCGAGGCCGACAACAAGGTCAGCCCCGACAGCCTCACCGCGATCGATGCCGCCCTCGACGTGTTTCGCGGGCTGGGTGCCAGCTTGGGCGAGGTGACCCTGTCGCCGCTCAACGATTATGCCGCCTGCGGCTATATCATCATGATCGCCGAGGCCTATGCGGTGCATGAGGCGAACCTCAAAACCCGCTTCACCGATTTCGGCGAGATCTTCCGCGACCGCATGGTGCAGGCCGCCGCCCTCTCGGCCGCCGATTACATCCAAGCGATGCGCCGGCGCCGGCAGCTCATCGCCGAATACACCGCGGCGACGACCGGTTTCGATCTGGTGATCACGGCCGCGGCGCCGGGCCCCGCGCCGCGGATCGATCAGGTGCCGAAATTCGCGCCGGCCGACCGGCCCTCGTTCACCATGCCGTTCAACATCACCGGCCTGCCGGCGCTGACCGTGTGCTGCGGCTTCGGCGATGGCGACCTGCCGCTCGGGCTGCAGATCGTCGGCCGTCCCTTCGACGAAGCCACCGTGCTGCGCGCCGGTGACGCCTATGAAAAGGCGACGGCCTGGCGCGCGCGCCGGCCGGTGTTGGCTGCCGGTTAAAGGGCCTACGCCTGCGGTAGGCTCCGTTGGCCTGCCACGGCCTGCCCCAAGGCACCCGTCACCGCGGCCAGCACGCTGTCCCAATCGCCCGGCGCGGGTTGCCGGAACTGGCGCAGGGTCGGGTACCAGGGGCTGTCGTCGCGGTCCAGCAGCCAGCGCCAGCAGGTATCGTAGCGGTTCAGTAGCCAGACCGGCTTGGCCAAGGCGCCGACGAGATGTGCCATCGCCGTGTCGACGCTGATCACCAGATCGAGCCCCTCGACCAGGGCCGCGGTATCCGAGAAGTCGTTCAGCTCGCCGGTCCAATCATGCATGACCAGGCCGGCGGGGGGTGCTTGACCATCCGTCCCACCTATCTGCAGCGAGACGAAGCTCACACCCTCGACGACACCGAGCGGTGCCAGTTGCTCCCGTACCAGGGAGCGGCGGCGATCAAGGGCTTGCTCGGAGGGGCGGTCCCCGCGATTGCCCGCCCAGACGAGCCCGACCCGCAGGCCGGGGAGGGTTGCCAGCCGATCGCGCCATACCGCTATCGATCCCGGTACTGGGGCTAGATACGGCATCGGCGCCGGAATGGTCTCGATCGTCGTGCCGAAGAGGCCGGGCAGGCTCATCAGTGGGCAATGCAGGTCGAAGTCGGGCAGCGGGTCGCCCGCCGCCACGATCTCGGCGATGCCGGGCAGGCTGGCCATCAGGCGGGTGAGGTTCCTCGGCACCTCCAGCACGACCCTTGCTCCGGCCGCGGCCAGCAGGGGAGCGTAGCGGCAGAATTGCAGCGTATCGCCGAAACCCTGCTCGTGATGGAGCAGGATGACGCGCCCAGCCGGGTTCTCACCAGCCCAGCGCGGCTGAGCCATGCCGCGCTCACGCGGGAATCCCGCAGCCTTGACCCGCCAGCGCGCCTCGTATTCCCGCCACCCTTCGTCAAGCTGCCCGGTCAGTAGAAGCAGCATGCCGAGGTTATGGCGAGGCTCGGCGAAATCCGGCCGTAGGGCGAGCGCCGCGCGATAGCAGGACGCCGCGTCATCGCGCCGGCCCAGCGCCTGCAGCACGGTACCGAGATTGTTGTGGGCCTCCGGATAATTCGGCTTCAGGCGGAGCGACTCGCGGTAGGCCGCCTCCGCTTCGCCGAGCCGCCCCAGACCCTGCAGCACATTGCCGAGATTGCTATGGCCTTCCGGCAGGTCCGGCTTCAGCGCGAGGGCCGCGAGGTGGTAGGCCAAGGCATCCTGCGGCCGGCCCTGCGCTTGCAACGTGATGCCCAGATTGTCTTGCGCCTGCGGGAAATCCGGCTTCAGGCGCAGGGCGGTGCGATAGCATTCCTCCGCCTCGGCCAGCCGGCCGCCATGGCGCATCGTATTACCCAGATTGTTGTAGGCCTCGGCATAATCGGGCCGCAATCCGATGGCGGCGCGATAGCATGCTTCCGCCTCGGCCGCCGATCCGTGATGCAGCAGCACATTGCCGAGATTGTTCCGCGCCTCGGGGAAATCCGGCTTCAGCCGCAGGGCCGTACGATAGGCCGCCTCCGCCTCGTCCAGGCGATCCTGCGCCTGCAGCGTGTTGCCGAGGTTGTTGTGCCCCTCCGGATAATCCGGTTGCAGATAAAGGGTCGCCCGATAGCTCGCCTCTGCCTCGCTGAACCGTCCTTGGTCGTGCAGGATATTGCCGAGATTGTTATGAGCGCCCGGGTGATCGGGCTTTGCCAGCACGCAGGCGCGATAACAGGCCTCCGCCGCCGCCGGGCGGCCGAGCTTCTGCTGCACTATGCCCAGATTGTAGTGCGCGTCTGGACTGTCCGGCGCCAGTCGAAGGGCGGCGCGATAGGCGGCCTCCGCCTCGTCGAGGCGGCCCAGCGCCGATAGCGCGCCACCCAGATTGCCATGGTAGTCGGGTACGCTCGGGCGCACCCGGATGGCCTGGGTGATGTAGTCGACAGCGACCTCGCAGCGGCCGAGTTGGAAGGCGATCAGGCCCAGCAGATGCAGGCAGTCCGCGTGGTTCGGATGCGTCGTCAAGACCCGCCGATATCCCGCATCGGCCTCCTGTAGGCGGCCGGCCTGATGGTCGGTGATCGCCTGCTGAAAGATCTGCGGAGCCGTGGGGTCGGGCTTGGAGGCGGAGTCGGGCGGATCGGCGGGATTGATCATGCGTCAGTCTAACCCGGACTCCGCCTCTTGGGAAATCGGGTGAGGGGAATCAGGCGGGGGAAATCAGGCCGGGAAACCGGGTGTTACGCGAACGGGTTGAGCCGCTTCAGCTTCGCGGTCAGGCGGTGGCGGGATTGTTCGTGGCGCACGACGTCGTCATCGGTTACCCAGTTGAGTTGGATGACCCGGCGCGGGCCATCGAAGCTCGCATGGCCGTGCCAGGAATGGTCGGTCACCTGGAACGCCACCAGCGTGCCCTCATCGGGCGGCACCTCGGCGACCACATCGTCCAGGCTTTCTGCGGAGCGCAGCAGCCGCAACCTTCCGCCATCGGACTCCCATTTGCCGTTCATGTAGATCAGCACGGTGATGAGCTTGGTCCGGCTGTCATTGTGGATCCGGCCATCCTTGGCGCGGGCCCGGCCGCGGACCGTCACCATGGTCGGCCGGTCGGTGAGGTCGATGTCGAACTTCGCCGCGAAATGGGCGCGCATCGCCGGCCCTTCCAATTCGTCGAGCAGCGTCTCGAAGCGGGGACCATAGGTCAACTCGCTGGTCGGAAAGCTGCCGGGTTTGGCGATCTCCGGATAGTCGCTCATCACCTCGGGCAGCGCCGCCGGCTTCAGAAAGCCGGGGACGATCAGATGGGGGAACGGCGTGGTGGTCAACGGGGTCGCGTCAAACTTGGCGAGGTCTAAAAGGCCCATCGGGTTCCATCCGGGTTCGGTCATGTGTCCACGCGCAAAGGTCGGGCGCGGCATCGTCGCAGGATTTCTACCGCGGACACCAGGGGCCGGCCAAGTCCATCGCGGCGTTGGGCAGCATTGCGGGCGGCGGATGGCCTGGTCGCGAGGCAAATGTTTTTGCAATGCGGTAGCCGAGGGAGTATCGACGGTCCCGCCTTCCCCGTCCCAGAGCCTCCCCGCCCTCAATCCCCGCAACCCATGTTCTCTTCTGATCATGCGCCTGTTTCCTGAGTGGACGACCGCCGTTGCCGCCGATGCCGGGCCGGCAAGCGCACCCGCGACACCGCTCGCGGTCTATCGGGCGCGTCGGGCCGCGGGCGACCTCAAGCCCGATCCCATGCAGGAATTGGCTGTCGAGAAGCTGCAGATTCTGCACCGCGTGCTGCAGGGCTATCGGCCGCCGGCGACCGAGCGGGGCTGGCGCGCTCGGCTGGGCCTCGTCAGCGGCGTCAGACCGCCGCAAGGTCTCTACATGTTCGGCGGGGTCGGGCGCGGCAAATCCATGCTGATGGATCTGTTCTTCGCCACTTCGACGGTCGGGGCGAAGCGCCGCGTGCATTTCCATGCCTTCATGCAGGAGGTGCACGATGCCATCCATATTTTGAACGCCGAGGCGGCCGGCGAGCCGATCCAGCTGCTGGCTCGCGACATCGCGGCGCGCACCACCTTGCTGTGCTTCGACGAGTTCCAGGTTACCAACATCGCCGATGCCATGATCCTCGGCCGCTTGTTCGAGGCCCTGTTCGCGGCGGGCGTGGTGGTGGTCGCGACCTCGAACCGGGCGCCCGACGAATTGTACAAGGACGGCCTACAGCGCGAGCGCTTCCTGCCGTTCATCGCGCTGCTGAAACAGCATCTCGATGTGTTCGAGCTGGAAAACGGCCGCGACTACCGCCGCGCGAGGCTGCTCGGCCGGCCGGTGTATTACAGCCCGGACGACGCGGCGGCGGCGGCGTCCCTGGCGCAGACCTTCGCCGAATTGACCGACGACGCCCCGGGTGAGAAGGCGACGCTGACGGTCAAGGCGCGACAGGTCCCGGTACCCCGCCAGGCCAAGGGGGTGGCCTGGTTCAGCTTCGACGGCCTCTGTCGCCAGCCGCTCGGTCCGGCCGATTACCTAGCGCTCGCGGCAACCTATGACACGATCCTGATCAGCGGCCTGCCGATCATGGGGCCGGAGGACCGCAACGCTGCCCAGCGCTTCAACACGCTGATCGACACGCTCTACGAGGCCAAGGTTCGGCTGGTCGTCTCGGCGGCGGCCCCGGCCGACCGGCTCTATCCCGAGGGCGACGGCTCGTTCGAGTTTCAGCGGACCGTCTCACGGCTGCTCGAAATGCAGTCGATCGAATACTTGAACACGGCGCGATCGGCGTGACCATATCAGGGGGCGGCGTCGGGTTTAACCATGCGTCCGGAATCTGCCTGCCATGCGTTCGCTGGACGGCGCCCGCGAACTGGCCGGCCAAGTCTTGCTGCTCTCGCGTTTTCGCGCTAAGACCCGCGCCAGACGGGATTTCCGCTGGCGGTTAGACCAGGGTTCGCACGCCTGATCGAGTGTATAGACTCATCGGGTGTTCAGACCCTGCCCCCCTCCACCCTGGGCCGATCGCATGGGCCCGGGGCAACCGAACGGGACGATACTCCATGGCACGCAAAAAGATCGCATTGGTGGGCGCCGGCCAGATCGGCGGCACGTTGGCGCTGCTCGCCGGCCTGAAAGACCTGGGCGACATCGTTTTGTTCGACATCGCCGACGGCGTGCCGCAAGGCAAGGCGCTGGATCTGGCGCAATCCTCGCCGGTCGAGGATTTTGACGCTTCGTTGACCGGCGCCAGCGATTACGCCGCGATCGCGGATGCGGATGTGGTGATCGTTACCGCCGGCGTGCCGCGTAAGCCGGGCATGAGCCGCGACGATCTCATCGGCATCAATACCAAGGTGATGAAGTCGGTCGGCGAGAACCTCAAGAAATACTGCCCGAACGCCTTCGTCATCGTCATCACCAACCCGCTCGACGTGATGGTCTGGGTGCTGCGCGAGGCATCGGGCCTGCCGCCACACATGGTGGTCGGCATGGCCGGCGTGCTGGACAGCGCGCGGTTCCGTTATTTCCTGGCCGAGGAGTTCAAGGTCTCGGTCGAGGACGTCACCGGCTTCGTGCTGGGCGGCCATGGCGATACCATGGTGCCGCTGGCGCGCTATACGGCCGTCGCCGGCATTCCGGTGCCCGACCTGGTCAAGATGGGCTGGACCACGCAGGAGCGTCTCGACAAGATCATCCAGCGGACCCGCGACGGCGGTGCCGAGATCGTCGGGTTGCTGAAGACCGGGTCGGCGTTCTACGCGCCGGCGGCCTCGGCGATCCAGATGGCCGAATCCTATCTCAAGGACAAGAAGCGGGTGCTGCCCTGCGCCGCCTGGCTGACCGGTCAGTACGGCATCAAGGATCTCTATGTCGGCGTGCCCGTGGTGATCGGCGCCGGCGGTGTCGAGCGGATCGTCGAGATCAACTTCGATGCCGAGGAAAAGGCGATGTTCGACAAATCGGTCGGGGCCGTCAAAACCTTGGTCGAGGTCGTGAAGAAGTTGGAAGCCGAAGGCCAGGTCTGATCGCCCCGATGTCTGACCACTCCCGGTATCTGGCCACTCCCGTGGCCGCTCGTTCGAACAGCACATCCGTAATGACGCTTAGCGCGGATTGAGAGGTCGTCGATGAACATCCACGAATACCAAGCGAAGGCGTTGCTGTCCAAATACGGGGTGAAGGTGCCGCGCGGCGCCGTCGCCTATACCGCCGATGAGGCCGCCAAGGCCGCCGGCGAGTTGGGCGGCACGGTCTGGGTGGTGAAGGCCCAGATCCACGCCGGCGGCCGCGGCAAGGCGGGTGGCGTCAAGGTCGTGAAGTCGATCGACGACGTCAAGGCGGCGACCGAAAAGATGCTGGGCATGACGCTGGTGACGCACCAGACCGGCCCGGCCGGCAAAGAAGTGAAGCGCGTTTACATCGAGGAAGGCTGCGATATCAAGCGCGAGCTTTATCTCGGCATGCTGGTCGATCGGGCGACCGGTCGGGTGACGCTGATGGGCTCGACCGAAGGCGGCATGGAGATCGAGGAAGTGGCGGCCCATACGCCGGAGAAGATCCTGCGCGTGGCGATCGATCCGGCCACGGGACTGCAGGCGTTCCACGCGCGCGAAATCGCCTTCGGCCTCGGCCTCGAAGGCAAGCAGGTCGCCACCGCCACCAAGTTCATCATGGCGCTGGGGACGGCGTTCACCGATCTCGATTGTGCGATCGTCGAAATCAACCCCCTGGTCGTGACCGGCTCCGGCGACATCATCTGCCTCGATGCCAAGGTCAATTTCGACGACAACGCGCTGTTCCGGCACAAGGATGTCGAGGCGCTGCGCGACGAGGACGAGGAAGACCCGACCGAGCTTGAAGCCGGCAAGCACGGGCTGAACTACGTGAAGCTCGACGGCAATATCGGCTGCATGGTGAACGGCGCCGGCCTTGCCATGGCGACCATGGACATCATCAAGCTTTACGGCGGGTTGCCGGCCAACTTCCTCGATGTCGGCGGCGGCGCCACGCGGGAGCGGGTGACGACGGCGTTCAAGCTGATCCTCAGCGATCCGAACGTCGAAGGCATCCTGGTCAATATCTTCGGCGGCATCATGCGCTGCGACGTGATCGCCGAAGGCGTCGTGGCGGCGGCCCGCGAGGTCAGCCTGCACGTCCCACTGGTGGTGCGCCTCGAAGGCACCAATGTCGAGCTCGGCAAGAAAATCCTGGCCGAATCGGGCCTCCCCATCCTCTCCGGCGACAATCTGGCCGATGCGGCCCAGAAGGTCGTCAAAGCCGTGAAGGAGGCCGCATAATGGCCGTTCTGGTCCATTCCGATACCAAGGTTATCTGCCAGGGCTTCACCGGCGCCCAAGGCACGTTCCATTCCGAGCAGGCGCTGGCCTATGGCACCAAGATGGTCGGCGGTGTGACGCCGGGCAAAGGGGGGACCACCCATCTCGACCTACCGGTGTTCAACACGGTGCACGAGGCGGTGAGGAAGACCGGTGCCGATGCCTCGGTGATCTATGTGCCGCCGCCGTTCGCGGCCGATGCGATCCTCGAGGCGGTCGATGCCGGGGTGCCGCTGATCGTCTGCATCACCGAAGGCATCCCGGTGCTGGACATGGTCCGCGTGAAGCGCGGCTTGACCGGCACGAAGTCGCGGCTGATCGGCCCGAACTGCCCGGGAGTCATCACCCCCGGCGAGTGCAAGATCGGCATCATGCCCGGTCATATCCATCGTCGGGGCAAGATCGGCATCGTCTCACGCTCCGGTACGCTGACCTATGAGGCGGTCGCCCAGACCTCCGCCGTCGGTCTCGGCCAGACGACCTGCATCGGCATCGGCGGCGACCCGGTCAACGGCACGAACTTCATCGATGCGCTGGGCATGTTCCTGGAAGATGACGAGACCCAGGGCATCATCATGATCGGCGAGATCGGCGGCAGCGATGAGGAGGAGGGCGCGGCCTTCCTGGCTGCCCATAAGGTGAAGAAACCGGTGGTCGGCTTCATCGCCGGCGTCACGGCACCTCCCGGCCGCCGCATGGGCCATGCCGGCGCCATCATTTCCGGCGGCAAGGGCGGCGCGGAAGATAAGATGGAGGCGATGCGTCGTGCCGGCATCACCGTGGCAGACAGCCCGGCGAGCCTTGGCACCACCATGCTCGCTGCCATAAAGGGTTAATTCAGATGCGCGCCGGCATCATGGCTGGGGGCGATCTCTTTCCCCATATGTTTAGTTCACCCCGAACCAGAGGACGGCATCCCTAAAAGGATGTCGTCAACCCCGACAATGTCAGTCAGCGACCAAGCCTCGTTCCTTTACGGTAGCAACTCGGCCTTCATCGCCGAGCTTTATGCCCAGTATCTGGACAACCCCTCGACCGTCGATGCCAGTTGGCGGAGCTTTTTCGCCGATCTCGCGGATGATGCCCCCGCGGTGCTGGCCGATCTCAAGGGGCCGGCCTGGTCGCGCACGCAGACCAAAGTGATCGGCACGATGGAGCCCGCTCCCAACGGTGCTGGCAAGAAACCGGCGAAGAACGGCGCCGCGGCGGCCGAGATGCCGGGGGCCGTCGCCGATATTCGCAAGGCGACCACGGACTCGATCCGTGCGCTGATGCTGATCCGCTCGTACCGGGTGCGCGGTCATCTCCGCGCCAATCTCGACCCGCTCGGGCTGCAGAAGCCGGCGGAGCATACGGAACTCAACCCGGCGACCTATGGCTTCGAGGAAGCCGACATGGATCGTCCGATCTTCATCGATGGCGTCCTGGGTCTGGAAACGGCGTCGATCCGTCAGATCGTCGGGGTGCTGCGCGAGACCTATTGCGGCAAGATCGGCGTCGAATACATGCATATCCAGGATCCCGTGCAGAAGGCGTGGATCCAGGAACGTATCGAAGGCAGCCGTGGCCAGGGCGGTTTCACCGCCCCGGACAAGAAGGATATCCTGCAGCGCCTGACCGCCGCGGAAAGCTTTGAGCGGTTCCTCGACAAGCGGTTCACCGGCACAAAGCGGTTCGGCCTGGAAGGCGGCGAGACGCTGATCCCGTCGCTCGAAGCGATCATGACCCGCGGCGCCGAACTGGGCGTGAAGGAATTCGTCATCGGCGTGGCGCATCGCGGCCGGCTCAACATTCTGGCGAATGTGATGGGCAAGCCCTTCTCGGCGATCTTCTCCGAGTTCCAGGGCAATCCGGCCAATCCCTCGGATGTCCAGGGCTCGGGTGACGTCAAATACCATCTGGGCACTTCGACCGATCGGCAATTCGGCGATCATGTGCTGCATCTGACGCTGAACGCCAACCCATCGCATCTCGAGGCGGTCAATCCGGTGGTGCTCGGCCGGGTGCGCGCGAAGCAGCGCCAGCGCAACGACATTCCCGCGCGCGATCAGGTGGTCGGCCTGCTGCTGCACGGCGACGCGGCGATGGCGGGCCAGGGCCTGGTCGCCGAGACGCTCGATATGTCCGAGTTGAAGGGCTATCTGGTCGGCGGCACCATCCACGTCATCGTCAACAATCAGATCGGCTTTACCACCAGCCCGGTCTATGCCCGCTCCGGGCCATACCCATCCGATGTCGCCAAGATGATCCAGGCACCTATCTTCCATGTGAACGGCGACGATCCGGAAGCGACCCTGCACGTGTCGCGCATCGCCATGGAGTTTCGGCAGCGCTTCAAGAAAGACGTGGTGCTGGATATGTTCTGCTATCGTCGGCACGGTCATAACGAGACCGACGAGCCGGCGTTCACCCAGCCGCTGATGTACCGCACCATCGCGACGCTTCCGACCACGCGGCAGCTCTATGCCCGCCGCTTGGTCGAAGAAGGCGTCATGACCGAGGCGGAGACCGAGCAGGTTACCAAGGATTTCCTCGCCCGCATGGAAAGCGAGTTCAAGGCGGCGGACAGCTATCGCCCAAACAAGGCGGATTGGTTGGAAGGTGCTTGGAGCGGCTTCGAGGTTGCCACCAATGATGACCGCAAGGGTAATACCGCGGCATCGACCGAGTTGCTGAAGCAGGTCGGCAAGGCGATCACCAGCGTGCCGGCCGAATTCAACGCCAATTCGAAAATCGTTCGGCAATTGGCCGAAAAGCAGAAGATGTTCGATAGCGGCACCGGCTTCGATTGGGGCACCGGCGAGGCGCTTGCGTTCGGCACGCTGGCGGCGGAAGGCGTGTTCGTGCGTCTGTCCGGCCAGGATTGCGGCCGTGGCACCTTCTCCCACCGTCATGCGGTGCTCGTCGATCAGAAGACCGAGGAGCGCTACATTCCGCTGAACCACGTCGCGGACAACCAGGCGCTGGTGGAGATCGTCGACAGCCCACTCTCCGAAGCGGCGGTGCTGGGTTTCGACTATGGCTATTCCCTGGCCGAGCCCAAGGCGTTGGTGCTGTGGGAGGCGCAGTTCGGCGATTTCGCGAATGGCGCCCAGGTGATCATCGATCAGTTCCTGGTGGCGGGCGAGGCGAAGTGGCTGCGCATGTCCGGCCTCGTCATGCTGCTGCCCCATGGCTATGAGGGCCAGGGACCGGAGCATTCCTCGGCGAGGCTGGAGCGGTATCTGCAGCTCTGCGGCGAGGACAACATCCAGGTCTGCAACATCTCGACGCCGGCCAACTACTTCCATGTGCTGCGTCGCCAGGTGCATCGCAACTTCCGCAAGCCGCTGATCATCATGTCGCCGAAATCGCTGTTGCGGGCGAAGCTGTCCAACCTCGACGAGATGGGGCCGAATACGTCGTTCCACCGCGTCTTTGGCGAGACACAGAAACTGGTCGCCGATGGCAAGGTGAAGCGTGTCGTGTTGTGCACCGGCAAGCTCTATTACGAGCTGCTGGCCGCACGGACCGAGCGCAAGATCAATGATGTGGCGCTCGTCCGTGTCGAGCAACTCTACCCGTTCCCGTTCAATGCCCTGTCCAAGGAGCTGAAGCGCTACACCAAGGCCGAGATCGTCTGGTGCCAGGAAGAGCCGCAGAACATGGGCGCCTGGAACTTCGTCGATCACCGGATCGAGGCGCTGCTGACCCAACTGGACGGCGCGGCGAAGCGGCCGGCCTATGTCGGTCGCGCCGAGGCGGCGGCGACCGCGACGGGCAGCATGAAGCGGCACATCAAGGAACAGGCCGACCTGATCGATCGGGCATTGACGGTCGGCTGATCGTTCTTAAAGCGCTGGGGAAGCTCCGTTTCGGCGGGGATTTTCTCAGGTCATTCGGTGCCGGCCCTTCGTGCCGGTCCACCCCTCACCCGGGCAGGCTGATATCTAGGCCGGCCCTTCCGATAGCTGACGAGAGCAGAACAGGATCAAGCGATGGCGACGGAAATCAGAGTGCCGACTCTGGGCGAATCGGTCACCGAGGCAACCGTGGCCAAATGGCTGCGGAAGGTTGGCGACACGGTGGCGATCGATGATCCGCTGGTCGAGCTGGAAACCGACAAGGTGACCCTGGAGGTCCCGTCGCCGGTGTCCGGCACGATCTCCCAGATCGCCGCCGATGAAGGCGCCAATGTGGTTGTCGGCGGTTTGCTGGGCATGATCGGCGAGGGCGGGGCTCAACCCGCCGCCAAGCCGGCGAGCGCCCCGGCCGCTGCCCCGGCGCCCGCACCCGTTCCGACAGCGGCCCCCGCGCCGATCACCGCGTCGGCCGCGCTGGAGAAATCCGGTCCGGCGGCGCGCAAGCTGGTCGCGGAAAACGGGATTGATCCCGCCGGTATCGCCGCCACGGGCAAGGATGGCCGGCTGACCAAGGGTGATGTGCTGGCGGCCCTGAGCAAGCCCGCGCCCGCGCCGCAGGCGCCGGTCGTCGCCCGCGAGACCGGCCCGCGCGAGGAACGCGTGCGCATGACGCGCCTGCGCAAGCGCATCGCGGAGCGGTTGAAGGAAGCTCAGAACACCGCGGCCATGCTGACCACCTTCAACGAGGTGGACATGACAGCGATCCTGGCGCTGCGCGAGCAGTACAAGGATGGCTTCGAGAAAAAGCACGGCGTGAAGCTGGGCTTCATGTCGTTCTTCGTGAAGGCATGCCTGGTGGCGCTGAAGGAGATTCCGGCGGTCAATGCCGAGATCTCCGGCGACGATCTCATCTATAAGAACCATTACGACATCGGCGTCGCGGTTGGCACCGAGCAAGGTCTGGTCGTGCCGGTCGTGCGCGACGTCGACGCGCTGAGCTTCGCCGAGGTCGAGAAGGCGATCGGCGCGTTCGGCCGCAAGGCGCGCGACGGCAAGTTGACCATGGAGGACCTGTCCGGCGGTACCTTCACGATCTCGAATGGCGGCGTTTACGGCTCGCTGATGTCGACGCCGATCCTCAACCCGCCGCAATCGGCGATCCTCGGCATGCATAAGACCCAGAAGCGGCCGATGGCGATCGGCGACAAGGTCGAAGTGCGGCCGATGATGTATCTGGCGCTGAGCTACGACCATCGGGTGATCGACGGCCGCGAGGCGGTGACTTTCCTGGTGCGTGTCAAGGAATGCATCGAGGATCCGCAGCGCCTGCTGCTCGACATGTGACCGCCGAAGCCAACTCCCCGTACCCTTCAGCTTTCGCATAGATCCAGGAAGACCCTTTTCATGAGCGACGGTAATTCCTCAAGCTACGATGTGGTCGTCATCGGCGGTGGCCCCGGCGGCTATGTCGCGGCGATCCGGGCGGCGCAACTGGGCATGACCGTGGCCTGCGTGGAAAAGGGCGAACGCCTGGGCGGCACCTGCCTCAATGTCGGGTGCATCCCGTCCAAGGCGCTGCTGCAATCCTCGGAGAAATTCGAGGAAGCGGGACATGCGCTGGCGGCCCATGGCGTCAAGGTGTCGGGGGTCGGGCTCGATCTTCCGACGATGATGACCCGCAAGGATAAGGTCGTCGCCGACAACACCAAGGGTATCGAGTTCTTGTTCAAGAAGAACAAGGTCACCTGGATCAAGGGTGCAGGCCGGATCTCGGCACCCGGCCGCATCGCGGTCGAGGGTGGGCCGGAGATCGCGGCGAAATCGATCATCATCGCCACCGGCTCGGATGTGGTGGCGCTACCCGGTGTCGCGGTTGACGAAAAGCAGATCGTCTCGTCGACCGGCGCTTTGGCTCTCGCCAAGGTGCCGAAGCATTTCGTCGTGGTTGGCGGCGGGTATATCGGTCTCGAATTGGGGTCGGTCTGGCGCCGGTTGGGGGCGGAGGTCACGGTTGTCGAATTCCTCGACCGGATCACGCCGACCATGGATGGCGAGGTCGGCAAGGCGCTGCAGCGCCTGCTGCAAAAATCCGGCTTCACCTTCAAGCTGTCGACCAAGGTGGTCGCCGCCAAGCAGGCCAAGGGCGGCGTCACGCTGACGCTCGAACCGGCGGCCGGCGGCGCTCAGGAGGAGTTGAAGGCCGATGTCGTGCTGGTCGCGATCGGTCGTCGCCCATTCACGGATGGTCTCGGCCTCGAGACGGTCGGCGTGGCGCTCGACGAGAAAAAGCGGATCAAGGTCGACGGCCACTTCCAGACCAATGTGCCGGGCATCTACGCGATCGGCGATGTGATCGCCGGCCCGATGCTGGCCCACAAGGCCGAGGAGGAGGGCATGACCGTCGCCGAGATGTTGGCCGGCCAGAAGCCGCACATCAATTACGACGCGATCCCGGCGGTTATCTACACTTGGCCGGAAGTCGCCTCGGTCGGCCGCACCGAGGAAGAGCTGAAATCCGCCGGTATCGCCTATAAGATCGGCAAGTTCCCGTTCACCGCGAACGGTCGGGCGCGCGCCAACGGCGACACGGATGGCTTCGTCAAGATCCTGGCGGATGCCACGACCGATCGGATGCTGGGCATGCATATCATCGGCCCGGATGCCGGCACGATGATCGCTGAAGCGGCGCTGGCTATGGAATACGGCGCCTCGGCCGAGGACATCGCCCGGACCAGCCATGCCCATCCGACCTTGAACGAGGCGGTCAAGGAAGCAGCCCTCGCGGTCGCAGGCCGGCCGATCCACATCTGACCGGGCTTGGCCTCAAGCCGAGCCGATCACTCCCTGGCGGAGGAATTCGTCGAGCCGGTTGACCGCGCTGGATGACGCGGTCAAGGGGCTGCGCATCAAGCCGATTTCCAGATCGCGCAGGGGCGGCAGTCCCTCCTTGCGGCCGATGATGCGCAGGCCAGGCGGTAGGCCGCATTCCGCGAGGGCCGCCACGGCCAAGCCGGCCCGCACGACGGCGGTCAACCCGACAAGGCTCGGGCTGGAATAAAGGCAGCGATAGGCGCGCCCGGTATCGCTCAGGGATGCGAGAACATTGTCGCGGGCAGTGCATCCCGGCTCGTACAAGGCGATCGGCAGAGGGTCGTTCTCCCAAGGGGCGTGCAGCGGCGAGGCGACCCAGACGAGGCGTTCGCGGCGCAGCACTTCCAATGCCTGGGAAGGTCTTCGGGTCACCAGCGCAAGATCGATGTTTCCAGCCTCAAGCTTGCCGATCAGCGAAGTGGACTGTTCGCAGATCAATTCCACGGCGATCGAGGGGTGTTCGGCAGCAAAGCGCGACAAGACCGGCGGTAGCAGCATCACGGCGTAATCGTCCGGCACCCCGAGCCTGACGGACCCTGCCTCCTGCGGCTCGGCGATGCTGGCCCAGGCTTCTTCGGACAGTTTGACGATCCGGCGGGCATAGACGAGGAAGCCTTCGCCGGCCTGAGTGAGCCGAACCGATCGCGGCTCCCGCCGCAGCAGTGCTTTACCCAAAACCTGTTCCAATCGCTGCATCTGCATGCTCACAGCCGATTGACTTCGGCCGACCCGCCGCGCCGCACGCGAGAAACTGCTTTCCTCGGTCACGGCGACGAAGGTCTTCAGCAAATCCGGATCGAGCGTCGGTATCATCTTGTGATCAGTTTAATTGATCTTAAACTTCAAATCTATTCGTTTGTCTGAATATCCGTGGCGAGCTACCAGAAGCACCTCAGATCCAGAGGTACCGCCATGCCGACATCCGATGACTTGAGTTCGTGTTTCCCTGCCGTGCGCTACGCGCTTGCCATGGCGATCATCGGCACCATCGGCTTCTGCGTGACCGAGGCCGGCCTCGATCCAATTACCATGGTATTTTGGCGATGCGTGTTCGCGACCCTGTTTCTTGGCGGGTGGTGTCTCGCGCGGGGCTATTTGCGGAGTGGCACATTGTCGCCTCGGCGGCTGATCCAGGCATCGATCGGCGGGATCTGCATCGTGCTGAGCTGGGTCGCCTTCTTCGCCGCGTTTCGGCTCACCTCGATCGCGACCACCACCATCGTCTATCATGTCCAACCATTTCTGGTGGTTCTGCTCGGTGTGGCATTTTTGAGGGAACGTATCGGCGCCCATCACATCGTCTGGATGATCGTCGCCTTTCTGGGGTTGGTTTTTGCCAGCGGGCTTATCGCCACCGGTGATGCTCTCACCGGCCGGTGGCTGCTCGGCATAGCGCTGACATTGGGTGCTGCCGCCCTTTATGCCGGAACGACCATCATGGCCAAGGAACTGGCAGGACAGCGTCCGGAAGTCACCGCCTTATGCCAAACCGTGGTCGGGGTCGTCCTGCTGGCGCCTTTTGCCGGGTTTGGCCAAACCGTTTCAGGACCAAGCTGGGCTTGGCTCGTTGGCATCGGGGTCATCCATACCGGTGTCGCCTACATCCTCATGTATGGGGCTTTACCGCAATTGGCGACACCGCTGATCGGGGTATTGACCTTCATCTACCCGCTGGTCGCGATCCTCATCGATTGGCTGGTCTATGCTCATCCCGTCAGTATCCAGCAAATCGCCGGCATGCTGCTGATCGCGCTTGGCACGATCGGCGTCAAGCTCGACTGGCGTATTCCGGCCGGACGGTTGTCGGCAACGCGCGCGTCGGTGACGCGCTGACTTCGCGGCGCAGGGCGCGTCGGTTACGACGCGATCGCGTTCCACCGGGTCGGGTTGGCCGGATCCTGCGCCTCGATCCAGCGATATGGCAGCTGATCCCACGGTGTCACGTCGGTTCGTCGATTATCCATGACGACATCGCCCGACGGCAGACTGACCACCAGGACGAGATGACTTTCGTCGGTCTCGGTCACGGCCACGGCGAGCCGAAGCTCTCGCACCGGCCAGCCCAGCTGGATCAGGCGACGGCGTTTTTCCATCGCGAAGCCGTTGCAATTGCCGCTGCCGTTCTTGGGGTAATCCCATCGCTGCGGCGGTTCATCGGCATAGCGCACCGTCTCATTCACAGATGCCTGCACCTTTTCCAGGGTGTCTATCGCATCGACCGATACGGTGGCGTTGCGCGGCGCTACCGGCTGTCGGGCCAGGCAATCATCGGCGTGCATGACGCAGAACCAGATGAAGCCACCGGGCGGGGGCGTTGGAGCACCCGCGCGCATACGGGATCCCGCCATGGAAGGAGTTGCCGGGATCATGGCGATGGCACAGGCGAATAAGGTCGTGGCAACGCGTGAGCGCCGCCACGACGAGCGGAGCTCGAGCGTGATTGGGCACAACATGCATGCAGCCTTAAATTGAAATTGCTGGGATTTTTTTAGGGCTAACCCGGCGAAACGCCATTGGATGCCGTGTCTAAAATCAAATAATAGACGTTGGTTAAAGAAGGGTTAACGGCACGGGGCCGCTAGCGAGCGGCTGATTCTTCCGGTGGTTGTGCTGGCGCCTGGCCCGGAAACGCCTGGTCGTAGACCGCCATCAGCTGGGCGGCGTCGATCGCCGTATAGCGTTGCGTGGTCGATAGGGAGGCATGGCCGAGCAGCTCCTGGATCGCGCGCAGATCGCCGCCGCCAGCCAGCAGGTGGGTCGCGAAGCTATGCCGTAAGGCATGGGGTGTCGCGGTTTCCGGTAGGCCCAGCAATCCGCGCAACTCGACCATGCGGCGCTGGACCAGGCGGGGATTGAGCGGGCCGCCCCGGACGCCGAGGAACAGCGCATCACCCGGCTTGTGTGTGTAGGGGCAGGCCGCGAGATAAGCGGCGATCGCCTCGGTCACGACCGGCAGCAGCGGCAGGATGCGTTGCTTATTGCCCTTGCCGGTCACCGCGATCAACCGATCCCGCGGTGTCGGTGCCTGTGCGCGGGTCAAACCCAGCGCCTCGCCCAACCGCAGGCCGCACCCGTAAAGCAAGGTCAGGATCGCCTCGTCGCGTCGGGCGATCCAGGGCAGCGTCGCGAGTTCTCCGGTCGAAGAGAGTGTCGCCTGCGCCTCGTCGACCGAGAGGGGTTTCGGTACCTGGCGGGGCAGCTTTGGGCCGCGCAGGGTACCGATCGCGGCGTTCTGGCCATGCCCTCGCCGCTCCAGGAACCGAAAGAAGCCGCGCAACACCGATAATTCCCGTGCCAGCGAGCTGCGTTCGAGTCGCGCGCCGGCGCGCCGGGCCAGAAACGCGCGGAAATCGGCGATCGAGAGTGATATGAGCCGTGTGAGGTTGGGGCGATCGCCGTGATGGTCCTGAACGAAATCCAGGAACAGCACGAGATCGCTGCCATAGGCCGCGATGGTATGTGGCGACGCGCGCCGCTCGGTGGTCAGGAACGCCTGCCATTGTTCGATCGCCTGAATCAGCCCCGCGTCGCCGGCGAAGCGGGCGAGGGGAATCGGTGCCGGGCCTGGGGGAGTCATGAAAATGTCGACCGCCGCGGCACGACTCTACGGTTCGATATCGAGCCAGGCGGCGATCGTGTGCTCCAGGCTGCGGGCGAGAAAACCCAAGAGTTCGGTGCCTTGACCAGCGCGGAACTTCGTCGGTTTGCGGGAGCCTAAGGCCAGCAACCCGACCGGCGCGTGGCGGCCGACCGCGAGACGCAGCAACGCCTCGGACCGAACCAAACCGGCGCCGCTGCCGAAGATCGTCGGATCGCCCAGCACATGATCTTCCAGCAGCGCATCGCGACCGGGCCCCAGCAATCTATCGACCTCGCCCGGCGCCATCAGCTGCACGCCGTTGAGCGGCGGTTTGACGTGGCTGCCAGCCTCCGACTCGATACACAGCGTTACCACGTCGACATCCAGCAGGATGGCGAGATCGGTGGTCACGGTCTGGATGACCAGCTCGAAACTCCGCGCGCCGATCAGCGCCAGCACGGCGGCGTGCACCCGATTCTGGCTGGTCATGTTCGAGCGGCTGGTGGTCAGCAGCGTGCGCTGCTGGGTTTTCAACCGCGCCAGCTCGTCTCTCAAACGGTGCAGCATGAATGACTGCATGTCGATCACGCCGTCACCCCGGTGATGCGACGGTGGCGTCAGCACCGGCAGCAGCGCTGGGTGATCGAGCAGAAAATCCGGGTGGAGGCGCAGATAGGCTTCGACCGATTCGGCGTCCAAGTGCTGGGTGCTGGGTGCGTCGAGGCCGCGGCGTCGATCAGCGGCTTCCTTGGAATCCATGGCCGACCTGCCGGCGTTCTACCGCGCCCGACGCGCGACGATCACCGTCGCGTGCCAGGTTGCTTGCCGCCGAGTCGCTCGCCGCCGTCGTACTGTCAGGCCTTGCGCCATCACCAAAAGAACCCTCACAGCATCGGTTCCGCAAAGGGTCGCGAAAACCGCCCGTTCCGCATAAGACTGTAGCTGATGCCAGAACCCAGCACCAGTTTCGCCGAGGCCGACGATCCGCGCGGGATGCCGTCAGCCGCCCCCGACAGTGTCAGCGTGCTGCTGCCGCTGCCGCTGGCGGGCGCCTATGACTACCGTGTGCCGTCCGGCATGACGCTGGCCCCCGGCGATTATGTCGAGGTGCCGCTCGGCAAACGCGTGCTTCCCGCCGTGGTCTGGGACCGGCCGGCGGATAATGAGGACGCGGCGCCGGTGGAGGAGGGGCGGCTGAAGCCGATCGCCCGCCACTATGACGTCCCGCCGATGAACCCGCCGCTTCGCCGGTTCGTCGATTGGGTTGCCGCCTATACCTTGAGTCCGCCGGGGGCGGTGCTGCGCATGGCGATGGGCTCCGCCCAGGCGCTGATTCCCCCGGAACCGCGCGTCGCCTATCGCCGCGGCCCGGCTCCAACGACGCCGAGGCTGACCCCCGCCCGGCGCCGTGTGCTCGAGCTTTTGGCCGACGGCCGGGCGCTGTCGGCGGCGGAGCTCGCGGCGCTGGCCGGCTGCGGTGCCAGCGTGATCAAAGGCATGGTAGGGCAGGGTTTGGTCGAGGCGGTCGCCGTGCCCGCGCGCCGCCTGCCGCCGCAGCCCGATGGCGCGCGGCCCGGCCCGGCATTGTCGCCGGATCAGCGCGAGGCGGCATCGGTCATCATCGACGCCGTGTCCGCCCGGCGGTTCCAGGCGATGCTGCTGGATGGGGTCACCGGCTCGGGCAAGACCGAAGTCTATTTCGCGGCGATCGCGACCGCTCTGGCGATGGGCAGGCAGGTGCTGGTGCTGCTGCCGGAGATCGCGTTGGGTGCGCAATGGCACGACCGCTTCGAACAGCAATTCGGCGCACCGGCGGCGGCTTGGCATTCCGACGTCTCGACGCGGGACCGTCGCTTCACCTGGCGCGGCGTCGCCGAGGGGCGTATCCCGGTTGTGGTCGGCGCGCGCTCCGCCCTGTTCCTGCCGTTCACCGATCTGGGCTTGATCGTCGTGGATGAGGAGCATGATCCGTCCTACAAGCAGGAAGACGGCGTCATCTATCAGGCGCGCGACATGGCGGTGGTGCGCGCTTCGCTCTCGGAGGTGCCGGTCGTGCTCGCCTCCGCGACGCCGTCGCTGGAGACGCTGGCGAATGTCGAGCGGGGGCGCTACCTCCGGCTGGGGCTGCCCGACCGGCATGGCGGCGCCACGCTGCCGCGTATCGAGCTGATCGATCTGCGCCAGCACAAGCCGGAGCGGCGGCGGTTCCTGTCGCCACCCCTGGTCGAGGCGCTCGGCCGGACCTTGGGAGCGGGCGAGCAGGCGATGCTGTTCCTCAACCGCCGTGGCTATGCGCCATTGACCCTGTGCCGGACCTGCGGGCATCGGCTGGAATGCCCGAACTGCACCGCCTGGCTGGTCGAGCATCGCCTGCTGGGCAAGCTGCAATGCCATCATTGCGGCCATGCCCAGCCGCTGCCTCGCAACTGTTCGGAATGCGGCGATACCAATTCCTTTACCGCCTGCGGCCCCGGCGTCGAACGCCTGGCGGAGGAGGTGGCGGAGCGGTTTCCCACGGCGCGCACCGCGGTCATGGCGAGCGACACGCTGTTCGGTCCGGCGGCGGCCGCCGATCTTGTCCGGGCGGTGCGCGAGCATGAGGTCGATATCCTCATTGGCACGCAGATGATGGCCAAGGGCCACCATTTTCCGCTCTTGACCTTGGTTGGAGTGGTCGATGCCGATCTGGGACTCGCCGGTGGCGATCTCCGGGCGATCGAGCGGACCTATCAACTGCTGCACCAGGTCGCCGGCCGGGCCGGGCGCGCCGATCGGCCGGGTCTGGTGCTGTTGCAAAGCTTCATGCCGGAGCACCCGGTGATGCAGGCCCTGGTCGAAGGCGATCGTGACCGGTTTCTGGCGCGCGAGGCGGATGATCGAAAGGAACATGGCATGCCGCCTTTCGGCCGGCTGGCAGCGGTAATCGTCTCGGCGGATGACGCGGAGACCGTCGATTTCGCCGCCCGCGCGCTGGCCCGCGCGATACCGCATGTCCGCGGCGTCGAGGTATTGGGCCCGGCGCCGGCGCCGCTCGCCATCCTGCGCAGCCGACATAGGCGACGGTTTCTGGTCAAGGCGACGCGGGCGGTGAATGTGCAAGCCATGCTGCGGCAGTGGTTGGGCGGCCTGAAAACCCATTCTTCGGTTCGCTTACAGGTCGATGTCGACCCCTATAGTTTCCTATGACCGAAGCTGCGCCGTGTTCCTCGCTGCCATTCGGCTCTGGCTGCATGCGGCGCGACGCGTTAGTGTCGGTAAGCTCAGTGGAGAACGGCCTCTTGCTACGCATCGCCTGCTTGCATACCGCCGAGAGCAACGTCGCCGTCTTTGACACCGCTTGCCGAGACCTCGGGCTTGGTGCCGGCGTGACGCTGCGGCACGAGGTGCGAGCGGACCTCCTCGCGGACGCTGAAAGGGCGGGTGGGCTTACGCCCGAGCTTGCCCTCCGGACGGGCGAGGCATTATTGGCGCTGTCCGAAGAGGCTGACGTCGTTGTCCTGACCTGCTCGACGTTGGGGCCGTCGGTCAAGGGCGTCGCGGTCAGGACCGTACCGGTGCTGCGGGTGGACGCGGCACTCGCCGGCGAGGCTGTACGGGACGGCGGCAGGGTCGTGGCCCTGTGCGCCGTCGAAACCACGCTGGGGCCAACCCGTGCCCTGTTCGAGGAGGCCGCGATGGCGACGGGGACCGAAGTCGAGGTTCGCCTTGTTCCCGGCGCATGGGCCGCATTCAAGGCTGGAGACCGCGACCGTTACCTCGCTCTGGTCGCCGAGGCGGCGGATGAGGCCGCTCGGGATGGGCTGTCGCGGGTCGTGCTCGCGCAGGCGTCCATGGCCGGGGCTGCCAAGCTTGGGAAGATAGCTTTAGCTCCGCTGACAAGCCCGGCGGCCGGATTAAGGGCCGCCATTGCGCAGGCTTGCACCGCGGCTTGATTTGTCCAAAGGCGTCTAGTGCCTCCAGACCCCAATAGTTTTCTATGACCAAGCTACCGATGGCCCGAATCCAAGTTCCCCGGCTCCCGCTCCCCCGTCACGTGTTGTGCGATCGTGTGGTGCTGTGGATCACCGCCGGTTTCGCTATCGTGGCGCTGTCGCTGATCGCGAGTCACACGCTGATCACCGCCTATCAGTCGGTCGGTGGGCGGGTCGATGGCCGAATTGAGGGGCGGGCTGCCGGCCTGGTCATGGCGGCGGGTTGGCTGCTCTATGGCACGTCGCTCGTGGCGTCGGCGATCTCGTCGCTGATCTATAACGGCTGGCATAAGCATCGGCAGTCCAGCCCGTGGCGGTTCGCCGATCATATCTGCATCTTTCTGCTGATCGCCGGCACCTATACACCCTTCGCTCTCGCCACCGGGCGTATCGGCTCGTTGCTGGCACCGATCTGGGTGATGGCGGCGGTCGGCATCGCGCTTAAGATCATCTTGCGGCTGCGCTTCGATCGTTGGTTCGTCGTATTTTATCTGGCGATGGGCTGGCTGGTGGTGATTGGTATCGACCGGATCGCCGCGAGTCTGCCATCGGCCGCCTTCGGGCTGCTGCTGGCGGGCGGCCTGATCTATTCGGCCGGAGTCGTCTTCTACATCTTGGACGCTAGATTCCGATGGGGGTCGACCGTCTGGCATAGCGCCGTGCTGGTCGCGCAGGCGAGCCATTTCGTCGCGATCTTCGGTTGGCTGATGGTGGCCGGTTGATGCCTCGGGTTCGAGAAATACGGGCAACTCTCCGCTGGCAAACTGTGCGACCGCATGTCACATAGGCCAGCGGCTGCGGCGCAGTAGGTTCAGACCTGAGAATTGGGCAAAAGTTTGACCGGCCCGGTAGAGGTATTTCATGACGGACACGAGTTCCATCAAGAGCGCTGGTGGGCATGACAACGGGACGACCCGGCGGGATTTCCTGATCCTGGCGGCCTCGGCGGTGGGCGCCGTGGGGGCGGCATCGGTCGTCTGGCCCCTGATCAACAGCATGAACCCGGCGGCTGACACGCTGGCGATCTCGTCGACCGAGGTCGATTTGACGCCGATCATCGAGGGCCAGCGCATCACTGTGGTGTGGCGCGGCAAGCCCGTCTTCGTTTGCCACCGCACCCAGGCGGAGATCGACGAGGCGCGCAAGGTCGATGTCGCGACGCTGGTCGACCCGGCGACCGATCAGTCTCGGGTGAAAAAGCCGGAATGGCTCGTGGTCATCGGCATCTGCACCCATCTCGGCTGCGTGCCCTTGGGCCAGAAGGCGACCGACAATCGCGGCGAATACGCCGGCTGGGCCTGCCCGTGCCACGGCTCGCTCTACGACACGTCCGGCCGTGTGCGTCATGGACCAGCGCCGGCCAATCTGCCGCTGCCCGATTACGCCTTCACCGCCGACACCGCGATAAAGATCGGTTGAGGAAACTGCCAATGGCAACCGCCGCATCGACACCTCCTTCCCAGAACAAGCTGATCCGCTGGATCGATCACCGCCTGCCCGTATTCACGTTCATGAATCACGAGCTGGTGGAGTACCCGACGCCGCGAAACCTCAGCTATTTCTGGAATTTCGGCTCACTCGCCGGCATCGCCCTGGTCATCATGATCATGACCGGCGTGTTCCTGGCGATGCATTACGTGCCGAATACCGCCCTCGCCTTCTCCAGCGTCGAGCGCATCATGCGCGACGTGAATTACGGTTGGCTGTTGCGCTACGTCCACGCCAACGGCGCCTCGATGTTTTTCATCGTGGTGTATATCCACATCTTCCGGGGCCTCTATTACGGTTCATACAAGGAGCCGCGGGAAATTCTGTGGATCCTGGGCGTGGTCATCTTCCTGCTGATGATGGCGACCGCGTTCATGGGTTATGTGTTGCCTTGGGGCCAGATGAGCTTCTGGGGCGCCACGGTCATCACCAACCTGTTCTCGGCGATCCCGGTGTTCGGCAACACCATCGTCACCTGGCTATGGGGTGGCTTCTCCGTCGATAACGAGACGCTGAACCGGTTCTTCGCGCTGCATTACTTGCTGCCTTTCATTATCGTCGGCGTGGTCGTGCTGCATCTGGTCGCCCTGCACCAGCACGGCTCGAACAACCCGCTCGGCATCGACAAAAAGGGCCCGCAGGACAGCATCCCGTTCCATCCCTACTATACGGTCAAGGATGCGTTCGGCCTTGCCGTGTTCCTGATCGTGTTCGCGGTCTTCGTGTTCTTCGCGCCGAACTTCTTCAATCATCCGGACAATTATATCCCGGCGAATCCTCTGGTGACGCCCGCGCATATCGTGCCGGAATGGTACTTTCTGCCGTTCTACGCGATCTTGCGCTCGGTGCCGAACAAGCTCCTCGGCGTCATCCTGATGTTCGGGTCGATCGCGATCATGTTCGTGTTGCCCTGGCTCGACACATCCAAGGTGCGCAGCTCGCAATTCCGGCCGATCTACAAGAAGTTCATGATCGTCTTTCTGGTCGATGTGGTTGTGCTCGGCTGGGTCGGCGCGAACCCGCCCGAGGGGATGTTCGTGCTGATCGGCCAGATCTGCACGACCTATTACTTCTTCCACTTCGTCATCCTGCTGCCGATCCTGGGCAAGCTGGAACGGCCGTTGCCGCTGCCGACCAGCATCAGCCAGGCGGTTCTCAAGGGCGGCGGTGCCCGCCTCGCCACGGCCAATGTGCCCATGGAGAAGCCGTAACATGAAGCGTGGATTCACCTTGCGCCGCGGCCTGCTCGGGGCCGCCGCAACGGTCGCGGTCATTCTGGGCGGTGTGTCGCTCGCCTCGGTCAAGGCGGCCGAGGAGGTCGAGATTCCGAAACAGGCTTGGTCGTTCTCCGGCATGTTCGGCACCTATGACCGGGCCTCTCTGCAGCGTGGCTATCAGGTCTATAAGGAGGTCTGCTCGAACTGCCACGGGTTGTTCCAGCTGTCATACCGCAACCTCGCCGATCTGGGTTTCAGCCCCGATGAAGTGAAGGCGCTCGCCGCCGAGGCCCAGGTTACCGACGGTCCGAACGATGAAGGCCAGATGTTCCAGCGCGCCGGCCGGCCGTCTGACAAGATCGCGCGGCCGTTCCCGAACGAGCAGGCGGCTCGCGCCGCCAATAACGGCGCCTATCCGCCCGATCTGTCGCTGATCACCAAGGCCCGCGAAGATGGTCCCGATTACGTCTTCGGCGTCCTCACCGGCTATAAGGATGCGCCGGCCGATGTGAAGATTCCCGCCGGGATGTATTACAATACCGGCTTTCCCGGCCATCAGATCGCGATGCCGCAGCCGCTGCAGGACGGTCAGGTGACCTTCGCCGATGGGTCGCCGAACAAGCTCGCGGACGAGGCACGCAACGTCGTGACGTTCCTGCAATGGGCGGCGGAGCCGGAGTTGGAGGCCCGCAAGCGCATGGGCATCCATGTCCTATTGTTCCTGGTCGTCGCGGCCGGTCTGCTCTACGCGGCCAAGCGGAAAATCTGGGCCGAGATCCACTGATCCCATCGCGATCGACGGAGAGGGCAGGGGCTGGCGAGGAATTGCCGGCCCCTTTTTATTCCTGGAAAAGCAGCAAGAAACGCGCAGCGGCACCGGCGGGCTTGGGCTCAGCCTTCTGATCGCATGGATCCTGGGGAGGGGCGATGGTATCTGGGAAATCCGGCTCCTCAACAGTGCCGGTGAAAGGAACACCCGTTATGGGTGCGGCGGAATGGGGATTGCTGCTCGCTCTGTCGGTCCTGTGGGGCGGCTCGTTCTTTTTCTTCAAGGTGCTGGTCGACGAGTTGCCGCCCCTGACAGTGGTGCTGGGGCGGGTCGGCTTGGCCGCGGTGGCGCTCAACTTGTTGCTTGTGCTGCGCCGCGATCCGATGCCCCGATCGCCGTCGCTGTGGCGCGGCTTTCTGGTCATGGGCCTGCTCAACAACGTCATCCCCTTCACGCTGATCGTCTTGGGCGAGACCCGGATTTCCAGTGGCCTCGCATCCATCTTGAACGCGATGACGCCGATCTTCACGGTGCTCGCCGCCCATCTGCTGACGCGTACCGAGAAATTGACCTGGGGCAAGAGCGCCGGAATCGGCTTCGGTTTGCTGGGCGTCGCCGTGTTGGTCGGGCCGGATGCGCTGTTCGGCGCCGGGGATCAGGACTGGCTGGGTGAGGCCGCCTGCCTGTCGGCGGCACTGGTCTATGCCTTCGCCGGCCTGTATGGCCGGCGCTTCAAGGATGTCCCGCCGCTCAAGGTCGCGACTGGTCAGATCACCGCGAGCACGCTGGTGTTGCTGCCGCTTGCCGGGCTTGTCGATCGGCCATGGCTGTTGCCGATGCCCAGCACGGCCGCCTGGGCGGCCTTCGCCGGGATCGCCCTGTTCAGCACCGCCCTTGCCTATGTCCTGTTCTTTCGCATCCTGGCGGTCGCCGGCGCTACCAATCTGGTGCTCGTGACCTTCCTCCTGCCGGTCAGCGCCCTGCTGCTCGGCAATTTGGCGCTCGGCGAGACGATCCAGCCGCAGGCCTATGCCGGCATGGCGTTGATCGGCCTCGGTCTCGCCGCGATCGATGGCCGGCTGTTGCGGGCGCCGTGGCGATCGGGCCGGACGTCGACCCCTCCCAAGATCACCTGAGCAACCTCAAAAGGCGGTGTCGGGTCGCCCTTTTTGCCGCGACGCGGCGGCGGAGCGACGGTAAGCTGCCGCCGCAACGCAACAGGCGTCGGGGGAATGGCATGGCGGGTCCGGTGATCGGGATCTTGGGCGGTAGCGGGCTCTACCAGATCGACGGGCTGACCGATGTCGCATGGCGCCGGGTCGACAGCCCGTTCGGCATGCCGTCGGACGAGCTGTGTTTCGGCAGGCTGGACGGCACGCCGGTGGTCTTCCTGCCGCGCCACGGCCGGGGTCATCCGATCTCGCCCAGCGAGATCAACTACCGGGCCAATATCGATGCGCTGAAACGCAGCGGCGTCACCGACATCATCAGCCTCAGCGCGGTCGGTGGACTGCAGGAACAATTCGCCCCCGGTACCTTTGTCGTGATCGATCAATTCATCGATCGCAGTTTCGCCCGCACCAAGAGTTTTTTCGGGACTGGCTGCGTCGCCCATGTCTCGGTCGCGCGCCCGGTCTGCTCGCGGCTGGGCGACGCCATCATGGAGACCGGCTCCGAGAACGGTCTCAGAATCTTTCGGGGCGGCACCTATTTGGTGATGGAGGGGCCGCAATTCTCCACCTTCGCGGAAAGCGAGCTGTATCGTAGCTGGGGTTGCGCGGTCATCGGCATGACCAACATGCCCGAGGCCAAACTCGCCCGCGAGGCGGAGATGTGTTACGCGACGGTCGCCATGGTGACCGATTACGATTGCTGGCATCCGGGCCATGACGATGTCACCGTCGAGGTCGTCGTGCGGGTGCTGCTGGATAACGCCGACAAGGCGCGCGGCTTGGTGCGCGGGCTGGTCCCACGCCTCGCCGGTCATGCCGGCCCCTGCCATGCGGGCTGTCAGACCGCCCTCGACCATGCCCTGATCACCGCGCCGGATGCGCGCGATCCGGCCGTGCTGGCACGGCTCGACGCCGTCGCCGGACGCGTGCTGAACCGGTAGGAGACCGCGTCGATGCTTGTCGATGGCCAACCGATGCGAACGATCTGGCCCGAGGCGGATGGCCGCGCGGTCGGGATCATCGACCAGACGCGCCTGCCGCACGACCTGGTCACCCTGCGCCTTAAAACCTTGGCGGAGGCGGCGCACGCGATCAGCGCCATGCAGGTACGGGGTGCGCCGCTGATCGGTGCCACCGCGGCGTACGGCGTCGCACTGGCGCTGCGCGTCGATGCCTCCGATGCGGCGCTCAGCCATGCGGTCACTGTATTGGCGGCGACAAGGCCGACGGCGATCAATCTGCGCTGGGCGCTGGCCCGGATGTCCGATGCCTTGACGCCACTGGCCGTCGAGGCGCGGGCGACGGCGGCCTGGCGCTTGGCCGCCGCCATCGCCGATGAGGACGTCGCCCTCAACGAGGCGCTTGGCCGGCATGGACTGGGCCTCATCCGCCAGGCCCAGGCTGCCCGCAATACCAAGGGACCGGTCGAGATCCTGACCCATTGCAATGCCGGCTGGCTGGCGACGGTCGACCGGGGCACGGCGCTATCGCCGATCTACGCCGCCCATGATGCCGGGATCCCGCTGCATGTCTGGGTGGACGAGACGAGACCGCGCAATCAGGGTGCCAGCCTGACGGCGTGGGAACTGGGCCGGCACGGCGTGCCCCATACGGTGATCGTCGATAACGCGGGCGGCCATCTCATGCAGCATGGCCGGGTTGACCTCTGCATCGTCGGCACCGACCGGACGACCCGGCGCGGCGATGTCTGCAACAAGATCGGCACCTATCTGAAGGCCCTTGCCGCCCATGACAATGGCGTGCCGTTCTATGTGGCGCTGCCCTCGCCGACGATCGATTGGACCCTGGATGATGGCATCCGCGGAATCCCGATCGAAGAGCGGCATGGCGCCGAGGTCGCGACGATCACCGGGCGACTCGCCGATGGCGGCATGGCGACAATCGGTCTGACGCCTGAAGGCAGCCCCGTCGCGAATTACGCCTTCGACGTGACGCCCGCCCGATTGATCAGCGCGCTGATTACCGAACGGGGTATTTGTCCGGCGAGCGTGGATGGCTTGCTGGATCTGTTCCCGGAACGGCGCCGCGCCGCGCTTGCCGGACAGCGTGTCAGCGCATGATGCGGCGCGGCCGGTCATGGCTTTTGGCGGCACGGGAGTAGTCCACGCGATGGCGCATGGGATAACCGGCATAGATCACGCGTTGATCGGCGTACGTGATCTCGAAGCGGCGCGCATGGCCTATACCCGCCTGGGCTTCACGCTCAGCCCGCGCGGCCGTCATATCGGCTGGGGTACCGCGAATTACTGCGTCATGTTCGACGAGGATTATCTGGAACTGCTGGGCATCGTCGATCCCAGCCAGTTCAGCAACAATCTTGACCAGTTCCTGGCGAAGCGCGAAGGCGGTCTCGGTCTCGCCTATGCGACCAAGGATGCATCGGCGTCCGCGGCCTCGCTCGCCGACGCAGGGCTGACGCCGGGGGAGGCTCGGGACCTCGCCCGGCAGCTCGAACTGCCGGAAGGCACGGTTCTGCCGCGCTTCAAACTGTTGTTTCCGCCGGCAAGCGAGTTGCCCGGTCTATCGAGCTTCATCTGTCAGCATCTGACGCCGGAGCTGTTGAGCCGGCCGGAATGGCTTGCCCACGCCAATCGGATCGTCGGCCTCCAGGGGGTGACCGTGCTGGTCGAAGACGCGGCCGATCTCGTCGAACCATACGAGCGGTTGTTCGGTCCCAATGCCGTCAATACCACGGATGACGTGTTGACGGTTCATGCCGGCCGGCACCGCCTGGTCTTCGGGACGGCGTTCGATCTCGAGGCGATGCACCCGACCGTCGATCTCATGGATATCGTGCCATCGGGCATCGCCTTGATCACGCTGGTCTCCGGCGATCTGGAGTCGACGATCGATTATCTGACGACCTGGCAGATCGAGTTCGAGGTGATCGGCCGCAGCGTGCTGATACCCGCCGAGGCGGCCGCCGGCGCCGCCCTCGAGATCGTCGCGGGGTAACCCGCGCCTGCGGCCCGACGAAAAGAAGCCCGCTTAATTGCCGCCCGTGATCGCGTTGCCGATCAGCGCACCGCAGATCGTCGTCGCGGTCTTGCCGGCAGACATCTCCTGTTCCGTCCGCGAATTACCGCAATTTCTCCGCGAAGAACTTCAGCGTGCGGTCCAATGCCAGTTCGGCGCTGGGCTTGTCGTAGCCGCCGCGTTCGTCGCAGTTGAAGCCGTGACCGGCCGGGTAAACGAAGATCGACGTATCGGGATGCCGCTGCCGTATCGTCTCGACATCGCTCATCGGGATGCCGTGATCCTTTTCGCCGAAATGCAGGATGATCGGTACCTTGGGCATTTCGGTGACGAACGGCACGATCTGGCCGCCGTAATAGCCGACCGCCGCGGCGAGGCCGGTGAGCCGTGTCGCCGACAGGAAGGCGAGGCTGCCGCCCCAGCAATAGCCGATCACGCCGACGGGGCCGGCGTCGGCGGCCGCATCGATGGCGGCCTGGACATCCTTCAGCACGTCGGCGAGATCGGTTTGCGCGCGCACCGTCCTGCCGGTCTCGACATCCGGCCCGTCATAGCCAAGCTCGATACCGGGCTCGACCCGATCGTATAGCGCCGGCGCCAAGGCCATATAGCCGGCTCGGGCGAAACCGTCGCAGACGGACCGCATATGGCCGTTGACGCCGAAAATCTCCTGCAAAACGACCAGCGCACCTTTCGGCGTGCCCGATGGCTCGGCGCGGTACGCCGAGATCGTCTTACCGTCGATGGCCGTGAGGTGGACCGTCTCACCCATTTCCCTGCTCCTCAATTCGAGACGCGTGGCATCACAAAGCGATACTCAGGGATATCCCATGTCTCGGACGAGCGCGCATGTTTTCCGCGTCGACCGGATAGATTGAAGATTGAGGTTCAGACCAGGATCGAGTTCGACTGGTGCGATCGGCCGGCGGTATCGATCTGATCGGTCTCGCCGGATTGCGGGTTGGTCCACAGGATCGGCACGATACCCGTGCCGGCATCCCCGCCCGAGGGGTTCGTCGGGTCGCCCGCCAGGTTCATCATCAGCAGAGCCTTGGCGTTGGGCGACAGGCTGACCGTGTCGGCGCCGGCAATGGTCGGCAACGACTGGTCGGCAGAGGCCGCGGCTTTGCTGGTCGCGGCTTTGGTCTTGGCGAGGGCTTGGCTGGCCTGATCGGTGTTGGCGGCCGTATCCTTCCGCGACACGCCGTCAGCCGTGCCGTCTGCCAATCGCACAGCCGAGGTGGCGAAGGCGTCGGACGCTCCCGCGGTCATCACCCCTGACATCGAACCCTCTCCCGCCCTGCTAGGGCGCTACCCACGTCCTCGAAGGACGCGAGTTCACGGAAACCCATCGTTGGCCTATAAAACTCACGCGGCCATCTCGCGTTAATAAAGCCACGGAGGTCGTAAAGAATACTTTAATGCGGGATGTTTGTTTCCGGGGCGTTGCACATAATTTTGACCAAATTTTCGCCATAAAATTGCCACAGCATAGTATTTTTGTTGAAAGGGCACCCAAAATAATCGTTAATAAGCCCTATATACTGAATATAGGGCAGACCAATAAAAATTTTCTTTGGAAGATGAGCGAGATTTGATGATGAAAATTGAGTTTCGTCGATCGAAACCTGAGTAGACCGACGTTATGATATCTTCGAATTACCCGAACGACCCGTTTGTCGAGGCAGAGTTTACGCAACGGCGGCCGTCTGATTCAGCGAGCGACTCGTTTCCTCGTCCGAGGTCGAATGACGAGGATGTGGTATCGAGGATGCGGTGCGGTCGGTCATGAGGGCGGCGCCTCGTTATTGCTACCATCTCCTCGACGCGTAAAAAGCCCATCTATCAGCAGGCTAGAGACCTTGTGCGGCTGTCCTCCCGGACGATCGCGATAACTCCGACGCTGCTTGCCGCAGCGCGGAGCGGACCTCGTCGATGGCGCTGTCCCAGTCACCAAGGCTGGGTTGACGGAACTGGCGCAACGTTGGGTACCAGGGGCTGTCATGCCGATCGACCAGCCAGCGCCAGCAGGTATCGAAGCGATTGAGCAACCACACTGGCTTGCCAAGCGCCCCGGCCAGGTGAGCGACCGACGTATCGACCGCGATCACCAGATCCAGCGTCTCGATCAGCGCCGCCGTCTCCGCGAAATCGGTGAGATCCGCCGTCCAATCATGCATGACCATGCGCGTGGGCCGTTGCGACACCCGTGACGCTCCGTCGCCCTTCTGCAACGATACGAAGCTTACGCCGGGGATCCCTGCCAACGGTTCGAACTGGGCCAATGTCATCGACCGGCGCGCGTCGATCGCCAAGCAGGCCGGTTGGTCCCGACGAGGGTTGCCCGCCCAGACCAGACCGACCCGCAATCCGTCCAAGCCCTCGACCCGCCCACGCCAGGCGGCGACCCGGACCGGATCGGCCGCGAGGTACGGGATGGCGGCGGGGACGGTATCGAGCGTGGTGCCGAACGCCCTGGGGAGGCTGAGGAGCGGGCAGTGCAGGTCGAAGTCGGGCAGCGCTTGCCCCTGCGCCACGACCCGTTCGACGCCGGGCAGCCCGGCCATCAGTCGAACCAACGGTCCTGGCACCTCCAGCACGACCCGTCCCCGCGCCGACGCAAGCGGGGCATAGCGGCAGAATTGCAATGTGTCGCCGAAGCCCTGTTCCGCATGCACCAGCAAGACTCGTTCGCCCAGAGGTTCACCTGTCCAGAGCGGCTGGGCGAAGCCTCGGTCGACCGCAAACCCGTCCGCCTTCACCTGCCAGCGCCATTCGTAGTGCGCCCACCCCTCGGTAAGCTGCCCGGTCAGGAGCAGCAGCATGCCCAGATTGTTGTGCGCATCCGGACTATCCGGTTTCAGACGCAGGGTCTCGCGGTAGCGGGCTTCCGCCTCATCCAAACAGCCGAGGTCCCGCAGGGCGTTGCCGAGGTTGTTATGCGCCTCGGCATAATCCGGAGTCAGGTCCAGGGCCTCCCGGTAACTGGCCACCGCCTCGCCGGGACGGCCAAGATCGCGCAGCGCATAGCCCAGATTGTTGAGCGTCTCCGGCCGATCCGGCCGTAGTGCCAGGGCCGAGCGGAAACACTGCACCGCCTCGTCCAGGCGGCCGCCCTCCAGCAGCACGTTGCCGAGATTGTAATGGGCCTCAGCGTAATCGGGCTTTAGGCGTAGGGCTTCGCGATAGCCAGCCTCCGCCTCCGTCGGTCGGCCGAGATCGCGCAGCGCATTGCCGAGATTGTAATGCGTTTCCGGGAGATCCGACCGTAGTGCCAGGGCCGATCGGAAACATTGCACCGCCTCGTCCAGGCGGCCGCCCTCCAGCAGCATATTGCCGAGATTGTAATGGGCCTCCGCGTAATCGGGCTTCAGACGCAGGGCTTCGCGATAGCCAGCCTCCGCCTCCGCCGGTCGGTCGAGATCGCGCAGCGCATTACCGAGATTATAATAGGTGGCCGATACAGCCGGGGCGAGGCGTAGTGCCGTACGGAACTGCGCCTCCGCCTCGACCGGCCGCCCCAACTCCTGCAGCACGGTGCCGAGATTGTTATGCGCCTCGGGATGGTCCGCCCGAAGCCGCAGCACCCGCCGGAAACAGGTTTCGGCCTCATCCAAACGGCCCAGATCGCGCAGCGTGCTGCCCAGATTGTTGAGCGCGTCCAGGTAATCCGGCCGGAGCTTCACAGCATCGCGATACCGGGCGACCGCCTCGTCGAAGCGGCTGAGGCCGCGGAGCGTGTTGCCGAGATTGTAATACGCATCGGGATAATCCGGCTTCAACCGGAGTGCCGTCTCGAAACTGGCGACGGCTTGGTCAGGGCGGCCCAGTAGCAGCAGGACATTGCCCAGATTGCTGTGCGCCTCCGGGAAATCCCGCCGCACATGCACGGCCTGCCGGTAGCTGGTCTCCGCTTCGACCGGTCGATCAAGCGCCGCTAGCGCGTTGCCGAGGTTGCAATGATAATCGGCAACCAGCGGCTGGACGGCGATCGCGCGGCCGATGAGATCGACGGCGACATCGTACCGGCCGACCTGATGGGCGATGACGCCCCAGAGATGCAAGCCGTCGGGATGGGTGGGGTCGGCCGCCAGAAGCTGCCGATAGCAGGCTTCCGCCTCCGGTAGGCGACCGGCTTGGTGATGGGCGAGCCCCTGCTGCAAGACATCCGCCGGGGGGCTCTGCCGTCGATTGTCTACCAGCAAAATGGCACCGCCTTCCCCGACCTGTCGCCGCTGATTCTAACGCCGGTATGGTGAACGAAGCGTAAATCCGGCGGTCGGGTGGGTACAAAATGGCATGGCCAAATGGCGTCTGGGGCCGTTAGCCCGGCAAACGGCCATGCTGCGTCAAGTTAGGCGGCGTGGAGTTCCCGCATAGCGCAGCGTGGCCCTTCCCCTCGTTGAGCAACCTTCTTCGGGTCACACATTGAAGCGGAAATGGAAGATGTCGCCATCGCGTACGACATACTCCGAGCCTTCGAGCCGCATCTTGCCGGCTTCCTTGGCGCCCTGCTCGCCGCCGCAGGCGACGAAATCCTCATAGGCGATGGTTTCGGCGCGGATAAAGCCTTTCTCGAAATCGGTGTGGATGGCGCCGGCGGCCTGCGGCGCCTTGGCGCCGGCATGCACTGTCCAGGCGCGGGCCTCCTTGGGGCCGACCGTGAAGAAGGTGACCAGGCCAAGCAGGCCGTAACCCGATCGGATGACCCGCGTCAGGCCGGTTTCGGCGAGACCCAGCGCCTCCAAAAACTCAGCTTTCTCCGCCTCGTCGGCAAGCTGCGCCACCTCGGCTTCGATCGCCGCCGAAATCACCACCGATCCGGCACCCTGCGCCGCCGCGAAGCGGGCGACCGCCGCCGATAGCTCGTTGCCGGTCGCGGCATTGGCCTCGTCGACATTCGCCACATAGAGTACCGGTTTAGCGGTGATGAGGTTCAGCCCGTCGAGGATCTTGCGTTGTTCCGCCGACACGGCGAGGCCGCGGGCCGGCTTGCCGTCGCGCAGCAAGGCCAGGGCCGGCTCCATGACCTCAAGCTGCGCCTTTGCTTCCTTGTCGTTGCCGCGCGCCTTTTTCTGGGTGGCGACGACCCGGCGTTCCAGACTGTCGAGATCGGCAAGCATCAACTCGGTCTCGACCGTTTCCGCGTCGCGCACCGGGTCGACCCCACCCTCGACGTGGGTGACGTTGCTGTCCTCGAAGCAGCGCAGCACATGGGCCACCGCGTCAACCTCGCGGATATGGGCGAGGAACTGATTGCCGAGGCCTTCGCCCCGGCTGGCGCCGCGCACCAACCCGGCGATGTCGACGAATTCGAGCTGCGTCGGGATCAGTTTTTGCGATTTCGCCAGCTCGGCGCAGTGCTCCAGACGCCGATCTGGAACGGCGACGCGCCCGACGTTCGGCTCGATCGTGCAGAACGGGTAATTCGCCGCCTCGGCCGCGGCGGTCGCGGTCAGCGCGTTGAACAGGGTGGATTTGCCGACATTGGGCAGGCCGACGATGCCGCAATTGAAACCCATCTCAGCGGCTACTCCGTAGCGGGCTTGGTGCCCAAAGGTTTAAGGGGCGGAAGTCTGGGGGCGGGTGGATTCAGCAGCAGCGCTACCTTGGTCATGAAGCCCGCATCGTCGCCGCCGATCAATAACGGGATCGCTTCGGCCACGGCCGGCAATTGGCGATCGAGCCAGATATGGTCCTCCGCGGCGAAATTCTGCAACACCCAGGACAGGACCAGATCCTTGCGCCCGGGATGCCCGATCCCGAGCCTGAGGCGCCAATAATCCGGATCGAGATGCGCATCGATCGAGCGCAGACCGTTGTGTCCGGCGCTGCCGCCCCCGCGCTTCACCTTGAGCTTGCCGGGGGCGAGGTCCAGTTCGTCATGAATGACGATGATGTCGGCCGGGGCGATCTTGAAGAATCGCGCCGCCGGCGCCACGCTGGTGCCGCTCTCGTTCATGAAGGTCATTGGCTTGAGGGCGGCCACCCGGATGCCGTCGATCTCGCCTTCGGTGATCAGCCCGTTGAACTTTTCGCGGGCCGGCCGGAAGCCATGGCGGCGGACGATTTCGTCCACCGCCATGAAACCGATATTATGCCGAGTGCGCTCGTATTTCGGCCCCGGATTGCCCAGGCCGACGACCAGCTTCACGGCTTTAAGCGCCGGGTATGCGCAGTACCGCCGATCAAGCGGCCGGTGTCGCCGCCGCCGCCGTCTCGGCGTCCGCCGCTTCATCCGCCTTGGCGACGGTCGGTGCCGCGATGGTGGCGATCGTGAAGTCGCGTTCGTTGATCACCGGCGTGGCGCCGGCCGGCAAGGTGACCGCGCTGATATGCACGCTGTCGCCGATGTCGTAGCCGGTCAGATCGATGTTGATCCGCTCCGGAATCGAATTGGCCTCGCAATGCAGCTCGATCTCGTGGCGGACGATGTTCAGCATGCCGCCACGCTTTAGGCCCGGCGACTTATCGGCGTTGTCGAAATGTACGGGCACTTCGACCGTGATCCGCGTGGTGGCGCTGACCCGCAGGAAGTCGACATGCAGCGGCTCGTCGCTGACCGGATGTAGCTGCACATCGCGCGGCAAGGTCCGGTGCGTCTGGCCGTCGATCTGCAGGTCGACCAGCTTGGCGAAAAAGCCGGACTTGTTCAGCTCGATCTTCAGCGTCTTCGGGTCGAGGCTGACCATCACCGGCTCTTTTTTGTCGCCGTAGATCACGGCGGGGATGCGGCCTGCGCGGCGCGTGGCCCGGGCGGCCCCCTTTCCAGCCCGGTCACGCATCTGCGCGGCCAGCGTAACAATCTCGGTCATCGCTTCACTCTCCAGCAAGGGCGGCTGCCCGGCAGGATTGCCGGACCGACCGCACCGCCTATCGCCTCCAGGGGTGCAATAGGCGGGTGGCCTGCCAACGCGGCAGGCCGAAACTGAGACGGCCGCGCGGTTCGATACGAACCCGCGGCCGCGACATCAAAAACTCGTCCCGCTTTGCGCGGGGGAACGCTTTAGTCGAACAGGCTCGACACCGAGCGTTCCTCGGCGATCCGGCGCATCGCTTCGCCGATCAGCGGCGCCACGGTCAATTGCCGGATATTCTGGCAGACCCGTACAGCCTCCGTCGCCAGGATGCTGTCCGTGGTCACCAGCATCTTCAGCGGCGAGGCCGAAACCCGCGCCACGGCACCGCCCGATAGAACGCCATGCGTCACGTAAGCGGACACCGATTCGGCCTTGGCCTCGATCAGCGCCTCGGCGGCGTTGCACAGGGTGCCGGCGCTGTCGACGATGTCGTCCACCAGAATGCAGGTACGGCCCGCGACATCGCCGATGATGTTCATCACCTCCGACACGCCGGCTCGTTCGCGCCGCTTATCGATGATGGCGAGGTCCGCGTCAAGTCGCCGGGCGATCAAGCGCGCTCGCACCACGCCGCCTACATCCGGCGAGACGATCACCAGATCCTGGCCGCTGAAGCGTTTCTTGATGTCGTCGACGAACACCGGTGCGGCAACCAGATTATCCGTCGGAATGTCGAAGAAGCCCTGAATCTGCCCGGCATGGAGGTCCATGGTCAGGACCCGGTCGGCGCCCGCCGTGGTGATCATATTGGCGACCAGCTTGGCGGAGATCGGCGTGCGCGAGCCGGATTTGCGATCCTGCCGGGCATAGCCGTAATAGGGTATGACGGCGGTACAGCGCCGTGCCGAGCTGCGGCGCAGGGCGTCCAGCGTGACCAGCAGCTCCATCAGATTGTCGTTCGCCGGATACGAGGTCGACTGGATGATGAAGACATCCTCGCCGCGCACGTTTTCCATGATCTCGACGAACACTTCCATATCGGAGAAGCGCCGTACGCTGGCCTTGGTGAGCGACAGGTTGAGATAGGCCGAGATCGCTTCGGCGATCGGCCGGTTGCTGTTGCAGGTCAGAACCTTCATGGGGTGCGTCTCAAACCGCGGGGCGTCACGCGCTTAAACAGCATCGGTCGGCACCCCTTCATCAATGGCGCGGACTTGTAACAAACCAGCTTGCTCTAGGCAACCCGCGATAGCGGTATTGTGCGACGCGGGGCAGCGTTGATGCCGCGTTATGGCTGGACCGGGTCGGGAGAGCGGTCTCTTAAGACTTAGCGCCCGCCGGCTTGTCGACCACCCCTGGGGGCACCGCTCCCGAAATCGGCGCCCGGTTGACCACCTCGGCGATGCCATCGGCCGCGGCATTGCCTATCGCCAGGGCGATTTCGCCCCAGATGCCGTCGAGCGAGCCTTGCGGGATGGTGTTGTCCTGCTTTACCTGGCCGGCGACGCTGCCATCGGGCCGCAGCACGGACCAGGTGATCACGACATGCTGCTGGCCCGGCCGCGCCGCCTCGACCAGGACATCGCCTTGCACCGCCAGCACCCCGTCGGTCGGTGTCGAGGCCCCGGCGGGGATGACGTCGATCGAGACCTTCTGCAAGGCAAAAGCGATCGCCCGGGTCAGCGACTTCGCGCCATCGCCCGGTGCCCCGGTAACCGGTCGCACGACGACACGATGGACCGGCTTTACCTCGACGGGGGCGGTGCCTTGAACCATGGCGCTCAGCACCGCGACCTCGCCTTGCGCCATGCCGGCCAGCATTTCGGGCGTGGCTTGCGCCCAATCCGTCGCGGTCATGGTCCGCTGCTGCAGATCGCTGCCGACCGTCTTGCCATCGGCGTCGACCAGGTTCCATTGAATGCGTATCGCGGCCTGATCGCCGGTTACCGCCGTGCCCGAGGCGTCGCCGATCAGCCGGAGGCTGCGCCGATTGCCGGTGGTCGTGCTCGCCGGGATATCGGCCTTGCGGAACGCATCGGCCACCGCCGCCGAGAGCGCGGCCGATGGGGCGGGGGGGGCATTGCGCACCGGCGGCACCACGACGCCGACGCTGTCGGGCAGGGTCAGGATCGCCGTCGCCTGGGGCGGCGTCGGCCCGGCCAGGGGATGCGGCAGGGGTTGGCATGCCGCCATCAGGCAGCCGGTTGTTGTCAGCAGGGTCCAAAACAGGGTCGATCCGCGGCCGCTCATCAAGCTGTCGCTCCCTTAGAAAAAGCAGCTCGCCAGCAGACCCAGCAGGCAGAGCATCATGAACAGGATCAGATAGGGCACGCCGCGTCTACCGCGCCTAAATCAGCGCGATCGCCGACAGGCCGCGGCCGTAATCCGCCTCGCCCCGCAACGTGATCCGCCGATAGCTGAAGAAGTGCGCCTCGTCGCCCAAGGTGTCGAGCCCCGATGCCTCGATGACGCCACAACCCAGCCGGCGCAGGCGATCCTCCACATAGGCGGGCAGGTTGCACAGGAAATGGCCGGACCGCGCCGCCGGCTTGAAAAAGCGGGCGTTCGCCGAATCCTGGGCCAGGAACCGGTCGGGAAATTCCGGTCCGACCTCATAGGATGCGCCGCCGATCGCCGGGCCGATGGCGGCGTGGATCGCCGAAGGCCGGGCGCCCAGTCGACCCATCGCCGCGACCGTGGCCTCCAGCACGCCGCCGAGGGCACCCTTCCAGCCCGCATGGGCGGCCCCGATCACCCGGGCTTCCGCATCGGCCAGCAATACCGGGACGCAATCCGCGGTCAGGATACCCAGCGCCACGCCTGGCCGATCGGTGACCAGGGCGTCGGCGCGCGGGTTCTCCGTGTGCGGCCAGGGCGCCTGGACGGTGACCGCGGTGGCGCTGTGGATCTGATGGACGCCGACCAGGGCGGCCGGCGGCAGGTCGAGCGCCCGCATCGCTCGGGCGCGATTCTCGGCGACGCGGTCGGTCGCATCACCCGAGCCGAAGCCGCAGTTCAACGAGCGATACAGCCCCTCGCTGACGCCCCCCTCGCGGGTGAAGAAGCCATGCCGTATCCCGGGCAAGCCCCCCAGCGTTTCGAGCGTGATCAAGGGAGCGTCCTCGGAGGGCTGCATGGGGCGATCTCGTTCAAAATCCGGGAAGGTCGGTGAGGCTCGCATCGGTGAGGGCCATGACCTTGAACAGCCTGCCCATTTCCTGCGGGTCGATCAAGCGGCGCACACCCTGGCGCAGACGCGCCCCGGTCGCGATGTCGCAGCCGGCTTCCAGCCGGGCGAGCCGCTGTTCGATACCGTTGGCGATCAGAAACCGGTGCTGCGTGACCGGTCCATGGGACCGTGCCCCGGCCTGGCCGGCCGCTCGCGCGACCGCGGCGAAGTCGACATGGGCGGTTAGATCCGCCGTACCGGGATCGGCCAGCACCGGTGCGTAGCCGTGCCCCTTGACCGCTTGCAGCGTGTCGCCGAAGCCGCTCTTGGCATGGCCGTAATCGATCAGTAACGCCGCGCCGCCGGTCGCGGTCAACCGGCCGCCGAGGGCCTCGGCAAGCGTTGATGCGACCTCGTTGGTCTCGAAGATGGCGCCGTCCGCTGGTGCCGGCGGGGCTCCAGGCGGGGGCGCGGCGGTGGGGCCGGCGACGAAGGCGAACGCGCCTGCTGCATCGAGGCCGATGCATCGCTCGGTCCATCGGCCGCCGGTATGGTGCCACTGCCGGATCGGTAGCGCGTCGAGGAATTCATTGGCGATCAGCAGCAGTGGACCGGGCGGCAGGGTCTCGGCACGGTCATGCCAGACCACGATCCGGCCGGGATGCCGTCGTGCCAACGCCGCCGCCTGGGCCGCGCGCAAGGTCGGGCTGAGTTCGACCAAATGCAGTTCGGCGGCGGCGGCGCAGGCCGGCAGCACGGCCAGCGCCCGCAGCAGATCGGTCATCAGGGTGCCACGGCCGGGTCCTAATTCGGCTAGCACGAAATGCGCGGGCTCGCCCATCCGCCGCCATAGCTCGGCGCACCACACGCCGACGATCTCGCCGAAGACCTGCGAGATTTCCGGCGAGGTGACGAAATCCCCACCGGCACCCAGCGGATCGCGGGTGGTGTAATAGCCATCCGTTGGGTCGGTCAGCGCAGCGGTCATGAAATCCGCCACGGAGATCGGGCCATCCCGGCGGATCGTCTCGGCGAGCCGCCAGCCGAGCGCGCTTACGCCCCGCGGGTTCATGGCCCGGGATCAGACCGGCTGAACGCTCGCCACCGGCTTCGCCCGGACCACCATGTAGATCCCGGCCAGCAACATCGGCAGCGACAGCAATTGGCCCATGGTGACGCCCAACACCAGAAAACCTAGCTGCGCGTCGGGCTGGCGGAACAGCTCGCCGACCGAGCGGGCGACCGCGTAGCCGATCAAGAAGGTGCCGCTGATCCGCCCCGGACGGTTCCGGCCGCCGCCGGCCTGCATCGCCAGCAGCACCAGGAAGAGGATGACGCCCTCGAGCGTCGCCTGATAAAGCTGGCTTGGATGCCGTGGCTCGGGCCCGGCATTCGGGAACACCATGGCCCAGGGCACGTCGGTGGCGCGTCCCCACAGCTCGCCATTGATGAAATTCGCCAGGCGGCCGAAGAACAGTCCGATCGGGGTGGCGCAGGCGACGATATCCGATAGCGCGAAAAACGGGATGCCGCGTTGGCGGGCGAACAAAAACAGTGCCAGGATCACGCCGATGCAGCCGCCATGGAACGACATGCCGCCATGCCACAGCGCTAGTGCCTCCAGCGGCTCGGTGATGTAATAGCCGGGCCGGTAGAACAGCACATAGCCGATGCGGCCGCCCAGCACGACGCCCAGCGTCGCCCAGACCAGGAAATCGTCGATATCGATCGACTTCACCAGATAAGGCGGCCGCTTGGCGAGCGCCATGCAGTACCGCCAGCCGATCACCAACCCGGCGATATAGGCGAGCGCGTACCAGCGGATGGCGAAGGGCCCGATCTGGAGCAGGACCGGGTCGATCGTCGGAAACGCCAGCGAGAACATCATCGGTAAGGATCCGGTTGGGCGAGGAAGTGTCGGACGTACCGGTCGATGCCGGCTTCCAGCGGCGTCGGCTGCCCGGCATATCCCGCCGCCCGAAGACGCTGCAGGTCGGCCTGGGTGAAATACTGGTAATTCGGCCGGATCGCTTCCGGCGTATCGATATACTCGAATCGCGGCTTCCGGCCGACCGCGTGGTAAACCGCGGTGGCGAGGTCGGCGAAGCTGCGCGCGATGCCGGAGCCGGCATTGTACAACCCGCTGGCCTTGGGCTGGTCCCACAGCCACAGCAGGATGTCGACGCAATCCTCGACCGCGACGAAATCCCTGAGCTGCCCGCCATCGGGATAGTCGTCGCGATGCGACCGGAACAGCATCGCCGGCTCGCCGCTCACCGCTTTCGGATACAGCTTCGCCACCAGGCTGCGCATGCCTTGCTTATGGTATTCGTTGGGGCCGTAGACGTTGAAGAACTTGACCCCCGCCCAGCTCGGCGGGCTGGCGTCGCCGGCTTCGACGCGGCGGGCGACCCAGCGGTCGAACAGATGTTTCGACCAGCCATAGCTGTTCAGCGGCTGAAACCGGGCAAGACCGGCGCTGTCCGATACATCGGCGAAACCGGCCGACCCATCGCCATAGGTGGCCGCGGATGACGCATAGATCAGCCGCGTGTCATGGGCGGCGCACCACGACCAGATCCGCTGCGACAAGGTGAAATTGGTCGCAATCACCAGATCGGCATCCGCTTCGGTCGTGGCCGAGATCGCCCCCAGATGGAAGATCCCGTCGATCTCGCCGGTATGGCGGTCCAAATACTCGAACAGCTCGTCGGGCGGGATCAGCGCGGCGATCTCGCGCTTGGCGAGGTTGCGCCATTGATCGCTCTGGCGCAGCCGATCGCAGATGACGAGATCGTGCCGGCCCCGCGCTTCCAGCGCCGCCACCAGGTTCGATCCGATAAAGCCGGCGCCGCCGGTAACAACAATCATGGCTGAGCCGCATGTATGAGAGGGCAAAACATCGGTTCGCGCCCTATATATGAGTGACGCGACGCCGTGCGCTTATAGGCGGAACCCTTCGGCCTCAGCAAGCCGGTGGTGGTAAGCCGCGCGGACGCAAACCGTCAAAGGGGGCGAAAACGGTTCCTCGATCGCGGTAAAATGTGCTAGCGGAACCCGTTATTCCAGGGAGTGCCAGGCATCATGCAAGGCGATAACCGATTGTTCGACGATCTCAGCCGTGTCGCGACGGGTGCCTTCAGCGCGCTTGCGGGCGTGCGCGAAGAAGTTGAGGTGCGGGCGCGGGAGCAGTTCGAGAAGCTGCTCGGGCGTGCCAATCTGGTGACGCGCGAGGAATTCGACGTGGTGCAGGCGATGGCCGCCAAGGCGCGTGCCGAGCAAGAGGTTTTGGCTGACCGGCTGGCGGCGCTGGAGGCTCGATTGGCTGCCTTGTCCGCCCCGCCCGAGTCTCCTCCGTCGAAGCCGGTGGCGGCCCGCAAACGTCGGGCGGCGCCCCTTGGGAAGGATTTGCCAGCCTGAGCGTATACATGTTACCCGCCGCCGATTATGCCGCCGATCACGTCGATCGGATCGAGCGACTACCGGCAGATCGCTTGAATGCGCGAGGCCACTCTGCCACCCTACAGGATGTTGGGTTTGATTCGCGTTCCACTACAGGATCTCGGATAGGCCGCATGGGCGGTATCCGATCCTGCTCCGCTCCCGCTTAAGGAGGGCAGCCATGACTGTGCTTTCCCAAGAATCCAGCATTGCTGCGACGAATCCCATCGATATCGTCGAAGAGATCGTTCAAGCCAATGAATGGCCCCACGACCGTACCAGCGACGAAGAGATGGTGGTCGAGATCTCCGGCCGGTGGTGCGACTACCGGCTGTTCTTCGTCTGGCAGGAGGAGATCAGCGCGATGCATTTCTCCTGCAGCTTCGACATGAAGGTGCCGAAGGCGCGCAAGCCGTCGGTCTATGAGCTCTTGGCCGTGGTCAACGAGAAGATGTGGCTCGGCCATTTCGATCTTTGTTCGGATCAGTCCCTGCCGATGTTCCGCCATGCGATCCTGCTGCGCGGCGCGCTGGGTGCCAGCGTCGAGCAGCTGGAAGATCTGGTCGATATGGCGTTGACCGAGTGCGAACGGTTCTATCCGGCCTTCCAACTCGTCATCTGGGGCGGAAAGTCACCTGAAGAGGCGGTGATCGCCGCAATGATCGAGCCGGTCGGCGAAGCTTAGGACACCGGAATTGTCACTCCCATGAGTATTGGCGAGCGTCCGACCTTGTTGCTGGTCGGCTGCGGCAAAATGGGCGGTGCGCTGCTATCCGGCTGGATGGAAGCGGATTTCCTCGGCGGCGTGGCGGTCGTCGAACCGGCGGGCGACGCGGCCGGTTTCGTCGGCGACCCTCGGGTGATGCAGGTGCGCGGTGCCGCCGAACTCGACCCGGCCTTCCGCCCCTCGGTGATCGTGCTGGCGGTGAAGCCCCAGGTGATGGAGATGGTGGCACCAGCCTTCGCGCGCCATGTCGGTCCGGAAACGGTTGTGCTGTCGATCGCCGCCGGGCGCACGCTTCGCTCCTTCGATCGCCTCTTTCCGCAAGCGGCGATCATCCGCGCGATGCCCAATACGCCGGCGGCGGTCGGACGCGGCATCACCGTCGCGGTGGCCAATCGGGTGGTGACCCAGGAGCAGCGCGCCTTGTGCGATCGGCTGCTGGCCGCCGTGGGGGCGGTCGAATGGGTCGACGAGGAGGCGCTGATCGATGCGGTGACCGCGCTGTCGGGCGGTGGGCCGGCCTATGTCTTTCTGCTTATCGAGGTGTTGGCCGGGGCGGGGGCCGCCGCCGGGTTGCCGCCGGATCTCGCGATGCGCCTCGCCCGCGCGACCGTCGCCGGCTCCGGCGAATTGGCGCGCCTGTCGGACCAGCCCGCGGATGTGCTCCGCCGCAACGTCACTAGCCCGAACGGCACGACCCAGGCCGCCCTCGACGTGCTGATGGGCGATGCCGGGGTGGCACCGCTGTTTCGGCGCGCGATCGCCGCGGCGACGGCCCGCTCCCGCGAGCTGGCGCAATAACCTGGTCGTGCCGTTGTGACGACGGGTCTTTCAGCATCGACGCTCCGGGTCCGTGAGTTGCTGCTTCAGGCCGGCCATTCCGGCGACATCAAACAATTGGCCGAGACTGGCCGGACCGCTGCCGATGCCGCCGCGGCGATCGGTTGCAGCGTCGCCGAGATCGCCAAGTCGATCATCTTTCGAGCCGCTTCCGGCCGACCTGTACTGGTCGTTGCCAGCGGGCCCAATCGGGTGGATGAGACGAAGATCGCAGCCGCCTTGGGCGAACCCATCGGCAAGGCGGACGCGGATTTCGTGCGTCAGTCGACAGGCTATGCGATCGGCGGCGTGGCGCCGATCGGCCACGCGGTGCCCCCCGCCGTGTTCATCGATCTCGATCTGCTGGGGTTTGCCACGGTCTGGGCCGCCGCCGGCCATAGCCATGCGGTATTCCCCGTCGCCCCCGATCTGCTGTGCCGCTTGACCAGCGGCGCGGTGATCGAGGTGTCGGCGAAGCGCTAGGGTCCAAGTGCGGCCCCTGACGGCGCCCTGGTAGAACGGAGCGGTAACGCCATATCCTTGGTATAGTTCGATACTTCTCGAACGGGGAGAACGCCGCCTTGGCCAAGAAACCGCAAAACACCGCCACTGCTTCAGCCGCCCCCCCGCCCGATCCGGCGGCACGCGTCATTGATGCCGCCCTCGATCTCATGGCGGCGCGCCGCTGGGGTGATGTCTCGCTCGCCGATATCGCCCAGGCGGCTGGATTGTCCTTGATCGAGGTTTATCGACTCTATCCGTCGAAAACCGCCATTCTCGCCGGTTTCGCCCGGAGCATCGACACGGCGATGCTGGAGGGGGCCGCCGAATGGGTCGATGAAAAGCCGCGCGACCGGTTGTTCGAGGCGATCCTCCGGCGGTTCGATGCGCTCGGTCGTCATAAGGCCGGGCTGCGCAATCTGCTGCGCGATGCCCGTTCCGGGCAGGTGCCGCTGCTCCCGGGGGCGGTGCAGTTTGGCCGGTCGATGGCTTGGACGCTGGAGGCCACGGGGATTCCCGTGGTCGGGCTGCGCGGCGCTGTTCGCACGCAGATTTTGGGTGCATTATATCTCTCGGTGTTGCGGACCTGGCTGCAGGATGACAGTGCGGATCAAGCACGGACCATGGCCCTCCTGGATCGCCGTCTACGCAGTGCCGAGCGTTGGCTGGGACTCGATGACACGAACGCCAGCGCTGAGCCTCCCATCACCCAGCCGGACACCAAACCCTAGCCCGCCTAACCCTCTAGACCGCCAAACCCTAGACCGGGCCGATGTCAGTCATGCCGACCGCGTCATTTAAATTAGACAATACTCATGTTGCGGCGCAGCAAAAATACTTGACGCGGACGGGCAGTGGGCGGATCTTCCGGCTCCGTCCGGACGCACTGTCTTCGGCGTTTCTCTGCCACCGCCTGGCGACCAAGCCGGGCGTTCAATCCAATAATGAAATGGAGGATCCCTATGCAGAAAACCACCAATCCATTCTTCGACATGGACGTCACCAAGATCATGGCCGAGTTCAAGGTTCCGGGGGCCGATGTCGAGACGTTGATGGCCTCGCAGCGTAAGAATATCGAGGCGTTGACCCAGGCCAACCGGCTCGCCATCGAAGGGATCCAGACGGTCGCCCGCCGGCAGGCTGAAATCCTGCGTCAGGGCTTCGAGGAGGCGACCTCCCATCTCCGCGAGATGATGCAGCCAAGCTCGCCCGAGGATCGCGTGGCGAAGCAGACCGACATCGCCAAGCGGGCCTTGGAAAAGGCCATCGCCAACGCGCGTGAGCTGGCCGAGATCGTCGGCAAGGCGAATAGCGAGGCGTTCGACATCATCAATCGGCGGATGAGCGAAAGCATGGACGAAGTCCGCGGGATGGTCAGCAAGACCACGTCGAAATAGGCTGCCGTCAAACCGAGCGCGGGAAAGGCCGGGGTAACGCCCGGCCTTTTTTTGTGAGCGGGCCCTTTTATTAAGCCGGACGCGGCAGGGCGGCGATGAAGCGACGGGCGGCTCCGGCGACCGCGTCGGCGCTGTCGCCCGGTCGGTACAGCGCCGAGCCCAAGCCAAAGCCCGTGGCACCAGCGGCGATATACCCCGCCATGTGATCGGGCGTGATGCCGCCGACCGGCAGAACTGGCAGGCCTGCCGGCAGCACCGCTTTCATGGCTTTGAGAACGGCGGGCGGATTTGCCTCGGCGGGGAACAGTTTCAGCGCGTCCGCACCGGCGCCATGTGCCGCGAACGCTTCGGTCGGGGTTGCGAAGCCGGGGACGCAATATAGGCCGGCGGCCTTGGCTCGGCTGATGACTGCGACATCGGCATGGGGCATGACGATCAGCCGCCCGCCGGCATCAGCCACCCGTGCCACATCGGCCGGGTCGAGCACGGTGCCGGCCCCAATCAACAATCGGCCCTGCGCCGCGCGGGCCAAGCGGGCGATGCTGTCGAAGGGCTGGGGCGAATTCAGCGGCACCTCGATGATCGTGAAGCCGGCCTCCGCCAGGGCGGCGCCGATGGCCTCGACCGTATCCGGCGTGACGCCTCGTAGGATCGCGACCAAGGGACATCGGGCCAGGGCTTCGGTGAAAGGGAGGGCGTCGACGAAGCGGGGGACGGTGGAAATTTGATCCGGACTCATGGCAGGGGGCCTTCTCGATAGGGCGTTCCGAGGCGGCGGAGATGCTTCGATCGGCAAGGTCTGGCGATTGGAAAGCCCCGGCCGGTCTCGTCGATTGCCTTTGCGGAAACGCCGATTGTGATTAAGAACGCTTCCGAGAGATCTGTCGGCAACCACATCCGAACGGTGCAATGACCATTACCTACGACGATTTCGCCCGTGTCGATATCCGTGTCGGCACCATCCGCACCGCCGAGCCGTATCCGGAAGCGCGCCGGCCAGCGTTCAAGCTTACCATCGATTTCGGTGCGGAGATTGGCATCAAGCGCTCGTCCGCTCAAGTGACCGTGCACTATACGTTGGACAACCTGGTCGGTCGCCAGGTCGCCGCGGTCGTCAATTTCCCGCCCAAGCAGATCGGCAAGTTCATGTCGGAGGTTCTGGTGCTGGGCTTTCCCGATGCCGATGGCGCCGTCGTGCTGATCGGGCCGAGCCAGGCCGTGCCCGATGGCGGAAGCTTGTTTTAACGCGGGGAGGAACAACCTTGATCGGAAGCCGGATGTTCAGCCGCCGCCGGTTGCAGATCGTGATCGCCGTGCTGGGCCTGATCCCCGTCGTGACCGGCCTGGTCGGCGTGATCTACGGTGCCGGTTATATCGATGCCGACCATGCCGCTGGAGGAGCCGATCTCGATACTCAGATCCGGTTTTTCTCGGCGATCTTCCTCGGCCTGGGGCTGATATTCTACAGCACCATTCCGACGATCGAGCGGGACGGTGGGCGGTTTCGCCTGGCCGCGGCCCTGACGGTCATGGGTGGGCTCGGCCGCCTGGTATCGCTCAGCGTCGTCGGTCTGCCTGCGGCGGGATACGTCGTCGGCATCGTTATGGAATTGATCGTCGTGCCGCTGTTGGTGATCTGGCAAGCCGTGGTGGCGCGCCGGACGGACCCCCTGTAGGATGTGAGGCGCGACTAAAGGTCGCGGTGGGAAACTCTGGGGCGAAATAGGTATCAAACCTGCACCGCCGCAAAGCGTCGCCATGCTTTTGCCATGAGCTACGTCAAACTGTTGCTAAGGTTTAAGGGATAATCTGCGAGCCTGAGGCGTTGGGTTGGCGTCACGGCCGACACGAAGTTGTTACCCAAATGTAACGGGGAGCGCCTTTTGTGGATCGATATAGTATCTTGCATGATGTTGCGCCGCAGCATTTTGAAATGGGTGTCCTATGACCAAGATGACGGATGGACCTGTCGGGCACGGTTCAGGACATGCGGCCTCCGGCCGTCCTGGGGATCATCAACGCGCCGGCGGTGGGCGGGGCTGGCTGATTGTCTGCCTGCTGCTGCTGATCGGCGGGGGTACCGCCGGCTGGTACTATTTCATCCGGCCGTCCGAGATCGCCAAACCGGCGGCCGCGGCATTGAGTGGCCCGCCGCCTGTGCCGGTCGTCGCCGGTGTCGCCCAAGCCAGTGACGTCCCGATCTATCTGCGCGGCATCGGCGTGGTGCAGGCGTACAATACGGTCACGGTGAAGCCGCGGGTCGACGGGCAGCTGCAAAAGGTCGCCTTCACCGAAGGCCAGCACGTCAAGATCGGCGATGTTCTGGCGCAGATCGACCCGCGCCCCTTGCAAGCGCAACTTGCGCAGGTCACCGCGAGCAAGGCGCGCGACGAGGCGCTCCTGGCCAATGCCAAACTGGATCTCGATCGTTACAGCAGCCTCGCGAACCGCGAATACGCGTCGAAACAAAGCGTCGATACCCAGCGCGCGTTGGTCAATCAGTACGACGCGACCGTCAAGAACGACCAGGCGCAGATCGACTATGCCCAGGTGCAATTGGGCTATACGACGATCACCTCGCCGATCGACGGCGTCACCGGTATCCGGGCCGTGGATGAAGGCAATATCGTGCACGCGACCGATACCACGGGTCTTGTCGTCTTGGCTCAGCTGCAGCCGATCTCGGTGATCTTCACGCTGCCGGAAGATAATGTGACCACGATCAAGCGTCAGCTTGCGGCCGGTCGGACGCTGACGGTTTCCGCGTTAAGCAGCGACAACAAGGAATCCCTGGGCGAAGGGACCCTGTCGCTCATCGACAACCAAATCGACCAGACGACCGGCACGATCCGTATCAAGGCGACGTTTCCGAACAAGAGCGAAATCCTGTGGCCCGGCGAATTCGTCAATGCCCGCCTGTTGTTGCAGACCCGGCCGCAGGCGGTGACGGTGCCGGATGCGGTCGTGCAGCGCGGCCCCCAGGGCACCTTCGCCTATGTCATCAAACCCGATCAGACCGTCGAAATGCGCCCGATCACGGTCGGACAGATCGATGGTGGCGTGGCATTGATCGAATCCGGCATCGCCGCCAACGAGCAGGTCGTCGTCGACGGCCAGTACAAGCTGCGGAACGGCATCAAAGTTGCTGCGACCACGCCGTCGCCACAACCCGCTAAGCAAGCGAGTGCCGCCCCATGAGCATCTCCGCTCCGTTCATCAAGCGGCCGATCGCGACGTCGCTGCTCATGGCGGCGGTGTTTCTGGTGGGCGTGGTGGCTTATCCGCTGCTGCCCGTGGCGCCGTTGCCACAGGTTGATTTCCCGACCATTTCGGTGTCGGCCCAGTTGCCGGGCGCCGACCCGCAGACCATGGCCTCGTCGGTGGCGACACCGTTGGAGCGGCAATTCTCTCAGATCGCGGGTGTGGCGCAGCTTACCTCGACGAGCGCGCTGGGCGTCGCCTCGATCACCATCCAGTTCGATCTCAACCGCAACATCGATGGAGCCGCGCAGGACGTATCGGCGGCGATCAACGCCGCAGGCGGTCAGCTGCCGAAGAACCTGCCCAGCCCGCCGACCTATCGAAAGGTCAATCCGGCGGATTCGCCGGTCCTTTTATTGGCTGTGCAGTCTGAATCGCTGCCGATCACCGATGTCGATAATTATGCCGATACCGTGATCGCGCAGCAGCTTTCCCAGATTTCCGGCGTCGCCCAGGTGCTGATCACCGGCGAGCAAAAGCCGGCGATCCGCGTGCAGGTCGATCCGGCGAAGCTCGCCTCGCGCGGCCTGTCGCTCGAGGATGTCCGGACCGCCTTGACCAACGCGACGGTGGATGCGCCCAAGGGCAGCTTCGACGGGGCGCGGCAAAGCTTCACGATCTTCAATAACGATCAGCTTTTGAAGGGCTCGGAGTACAGGGACGTCGTCATCGCCTACAAGAATGGCGCGCCGGTCACGATCAAGGACATCGGCACGGCGATCGACGCGCCGGAAAACACGCGGCTTGCCGCCTGGCAGAATGGCAAGCGCGGCATCACGCTGCTGATCTTTCGGCAGCCCGGCGCTAACGTCATCGATGTCGTGTCGCGCATCAAGTCGGTTCTGCCGCGCCTTCAGGCGTCGATCCCGCCCTCCATCGAAGTGTCCATCCTGACGGACCGCACAACGACCATCACCGCGTCGGTAGACGATGTTCAATTCACCCTGATGCTGACCATCGGTCTCGTCGTGCTGGTCATCTTCAGTTTCCTGCGAAATTTCTGGGCGACCGTGATCCCCAGCGTAACCGTGCCGCTGGCGTTGCTCGGCACCTGTGCCCTTATGTATGCGGTGGGCTATAGCCTCGACAACCTGTCGCTGATGGGTCTCACCATCGCGGTTGGCTTCGTGGTCGACGATGCGATCGTCATGATCGAGAACATCGTGCGTCACGTGGAAGATGGCATGTCGCCGTTGGAAGCGGCCTATCAAGGTTCCTCGGAGGTCGGCTTTACCATCGTCTCGATCAGCATCTCGCTGGTGGCGGTTTTCATCCCGCTGCTGCTGATGGGCGGCATCATCGGTCGCCTGTTCCGCGAATTCGCCGTCACGGTCACCATGACGATCATGGTGTCGGCGTTCGTGTCGCTGACCCTGACGCCGATGATGTGCGCGCGGTTTCTCAAGAACTCGCATGGCGAGCAGCACGGCTGGGCCTATATGGCGGCCGAACGGTTCTTCGATGGCTTGCTGGCGTTGTATCGAACCGGCTTGGAATGGGTGCTGCGGCACCAGCGTATCACGCTCGCCACCCTGTTCCTGGCGATCGGCGCCACCGGTTATCTCTATGTCGTCATCCCCAAGGGCTTCTTTCCGCAGCAGGATACTGGCCTCATCACCGGCTTTTCCGAAGGCGCCCAGGATATTTCGTTCAAGGCGATGTCCGAACGGTCCCTGGCATTGGCGGAGGTCATTCGGGGTGATCCGGATATCAGTACCTTCTCGATGTCGGTCGGTGCGACCGGCGGGTCGCAGACGGTGAATGTCGGCCGGTTCTTCATCACCTTGAAGCCGCTCGAGCAACGGACGGCCGGCGCCGAACAGATCATCGCGCGCCTTCGGCCCAAGCTTGCCCAGGTACAAGGGGCGGCGCTGTATCTCCAGGCGGCACAGGATATCAATGTCGGAGGCCGGCCAAGCCGCACGCAGTACCAATACACGCTGCAGGATGCGAACCTGGACGAGCTCAACCATTGGGCGCCGATCATGCTGCAAAAGATGCAGCAGGTGCCGATCCTGCGCGACGTCGCGACCGACCAGCAGACCAACGGCGCCACCGTGACGATGACGATCGACCGGACGATGGCGTCACGCTTTGGCATTCTGCCGCAGCAGATCGACGATATCCTGTACGACGCTTTCGGCCAGCGGCAGGTCACGCAGTACTTTACCCAGTTGAACAGCTATCACGTCGTTCTCGAGGTCGATCCGGCCCTACAGACGGATCCGGCGACGCTTCAGAGGATCTATGTCAAATCGCCACTGACCGGCACGCAGGTGCCGTTGAGCACCTTCGTGCATCTCGATACGACACCCGTCGCTTACCTATCGATCAGCCATCAGAGTCAGTTCCCCGCCGTCACCCTATCGTTCAATCTCGCGCAAGGGGCGGCGCTCGGCGACGCGGTGACCGCGGTCCAGCAAGTCGCGGCGCAAGTCGGCCTGCCCGGTTCCATCCAGGCGACGTTCCAGGGTAGCGCCCAGGCGTTCCAAGCGTCGCTGTCATCGACACCCCTGTTGGTCGCGGCGGCGATCGTCGCCGTCTACATCATCCTGGGCATGCTGTACGAGAGTTACATCCACCCGATCACCATCCTGTCGACCTTGCCATCGGCGGGTGTCGGCGCGCTGCTGATCCTGTATCTGTTCCACTACGATCTCAGCATCATCGCGCTGATCGGCATCATCCTGCTGATCGGTATCGTCAAGAAGAACGCGATCATGATGATCGATTTCGCGCTCGAAGCGGAACGCAACCACGGCCTGAAACCCGAGGAATCGATCTATCAGGCCTGTATCCTGCGGTTTCGGCCCATCATGATGACGACGATGTGCGCGTTGCTGGGCGGCCTGCCCTTGATGCTCGGCACTGGTACCGGTTCGGAGATCCGCCGCCCGCTGGGCTTCGCCATGGTCGGTGGTCTGATCGTCAGCCAGATGCTGACGCTCTATACCACGCCGGTTGTGTACCTCTATATGGACCGGGTGAACCAATGGCTGGGACGGGTGCGCGGACGTGATTCCAACTCGACCGATCAGTCGCGGTTGCAACGCGCCCTGATGCCGAAATCCGCCGAAACGGCGGCCGAATAATCCCAAGAGACTTCGGCCGCCGGTTGGGCGGCCGCTCGCTCTATCGCGGTAGCCGTAGATGGGCGCGCAGGCCGCCCTGCGGCGAGGTTTCCAGAATCAGTTCGCCGCCATGGCTGCGCACGATGTCGCGGGCGATGGTAAGGCCGAGGCCGACGCCGCCGGTCTGCAGGTTGCGAGATCGCTCCAGGCGGAAAAACGGCCGAAACACAGCCTCGCGCATGGCTTCCGGGATGCCCGGCCCGTCATCGTCTATGATCACGGCGACGCCGTTGCGCCGATCGAGAACGGCGACCCAAACATGCCCGCCGTAGCGACCGGCATTGCCGATCAGGTTCATGAGGCAGCGGCGCAGCCCATCCGGCCGCACCGCGAAGGGCAGCTCGTTCGGTCCGCTCAGGCTGACTTGCGTTCCGTCGCGGCGCGCATTGGCAACCGCGTCCTCCACTAACTCGATGAGGTCGGTCTCGCGCGGTGATTCCGCATCGGCACCCCGGGCGAAATCGAGATAGCCCTCGACCATCTGCTGCATCTCGGCCACGTCGGATTTCAGTTCGGCGACCTCGATCTGCTCGCCCAGCAGTTCGAGTTCCAATTTCATGCGGGTCAGCGGCGTGCGCAGGTCGTGCGACACGCCGGCCAGCATTTCGGTCCGTTGGCTGATCTGCCGTTGAATGCGTTCGCGCATCACCAGAAAGGCCGCGGCGGTCTGGCGTACTTCGGCGGCACCCTCGGGCTTGAAGTTCGGGACATCCTGTCCCTTGCCGAAAGCATCGGCGGCGATCGCCAGGCGGCGCAGCGACTTCACCTGATTGCGCATGAACCAGGTCGCCAAGGCGGTCATGAAGATCGCGGTACCGAACATCCACATCAAAAAGATGTAGGTCGGCGACAGGAACAGGCGCTTGCGCGGGATGGTCACGTCCAGCACGCCGTCGGGTAAGGCCACGGCGACCTTGACGTCGCGGCTCTGGCTGCGCTCATCGATCTGGAACGGCCGATTGAGCCGATCGATCAGCGCCGCCTTCAGCTGCTCCTCGACCAGGGTTCCGGTCGGCGGGCGCGGCGTATCGGAAAGGGCGGCCCCCCGCCGAAACGCCAGGCCGAGATCGGTCGCCGTATTGGCGAAGGCGAGATAGATCGCCTGATCGCCGTCGCGGGGCAACAGGTGCCGGGTCTCTATCACCAATTCGATCTCTCCGGCGACGCTGCCCGACAACCGGCGCATCAGCGTGTCGACCAGGCGGTCGTAGAACACCGATGTCGCGACGGCCTGCACGACGATCAGCGGTGTGACCAGAATGACGACGGAACGGCCGAACAGAGTGCGCGGCAGGATGCGCTTCAGCCATCCCGGCCGCTTCGCATGACCGTCGATCCGGGCGGTGACGGGCCATTGGTCATCGGTCCGGGGATCCGGTGTCCTGGCCTGCCGGTCGGCGACCGTCGGCGGCCGCGCGGCGAGATCAATCGGGTTTGAGGACATAACCGGTACCGCGCACCGTCTGAAGATAGCGAGGGAATTTCGGGTCGCGCTCGATCTTGCGCCGAAGCCGGGTCATTTGCACGTCGACTGTCCTGACGCCGCCGCTGACCTGGCCGCATTCCGACAGGTCCTCACGCGATACCGCCTCGCCGGCCCGGCGTGCCAGGGCGGTCAGCAAGGCCGCCTCGCCCGCGGTCAGATGCACCGGTGCCCCTGCCCGCATCAACTCGCCGCGGACCAGGTCGAACCGGCAGGTGCCGAGGCGGAGAAGCCGAGGCGGCTCCGGCGTCGCCGCCGGCACGCGGTTCAGGATGTTGCGGATCCGTAAGACCAGTTCGCGCGGCTCGAACGGCTTTACCAGGTAATCGTCGGCGCCGCTTTCGAGGCCGGTGATGCGGTCTCGCGCCTCGGCCATCGCCGTCAGCAACAGGATCGGCACGCGGTTGGTGCGGCGGATATCGCTCAGCAGCTCCACGCCGCTTTCGCCCGGCATCATCACGTCGAGGATGATGAGGTCGAAGGCGAAACCCTGCAGTCTGGCGCGCGCCTCACCGGCATCGGCCGCCTCGGTCACGCGGAAGCCGCTCTTCTGCAGATAGCGGTTCAGCACGCTGCGCAGCCGGCCGTCGTCATCGACCACCAGCAGATGCACCGGCTCCGCCTCGGCCATAGGGGGGACGCCGGTGTCATCGGGGGCGGTTGGAATGGTCGTTGTCATATCTTGCGACGGCTTAATGGTTGCGAAGCTGGGCCGGCCGGTCGAACCGGCGGCGGTCGGTTTCAGTCGAAATGATGCCGAGCATCACCTTGCGGAACCCCTCGACCGCCTGGCCACCGGCCTCACGATAGGCGCGGGCCACAATCGCCCGCTGCTTTTCCGATAATTGTCGCTCCAATACAACACCTTGCTCGGTCAAGGTCAGCAAGCGCTGGCGCCGATCCCGTGCGCCCGGCTTCTGCACGATCAATTGCTGTTCGACCAACTGGCTCAAGACGCGGCTCAGGCTCTGTTTGGTGATCCGCAGGATGCTCAACAGGTTGCTGACCGTGGTCTGCGGATTGCGCCCGACAAAGTGGATCACCCGGTGATGGGCACGGCCGAGACTGAGCTCCGCCAGGATCGCATCGGGCTCCGCGGTGAAATCCCGATAGGCGAAATACAGCAGTTCGATGCCCTGGCGCAGCTCCTCTTCACGCAGGAACAGCAGGTTGGACGCGGCAGAAACGTCAGACATGTTGACCTTGTTTCGGTTTAACGTTACAAAGATATGGACTGAAGAGTAATTTAATTACAATATCGACCTGTTATCGGAGAAGCCCCATGTCCTTGCTGCCTTTCGACGATCGAGACGGCGTCATCTGGTTCGATGGCGCACTGGTTCCATGGCGCGACGCCAAGATACACGTCCTGAGCCACGGCCTGCATTATGGAAGCTGTGTGTTCGAAGGGGAACGGGCCTATGGCGGCGCGGTATTCAAGCTGACAGAGCACAGCAAGCGGCTGGTGACCAGCGCCCAATTGCTCGGCTTCGATCTGCCTTACACGGTCGAGGAGCTGGATCGGGCGACCGAGGCCGTCATCGCCGGCAACGGCATCGTCGACGGCTATGTGCGTCCGGTGGCCTGGCGCGGGTCGGAAATGATGGGCGTGTCGGCGCGTAACTCGAAAATCCATACGGCGATCGCGACATGGCAGTGGCCGGCCTATTTCTCGCCCGAGGCGCGGATGCGCGGCATTCGGATGTGCGTCTCGAAATGGGCGCGGCCGGCGCCCAATACGGCGCCGACCGCGTCCAAGGCGGCCGGTCTCTATATGATCTGCACCCTGTCGAAGCACGCGGCGGAGAATGACGGCTATGACGATGCGCTGATGCTCGACTGGCAGGGCCTGATCGCCGAGGCGACCGGCGCCAATGTGTTTCTGGTCATCGATGGCGAAGTCCACACACCGAAACCGGATGCATTTCTGGACGGCATCACCCGCCGCACGGTCATCGATCTGGCGAGGGCCCATGGGCTGACCGTGGTGGAGCGGAGTATTCCGCCAGATGATCTGGCGCGGGTGTCGGAGGTGTTCATCACCGGTACCGCCGCCGAGGTGACCCCTGTGCGCGAGATCGGCCCGCATCACTATCAGCCCGGCCGGATCAGCCGGTTGATGATGGATGCCTATGACGCGCTGGTCCGGCAAAAGCCGCAGGTGAATGGCCGGGCAGCATGAGATTTCGCGGTTTGAGATGTCGATGAGTGCTCGTCCTGTCGCGGTGATCGGTGGTGGGCCGGCCGGCCTGATGGCGGCCACGATGCTCAGCGAGCGGGGCCACCAGGTCACCGTGCTGGACGGGATGCCGACGGTCGGCCGCAAGTTCCTGCTGGCCGGCCGCGGTGGGCTCAACCTCACTCATAGCGAGACGTTGCCCGACTTCATCGGCCGCTATGGTGCCGCCGCCGGTTTCATCGAGCCGATGCTTGGCGAATTTTCCCCCGATGCCCTGCGGGCCTGGTGCGCCGAGCTCGGTGTCGAGACGTTCGTCGGCAGCAGCGGCCGGGTATTCCCCACCGGGCTCAAGGCATCGGGGTTGCTGCGGGCGTGGCTGCGGCATTTGGTGGGGCACGGTGTGCGGATCTTACCACGCCACCGCTGGCAGGGGTGGACCGAGGCCGGGGCGCTTCGCTTCGAGCGGCCGGCCGGTGGTGGTGAGGTCGAGATACTGGATCTTGCGCCGGATGCGACGGTCCTCGCTTTGGGCGGTGCCAGCTGGCCGCGGCTGGGTGCCGACGGCGGGTGGGTCCCGCTCTTGGCGGCGCGCGGTATCGCGATCAACCCGTTGCGCCCGGCCAATTGCGGGTTGAGCATCGCCTGGTCGGCGCATTTCCTGAGCCAGGCGGAAGGGCAGCCGCTGAAGCGGATCATCCTGCGCGTCGATGGACAGAATGCCGTGGGCGAACTCGTACTGACGCGCCACGGTATCGAGGGTGGGGCGGTTTATGCCCTGACGGCCCAGGTGCGCGACGCGCTGGATCGGCAGGGCCAAGCGGTACTTTGGCTCGACCTCAAGCCCGACCTTACCGAGGCGGAGATCGCCCGGCGGCTCAACCGCCCGCGCCGTGGCGACAGCCTGTCGAATCATCTGCGCAAGGCACTGCGCCTGGACAAGCCGGCGATCGCGCTGCTGCGCGAGCGGGTGCCCGACTTGCCGAACCTCGATCCGGCGTCGCTCGCCGGCGTCGTCAAACGCTTGGCGTTGCCGGTTACCGGGCTGTTCGGCCTGGAGCGAGCGATCTCGACGGCGGGCGGCATTCGGCTCGATGCGGTCGACGATCGGCTGATGCTGACGGCGCTGCCCGGCGTGTTCGTCGCCGGCGAAATGCTGGATTGGGAGGCGCCGACCGGCGGCTATCTGCTGCAAGCGGCGTTCAGCACCGGACGGCGCGCGGCACTTGGAGCGGCGGCGTGGCTGCAGCAGAGTGCTGCCGCCTGAGCATCCGTCGGAGCTAAGGTCGAAAAAAGTTATTTTGTTTTCGAAACGAACCGCCTAGAAGGGACAGGTGGTCTTCTGTCGGTACGAATGAGGCATCGGCCTTGGAAGTCCCCCTATCTTTCGCCGGGTCGGTATGGTGCTCCTACTTCTCGTGTCTGCCGACGGTCCCAAACCTGCCGGAGCGTTCGTCGCGCCCGGTGGCGGCGGATGATCACAATCCCGCCTGTGCTGGTCGGGAGCTTGATCGACGAAGCGTATGGTTACTGGCAGAGCCTGAATGCGGTGCGCAGTCCACCGGCTCGACGAGACATCGATCCGACCGCGATACCCAGACTCCTCGGCTCGATCATGCTGACCGATGTGCTCCCGTCGCCGCCTCACTTCCGCTATCGGCTGATCGGCCAGCACATCGCCGATCGGCTGCCGGAACTATCACGCGGCATGGCACCGCTATCGGCCAAGGCGGATCCGCGCTATCCGCCGGGTGGCGACGAGATAACGATCATGACGGCTGCGACCAACCTTCGGCAACCGCAGCTCTTCTTCGGCAGAGGGCGCATCCAGCACCGGCGATTACCGCTTGCCCGCCTGGACTGTCCGATGGTCGAGGATGGTACGGCGGTTGCCATCATCTTCAGCTGTCTGATGTTTGGCGCGTTTTGAGCGGCTGCTAAGATATTTTGACCCAATGGGTCAACATGCGCCGCTCGCCCGGCGGGATCAGCAGCAGGCCGGGTTTGTCGAGGAACTCGCCGGCGAAATCCACGGGGCTCGCCATGCCGTGCCACGGTTCGATGCAGAGAAAGTCGCCGGGCGGCCGCGTCCAGATGCCCAATTGAGTGAAGCCGTCCCAACTCATCGCGATGCCCGGCGCACCGGGAGCGGTAAAGCAGACCGACCGGCTGGCCGGCTGGTCGAGGATCAGGGCATCGGCCGCGAACAGCCCCTCGGTAAGCGGCAGGATCCGGCCCTGGATCGGTGTCGCGACGGAATCGGTCGCGATCAGCCCGCCGGTCAGGCGGCGGATCGGCGCCGGTTCGTCCCGGTCGAATTCCAGGCGATGCGCCTCCTTGGCGATGCCGTCGACCAAGGGCCAACGGAAAGCCGGATGCGCGCCGGCTGAGGCGGGCAGCACCTCGTCGCCCGGATTGGCGATCGTGTAGGTGGTCACCAGCGTGTCGTCCTCAAGGGTATAGGCGACCTCGAAGCGAAAGGCGAACGGGTAGCGGGCGCGCGTCTCTGCGTCGTCCGCCAACGCCAGACGGCACGTTTTGGTGCCGCGATCCACCCAGGTGAACCGGCGATCGCGGGCAAAGCCATGCTGGGTCAGCGGGAACGCCCGACCGCGATGGATCAGCCGGCCGTCCGTCAGCCGGCCGACGATCGGGAACAGCACCGGCGCGTGGCGCGGCCAGGCGGGGCCCGCTTGCCACAGCAACTCGCGTCCGGCGGCATCGCATAACGAACACAATTCGGCGCCATCGGCTTTGACGGAAGCCGATATCCGGCCATTCGTCAGGGCGTGACGATCGGGGTCTGTCATGCTGTCTCCGTGTCGTTTCCAGGCTTTTCAATCAGCCCGTGCTTGCGTAGCAGGTTTCGAAGCTGATGATATCCCAGACCGAGATGGACGGCGGTGCGCTTTTGATGATGGGCGTTACGGTCCAGGGCCTGGCGGAGCAGGCTTTTTTCAAGTCCGGCAATATGCTCGGAAAGATTGTAGGGTTCTCGCGGTGCCGCTTCCAGGGGGCTGCGCTCACTGGGTTGGCGTTCGACCGGTGCCGGTTCTCCCCGCGGGCGCCAGGGCGAGGCGAAGGGATCGAAGACGATCGTATCGATCGGCCGGCGCGGATCGGCCGCCCGATAGACCGCCCGTTCGACGACATTCTTCAGCTCCCGCGCGTTGCCTGGCCAGGCATAGGCTCTGAGCTGCGCCAAGGCCGCGCGGGTGAAGCCCAGGAAGACGTCGCGCTTCAACTCCTGGCTCATCGATACGCCGTAATGCTGGGCCAGCGCCTCGATATCGTCGGGACGTTCCCGCAGCGGCGCGATCGTGATGACATCGAAGGCGAGTCGGTCGAGCAGATCGGCGCGGAACCGGCCGGCGGCGGCATGGGCCGGCAGATCGATGTTGGTCGCGGCGATCAACCGGACATCGACGCTCAGCGTCTCGCTGCCGCCGACCCGTTCGAAAGTGCCGTATTCCACCACCCGCAGGATCGCCTCCTGCACCGCCAGAGGTGCATTGGCGATCTCATCGAGAAACAGGCTGCCGCGATGGGCGAGTTCGAACCGCCCGGCGCGCCGTCGCGTCGCCCCGGTGAACGAGCCGGCCTCGTGACCGAACAACTCGGCCTCCAGCAGGGTGGCCGGGAGGGCGGCGCAATTGAGCTTGATGAAAGGCTGGTTCCAGCGCCTCGACAGGTAATGCAATCGCCCGGCGATCAACTCCTTGCCGGTACCGCGCTCGCCGATCACCAGCACCGGCCGCGATAGGGGGGCCGCCAACGAAACGGCGTCGAGCATCTGGCGAAACGCAGGCGAACTGCCGATCGGCGTCGGTGGGACAATCGGATCATGGGAGAGCATTCGTCTATCTTGCCACAGAATGACTATTTTCACTAAATAATGTTCAAAAATGACACTATGGAAGATCTTCGGCCGCATGCTCTGGAATAATATTGTTTTAAATCAATCGATTGGGAAGGGATCATCCTCTGGCACGCCGCGTGAAATGGCGGCGTCGTCCCCGGCTGGGAGGTCGACTGAGAAAGGGTTTCGTCATGGGTGTGTTTTCGCGGATCAGCGATATCGTCAATTCGAACATCAATTCGATCCTGGATCGCGCCGAGGATCCGGAAAAAATTATCAGGCTGATCATCCAGGAAATGGAAGACACCCTGGTCGAGGTGCGCTCCTCGACGGTCAAGACAATCGCCGAGCGTAAGGAGTTGGAACGCCGGTTGAAGGGGCTCGGTCGCGACCATGCCGACTGGCAGACCAAGGCCGAATTGGCGTTGACCAAGAACCGGGAAGATCTGGCGAAAGGCGCCCTGCAGATCAAGGCGCGCATCGCCGGCGAGATCGCCGGTCTGGAGCGGCAACTCGGCCAGATCGAGGATGGTCTTGCCAAGCAGGGCGAGGACATCGCCAAGCTGCAGCAGAAACTGGCCGATGCGAAATCGCGCGAGGCGAGCATGGTCGCCCGCCACAAGACGGCGGCCAACCGCATCAAGCTGCGCTCGTCCCTCTATGATGAGCGGATCACCGACGCCTTCGCCCGGTTCGAACAGGTCGAACGCGCGCTCGATGAGATGGAAGGGCGCGTCGAGGTCTATGACCATGGCCGCAAGAAGTCGCTGCACGAGGAGATCGTCGATCTGGAAACCTCGGTCGCGGTCGAGACCGAGTTGAGCGAACTCAAGGCGAAGCTGGCGGCCCGGACCGGTGGTGCCGGTGCCGTCTCGGCCGAGCGGCAGTGATATGTTTGGATCGAGCCATGGCTTCGTCACCATCGCGATCCTGCTCTGCGTGGTCGTGGTGCCGATGTGGTTGCGGTTGCATTACCGCAGCCGGATGAGTGCCGCTCACCACTTGAGCGAGGCGAGTGCTCGGACCTTGGCCGAGCTTGCCACCCTGGCGGATCGCATGACGGCGCGGATCGAGAACCTGGAAAGGGCGCTCGACGCGGCCCCGCGCGACGGGAGACAGCAGTGATGTATGGTTATCGAGGTTACCCGATGATGGGGGAACGGATGCGGCTCTATCGGGATACCGATAACGCGCTGATCGCCGGCGTCTGCGCCGGATTGGCCGACCATCGGCAGATCAACCGGACAATGGTCCGTATCCTGGCGGTGGTCGGGTTGCTGTGCTTTTTTCCCGTCGTGTTCATCGCTTATGTGGTCTTGGCCTGCTTGCTGCCAGCCAAGACCGGTCAAGGTTATGCCCGGGCCGAGATGTCCGCCGGGGCGGCTTCGGCGGGGGATGAGTGGGCCGGCGATGGCACGCGCCAGCGGCGTCGCCACAGCCGCGGCGACTGGGCGCGCGATTGGCGCTGGTCCCCCGGTGATCCTGGGGCGTCGGACCGAGCCATCGCCGAGTTGGCGGAGCGATTTCGGGACTTGGATCGACGCCTGACCGACCTGGAACGGCACGCGGTCTCCGACGAGTTCGACCTTAAGCAGAAGTTCCGGGATCTTTAGACGCGTGAGGGGCGGTCGTCGGCGGCTTGCGAATAGCCTGTGGGCGCCCCTTCCAGACACCGCCGCGCCCGCGCCAATAATTCACCGCCGAACCGATCGTCGCCGCGGCATAGAAGAGCGCGATCAGCGGTAGCAGGAGCCCGGTCGGCCCCGGTCGGCCGTACAGCCGAAGGATAGGGGCGAAGGCGAGCGCCATGGCGAGCCAGGCGGCGAAGCCCAAGGTGGCGGCGAGATCATCGCCGGTCGCCAGCAATAGAGGGGGAGCCATATAGGTGATGCCAAGGCCAATCAGCGTGCCGACGAGCAGTAGCGGGGAATATCCCAGCTGAGTATAGGCGGTCCGGGCGATCATCGCCCAGATATCCCGCCAGCTCGGATACTCCCGAATGCTGATCGTGCTGTCGGTGACGCCCATCCAGATCCGGCCGCCGCTGCGCTTGACCGCCTGGCCCAGAGCGCAATCATCGATCAACGCGCCCCGGATCGTGCCGATGCCGCCAATCCGATCGAGTGCCGCCGGCCGGATCAGCATGCAGCCGCCCGCCGCCGCCGCCATCGGATGACCCGGCCGGGCGACCCGGCGCGGCGGATACAGCATGAAGAAAAAGAACACGAAGGCCGGGATCAGCCAGCGCTCCGCCCAGGATTGGCAGCGCAGCTTGACCATCAGCGAGGCGAGGTCCAGATCGCCGGTCTCAGCGCGGGCAATCAACGCGGCCACCGCGCCCGGCCCATGCTCGATGTCCGCATCGGTCAGCAGCAGGTAATCGGGCCGGTGCTGGCGGGCATGATCGATGCCCTGCGCCATCGCCCACAGCTTGCCGGTCCAGCCATCGGGCAGGGCGGCGCCTGGCAGCACGGTCAGCCGGTGTTCCGCCCCATTTGCCGCCGCCGCGGCGCGTGCGCAATCCGCCGTGCCGTCGCCGCTGTGGTCATCGACCACGATGATGTCGAGTTCACCGGGGATTTCCTGGCCGGCCAGAGAGGCGATCGCGCGACCGATGCCGGCGGCTTCGTCGCGCGCCGGGATCACCGCCGTCACGCGGATTTGGATATCGGGCATCGCGGGCGCTGGTTCGACGCGCACGCTCCAGAACATGCCCCGGAAGCTCAGCAGGTAGATCCAGATCGCCAGAGACAGGGCGCCGATCGAGACACCAATCATCGAGGCTTGGTCATTGGGGGCCGATCATCGGGCCGGGCGCTCGGCGCCATTCCTCCGCGAGGATCGCCCAGCGGTCATGGTCGCGCCATTCGCCCGCGACCTCGAGATAGCGCGGCGAAAAACCTTCGTGACGAAACCCCAGGCGCCGGGCGAGGGCGAGCGAGCGGGCGTTCTGTGGCTGGATATTGGCCTCCAGACGGTGCAGGTCGAGATCGAGGAAGGCATGGTCGATCGCAAGGCCGACGCCTTCGGTCATGTAACCTTGGCCGACCGTTTCGACGTCCTGGTAATAGCCGAGATAGGCGCTGCGAAACGCGCCCATCACCGGTTCCGCCAGATTGACCACGCCGATCAGCCGGTGATCGGTGAGGCGGCGCAGCAGCAGGCCGATGGTATGGCCGGAGACGATGCTGTCGAGATAACGCTGATAGCCCGCGATGTCGGTCGGGACATAGACCCAGGGCTGGTGCGCCCGCCGGCTTCGGCAATTGAGGTCGATCAGATCCTGGGCGCTGCGCCGCGTCGGATAGGCGGCATAGAGGTGGGCACCGTGCCGGATGATGCCCCCGGTAGCCGCCGGGTCGATACCTGGTGTCATCGCCGCACCGGCGTCGCTGTAAAGGCCGCGCTCATGCACGATGCTGATAGACGAACCGTGCAGTTCTGGCAACCGACCGGGCCGACACCGACCGGGCCGACACCGACCGGGCAGGCAACCGGCTGGTTGCCCGCCCGTGGTGGCTTGGTCAGGCCTTGCCGTTCAGCCAGCGCTGCGTCGCTTCCGCGACGCGGGTGCCGAGGTGCTCGGCGGTCGACTGGTCGGCCTTGGGCGGCGCCACATCCGGTCCCTGATCGGCGTTCGACTGGGTCATCACGCCGAGGAAACTGCCCAGCCGATTGAGGTCCTCGACCGAGCCCTTGCTGTTGTTGTTGCCGGGCGGCAGCCCGGTGCCGATCCACAGCATTGAGTGCTGGGCAGCGAAGACGGCGAGTTGAAACAGCGTGCTCAGTTTATCGCCGCTCTGGCTGGCCGAATTGGTGAACCCGGCGGCGAGCTTGTCCTTCCATGCCAGGGTGAACCACTTCTTGGACGAGGCATCCATGAAGGTTTTGAAGGGAGCGGAGGCGCTGCCCATATAGGTGGGGGCGCCGAACACGATGGCATCGGCGGCATCGAGCGCATCCCAATGCTGCTCGACATCCTCGACCGGCACCAGCAGGACAGCGGTGCCCGGCACCTTTTCCGCGCCGCGCGCGACGGCCTCGGCGACGACCTTGGTATGGCCATAGCCGCTATGAAACACGATGGCGATGGACGACATGACGACTCCGTTTCGCTTGAGTGAAAACCACTGCACCGAGATACGGGACCATGGTAACTTCAGTAAAGTAGGTACTTTAAAGTAACTAGGTTTCATGAGGGCCGAGGTATGTCGAAACGCAGCGCCGCGGTGTCGTTGTGTCCAATGGACGGGATCCTGCGTCTGCTGATGGGCCCGTGGACGACCTATATCGTGTGGTTGTTACGAACGAACGGGCCGATCCGGTTCGGCGCCCTGAAGCGTTACATGCCGGGGATCTCGGCCAAGGTTCTGACCGAACGGCTGCGCCATCTTGAGGCGGCTGGTCTGGTCGACCGAACCTACAAGCCGACCATCCCGCCGGAGGTGACCTACGCGCCGACCGCTCGGGCGGTCGAACTCTATCCGATGCTCGATGCGTTAAGCCAGGTGGCGATGCGGTGGGCGGAACAAGACGCCGTCCGCCCCGATACGGGGCAGACCAAGGCAATTGCCGGCGATGAGGCGCGGACGGTCGAAGCCGCCTGATGTTACCCTCGACACCGTTACCCCCTCGACACTTTGCTTCCGAGCGGCAGGGTGTCATAACCCTGTCCCGTTCGGGCGTCGCCCCGAAACCCGATCCCGGACGGGCGTTTCCGATCCCTTCCGGCGGGCGCCGTTTTGCAATTTTCCGACGTCGTCGCGTCACCGGGTGCCAAGCTGTCAACCACCCCGACCCTGCGCCTGTCCGTCCTGTGTCTCGTCTGTGCGATGCTGGCCATTCTGGCCGCTTGGCCGGTTCTGACCACGCCGTTCATGCCGCTTCTGGATTATCCGAACCACATGGCGCGGATGCACGTCCTGTTGCAAGCAGGGCAGAACTCGTCGGCCGGGCTGGGGTCGCCGCTTGACCAGTTCTACCGGGTGCAATGGCGCCTGGTGCCGGATCTGGGGCTTGACCTCGTGGTCCCCCTGCTGGCCCGGATCATGCCGCTCGACTGGGCCGGGCGTTGCTTCATCCTGCTGATCATGGCGCTGATGGTTGCCGGTACCTTCGCCGTCTCCCGCATGCTGCATGGCCGGGTCGGTTGGTGGCCTTGCCTCAGCTTTCTGTTTCTCTACGATCACATCCTGCTGATGGGGTTCCTCAACTACCTGATCGGTGCCGGCTTGATGCTGCTGGGCATCGCCGCCTGGCTGGCTGTGCGGCGGCGTGCACCGGTGCTACGGATCGCCGTCGGCACGGCCTTCGCGGTGGGGCTGTATTTCGCGCATCTCTTCGCCTTCGGCATCTATGGCCTCGTCGTCGCCGGCTATGAGCTGCAGCAGGTCTACCGGGTTTGGCGGTCGCGGCAGGGCGGTGGCATCGGTCCTGAGGTCGGCCGCCTGGCGATCGCCGCCGCTCAGTTCGTCGTGCCGGCGATCCTGCTGGTGGTGTTCGTGCTGATCCTACGCAGCTATGCGCCGGGCGCCGACGCGGCAGCCGGTATTGGAGTGGGGTTCGGCAAGTTCGCCCGGAAGTTCGATCTGATCTTCTCGGTATTCGATGATTACGACCGGGTGTTCGACATCAGCAGCTTCGTGGTTTTGGTGCTGGGTTTCGTCGTCGCCGTCTGGCGCGGCCTGATCCGGATCAGCCCGGCTATGGCACTGCCGCTCTCGCTGCTTGCCATCGCGTATTTCGTGATGCCGACATCTCTGGTCACCGCGTTCGCGCTCGACCGGCGGATGCCGGTGGCGTTCGCGCTGCTGTTGATCGCGGCGAGCCAGCCGGTGCGTTGGCGGCCGGGGGCCGAGGTTATGGTCGCGTCGGCCCTGGTGGTGCTCTTCACCGCCCGGATGGCGCTGATCCAGGTGAATTGGCAGGAGAGCAGCGCGCTTTATCAGCCCTGGGCGGATGCTCTCGACCAATTGCCCCGTGGTGCCAAGCTGGCACTCGCCTCACCGCCGAATGCCGAACGGATGGTGCCGGGCGAGGCGCCTTTCGTGCATTTTCCGCTGATCGCGGTGGCACGCCGGGATGCCTTCGTGCCGACGCTGTTCGCGCTACCGACGCAGCAGCCGGTGGAGTTGCGGCCGGCCTATCGGTCGCTCGCGGTGGCGACCCGGCCGGATCGGCTGTGGGACGCGTTCGTCGAGCATCCGGCAGGTGCCTCCACGGAGCTGCGCGAGCAAGTCGGCCGTTACGACTACGTACTGTTCCTCGGAAACGCCCCGTTTCATGTCGCGGATGACGCGCAACTCACCCCTGTGCGGGGTGACTCGAAATTTCAGCTGTTCAAGGTGAGGTCACAGCCGTGACGCCGCCTCTCGCCCTGCTGGTGCCGGCCCCGGCCGATCTCCTCGTGTTGCTCTCGACCTTGATGGCGATCGCCGCCTTTATCGGTCTCGGCCGGCTGTTGGCGGGCGGCGCCACCAAGCCTGAGATCGCGGTATTCGCGGGGTGGGGGGCGGCCTGCCTAGTGCTGACGGTCTGGGGCACGGTCACGATGGCCAGCCTCCGCATTCCCGGCATGGCACTGCTGGTGCTGGGGCTTGGTGCTTGGGGATGGCCTGGCTTGCGTCCGGATCGGGCGGAACTCGCCACGATCGGCCGCGTGCTGGTCCTATCGGTGCCGATCTGGCTGGTCATGGTGTCGGTGCGGCCCAGCCTGCCGGATAGCTTCACCAATTTTCTGCCCAACGCGCTCTATCTCCACGATTACGGCATGCTGCCGGCGGATGACCGGGCGCCGGCGCTCGCCGTTTGGCCGGCGCTGCCCTACAGCATGACCTTCGCCGGTTTCCTCGCTGCCTTGCCGTTCCCCTGGTTTCCGCCGGCGACCTTGGTGTTCTTCAATATCGTCACGCAACTGGCGTTCGGGTTGTTTCTGGCGCGTGTCCTGGTCAGCCGTGGGGTCGGCTTGGGCGAGGATGGTGTGGCTCAGCCGGGCTGGGTCGCCTGTGCGCTGGGCCTGTTGCTGACGACAGGCCTCAATCCTGGCTTTCAGCCGCAATACGAATTTTCCAGCTATGGCGAGGGCTCCACGGCGGCGACCCTGGCGCTTGCCGGCTGGTTGGGTCTGCGCCTCCTCGCCCCGCCCAAACCCGGCTGGTGGCGTCGGTCATGGTCGCCCGATGCGCGGGCGTTCGGCCTCGTGCTGGCGGCGCTGGTGACCATTCGGGAATCCAATATCGCGCTGTTCGGCGCCGTCTTCATCGCCCTGGGATTGGTGGCACTGTTCGCCTCCAATAAGCCGGGTCGGCGGTTCGCCATCGTGCGGGCCGCCATTCTGTTGACCCTTGCGGCGATTCCGGCGGTGGTGACACTGGTGGCTTGGCGGCTTTATGTCCGCGGTCATTTCGTCTCGGGCGAGCTGCTGCTGTTGCCGATCGCCCAATGGCGCCCGAGCAATCTGGTGCCGGCGCTGATCAATATTCTGAAGACGATGGGGGAGAAGGCGACCTTCTTCGCGGTCTGGGCCGTCGCCTTGGGCCTGCTGGCGCGCCGGCTGCTAACGGCCGGGGCGCCCGAGGCGGCGACCCGGATGTTGGGCTACTTCGTGGGCGTCTGGGTCGTCTATGTCGGCTTTCTGCTGACCATGTATGTCGTGCATTTCGAAGGCGAAATCGGCGCCAGCGCCCATTCCTTCTTCCGGTACAACACCCATCTTGCGTTGATTCTGATGCTGGCACTGGCCATGGTCGGCCGGGATGCGTGGCAGCGGCGCCCGATGCTGTCACCACCCTGGACGCGGTGGGTCGGCATCGTCGCCGTCCTCTTGATGCTGGTGCTGCCGATCGCCGCGCTCAAATTGATGCGGTTCGATCTGGTCATGCCATATCCGGTGATCTGGGATTTGGCCGAGCAGGTCAGGCAGCGGCTGGGCGATGGCGACCGGCTGACCCTGGTAACGCCGCCGGATACCAGCGGAGCCCCGCTGACCTTGCGCGCCTTCTTGACCCAAGTACCAACGCTCGGCAGCACCGCTCGCATCACCCTCGATGCCGAAAATGCACCGGCCCGCCCAGACCCGGTCCGTACAGATCCGACCCCCGCCGGCTATGTGCTGGAAAGCTGCGCCGAGCGCGAGGGGGGAACGAACGGCACCGGTAAAGCGGTGCTGTATCGGCGAGAAGACGGCACGCTGCGCAGCGTGATGGAGTGGTCGTATCCGCCGGCACGGCCGAAGGTGCGGTGGCTGCCTTCGCTTACCGGTCCGACGCTTTGCCACTGAGGCATGATCCGATCGGCTGTGATCGGACCATGCTCTCATATTCGGGCCTAGCTAGGCTGAGGCCGAAAACTGGGTGATCGACGCGGCCACCGTGTGCGGGGTCGAGCCGGCATGGCGTCGCCGTGCGACGGCCCGGGCGGCGATATATTTCTCGATGCTGAACACCCGGGACTCCGGTACGGCGGTACGGGTCGCGGCCGAGGGTTCGGCATCGGTCATGCCCATCAGAACGCGTAACGCCTCGCGACCGCGCGACAGGCGTGAACGGACCGTACCGACCGGGACGTCGAGGATCTCGGCGACCTGCTCGTAACGCAATCCTTCCAGGCCGATCAACAGGATGACCGTACGCTGCTCCTCCGGCAGTCGGACCAGCGCACGCTCCAGATCGCGCAACTGCAACGATTTCGTCTGAGCCGGGGCTGTCGTCAGCGACGCGGCGGCCTCATCCACGGGAATCGAGATGCCCTCGCGCATGCCGCGGCGAACGAGATTGACGTGTTGATTATGCAGGATCGTAAACAACCAGGCACGCAGGTTGGTGCCGGGCTTGTACAGATCCACCTTATCCAGCGCGCGGGCCAAGCAATCCTGCACCAGATCGTCGGCGGCCGAGGCATCGCGTGTCAGCGCGCGGGCATACCGGCGAAGACGGGGGATCTCTTGTTCGATTAGGCTGCCAAATTCGTCCATCGTAACCTCCTGTTCGAGGGCAGAATCGCCGGGGGCGATCCATGCTCTGCGGTTGCTAGGTACGGGCGACGTTCACCCCGAGATCGATGAGACAAGTTATAGTCGGTCAATGTAAGCAGCCGATGCCTGGCGCTTAAAATTGAGTAAAGACTTGTAACGCCACGTAACCAAGGTTTTGCCATAGCTGCGCGGGCGGAAGGACGCAGCTCAAGGATTTATTGCCAAATCCGCGCAGCTCTATGGCCCGAATACTGCTATCAATCGGACTGAGGCGCGGGTGCCGGCGTCATCTGGGGAGGGCGGGGGAATATGGTCGAACATTGTCGGATGGGTCCGGGTCGGATGGGTCGGGTCGGCCGCCGCGCGATCGTCGCGGGCGGCGCGGCGGTGCTTGCTCTGGGGGCGATGCCGTTGCGTGGGCTGGCCCAGGTGAAGACGGTCAAGCTCGGCATTCTGCATCCGATGACCGGCGCCCTGTCCTACAGCGGCAGCCAAGGACGCGCTGGCGCCCTGCTGGCGATCGAGGAGATCAACGCCGCCGGCGGTATCAAGTCGATGGGCGGGGCCAAGCTCGATGCGGTGTTGGGCGATGCCCAGTCGAAACCTGATGTCGGGGCGGCCGAGGTCGACAAGCTGGCCGATGCCGGTGTCGCCGCCGTGATCGGCGGCTTCGCCAGCGGCATCGTGTTGGCGACAACCCAAGCCGCCGCGCGCGTCAATCTGCCTTACATCGTCGATGTCGGCGTCGCCGACGGCATCGTGACCCGCGGTCTGTCCAACACTTTCCGGTTTGGTCCCGGCCAATCCAAGATCACGACCACGGCGATCGACAATCTGATGAAGCTCAACGACGGGGCCGGCAAGCCGGCGCGTACCGTCATGATCGTCCACGAAGACGGCGCGTTCGGTGCCGGTCTGGCCAAGACCATGGCCGACGAACTGCCCAAGCGTGGTTTCGAAATCCTGGAAATCATCCCGCATCCGACCCCGAACCGGGACTTCACCAACATCGCCCTCAAGATCAAGGCCGCCAATCCCGATCTGCTGATTCCGGCGAACTACTATAATGAATACGTGCTGCTGGCGCGCACCCTGCTGCAGCAAAAGGTGCAGGTTAAGGCGATCTATTCCGTGCTGGGCGGCGCCGCCTCGAACGTCAAATTCGTCACGGAGTTCAACGAGGCGGCGCAGTACATCATGGATTGCAACCACTGGTACGATCCGCGCAAGCCGGCCTCGATCGCCTTTGCCAAGGCGCTTGCGGATCGCAAGGTCGATCTTACTTACGAGACGATGCTGAACTACTCGGCGGTCAAGCTCGTCGCCGACGCGCTGGAACATGCGGGCACCGATGACCGTGCCAAGCTGATGGTCGCGCTCGCCGCCTCCACCTTCGATGGGCATATCATGCCGTATGGCCCGACCAAATTCGTCGATGGCCAGAACCAGGGTGCACAGCCGGTCAATACCCAGATCCGCGGCAAGGTGATCGAGGTCATCTTTCCCAAGGAATTCGCTTCGGCCGAGCCTGTCTTTCCGATGCCGCCGCGCGGCTGATCTGGTGTCGTTCAGTCTGGTCGCCCCCACCGTGATCAACGGTCTGACCATGGGGGCGATCTACGCGCTGGTGGCGCTCGGCCTGACGCTGGTCTACGGCGTGCTGCACATCATCAATTTCGCCCATGGCAGCCTGTTGATGCTGGCGCTCTATGCCGTCTATTTCCTGCACAGCCAGGTCGGCATCGATCCGTATCTGGCGATCCCGATCGTCGGCCCGGCTTTCTTCGTCATCGGCTATGTCTTGCAACGCGGCGTGATCGGCCGGGCGAGCCACGGGCGGGAGCAGACCGTGCTGCTGGTGACCCTGGGCCTGGCGCTCATCATCGATAATCTGGCGTTGTATTTCTGGTCGGCGGACACCCGCACGCTGGACCTCGCCTATGCCTTCGAGACGATCGATCTGGGCGTGGCTCTGGTGCCGGTGCCCCGGGCGATCGCCTTTGCGGCGGCTCTGCTGGTGGCCGGTCTGCTGTGGCTGGTATTGGACCGCACCGATCTTGGCAAGGCGATCCGCGCGGTGGCGAAGGAGCGGCAGGGCGCCCGCCTCGTCGGCATCAATGTCGACCATATTCATGCGTTGTGTTTCGGCATCGGCACCGCGACGGTCGCGGTCGCCGCGGCGATCCTGCTGCCGGCCTTCTACGTAACCCCGCAGGTCGGCTACACCTTCGTCCTGGTCGCCTTCACCACCGTCGTGCTGGGCGGCATGGGCAGCTTCGCGGGTGCCCTGGTCGGTGGTTTGCTATTGGGGGTCGTCGAAGCGTTGGGCGGCTTATGGTTCGGCGAGAGCCTGGGCGAGATCGCCATCTTCGGCTTGTTCATTCTGGTGCTGCTGTTCCGCCCGACCGGGTTGTTCGGCACCAAAGCCGCTTGATGGTGCCAACCTCGCCCAGCGCCGTGGTGTCGAACCGGGTGATGACGCCGCACCGGCTGTTGGCTGTGCTGCTTGTCGTGACCTTATTGGCGGTTCCGTTCGTCGTGCAGTCCAGCTTTTGGCTGACCTTCTGGACGATGACATTGTTGGCTGCCGTGCTGGGGCAGTCTTGGAACATCTTGGGCGGCTATGGCGGTCAGTCGTCGTTCGGGCATGCGGCGTTTTTCGGCACCGGCGCCTATGCGGCAGCGATCCTGCAGGTGCGTTTCGGTGTCGATGCCCGGCTGGCCGCGATCGCCGCGATCGGCTTCGGGGCGATCGCAGGGGCGGCGATCGGCATGCTCAGCTTTCGCTATGGCTTGCGCGGCTCCTATTTCGCGCTGGTCACCATGGCTTTCGCCGAGGTGTTCCGGATCATCGCCGTCGCCTGGCCACTGACCGGCGGCGGTGCCGGGCTGAACGTGCCGCTGCATGCCGGGGCCGCCACCCTGCAATTCGTCGATCGGCGGGGCTATTACTGGGCGGCGCTGGCCCTGGTCGCGATCTCGATCGGCCTCGCCGCCTGGCTGGAGCGGTCGCGATTCGGCGCCTGGCTAGTCGCACTGCGCGAGAACGAGGCGGCGGCCCAGGCGCTCGGCATCAATATCTTCCGGGTGAAACTGGGCGCGATCACGCTCAGCGCCGCACTCGCGGCCTCAGCCGGTGTCTTCTACACGCAGTACTTCCTCTACCTCGACCCGGGTATCGCCTATGGGCCCGGCTACTCGATCGAGGCGCTGCTGGGTCCGATCATCGGTGGCACCGGTACGGTCCTCGGGCCGCTGATCGGGGCGATCAGCCTGCATCTGCTGGGCCGGTTGGCGACCGCCGCCACCGGCGGTGCCCCTGGCCTCGACCTCGCCTTCTACGGTGTCTTGCTGATCGGCATCTTGGCCTTCCTGCCGCGTGGCCTGACGGGACTCGGCGCCGGCGTCAACTGGCCCTCCGCATGGCGGCGGTCGCGTGGCTGACGGCGGCGACGCGGCGCCAGCCCTGTTGGAGCTCGCCGGCGTCAGCCGGCGCTTTGGCGGGCTGCTCGCCGTCGACAGTGTAGCCCTCCAGGTGATGCAGGGCGGCATCGTGGCCCTGGTCGGGCCGAACGGCGCGGGCAAGACCACTCTGTTCGCGTTGATCGCCGGATTCCTGAAGCCCGATAGAGGCCGCATCCGTTTCGCCGGGCGGGACATCGCCGGACTGGCGCCGCATCTCATCTGTCGGCGGGGCCTCGCCCGCACCTTCCAGATCGTCCAGCCCTTCGGGGCGCTCAGCGTGCGTGAGAACATCGCGGTCGGCGCGCATCTGCGCCATGCCGGTCGGCGCGCCGCGCTGGCACACGCGACCGCGATGGCCGAGCGGGTCGGCATGGCGGGGATGCTCGACCAGCCGGCGGCGGAACTCACCATCGCCGGGCGCAAGCGGCTGGAACTCGCCCGCGTCCTCGCCACCGGACCGCGCCTGTTGCTGCTCGACGAGGTCATGGCCGGCCTCACCCCGCCGGAGATTGCGGCGATCGTTCCCGTGATCCGTGGTCTGGCCGATGACGGTCTCACCATCGTCATGATCGAACATGTCATGCAGGCGGTGGCGTCGCTCGCGGACGAGGTCCATGTGTTGAACCAGGGTAGGCTCATCGCCCGGGGCAGCCTCGCCGAGATCGCAGCCGATCCGGTCGTGGTCGAGGCGTATCTGGGTCACGGGGCGGCGGCCAAGTTGGGCGGGGGAACAGCGGGGGTGGGCGGTGGCTGAGCCGCTGCTTCAGGTCACCGGGCTTGCCGCCGGCTATGGTGCACTGACCGTGCTGCACGGCATCGATCTCGCGGTGAAACAGGGTGAGATCGTCGCTGTGCTGGGCGCCAACGGGGTCGGTAAATCCACCCTCAACAACACGCTGTCGGGCCTGATCCGGCCGACCGCCGGCAGCATCCGGTTCGATGGCGAGGAGATCGCCGGCGCTCCCAGCGAACGCATCGTGGCGCTGGGTCTGACTCAGGTGCCCGAAGGCAGGCGGATCTTTCCGAACCTCACCGTGCTTGAAAATTTGGAGTTGGGCAGCTATCGCCGTGGCCGGCCGCATCGGGCGCGCAATGTCGAGCGGGTGCTGGCGCTGTTCCCACGACTGGGCGAACGGCTGGGCCAAGCGGCCGGGACGATGAGCGGCGGTGAGCAGCAAATGCTGGCGATCGGCCGTGGTTTGATGGCCGAGCCGCGTCTGATGGTGCTGGACGAGCCCTCGCTTGGTCTGTCGCCGCTGCTGGTCGAGGAGATGTTCGCGCTGATCGGCGCCATCAACCGCGACGGGATGGCGGTCATCCTGGTCGAACAGAACGTCGTGCAGTCGCTCGCCATCGCCGGCCGTGCTTATGTGCTGGAACATGGCATGGTCGCGATGGCGGGACCGGCCGCCGACCTCGCCGCCGATCCCCAATTGCGGCGTACCTACCTCGGCCTGTGAGGATTAGACGATGAATTTCGCCTTCGACGATCCGCGGCGTACCGCCCTGGTTCTGGTGGATATGCAGAATGATTTTCTGCACCCGGCAGGCGCTTATGCGCGGGGCGGGGCCGGGGCATCGGCCATCGCCGCCTTGCCGGAGCGGCTACGGCCGGTCACCCAGGCGATCCGCCGCTGGGGCGGGTCGATCGTCTCGACACATTTCACCCTGGTACCCGACCGCGGCGGCGAGCCGCTGATCCAGCCTCATCTGAAGGCGCTGCGGCCGTTTCTCCGCAAGGGCGATTTCGCGCCGGGCAGCTTTGGTCACGCGTTGATCGACGACCTCGCACCGACGGATTTCGCCATCGAAAAGGTCGCTTATTCTGCGTTCTATATGAGCCGCATGGAGTTCGTGTTGCGGCGCGCGGGCATCGATCGGCTGATCTTCGCCGGCATCGTCACGAATGGCGGCGTCGCCTCCAGCCTGCGGGACGCCCATGTCCGCGATTTCGAAACGCTGCTGCTGAGCGATGGCTGCGCCGCGTTCAGTGATGCCGCCCACCAGGCGACCGTGGCCTCGCTCGGCACGGTGGCGCCGCTGTTGAGCTGCGCCAAACTGCTGACGGCGTTGGCCGGCGTTTCAGCTTAGGACTCGCGAAACACCCTTACCCGGCGTGCCGTCCAGCTGACCGGGCTGCCGATGCTCATGCCGTTCAGCTGATCGGCCGGCAGTTCTGCGGACAGAACGCCGTCCTGGTCGATCAAGGTGATCCGGGCGCGAGCCCCGACGACCGCGATGTCACTGACCCGCGCGGTCGGGACGCTATCGGTGGCGGGCGCCTGAGTGAGATCCAGATCATGCGGTCGGAAGAAAGCGACCGCTGAACCGTCCGGCAGGGCGATCCCTTCTGCCACGGCCACACCCGATCGGGTTGTCGCCCGGCCTGCCATCACATCGACGGCCAATCGGTTGGATTGGCCCAGGAATTCGAACACGAACGGGCTGACCGGTGCCGCGTAGACCTCGGCGGTCGGGCCGGCCTGTTCGATCCGGCCGTCGCGCATGATGACGATGCGGTCGGCGATCTCCAGCGCCTCGTCCTGATCGTGGGTCACGAACAGGCTGGTGATGCCCAGCCGCTTGTGCAGGTCTTTCAGGAAGCCGCGCAGCTCCTCCCGTACCTTGGTGTCGAGGGCGCCGAACGGCTCATCCAGCAGCAGGATGCGAGGCTCGACCGCCAGCGCCCGGGCGAGGGCGACGCGCTGCTGCTGGCCGCCCGACAGCTGCGTCGGATAGCGCCGCTCCATGCCCGGCAACTGCACCATGTCGAGCAGCTCGGCTACCCGTCGGTCGATCTCGCGGCGATTGGGCCGAGTGCGGCGCGGCCGGATCTCCAGCCCAAAGCGGATGTTACCGGCGACGGTCATGTGCCGGAACAACGCATAATGCTGGAACACGAAACCGATGCCCCGGTCGCGGGGGGCGATGCGATGCGCGTCCCGGCCGTCGATCTGTAGGCCGCCCGTATCGGCGAATTCCAATCCCGCCAGGATGCGCAGCAAGGTCGTCTTGCCCGAACCCGAAGGGCCAAGTAAAGCCACGAACTCGCCATCGCCGACCGATAGGTCGATATCGCTCAAGGCCGCGGTGCTGCCGAACCGGCAGCAGATGCCGCGTAAGTCAATCGACATAGGGCTACCGCTTCGCCAGAGACTGTGTGAGAGCGTCGCCCATGCGCCATTCCATGATGTTCTTCAGGACCAAACTGACCAGCGCCAACAGCGCCAGCAGGGCTGCCACGGAGAATGCCGCGGAGAAGTTATAGTCGTTGTACAACACCTCGACATGCAGCGGCATCGTGTTGGTGACGCCGCGGATATGGCCCGAGACGACGGAAACGGCGCCGAATTCACCCATCGCCCGGGCGTTGCACAGGAGCACGCCATAGAGCAGGCCCCATCGGATGTTCGGTAGGGTGACTCGCCAGAAGACCTGCCAGCCGTTGGCACCCAGCAGGATGGCGGCTTCCTCGGCTTCCTGCCCTTGCGTTTCCATGACGGGGATCAGCTCGCGTGCCACGAAGGGCAGGGTTACGAACAAGGTGGCCAGCACGATGCCCGGCACGGCGAAGATCAGTTTGATGTGATGCACCTGCAGCCACGGACCAAGCAACCCGTGCAGGCCGAACAGCAGGACGTACACCAGTCCGGAGACGACCGGGGAGACGGCGAAGGGCAGATCGATCAGCGTCACCAGTAGGCTGCGGCCGCGAAACCGGAATTTCGCGATCGCCCAGGATGCGGCCAGGCCGAACACGACGTTGAGCGGTACCGCGATCGCCGCCACCAGCACGGTAAGCCGGATCGCCGCCAGGGCGTCCGGGTTGGTGATGGCACCGAATGCAGACATGACGCCGTTGCTCAGCGCCTCGACGAAGATCGATACCAGCGGCACGACGAGAAAGGTCCCGAGAAACGCGACCGCGAGCAAAATGAGCAGCCAACGAGCGATGCTCGGCTGCCGTGAATGCCCAATCGTCTGTTCCGTGAAGGCTTGGCGAGGGATGGGATCAGAAGCCAAGGCGCTCGCGGCTCATCTGTTGCAGTCCGTTGATCGTCAGCATGAACAGGAAAGAAACCGCCAGCATCACGGTGCCCAGCACGGCGGCGCCAATGTAATCGAATTGTTCAAGCCGGGTCACGATCAGCAGAGGGACGATTTCCGAGATCCCCGGCATATTGCCGGCGATGAAGATGACCGAGCCATATTCGCCGATACCCCGCCCAAAGGCGAGGGCCAAGCCGGTCAGCAGCGCCGGGAACAGCTGGGGTAGCAGGATGCGCCGGAAGATTTGTCCCGGGCGGGCGCCGAGAGTGGTCGCCGCCTCCTCGACATCCCGGGTGAGATCGGCCAGCACCGGCTGGACCGTCCGAACGACGAACGGCAGGCCGATGAAGGTAAGCGCCACCAGAATGCCGAGCGGGGTGAACGCCACCTGGATACCGGCGGCGGCCAGGGGGGCGCCGAGCCAGCCGGTATCGGAATAAAGCCCGGTGAGCGTGATGCCGGCCACGGCGGTCGGCAGCGCGATCGGCAGGTCGACCAGTCCGTCGAGCAAACGGCGACCGGGAAAGCGATACCGGACCAGCACCCAGGCGACCAGCAGGCCGGCCGCGGCATCGATCACGGCCGCGGCGAAGGCGATGCCGAAACTAGCCCGGAACGCGGCCAGCACACGCGGCGATGTCACGATCTGCAGCAGGCCGTGCCAGCTCACACCGCTTGCCCGCAAGACCAGAAACGCAAGCGGGATCAGAACGACGAGCGACAGATAGGTCATCGTGAAGCCGAGCGTCGGGACGAATCCCGGCAGTGGCCCGCGATGGCGGCGTCGGACCACCCCGGTACCGGCGGCCCTCTCTGAAACGGTAACGGCCAACGTTATTTTCCGGCCTGATAGATCTGGTCGAAGATCCCGCCATCCGCGAAATGCTTGGCCTGCGCCGCCCGCCAGCCGCCGAAATCGCCGTCGATCGTCACCAGGTTCAGCTTCGGGAACTGATCGGCATATTTTTCGCCGATATCCTGGGCACGCGGACGGTAGAACCACTTCGCCGCCAGATCTTGACCTTCCGGCGTGTAAAGGAAGCGCAGATACGCCTCCGCCTGACGCCGCGTGCCGCGACGATCGACGACCGCATCGACGACGGCGACGGAGGGTTCCGCCAGAATGCTGATCGATGGGGCCACGATTTGCAGACCGTCCTTGCTCATTTCCCTGGCGGCGAGGAAAGCCTCATTTTCCCAAGCCAACAATACGTCACCTTGGCGGCGTTGTGCAAAGGTGATGGTCGAGCCGCGGGCGCCGGTATCCAGCACGGGGACGTTCTTATAGAGTGCCGCGACGAATGCCTTGGCCTTGGCCTCGTCATTGTCATTGGCGCGCAATCCGTAAGCCCAGGCCGCGAGATAGTTCCAGCGCGCGCCGCCGGAGGTCTTGGGATTTGGCGTGATCACCCTGACCCCGGGTTTGACGAGATCGTCCCAATCCTTGATGGCTTTCGGATTGCCCTTGCGCACCAGGAACACGATCGTTGAGGTATAGGGTGCGGAGTTGTCGGGCAGGCGCTTTTGCCAGGCCGGATCGATCAGCTTGGCCTGCTCGGCGATTGCATCGACGTCCCAGGCCAGCGCCAGGGTGACGACATCCGCCTCCAGCCCGTCGATCACCGCCCGCGCCTGGGCGCCCGATCCGCCATGCGAGCTGCGGATGGTCAGATCCTCGCCGGTTTCGCTCTTCCAATGCGCGGCGAAGGCCTTGTTGAATTCTCCATAAAACTCGCGGGTTGGATCGTAGGACACGTTCAGCAGGACGGTCTCCGCGCGGGCGTGCTTCGGCATCGCGGCCAAGGCCGCGCTCATCAGGGCGAGTTGGGCGAGACGGCGTCGGGTAACCGGAAATGCAGGCATGACAAGGGACCTCCGTCGTGAAGGAGCACGAAGCCACATAGGGTAACGGTTGAACATGACGTTCGTCTGGCGCTTAAACGCGCCGCGCAATGGATCAGGCGCTGGCGAGCTTCGACACGCGGGTCTTCCGCTGATCCTCGGCGCTCAATTGCGAATGGGTATCGAGGTTGGGTGGATCAACAACGTTGTTCTGCCAGTCGCCTTTGGGTGGCCGCCACCACATGGCGCAGGCATTCGGGCGTCACCCCGTCGCGGCGCATAATCGCGTGCATCACCGTGTCGTCGAACAGCTCGTCCAGCGACGGCTCGATGCCGGCATGGGCGAAAGGTTGGTCTCGCCGGGAGGTCCGAACGGGAGAAGTAATCGGAAAAAGTGTCTTTCTGGCCGGCATGCTCTCTGCTCCATCCCTTGGGGCCGCGGCGGCAAACGACCGTCGTGGCGGATCGTGATGGGCGGGATCGTCTCTGCTGGAAGGCGAACCGACCCCGCCGCAGCTGCATCGGGCGTCGATCGCCTCGCTTTAGCCGCACTTATAAAGCGCCCGCAAGCTGTTGCTCAAATCGGCGCTGAACCGACCCTAGCGATCCTCACCGGAATGTCAATATATTTTCTTATTGGGCGATATGACGTCGGCTTGGAGTGCGCAAGAGCCGTGCTGGACGGGCGGACCACCGCCGATTGAAGGCATCAAAGCGCTCGGCGAAAAAAGGGCGGGGATGGACGGCGCGTGCATTACGTAAAATCAACAATCCGGCAAGCGACCTGGAACCATCTGGCGAGCCCTGCGTTTTTAGGGGTTGTGACCTAAGTGGAGCAACGCTATTCCCGGTATGGATTTTTTTGTGCGGTGCGCTATATAATGCTCATCGAAAGATTGACGAGGCTGCCATGAGTATGGTGTGGATAGAGTCCTCGCAGGAGCATGGCTTTAAAGAAGTCAAAGGCGGCTTCGTCTATTATCCCTTTGGCCATTTGTTTCATGGCTTTAAAGTCACTCAGGCTCAGCATGACGAAATAAAGCGACTGCAGGGTCGCTATCTCGAACATTTCGGCATCGCCGCGGTGTTCTTTCTGATCCTATGGCCGTTCTTGCGCCGCTTGTTCGTGCCATTTCCGATACCTTACAATATTTTGAGCGGCCCGCTGGGGTTGTTAACGGTGATGTTGGTGCTGCTGATATGGCAGCAGATAATGATCCGACAGATCCTGCGCAACTGCCCGGTCAGCGATGTCCAGATGACGCTTGCCGATCGCCGTCGCAGCGTCGCGGCGGTGACTTCCGATGGGCGGCTATGGATCACCATGATCGGTTCGGGCGTCATGACCGCCGCCTGTCTGGTGCTGGCGATTGGCAGCGCTGTGATCGGCGACTCGTTCCTGAGCATCGGCGGCACGGCGGCGACCGCGCTGTTTGGTTGGTCTCTGGCCGAATCGATCGAGGTCTTTCACCTCAAGCTCAAATGAGCTGAGGGAGGCGGTTTTTCGACCGCCTCCCTCCGACGCTACAGACTGGCGGGGTCCCAGTCTGCTGAAAGCCCGTCTCGCCGCCTTCATTTCCCCCATCCCCAGCGCTAAAATGCAAAGCCATTTGCCAAACCGCCCGGTCTGCGCGAGGCTTCGCCGATCGTTCGTGTACAAACTGGTTCGGGGAAACTTTGATGGCGGTTGAAACGGGCGGCGGCGGGGCCGCCGGCAAGCTGGTGATCCGCAATATAGGCCTGCTGTTGTCCGGGGATCTGGCCCGGCCGATTCTGGATGCGGATACCTTGGTCGCGGTCGATGGCCGTATCACCGCGATCGGGCGCGCTGCCGATCTCGATCTTGACCATGCCACCACCGCGATCGATGCCAAGGGCACCACCGTGGCGCCCGGGCTGATCGACAGCCATGTGCATCCAGTGTTCGGCGATTGGACGCCACGGCAGAATCAATATGGCTGGATCGATAGCTCGCTGCATGGCGGTGTCACCACCATGATCTCGGCCGGCGAGGTGCATCTGCCCGGCCGGCCCAAGGATATCGTCGGGTTGAAGGCGCTCGCCGTGACGGCGCAGCGCTGCTACCACAATTTCCGGCCCGGCGGCGTCAAGGTTCTGGCTGGTGCGCCGGTGCTGGAGCGCGGCATGGTCGAGAGCGATTTCGCCGAATTGGCGGCGTCGGGTGTCACCCTGTTGGGCGAGATCGGCCTCGGCACGGTCAAGGCCGGCGAGGAGGCGGGCCAGATGGTCGCCTGGGCGCGCAAATACGGCATCCAATCGACCATCCATACCGGTGGTCCGTCGATCCCCGGCTCCGGCCTCATTGATCGCGACGTCATTTTGGAGGCCGATGCCGACATCATCGGCCATATCAATGGCGGCCATACCGCCCTGCCGCATGATCAGATCTGCGATCTCTGCGCGCGTTCGACCCGAGCGATCGAGATCGTCCATAACGGCAACGAAAGAGCCGGTCTGCTGGCTCTGCGCACTGCCAAGGAACTGGGTCAGCTCGGCAGGGTCATCCTCGGCACCGACGGTCCGGCTGGCTCGGGCGTCCAGCCGCTCGGCATCCTGCGCATGGTGGCGCTGATGGCGAGCCTGGGCGATATTCCCACGGAACAAGCATTCTGCTTCGCCACCGGCAACACCGCGCGGATCCGCGATCTGGATAGCGGGCTCATCGAGGTCGGCCGTGCCGCCGATTTCGTGCTGATGGATCGGGCCCAGCACACCGCCGGTCGCACCCTGTTGGACAGCGTCGCTCTGGGCGATATCCCCGGTATCGGCATGGTCGTGATCGACGGCCGCATCGCGGCGATGCGCAGCCGCAACACGCCGCCCGCGACCACCATGCCCGAGGTGATTGCATCATGAGCGCGGTCAGCAGCGTCGGTCCGACGCCATCCGATGCGCTCGACGGATACGTGCTGGATATCCAGGTCGGCTATCTGCTGCGCCGGGCGCATCAACGCGCCACGTCTGTGTTTCTGGAAGGCATGGCCCCGGACGCGCTGACGCCGACGCAGTTCGCCACCTTGGTCAAATTGGCCGAGCTGGGGCCGATGAGCCAGAACCATCTCGGTCGCACCATCGCCATGGACCCGGCGACCTCGCAAGGCGTCGTTCGCCGTCTGGTCGAACAAGGACTCATCCACCGTGCCGCCGATACGACCGACCGCCGCCGCGCCGTGCTGAGCCTGACCGAGGAAGGCCGCGGCGTCATCGAGCGCTGCCGCAAACGCGGGCTCGGCATCTCGGCGAAGATCCTGTCGCCGCTGCAGCCGGCCGAGCGTGAGGTGTTCGTGCGGCTGTTGAAACAGTTGGTGTGAGGCTCGATCGGCTGTTCCTGCCCACCATTGACAAAACCACGCCATCCACGATTATACGTACACGAACAAACTCATCGTACCTTGATCCAAGGCCACAGCATCCTTGAAACCGGCACCGTTCACCTATCACGCGCCGCATGACCTGACCGAGGCGGTGGGCCTGTTGGCGTCGCTGGGCGATGACGGGCGCATCCTGGCGGGTGGGCAAAGCCTGGTGCCGACCATGGCGTTTCGCCTGGCGCTGCCCGAGCATCTGATCGACATCAATGGGATCGCCGGGCTGGATTACCTCGATGTCAGCGACGGGGTACTGCGTATCGGACCGCTGGTGCGGCATGCGGCATTCCATCGGCCGGTGCTGGCGGGGCCGTTGGGCGGGTTGTTGAGCTTCGTCGTGCGGCACATCGCGCATTATCCGATCCGCACGCGCGGCACGTTTTGCGGCAGCCTCGCCCATGCCGATCCGGCGGCGGAATGGGGCCTGGTGGCGGCGACGCTGGATGCTTCGGTGACGGCACGCAGCGAGCGCGGCGAGCGGGTGGTGCCGGTGGCCCAGTTGTTCGAATGGATCATGACCACCACGCTGGCGGACGACGAGATGCTGGTCGAGGCGCGGCTGCCCGTGCTGGCGCCGGCCACACGCTGGGGGTTCTACGAATTCAACCGCCGGGCCGGCGATTACGCCATGGCGATGGCGCTGGTCGCGTTCGAAGTGACCGAGAACCGCATCGTGGCCCCCAGACTCGGCATGGGCGGCGTCGAGGGCTTTCCGCGCCGACTGGCCGAGGTCGAGGCGGTGCTGTCCGGCCGAGCGCCCAACCCGGTGCTGTTTCGCGAGGCCGCCGAAGCGGCGGCGGCGGCGGTCGATCCGCTGGAGGATGCGCAGATCGACCTCACCTATCGTAGAGATCTGGTTCGGGCGGTTACCGAACGCGCCTTGCAACGGGCGATGACGATGGACCGGAGCGCCGGTCATGAGTGAGACCGCCGGGGCCACCTGGGTCGGCCGGTCGATCCGCCGGGTCGAAGATCCGGCACTGGTCACCGGGCGCGGCCGATTCACCGCCGATCTCAAGGCGGATCTCTCCGTCCGCTTCGTGCGCAGCGCCGTCGCCGCTGGGACGTTCGCGGATGTCGTGCTGCCCGAGACGATGGCCGATGGCGCCCAGGTGTTCACGGCGCGCGACCTCATCGATGTGAAGCCGATCCGCAGCATCCTGCACAGACCGGACTACGTGATCGTGCCGCAACCCGTGCTGGCCGATGGTGCCGTGTATTTCGTCGGCGAGCCGATCGCCGCAGTGGTGGCGCCGACCGAGGAGGTGGCCGAAGACATCGCCGATCAGGTGCTGGTCGACGTCACCCCGGTCGATGCGGTGGTCGACGCGGTGGCCGCGCTGGAACCCGGGGCCCGGGCGGTGCATGCCGAAGCACCCCGCAATGTGCTGGTCGAAGGTCGCTTTCGCACCGATGGGGTGACGGCCGCTTTCGCCGGCGCCCATGCGGTGGTCGCCATCGATCTAGTGTCGCGCCGGCAAAACGCCCTGCCGCTCGAAGCCCGCGCCGGCCATGCGGCGTTCGATACGGCCACCGGCCGCGTGACGCTGACTTGCACCACCCAGATGCCGCATCTGACGCGCACGGTGATCGCCGATCTCCTGGGCATGCCGGAGCTGGATCTCAGGGTCGTAGCACCGGATGTCGGCGGCGGCTTCGGTCAGAAGATGTCGCTGGCGCCGGAATATGTGGTGCTGGTCTGGCTGGCGCGCCGGCTGCGCCGCTCGGTCGCGTGGATCGAGGATCGCCGGGAAAATCTGATGAGCAGTTTTCACAGCCGGGATCAGCGGCTGCATCTCAAGGGCGCCTTCGACGCGTCCGGCAAGCTCCTGGCACTCGATGCCGATGTGATCGTTAATGTCGGCGCCTATTCGGCCTATCCGATGACCTGTGGCGTCGAGCCGCTGATGGCGATGGCCGAGATCCCCGGACCTTACGACGTGCAAGAATATGCCTGCATCGCCCGCGGCGTCACCACCAATACCTGCCCCATGGCGCCGTATCGCGGCGTGTCGCGCCCGGTCATCACCTTCGCGATCGAGCGGCTGATGGATACGGCGGCGCGGCAATTGGCCATCGATCCGGTGATCATCCGCGACATCAACCTGATCGACCGATTTCCCTACCGATCCGCGACCGGGCTCTTGATCGACGAGGGCAGTTATCGGCGGACCTTGGCGATCGCCGCCGAGACGATCGACGTGGCGGCGTTCCGTGCCGAACAGGCGCGCGCCCGGCTGGATGGCCGCTTTCTGGGGCTGGGCTTCTCGACCTTCAGCGAGCGCACCGCCTATGGCACCAGCGCCTTCGCCGCGCGCGGCATGGAAACCACACCGGGCTTCGAGGCGGTCGAACTCGTGATGGACCCGTCCGGCACGGTCGAAGCGCGCATCGGCACCTCGCCCCATGGCCAGGGCCTGCGCACCACCCTGGCACAGATCATCGCCGACGAGCTGGGCATCCGGCCGGACAAGATCCGTGTCGTCCATGGCGACACGGATCGCACGCCCTATGGCTGGGGCACTTTCGCCAGCCGATCCTTGGTAATGTCCGGCGGGGCCTCGAAACTGGCGGCGGAGCGCATCAAGGCGAAGCTGCTGACCATCGCCAGCCAGTTGTTCGAGGTCGCGGAGATCGACATCGCGATCGAGGACGGCACCGCCTGCGTCGTCGGCACCGATCGAACCTTGCCGGTCGAGGTGCTGGCCCGCGCCGCCTATCACGGCGTGCATAAATTCATGGGTAAGGCCGCACCCGGACTGGTCGAACTCGCGACCTATGACCCCAACGGCACCTTCTCGAACGCCTGCCACGTCGCGGTGGTCGAGGTCGACACGGCGACCGGCCGGGTCGAGATCAAGCGATTCCTGGTGGTCGAGGATGCCGGCACCTTGATCAACCCGATGATCGTCGACGGCCAAGTGCATGGCGGCGTCGCCCAGGGTATCGCCAACGCGCTGTTCGAGGAGATCGTCTATGATTCCTCCGGCACCATCATCACCACCTCGCTCGCCGATTTCCTGGTGCCGACAGCGGCCGAGATCCCGTCTATCGAAATCCGGCATCTGGAGACGACGACCGATCAGTCGCTGACCAAGGCGAAGGGGCTGGGCGAGGGCGGGGTGATCGGCGCGCCGGCGGCGATCACCAATGCGATCAGCGACGCGCTGGCGCCGTTCGGCATCGCCATCAACGAAATACCGGCGACGCCGCAGCGCATCCGCGCGCTGATCCGCGCGGCGGAGGAGGCCCGTTCATGACCGACAAGATCGCGCAAACCCTCCCGGTCACGCTCCCCGTCACCTTGGCGGTTAACGGCACCGACTACGCCATATCGGTCGAGCCGCGCCGATTGCTGGTCGACGCGATCCGTGAGGAATGCGGGCTGACCGGTACGCATATCGGCTGTCAGCACGGCGTCTGCGGCTCCTGCACCGTGCTGGTCGATGGCGTGCCGGTCCGGTCCTGCCTGATGTTCGCCGTGCAGGTGGCCGGCCGCTCGATCCGCACCGTCGAGGGCCTGAGCGACGGCGAGACGCTGCACCCGCTGCAGCGCGCCTTCATGGATCATCACGGGCTGCAATGCGGCTTCTGCACCCCCGGTTTCCTAATGCTGGCGGCCGGCGCGCTGGAGGAAAACCCGGATATCGACGATGCGGAACTCACCCATATCCTGTCGTCGAATCTGTGCCGCTGCACCGGCTACCAGAATATCCTGAAGGCGGTGCGCGCCGCCGCGGTGGAGATGAAGGCCGGCGGTTGATTGGGGGGCGACACGGGTTCGCGTCGACAAATCACTCGAACAGATCTTCTTCGTTGGGCAGTTCTGGTTGGTCACGGCCAACCCTGACGATTGTAGTCAAACCAATCGATCATCACCTCGACGCAATCGAGTTTAATCTTTATGATTGATTTTGGTTAAAATTAAGCGGGGCTCCATGGAAACGAAGGTATTGACCGCTCACGTCCCGTTGCCGCTCGCGGAAAAGGTCGATGAGCTGGCTGGTCGTTTGGAGCGTTCGCGCGGTTGGATCGTCAAGCAGGCACTAGCGGCCTGGGTCGACCAGGAGGAAGAGCGCCGGCGTCTGACGCTCGAAGCGTTGGCGGATGTGGACGCCGGTCGGGTCGTCGACCATCAGACTGTGCAGGCCTGGGCCGATAGCCTCGGGAGCGACAAGCCGCTGCCGCGCTAGTGGAGCTAAAATGGACCAGCAAGGCGAGGTCCGACCTAGCGCGGCTTCATGTCTTCCTGGCGCCGGCTAATCCGCAGGCGACGATACGCACCGTTCGGTCCTTGACGGCCGCGCCAGCTCGATTGCTTGAAAACCCGCGCCTTGGCGATAAGCTGAGCGAGTTCGAGCCTCGCGAGGTGCGCCGTATCCTCGTTGGCCGGTACGAAATGCGCTACGAAATCTGGGAGGCGACCATCTACGTGCTACGCGTGTGGCACACGCGGGAGGATCGGTAGGGCTCGCCACGGTGATCTTCACTCTTGACATAGCGCCTGTGCATACGATTAATTCATACGTACACGAACGATATCTCGTCGTGCTCTCGGAGCGCCGTCAATGAACGAACCTGCCCCATCGATCGATCTGGTCGTCTGTGACGCGTGTCCGGTGCTGTGCCGGATCCGGCCGGGCAAGACCGGGGCCTGCGACCGCTATGGCAATGTCGAGGGCCGGTTGACCCGAATGGATCCGATGGTGCTGATGGCGGCGGGGCCGGATGCGGCACCGCTGGTGCCGTTCCTGGTGGCGCCGGAGGTCACGGGGCAGGAGTGGAACGGCAATCCGGTGGCGCATCACGTGCCGGTGACGCTCGCTTCCGCCGACCGAACGGCGGTGGGCGACGCGCCGGTGTTCGTGACCGGCATCGGCTCCGGTACCACCTATCCCGACTACAAGCCGGCGCCGTTCATCGTGTCCAGCCGGCATGACGGCGTCGATATGGTGACCGTCGTCACCGAAGGCATCTTCAGCTATTGCGGAATCAAGGTGAAGATCGACACCGACCGGTATGTCGGTCCCGAACAGGCGGCCGTACGCTGCAATGGCGAGGCGGTCGGCCATGTGACGACGGCGGAATATGGCTCGCAGATGCTGGCGCTGGGCGGCGTGCATCACCTCACTGGCGGCTCCAAGAAAGAAGGTCAGGTGACCTGCCAGACCATGCTGGCACTCGCCAATAAGCAGGCGGTTGAGCTGACCGTCGATGGGGGGGCGACGCTCACCTTGCAGGCCGGAAAGCCGCCAGTGGTCGATGGTAAGCTGGAGGAACGCATGCGCGTCGGCTGCGGCTCCGCCACCATCGGCATGTTCGCCAAGCAGTGGCAGGGCCATGTCGATGAGGTCATCGTGGTCGACGACCATATCACCGGCGTCTTGACTGAACACCAGGCCGGAAGATTTCTGGGGATGGAGCCGTCCGGCATCCGGGTGCGCGGCCGGCGCTCGACGCCGGGTCGGTATTTCCAGGTCGCCGAGCCCGGCACCGGCTGGGGCGGGACGGATGTGACCGATCCGTTGACGATCATCGACAGCATCGATCCGAAGACGGCGCGGCCGGGCATGCGGCTGCTGATGGTCTCGACCACCGGCGAAGATGCCGCCTGGTTCGTGCTCGACGGTGATCTGAAGCCGGTCGAGACGGCGATGCCCGAAGCGATCACCCATGTGGTCGAACGGATCGGTGAGAATTGCGAACCGGCGCTCACCTCGATCCTGTTCGTCGGGGGCGCCGGCGGTTCGCTGCGTGCCGGTGTCACCGAAAACCCAGTTCGCCTGACGCGCTCGGTCAAGGACCGGCTGACCCGCGTCACCTGTGGCGGGGCGCCGGTCTATGTCTGGCCGGGTGGCGGCATCACCGTGATGGTCGATGTACTTCGCATGCCCGATAATGCGTTCGGCCATGTGCCGACGCCGGCCTTGGTGGCGCCGATCGAGTTCACCCTGCGGGTCGAGGATTACCGCGCGCTGGGCGGCCATATGGACTGGGTGCGCCCGCTGGCTGAGGTGGCGGAGGTCGGCTCCCGCCTGCGTGTCGCCGCGGCCCAGCCGGAAAATCCCTGGCCGCTCACCCCGGCCGGACACGCCGCGACGCCATGACCGGGAAGACGCTGTGACGGGTCCGCATTTCGCCATTCTGGCCGATGGCCGCCGGCACTTTCAGCACGGTCCGATCGATCTGGTGATCGAGGCGTTCGGGCCGGTCACCGCCGTCGCAGCCGCTTACGCGGCGGCGGAGCGGCGGTTTCAGGCCGTGCTGAACGAGCTGGTCGCCGAATTGTGGCTGTTGCGCCGCCCATTGGCGGATGAACGGCTCTGGCTCGACGGACCGGTCGCGCGCCGTATGATCGCCGCCTGCTGGCCTTATCGCGATCGGTTCATTACGCCGATGGCCGCCGTGGCCGGCGCCGTCGCGGACGAGATCCTGGCGGCGATGCGTGCCGCCGGTGCACTCGATCGGATCTATGTCAATAATGGCGGCGATATCGCGCTGCATTTGGCGCCGGGCCAGCGCTTCGATATCGGCGTCGCGGCCTCGCCCGATCCACGCTCGAACGCGGCGCTGGCCGGGCGTGTTTCGGTGCTGGCCGGCGACGGGATCGGCGGCATAGCAACATCCGGCCGAGGCGGGCGCAGCTTCAGCCTGGGCATCGCCGACGCGGTCACCGTGCTGGCGGGTGATGCCGCCTCGGCCGACGCGGCGGCGACGATGATCGGCAACGCGGTCGATATCGATCATCCGGCGGTGCGCCGGGCGCCGGCATCGTCCATAAAGGACGATACGGATCTGGGCGGTCGGTTGGTGACGACCGGCCTCGGCACCCTGCCCGAACCGGCGATCGCCGAGGCGCTGGGCAGGGGGGAGGCGCGTGCGCAGGCGCTGCTCGACGCCGGCTTGATCGCCGGGGCGGTGCTGCTGTTGCGTGGCCGGCATCGTGTCGTCGGCAGGATCGCCCTGCCGTTGGCGGCGTGACAACGACAAGAGGAGGACGCCGATGGACCTGATCGAGATCCGCAAGATCGTGACCTGCCGCGAGGAGATTTTCCACGAAGGTGGTCCACCGGCGGCGGTACCGCTGATCCGGGGGGCGGTCGCGGCCGTGCTGCGGAACCCCTATGCCGGCCGCTACGAGCCCGACATCATGCCGATGATGAAGGCGCTGGAGCCGGTCGGTCTCGACATGGCACGGCGGTTGATCGCGGCGATGGGCGTCGAACCCGCGCGGATCCAAGGCTATGGCAAAGGCGCCATCGTCGGGGCGGCCGGCGAGCTGGAGCATGGCGCGCTGTGGCATGTACCCGGCGGCTATGCGATGCGGGCGTTGCTGGGCGATGCCAAGGCGATCGTGCCGTCGACCAAGAAGCTGGGTGGGCCGGGCACTAGGCTCGACGTGCCGGTGACCCATATCAACGCCTCCTATGTGCGTAGCCATTTCGACGCCATGGAGGTCGGCCTGGCCGATGGCCCCAAGGCGAACGAACTGGTCTATATCCTGGTGATGACCACCGGCTCGCGAATCCATGCCCGGGTCGGCGGGTTGAATGCAGCCGAGATCGTCGGCAAGGATGGTTTAAGATGAACGATCTGAAGATCCGCAAGTTGGTCGTGACGGTCGAGGAGACCCATCGGGAGCAAGGCCGCCCGGTGCAGCCGGCGACGCGCAAGGCGCTTGCCATCGCGGTCATCGAGAACCCGTTCGCCGGCCGTTTCGTCGAGGATCTGGAGCCGCTGATCGCGATTGGTGAGGCGCTGGGCGGTTTGTTGGGCGACCGGGCGGTGGCAGCGTTGGGCATCCGCCCGGGCGAGGCGGAGAGTTATGGCAAGGCCGCGATCGTCGGCGAGGCCGGCGAACTGGAACACGCCGCCGCCCTGCTGCATCCGCGCATGGGTAAGCCGCTGCGCGTCGCGGTCGAGAAAGGCGCCGCTCTGGTGCCCTCGGCCAAGAAGATGGGGGGGATCGGCACGCCGATCGACGTGCCGCTAGGCCACAAGGACGCCGCCTTCGTGCGCAGCCATTTCGACGCCATCGAGGCGCGGCTGGCCGATGCGCCACGGGCGAACGAGATCCTGGTCGCCATCGTGGTGACTGATAGCGGCCGGCCGCTGCCGCGCGTCGGTGGCCTCACCACGGCCGAGATGGAGGGCAAGGACGGCTTGCGCTAGAGGCTGGTGGCGGGACCCGACCGAAGCCCATCGCGCCCGACGGGAGCGCCGCGCCGAACTCAAGGCGATCCGGCTATTCACCGGGCAGGTAGATGACGATGCGGGCGCGGCGATTGCGTGGTTCGGGGTTCGGCGTGCTGATCGCCGGATTGCTCTTGCCGCGGCCTTCGATCCGGATCTTGTCGCCGGGGATGCCGGCCGCGACCAGCGCCTCGCGCACCGCCGCGGCGCGCGCCTGCGACAGGCTCTTGGCGCTGGCGGCGGTGCCGGTCGCGTCGGAATAGCCGATCACCTTCAGATGCGAATACCGGCGCTGCTTGGCCGCTTCCGACGCGGTTTTCACGATGCTGGCGGCACCGGGCATCAGCGAGGCGCTGCCCTGGGCGAAGAACACCGTGTATTGCCGCCGAAATGCCAGGGGTTTCGCCGGCCGGCCCAAATTGGCCGGTTTATTCGCGGTGGGGGGCGCGGTGGTGGTAGGGGGAGTCTGGGCCCATGCCGGTACGGTGGCACTGATGTCCAGCATGAGAATTGACGCCAACATCAGACAAGTGAGGCTGATCGTCCGTCGTTCTAATCGCACCCTTTGGTCCCCTAACCTTCGGCTCTTCTCAATATTACGGCTAACTTACCGGTCGATGCACGTCCGGTCTGCGAGGGCGGCATCTTGAGGTGTGGCATTAAGGTGTGCTGACGATCGCGGGCTGCCTTGCGACACCGGTCGGCCGGGTCCGCCGATTGCGCTCAGCGATCGCCTTTAGCGGCGCCGGAAAACATGGGCGGTCGATGTAGCGGCCGGCGCCGCGCGTGGTCCTGAGTTCGCCGTCGGTCCAGACCAGCTTGCCCTGGCTTATCGTGTGCCGGGCGAGGCCGGTCACGGTCATGCCTTCATAGATGTTGAAATCGACGTTCTGATGGCTGGTCTTGACCGAGATCGTCCGGCTGGCGGCGGGGTCCCAGACCACGAGATCGGCGTCCGAGCCGACCGCGACCACGCCCTTGCGCGGATAGATGTTGAAGATCTGCGCGGTATTGGCCGAGGTGATGCGGACGAATTCATTGGCGGTCAGGCGGCCGGTGCCGACGCCGTGGTGCCAAAGGATGCTCAGCCGATCCTCGATGCCGCCGGTGCCGTTCGGGATCTTGGTGAAATTGTCCCGGCCCATCGCCTTTTGCGGCGCGCAGAAGCAGCAATGATCGGTCGCCGTGGTCTGCAATTGGCCCGAGATCAGGCCGGCCCATAACGCGTCCTGGTGTTCCTTCGCACGGAACGGGGGACTCATCACATAGGCGGCGGCGGTCGCCCAGTCGGGGTTGCGATAGACGCTGTCGTCGATCACCAGATGCTGCGCCAGCACCTCGCCATAGACGCGGTGGCCCTGGGCGCGGGCGCGGGCGATCGCCTGGGTCGCCTGCTCGGTCGAGACATGGACGATATAGACCGGTGCTCCCAGCACATTGGCGATGGCGATGACCCGGTTCGCGGCCTCGCCCTCGACTTCGGGTGGGCGCGACAGGGCGTGGCCCTCTGGACCGGTGATGCCTTGTTCCAGCAAGGTCTTTTGCAGGTGGAACACCGCGTCACCGTTCTCCGCATGGACGTTGCAGATGGCGCCGAGTTCGAGCGCCCGGGTGAAGCTGTTCAGCAGGATGCCGTCATCCACCATGATGGCGCCCTTATAGGCCATGAAATGCTTGAAGCTGTTGACGCCATGCTTGTGCGTCAGCACGCCCATCTCCTCGGCCACCTGGTCGGACCATGAGGTGATGGCGACGTGGAAGCTATAATCCGCCGCCGCCTTTTCGGCCCAACCGCGCCAGGTCTTATAGGCCTCGAGCAGCGAACTGCCCGGGTTGGGGATGACGAAATCGATGATCATCGTGGTGCCGCCGGCGATGCCGGCCGAGGTGCCGGTGAAGAAGTCCTCGCTCGCCGTGGTGCCCATGAAGGGCAGTTCCATATGGGTATGCGGGTCGATGCCGCCGGGCATCACCAACATACCGCCGGCATCCACCACCTCCGTACCTGCCGGCACTTCCAGGGACGAGCCGATCGCCTGGATCAGGCCGCCCTCGCAGTAGACATCGGCGCGAAAGCTCTGATCGGCGTTTACCACCGTGCCGCCTCGAATGACGATCGACATGCCTGTCCCCCTTTTTTGCCTAGTGGTCTTCCGTATTGGGCAGGGCGATGCCGCAGCCCTTCAGGATCAGCCTAATCACCGTCTCGGTGGCGATCGAGAAATCCTTTTCGTCGAGTGTCGCGACGCCGAGCACGGCGCGGATCTGAACGTCGAAATCGGCGTAAGTTTGGGTCATCGCCCACAGGCTGAAGAACAGATGCTTGGCATCGACCCGATCCATCAGGCCTTGGGCGATCCAGCCTTCGATGACCGGCACCTTGTCCTCGACACGGCGGCGCAATTCCAGGGCCAGGTAGGGCCTGATGTGCGGCGCGCCGTGCAGCAATTCGTTGGCGAAGACCTTGGATGCCAATGGCCGGGTGCGCGAATGGGCCATCTTGGCGCGGATGTAACCGCCCAGGGCCACCGCCGGATGCCGGTCCGCGCGGATGCCGTCGGTGGCGTCGAGCCACAGCGCCAGGATGTCCTCCAGCACCGCCAGATAGAGCGCCTCCTTAGTGCCGAAATAATAATGCAGGTTCGCTTTGGGCAGATCGGCGGCGGCGGCGATCTCGGCCATGGTGGCGCCCGCGAAGCCGCGCTGCGCGAAAACTTGCTCGGCCGCCGCCAGAATGCGCGCCTGGTTCGCCTGACGCACCCGCCCGGCGATACCGTTGGAACCGGCCTCTTTTTTTGTCAAATCGTCTTTATTTAAAGCAATCATGCGGATTTAGGGGCATTTGCGAAAGAAGTTGACCGTCTGGTCAAATTTGACCTAACCTCGTATTCCAGTCAACCATCGTTGGAGCTGGCATGGCGAACGGGTTCAGGCATACCTCAAGGGTTGTCGAAGGGGCGGCGCCGTGACCGGTCGCGATGTCGCCGCCGGACGGCTGGATGCGATGACACTGGCGGCGAATTTCGCCGATGCCCATCCGCCTCTGACCGCGGCCCAGGCGGTGGTCGAGGCGAGCCGGTGTTACTTCTGCTACGACGCGCCATGTCTCGAAGCGTGCCCGACCGGCATCGACATCCCTGGCTTCATCCGCAAGATCGCCACCGGCAACCTCAAGGGGGCGGCGGTCACCATCCTCGAGTCCAATATCTTCGGCGGCAGCTGTGCCCGCGTATGCCCGACCGAGATCCTGTGCGAACAGGCCTGCGTGCGCGAGGCGCAGGAGGGCAAGCCGGTCGATATCGGCGGGTTACAGCGCCATGCCACCGATTGGCTGATGGACCAGGACATCCAGCCTTTCATCCGCGCCCCCGCGACCGGGCGGCGGATCGCCGTGGTTGGGGCCGGCCCGGCCGGCTTGGCCTGCGCCCATCGGCTGGCGCTTCACGGTCACACGGTGACGGTGTTCGAGGCGCTCCCGAAGCCGGGTGGCCTCAACGAATATGGCATCGCCGCCTATAAAGTGCCCGATGACTTTGCCCAGCGGGAGATCGACTTCATCCTGGGTATTGGCGGTATTGTCATTGAGCACGGTAAGGCGCTGGGCCGTGATATCACGCTCGATCAGCTGCGCCGTGATTACGACGCGGTGTTCCTGGGCCTTGGCCACGCGGCGGTCAACGCGCTGGGCATGGGGGCCGAGGCCTTGGCCGGCGTCACGGATGCGGTCGCGTTCATTGCGGTGCTGCGCCAATCCCCCGACAAAGCCGTCCTCTCGATCGGCCGGCGCGTGGTGGTGATCGGCGGCGGCAATACCGCGATCGATGCGGCGACCCAGGCGCGGCGCCTCGGGGCGGAGGACGTGACCCTGGTCTATCGGCGCGGCCCCGCCGAGATGTCGGCGACGCCGGTCGAGCAGGATTGGGCGAAGACCAACGGCGTGCGCATCCGCCATTGGGCCGAACCCCGTCACCTGATCGGCCGGGACGGGTCCATCGCCGCGGTCGAGTTCGAACGGACCACCCTCGGTGCGGATGGCAAACTGGCCGGTACGGGACAGCTTTTCACCCTCGAAGCGGATATGGTGCTCTCGGCGATCGGCCAACGCCTGCTGCCTCAGCCGGTGCCCATGCTGACCCTCGCCGGTGGCCGGATCGCCGTTGATGAGGAGCGTCAAACCTCGCTGCCCGGCCTCTATGCCGGCGGCGACTGCATAGCCGGGCAGGATCTCACGGTGAGCGCCGTACAAGACGGCAAACTCGCGGCCGAGGCGATCCATCGCCGGCTCACTGTCGGGGCATAGGGGGCATCATCATGGCCGATCTCAGGACCACCTTCGCCGGCATACGTTCTTCCAATCCATTTTGGCTGGCCTCCGCCCCGCCGACCGACAAGGAATATAACGTCGTCCGCGCCTTCCAGGCGGGCTGGGGCGGTGTCGTCTGGAAGACCCTGGGCGAGGATCCGCCGATCGTCAATGTCAGCAGCCGCTATGGTGCGACCAGTTATAACGGCACGCGCGTCTCGGGTTTCAGCAACATCGAGCTGATCACCGACCGGCCGCTCGCGGTCAACCTCGCTGAAATCAAGGCGGTGAAACGCGCCTGGCCGGATCGCGCCGTGGTGGTCAGCCTGATGGTGCCGTGCACGGAGGATAGCTGGAAGCGCATCCTGGCCGAGGTCGAGGATACCGGCTGCGACGGGATCGAGCTCAATTTCGGCTGTCCGCATGGCATGTCGGAACGCGGCATGGGCTCGGCGGTCGGGCAGGTGCCCGAATACGTCGAGATGGTGACGCGCTGGTGCAAACAGCATTCGCGCATGCCGGTCATCGTCAAGCTGACGCCGAACATCACCGATATCCTGGCGCCGGCGCGCGCCGCCAAGCGCGGCGGTGCCGATGCGGTGTCGCTGATCAACACGGTGATGTCGATCGTCTCGGTTGACCTCGATCTGATGGCGCCGACCCCGGTGGTCGACGGCATGGGCACCCATGGCGGCTATTGCGGGCCGGCGGTGAAGCCGATTGCCTTGCGCATGGTCGGCGACATCGCGCGCGATCCGGAATTGGCGGGGCTGCCGATTTCCGGCATCGGCGGCATCTCGACTTGGCGCGACGCGGCGGAGTTCGTGGCCTTGGGGGCGGGGACCCTGCAAGTCTGCACCGCTGCGATGCATCATGGCTTCAAGATCGTCGACGACATGATCGACGGGTTGGGCAATTGGATGGGCCAGAAAGGCTATCCGACGATCGACGCGTTTCGCGGTCTCGCGGTGCCGCGCTATGTGCATTGGGACGATCTCAATCTCAATTTCAAGACGATCGCCCGGATCGATCAGGATCTGTGCATCCGCTGCGGCTTGTGCCATATCGCCTGCGAGGATACTTCCCATCAGGCGATCGCGGCGGTGCGCCTCGACGGACATCGACGGTATGAGGTGATCGACCCGGAATGTGTCGGTTGCAATCTGTGCCAGCATGTCTGTCCGGTCGATGACTGCATCACCATGGTGCCGCAGCCGGCGAGTGCGGCGCCGGTCACCTGGAAGGACCATCCCGCAAACCCGCTGCGGCGCGTCGCAGCGGAATGACTTTCGTATATCGGCGCCGGCTTTTTGGGGCATCAAACGCATGAGCTCGATGGGTAATCTGAAGATCGATCCAGAGCGGTTATGGGCGACGATCATGGAGACCGCCCAGATCGGCGCGACGCCCAAGGGCGGCATCTGCCGGCTGACCTTGACCGATCTCGACCGGCAGGTACGCGGCTGGTTCGTGGCGGCCTGCGAGGCGGCCGGCTGTACCGTTACGGTCGACGAGTTGGGCAATATCTTCGCGCGCCGGCCGGGCCGCGACCCGTCGCTGCCGCCGATCGCCATGGGCAGCCATCTCGACACCCAGCCGACCGGCGGCAAATATGACGGCATCATCGGCGTGCTGTCCGGCCTTGAGGTGCTGCGCACCCTGAACGATGCCGGCTATGAGACCGCGGCACCGATCGAGGTGATCAACTGGACCAACGAGGAAGGCTCGCGCTTCGCCCCGGCGATGCTCGCCTCGGGCGTCTATGCCGGGGTGTTCACCAAGGAATACGCCTATGACCGGCAGGATCGCGACGGCAAGCGGTTCGGCGACGAGCTGGAGCGGATCGGCTACAAGGGCCCGGTTCCCGTCGGCGATCACAAGCTTGCCGCATTCTTCGAGGTGCATATCGAGCAGGGGCCGATCCTCGAAGCCGAGAACAAGACCATTGGCATCGTTACCGGCGTACAAGGCATGCGGTGGTACGAGGTGACGGTCAGCGGCATGGACAGCCATGCCGGCTCGACGCCGATGCATCTGCGCCATGACGCCCTGGTCGCGGCATCCCGGATGATCGAGGCGGTGAACGCGGTCGGCCTCGCCCATAAGCCGGATGCGGTCTCCACCGTCGGCCTTATCGAAAGTCGGCCGAACAGCCGCAATGTCATTCCGGGCGAAGTGTTCTTCTCGATCGATGTGCGCCACCCCGACGACAAGGTGGTGATCGCGATGGAGGCGGAAATCGAGGCCGCCATCCGGCGTATCGCGGGGGCGTCCGCCGTCGAGGTCGAGTTCCAGCGGGTTTGGGACAGCCCGGCCGTCCGCTTTGATGGCGGGTGTGTCGACGCGGTCCGCCGCGCCGCCGCCGATCAGGGCTATGCCAGCCGCGAGATCGTCTCGGGCGCCGGCCACGATGCCGCCTATATGGCGCGGGTGGCGCCGACCGCGATGATCTTCGTGCCCTGCGAAAAGGGCATCAGCCATAACGAGATCGAGAAGGCCGAGCCGGAGCATGTCGCCGCCGGCGCCAATGTGCTGCTGCGCGCCGTGCTCGATACCGATGCGCGGCTGGCCGAGCGGGCACCCGGTTGATCGAGGCGCCGGCGCCTGCGCGATCGATCGATGCTGGGGTGGTCCCATCCGCCGTGGTCTCGGCGAGCGGCCTTGGTGTCGTGTTCGACGGGGGGCGTCGCGGCACCCCGGTCACGGCCCTCTCCGGTGTCGAGCTCACCATCCGGCGGGGCGATTTCGTCTCTCTGATCGGCCCGTCCGGCTGCGGCAAGACCACATTGCTGCGGGTTATCGCCGATCTGGAGCGGGCGACGTCCGGCAGCCTCACGGTCAACGGCCTGAGTGCCGAGGCGGCGCGGCTGGCCCGCGCCTATGGCTATGTGTTCCAGGCGCCGGCGCTTTATCCGTGGCGTACGGCGGAGCGCAATGTGATGCTGCCGCTGGAGATCCTGGGTCTCCCCAAGCCGGCGCGTCGGGAGCGCGCCCTCCGTTATCTGGATTTGGTCGGCCTCAAAGGGTTCGAGCGCAAGTTTCCCTGGCAATTGTCGGGCGGCATGCAGCAGCGGGTGTCGATCGCGAGGGCCATGAGTTTCGAACCCAGCTTACTGCTGATGGACGAGCCGTTCGGCGCCCTCGACGAGATCACCCGCGATGGGCTCAACCTGCATCTGCTGCGGCTCTGGGCGGCGACCGACATCACCGTCGTGTTCGTCACCCATTCGATCCCGGAGGCGGTGTTTCTGTCCAACCGCATCGTCGTCATGTCGCCGCGGCCCGGTCGAATCACCCAGGTGATCGACAGCGACCTGCCGCGCGACCGGGATCTGGAAAGCCGCGAGACGCCGGAGTTCCAGCGGATCGCGCGGCAGGTCCGCGAGGCGCTGCGCGCCGCGCACAGCTATGACTGAGCGGCGGTGGTAAACCTGCGCCCGGTGCTGACCGTGCTCGCCGTCCTGATCGCGCTGTGGTACGCGGCGGCGGTCCCGTTGAACGGGCCTCGGACCGCCGAGCAATTGGCCCGCGCCGGGTCCTATACGGCCGGCGATTGGGTGCTGGGCACCTGGTCGATGACCCGGCCGGTGCTGCCGGCGCCGCATCAGATCGCGGTCGAGCTCTATAGCGGTTTGCTGCTTCAGCCGGTGACCTCGCGGCGCAGCCTGGTGTTCCATGCGGCCGTCACCGCTTCAGCGACGCTGGTCGGCCTCGGCCTCGGGCTGGTGCTGGGTGTGGCCCTGGCGATCGGCATCGTCGCCGTGCCGGTGCTCGATCGATCCCTGATGCCCTGGATCATCGCCAGCCAGACCGTGCCGGTGCTGGCGATCGCTCCGATGATCGTGGTCGTGCTCGGCAATCTGGGCGTAACCGGGGTGCTGCCCAAGGCGGTGATCTCGGGCTATCTCAGCTTCTTTCCGGTGGTCGTCGGCATGGTCAAGGGCCTGCGCTCGCCCGACCCGCTGCAACTCGACCTGATGCGTACGTATAGTGCCGCGCCGCGCGCGGTCTTCGCCAAGCTACGCTGGCCGGCCGCGACCGGTTTTCTGTTTCCCAGTCTCAAGGTCGCGATCACCCTCGCGCTTACCGGCGCCGTGGTGGCGGAACTGCCGACCGGCGCCCAGGCGGGACTGGGCGCGCGGCTGCTCGCCGGTTCCTATTATGGGCAGACGGTGCAGATCTGGGCGGCGCTGGTCATGGCGGCGGTCCTCGCCATCCTGGGGATTGGCGCCATCGACCTCATGGAGCGGGTGGTCATCGGCCGACGGGGTGGCCGGCGATGACCGCCATTCGCCCTATGGCCGAGATCGCTCCGGCGGGGTTCACCCTGCTGGCCGTCCTCGCCGCTTCCGTGGTGGTCCGATTGATCGATGGCGGCACCGGGTTGCCGGCCGCCGCCCTTGGCGTGGTCGCGACATCGGCGGCGGTCGCGGCCCTGCTTGGATTGTCCCGCCTCGATGGTCGGGTGGCGCGGCTGGCCACGCCAGTACTGTTCGGCGCCCTGCTGCTTTGGTTGTGGCAGATGCTGGTGATCGGCTTCGCCGTGCCGCGCGTGCTGCTGCCTTCGCCGGCGGCGATCGGCCAGGCGCTGGCCACGCATGCGGATACTCTGGCGGCGGATTTCCGGCAGACCTTCATCCGCTCGGTCATCCCCGGCTATGCGATCGGCTGCGGGTTGGGATTTCTCGCGGCACTGGCGATCGATCGCTCGACCTTCCTGAAACGCGGCTTGCTGCCGCTCGGTAGCCTGGCGAGCGCCATGCCGATCGTCGGCGTGGCGCCGATCATGGTCATGTGGTTCGGCTTCGACTGGCAATCCAAGGCCGCGGTCATCACCGTCATGACGGTGTTTCCGATGCTGGTCAACACGACGGCGGGCCTCGCCGAGGCGGGGCCGATGGAGCGTGATCTGATGCGCTCCTACGCCGCCGGATACTGGCTGATTTTGCTCAAGCTGCGCCTGCCCGCTGCCTTGCCGTTCGTGTTCAACGCGCTCAAGCTCAATACCACTTTGGCGCTGATCGGCGGCATCGTCGCGGAGTTTTTCGGCACGCCGATCGTCGGCATGGGCTTTCGCATCTCGACCGAGGTGGCGCGCATGAACATCGACGTCGTCTGGGCGACGATTGCCGTGGCCGCCCTCGCGGGGTCGCTCAGCTATGGGACGGCGGCGCTGATCGAGCGCGCCGTGACCTTCTGGCATCCATCGTTTCGCCGATGATATCCAAGCCAACACTTCAACATGAGGGGGACCGATATGAAAAAATGGATACTCGCCACGGGGATCGCCGCTGCGCTAACCGGTACCGCGATGCGCGCCGACGCCGCGGACAAGTTGACCTTGCAGCTGAAATGGGTGACCCAGGCCCAATTCGCTGGGTACTACGTCGCCGAGGCCAAGGGCTTCTACAAGGACGCCGGACTCGACGTCACGATCAAGCCGGGTGGCCCGGACATCAACCCGTCCCAGGTGATCGCGGGCGGTGGCGCGGATGTGGTGGTCGATTGGATGCCCTCGGCGCTGGCGACCCGCGAAAAGGGCGTGCCGCTGGTCAACATCGCCCAGACCTTTACCCATTCGGGCATGGAGCTGACCTGCCGCAAGGATAGCGGCATCAAGACCCCGGCCGATTTCAAGGGCAAGACCCTGGGCGTCTGGTTTTCCGGCAACGAGTATCCGTTCCTCTCCTGGATGGACAAGCTCGGCTACAAGACCACCGGTGGCGGCGCGGATGTCACCGTGCTGAAACAGGGTTTCAACGTCGACCCGCTGCTGCAGAAGCAGGCGGCCTGCATCTCGACCATGACCTATAACGAGTATTGGCAGCTGATCGAGGCCGGCATGAAGCCGGAGGAACTCGAAGTCTTCAAATACGAGGACCAGGGGGTGGCGACGCTGGAAGACGGGCTCTACACGCTGGAAGCGACGCTGAAGGACCCGGCGAAGACCGATCGGCTGGCGCGCTTCGTCAAGGCCTCGATGAAGGGCTGGCAATACGCGATGGACCACCAGGACGAGGCGGTCAAGATCGTGCTCGACAACGATACCGCCGGTGCGCAGACCGAGGCGCATCAAAAACGCATGATGGGCGAAATCGCCAAGCTCATACCCGGCGCTTCCAAGGGGTTGGGCTATCTCGACGAGGCGGCGTATGAGCAGACCGTGAAGATCCTGATGTCCGGCAAATCCGATCCGGTGATCAGCAAGGCGCCGGTCGGCGCTTGGACGCATGCGGTCTGGGACAAAAGCGCCAGTTAGAGCGGTTTCAGGGCTTCCCCGGATGCCTGGCGGGTATCCGGGGAAGCAGGCTGAGACGAGGGATCGGACGCCTACTTCCTGCCCAGCTCATCCAGGGGCGTGAGGTAGGTTTCCCGTGCCGTCATGATCGAGATGGCGGCGACGACCGCGGTGGCGGTGGTGAAGGCCGCTACCGGGAACCATCCAGTCGGGCCGTCACCCAGCAGCGCCGCGCTGATGGCCGGCGCGAAACCGCCCAAGGCGAAACCGAGCTGCGTGCCGATCGCCATGCCGGACAGCCGGACCTTGGTGTCGAACATCTCGCCATACAGCGCCGGCCAGACGCCGTTGGGCGCGCTGTAGACGACGCCGGAGAGCAGCAGGCCGAAGACGAAGATCAGCGTGATATCCGCCTGGCTGATGGCCCAGATATACGGCCAGATCAGCACTGCGCACCCCAGCGCACCCAGGATGAACACCGGCTTGCGTCCGATACGGTCGGCCAGCGACGCCCAGGCCGGGATGGCGGCGAGAGCCACCACGTTGGCCAATACCAGCACGGTCAGCATGGTTGGCCGCGCGACGTGCATCGTGTTCACGGCATAGGACAAGGTGAACACCGAGAAGATGGTGCTGACGACGGAGATCAGGGCGCCGAAGATGACGCGGAACACATCCGCCGTATGCTCTTTGAACAATATGGCGACCGGTAGCCTGGTTTTGGTGTGCGTCCGCTTTTCCTGCTCGAAGGCCGGTGTTTCCGGCAGGGTCCGCCGCACCCAGAAGCCGATGGCGACGACGACCGCGCTCAACAGGAACGGGATGCGCCAGCCCCAGGACAGCAACTGGTCCTCGGGCAATTGCGCGATCGGCAAGAACACCAGGGTGGCCAGGATCAACCCGGCCTGCGTCCCGCTGAGGGTGAAGCTGGTGTAAAACGACCGCCGGTTCGCCGGCGCATGCTCGAGCGTCATCGAATTGGCGCCGGCTTGTTCACCCGAGGCGGAAATGCCCTGCAGCAATCGCGCGATGACCAGCAGGATGGGCGCCAGCAGTCCCGCCTGACCATAGGTGGGCAGAATGCCGATCATGAAGGTCGAGAGGCCCATCAGCAGCAGCGTGAAGGTCAGGACCTTTTTGCGGCCGAACTTATCGCCGACATGCCCCAGCGCCACTGCGCCGAAGGGACGGGCGATATAGGCGACGCCGAATGTCGCGAACGCGGCGATCGCGGCGGCTTCCGGATTGCTGGATGAGAAGAACACCTTGGGAAACACCAGCGCCGCGGCGGTGCCGTAGATGAAGAAGTCGTAATACTCGACGGTACTGCCGATCCAACTCGCCAGCGCGGCTTTCTTCGGAGTCTTCACGCCCACGGGCTCGGGCATTCCAGGCGATGCGTGCGGTGCTTGAGGCATTTCTCTCTCTCCCTTTGGCAATTTTCTTTCGTTTCGCGGAGGAACGTTCACGTCATAGTCTTATCGTCCACGGAGGCGAAGTGGCGCAGCATCCGTTCCGGGTCGGGCGTGATGCCGGTGAACAGGCGAAAGGCCTCGACTGCCTGGAACACCGCCATGCCGCCGCCATTCAGCGTGCGGCAGCCGAGCGCGCGCGCCATCCGCAGCAATTCGGTCTCCAGCGGAAAATAGACAATCTCCGCGACCCACAAGGCCGGGCGGAGCAGGGCGGCGGGCAAGGGCAGGCCGGGATGCGCCGCCATGCCGGTCGGCGTGCAGTGGACCAGCCCGTCCGCCGTTGCCAGGGCGGCCTCAAGATCGGCACAGGCGACGGCACGCCCCTGGCCAAAGCGATCGGACAAGCCGTCCGCGAGAGCCACGGCCCGGCGCTCATCCACATCCTGTATCGTCAGGCGCTGAACGCCCAAGGTCAGCAGTGCGTGGGCGACCGCCGCTCCGGCGCCCAGCTGCACCACGTGGTCCAGCGCGGCACCGGTCATGTTGCGGCGGAAGGCCTCGGCGAAGCCCCACCAATCCGTGTTCTCGCCGCGGCGCTTGCCGTCGCGCAGCACCACTGTGTTCACCGCCCCCAGCGCCCGTGCGTCCGCCGACAGCTCGTCCAGTAGCGGGATCACCGCTTGCTTGCAGGGATGCGTGATGTTGAGCCCGTTGAAGCCCATGCGTTCCGCCGCGAGCAGCAGCTCCGGCAGCGCCTCCGGTCCCAGGCCGAGCTGGCCGATGTCGATCTTGCGATAGAGATAGCGCACCCCTTGCTCGTCGCCTTCGCGCTCATGCATCGAGGGTGTGCGGGAGGCCTGGATACCCGAGCCGATCAGGCCGACAAGAAAGCTCGATGGGCTCATGATGCCTTGCCCCTGACCAGGCGTGCCGACCACCGATACCTCCCCGAAATCGTTAATCCCGGTCGGCTGTGCCGACCCGCCCGTGTTGATCGCGGTTGTTGATCGATGTGATGGACTATCTGGTTAGTCCAGGTCAATGCAAATATGCGGTGTCGGATCGATCGTGCTATGGACACATGAGCTGGAGGGGGAGACGTGGTCGCAGACGGAGTTACAGACGGCGATGCCGCCGCCGGGACGAAGCGGCGTAAGCTTGATCCCGAGCGGACCCGCCAGGCCATTCTGGTTGCCGCGCGCGAAGAGTTCGCCGCGAACGGCCTCAGCGGTGCGCGTGTGGACGCGATCGCGGCCCGAACCAACACCGTCAAGCGCATGATCTATTACTATTTCGGCAGCAAGGAGGGACTCTACCTCGCCGTGCTGGAGGAGGCCTATGCCGATATCCGACGCGTCGAGCAGGGGTTAGGCCTGGATCTGCTGCCGCCCGTGGAGGCCATTCGACGGCTGATCGAGTTCACCTTCGATTACGAGGATGCCCATCCCGACTTCATCCGCCTGGTCTCGATCGAGAACATCCACCACGCGAAGCATATCGCTCAGTCGAAGACGATCCGGGACGTGAACGGTACCGTGATCACGACGCTGGCCCGGGTGCTGGACCGGGGAAGGCAGGAGGGCGTCTTCCGCGAGATCGACGCCGTTGACGTGCATATGCTGATCAGCGCCGTGTGCTTCTTCCGCGTCTCCAACCGGTACACCTTCGGCGCGCTGTTCAGCCGCGACCTGACGGATCCGGCGCTGCATACCCGGCACAAGCAGATGCTGATCGACGCGGTCCTTCACCTGCTGTTGAGGCCGGCTGGCGATGCCGCGAGGGGCGATGTCGGCGGCCAGGCCGCCTGAGGTGCCGCTCCGGGTCAGCCATTTCCGGAAGGTTTCCAGATCTGTCATAAAACGGTCGATATGGCGGCGTAACACTCCATGCGGCGCTTGAAAGAGAGCCCCCACGCGAACCCTTTGTCGATCGTAGCGTTGACCGGTGGGAGGCGCGCGGGCGGCTCCGCGGATCGGCCTCGCCGCCGGCCCGCTTGGGACAGTAAAGCCGCCTCGGTTTCGCCGGGACGGCCTATCGATGGAAGCGGGGAATATGGCCGACGCCTTCGTTATCGAGACCACCGCGGGGACTGCTGGGATCGTCGCCGCGGACGGTATCGCGTTTCGTTTCTACGCCTCACAGCCGCCTTTCTTCGTGATCGAGGGATGCTGCTTCGCCAGCCCGGCGGATGCCCGGCGCAGTGCCGAGGCGATCGCCGAGACCTATCTGGCGGCACTCGGCCACGCGACGGCCAGCGCCTTGCCCTGGCGGCGGTTGCGCCGGCACGGCACTCTCGCCGCCTGAAGTCTGACGGCCTAACTCACCATAGCCCGGCGGTTGACGTCGGCGGGCGGTCGGCATGACCGGGATGCCGGTGGAGTACGGTGTCGTGCAGGTGATCGATCCGCTGGCTACCGAACCACTCGTCCGGCGCATCGTGGCGCCCAATCCGGGGCCGTTCACGCTGACCGGCACGAACACCTTCATTCTCGGCCAGGGCCGGGTGGCGGTGATCGATCCGGGGCCGGCGTCGCCGGACCATGTCGAGGCGCTGCTCGCCGGCCTGCGCGGCGAGACCGTCGAGGCTATCCTGGTGACCCATACCCACCTCGATCACTCGCCCGCCGCCGCCTTGCTGCGTGCCCGGACGGGGGCGCCGACCCATGGCTTCGGGCCGCATGGCGCGGGCCGCCCGGTTGCCGATTGCGACGCGGGCTTGGACGACGCGGGCGCCGATCGGGATTTCGTCCCCGATGTGACGGTGGCGGATGGGGCCGTGATCGAGGGGGAGGGCTGGTCGGTGCGGGCGGTGCATACGCCGGGGCACGCCGCCAATCACCTATGCTTCGCCCTGGCCGGGCGGGGCTGGCTGTTCAGCGGCGACCATGTGATGGGCTGGTCGTCCACGGTGGTGTCGCCGCCGGATGGCGATATGGCCGCCTATATGGCTTCGCTCGACCGCCTGCTCGGCCGCCTGGTTGACCGGGCCGACACCCGGTACCTGCCGGCGCATGGCCCGGCGATCGACGATCCCCAGGCGCGGGTTCGCGCGCTGATCGACCATCGCCGGGCGCGCCGCCAGGCGATCCTCGACGGTCTGGCGCGGGGCGACCGAACGATCGAGGCGCTGGTCGCGGCGATCTATACCGGCCTCGCCCCGGCGCTGCGCCCGGCCGCCGGCCGCAATGTGCTGTCCCATCTGCTGGAACTGCGGGCCGCCGGTCTGGTGTCGCCCGGTCTCGGCACCACTTGGCGGCTGAGCTGAGGCGACTGGGCTGAGACTACGCGTCGACCGCGCCGATCACCTTCGTCGGCGCCGGCTTGCCGCGCCGGTTGACCAGTTGAATGCCGATCGCGACCAGCGCCAGGGCGGCGACCAGCGCGGGCGTGATCCGTTCGTTCAGCAGGATGCCGCCGGCGATCAGCCCGAACAGCGGCGTCACGAAGGTGAAGGCGGCCAGCTTCGCCGCCGGGTACCGGATCATCAGCCAGAACCAGGCCAGGTAGCTGACGAAGGCCACCAGGATCACCTGATAGGCGAGGCAGGCGAGCATCAGCGGCGTCGGATCGGTGAAACCCGGTTCGCCCATGATCCAGGAGACCAGCGGCAGCGACACGCCGGATACCGCGAGCTGATAGAACAGCGTCTTATTGGGACTGACCCTGATCAGCCCGGTGGCCTTGACGATCAGCGTGGTGGCCGCCCAGCCGACGGCGGAGCTCAGCACCGCGAGATCGCCCAGCAGCGAGCCGCCGCCCTGGCCGGCGAGGCCATCGGCGAAGGCGACCGCGATGCCCGTGAAGGCGCAGACCAGCCCGACGAAGTTGATCGGCCGCAGCCGCTCGTCCGGCAGCAGCAGATGCGCGCCGATCGCGACGAAGAACGGTGCCGTGTAGAGCACCACCACGGCGCGCGACGCGGTGGTCACGCTGAGGCCCCAGAACAGCACCACGACTTCGGCGGCGAAGACGATGCCCAAGACCAGCCCGGGCACCAGTGAGCCGTCGCGCTCGAACAGGGCGATGCCGCGGAACGCCGACCAGAGCCACAGCAGCAGGCCGGCGCCGATCGACCGGATGCCGGCCTGCAGCACCGGTGAGATGCCGATGGCCGCGACCTTCACCGCGATCTGCTGCAGCCCCCAAGTGAGGCACAGCACCGTCAGCAGGGCCATGGCGAGGCCGTCGAGCCGGGCGTGGCGCTGGGGCAGAGGGGGCATGTGGACGATCCAACCGAGACTGCGAGGATCGCAGAGTGGGGGTGGCGCGCTATCCGCGACAAGCGCACGCCACGCATGGCAGTCCGGCCCCCCTGAGCTCGCGCTACGTGCAATCGGTTGCCTATTTCCAGACCAAGGTGATCGCTGCACTGGGAATCCATCCCGCGCCCCTATCCGACCCGCGCGCCTATTCGAATAGGCGGCTCCGAATAGACGGCGTGGCACGTCCGTGGCCCCGTATTTGGCACCTTTGGATAATCGTCGCCCTTCGCTCACCCTGATGGTGGGTCGCTGCCCGTGGCGAGGGGCCGGGGCATGACCCCGCCGCCGAACGGGCCGTCCGAGGTGACGGAGCGGAGATAGTCCTCGGCACTGGCCAGGATCGCCGAGAACTCCGGTGTGGCGAACGGATCCTCCAGGATGCTCTCTTTCACCGATCCGTCCTGCGCCGGCCGGGTTTCCCCTAGCCGAGCTTCCTCGGCTTCGTCTTCCTCGGCCTCGTCCTCCTCATTGCCCCACTCGGCATAAGGTGACCCCGGCGCCTTGGTCCGGGCTTCCTGCACCGCCCAATGATCTTCCGCCCAGCGGCGCCAATTCGGATCGAGTCCCAGATCCCAGCAGATCCGGGCGATGATCGCGCCGATCGGATGATCGCCGATATCGGTCTCGACATCCTCGTCTTCCAGCCGCTCCCGCAGCTCTCTTTCCAGCTGGTAGGCCTTGATCCCGCTGAGCTCGGCATTGATCGCCTGCTTCACGATCCGTCCGACCTGCGCCTTGCGCCGGTGCCGGCGATCCGTCTCGGCCAGCGCCGCGCGCTCCGCCTGCTTGTCCAGCGCCGCCGAGACCGCGCGGGGGGTCAACGGCCCCTCGGCGATCCGGACCTCCAGCGCCACCGTCTGCCGCACCGAGCGCGAAATCCGCGTGAACACCAATCCCAGATCCGGTCCAGGCTGTCGCGGTGTCTCGGCCGGCTCGGAAGCCGCCTTGGCCTGCTCCAGCGCCTGCCGCCCGACCGCCTCCGCCAACTCCATGCCGATCTCGGCGAGCCGTTGCAGCATCCGCAGATGCCGCTCGGTGCGCTCCG
>DATMGU010000038.1:0-13109 GCA_035555315.1 Allostellaceae bacterium
CGAGACCGATATCGGCAGCCATCCGATCGGCGAGATCATCGCCCGCATCTGCTGGGATCTGGGGCTCGATCCGAATTGGCGCCGCTGGGCGGAAGATCATTGGGCGGTGGAGGAAGCCCGGACCAAGGCGCCGGGATCGCCCTATGCCGAGTGGGAGGAGGAGGATGACGGCGGGGAGGACGAGACCGACGAAGAAACGCTCGAAGATCCACCGGACGAGGACGAAGCCGAGGATATTCGGCCGGTAGAAGCTCAGGCGGCGAGGGAAGAACCGGCCGAAGGGCCGGTTCCGGAAGATCCGTTCTCGACCCCCGACTACGCGGTGCATCGGGCCGATGCCGTGGCGTATCTGCGCTCCGTCTTTTCGGGCGACCGGTTCGCCGGGCTGAGACCGCGCGGCGCCGCCACGGGCAGCGACCCGCCGTGAAGGCTGGCATCATCGCTGATTAGAGGATCATTGCGACTCGTCGGACTGTTCGATCGGCGACCCACTCTGCCCCTCTCCGCCCCGCCGGCGGAGAGGGGCAGGTCGGTGATTGCACGGCGGGATGACGGCACTTGATGAGGATTCGCCGCCACGAGGGCAGGCTACAGGTCGCTACGCGCCCTATCCGAAGCTCGGCTGGACCGTCAGGTGCTGGATCACCAGCCCGCCACGCCGCTCCATCGCCTCGGCGACGCGGAGGCGGTGGCAGAGGCGGTGGTCGGCCTCGTAGCACATGAGGCAGCAGGGACCGGCCTGGGCGAGGGCCGTGGCGCGGTCGAGATCGATGGCGGCGGCCGAGGTCACCATCTGCTGCTCGACCACTGCCCAGAATTTCGGCAAATCCCCCGAACGGGCGGCCACCCGGCCTTCCTTGGGGGTGCCGAGGCCTTTCAGGTGGACATAGCCGAGCCCGGCCTCCTCGACCGCGGCTTGGAGCTGGCGCTTGGAAAACCCGGCGCGGCGGGAGAGCGGCAGGTCGCGGATATCGAGCAGGGTCGCGATGCCGGCACCCCGCAGCGTCGCGAGGAAATCGCCGAGCGAGGCCTTCTCATAGCCGATCGTCGCCAGGTCCATCGCCATATCCTACGGCATCCTACTGAACGGGCCCCGCGAAACTGTCCGGCGCGGGGCTTACGACATTGGTGCCGGTCCGGGTGATTTCGAGCACCGCGAGGCCGCGTTCCGCGGTGCCGTCGGGCAGCAGGCGGAAGATGCCGTCGGCACCGGCGAAGCCGCTGGGGTTGGTGAGCGCCGTCGCCGAGAAATCCGGCGTGCCGGGGATGCGCGCCAGCACCACGGCGACGCCCATCGCGTCATAGGCGAGGCTGGCGAGCCGCGGCGGCTTGCGGCCATAGGCATCGGCATAGCTTTTCTCGAAGCCGGCCCGGGCATCGGCCGGGGGTGCCGCGTACCAGGCCCCAACCAGCGCCGGCTCGCGGCCGAGGGCGAGACCCGGATCATCCCATTGGCCACTGCCCAAGACGCGGATTTTGGTCGTGTCGAGGTTGTAGAACGGCAGCAGCGGGGCGATCGCCTTCAGCTGCGATCCCCCCTCCGGCACCAGCAGCGCCTGGAAACTCGCCTTGCCGCCGGCGGCCAGCCGCTGGATCAGCGAGGCCGGGGCGCCGGCGCCCGGATCATAGGTTTCAACCTGGTCAAGCGTCCCGCCCGCCCCTTCGATCGCACCGCGAAAGGCATCGATCGCGAGATCGCCGTAATCGCCGGTCGGGATCAGCGCCGCGAAATGCTCGATGCCGGTGCTCCGGGCATAGGTCGCGATGCGGGTCATTTCCTGGCGGGGCTGGAACCCCATCAGGAAGACGCCGTCGCCCGCCACGCGGGTGAGGTTGGAAAACGCCAGGACATTGATGCCGGCCGCCTGGGCGACCGGCTTCACCGCCTCCACCTCGGAACCGGTGAGCGGGCCGACGATCAGCCGGGCACCCTCGGCCACCGCGACGGCCGCCGCGTGACCCGCGCCATCCGCCGTGCTTTGCGTGTCGCGCGGCGTCAGGGCGATGGTGTTGTCACCCAGCTCGAACAGCGCCAAGGTCGCCGCGTCCAGCATCGCGCGGCCGAGGGAGGCGTTGGCGCCGGTCAGCGGCAGCAGCAGCGAGATATTCGTACGGCCGCCGACCACCACCGTCGGCTCGGCCTGCGGGACCGATGCTGCCGGCGGCGGCGTTTCGACCGGACCCGGCACCGCCGGGGCGGGAACCGCCGGCGACGCTTGCTGTGGCACGCCGGTTACCGGTACGGTCGATCGCACACAACCGGCGACGCCGAGGGCAAGGGCCAGCATCGATGCGGCGAGCACAGAGCGTAGATAGGGCCGGCGTGACGGTAGATGGGGCCGGCGTGAAGAGGGTTGGCATAGGCGGGACGGGCGGACCAAACGGCTTCTCCCAAGCGACCGAGGCGACGCCGCACCCTAGCGGCCGGCCCCGTCCAAGTAAACGCGCCGCCCCTCCGACAGATGCCGCCACCCCGACAGATACCGACACCGACGATACCGCCGAGACGGGTCGGGTCGCCCCCGGACGGCCGATCGAGCCCGGGCTGCACGTGGTGGCGACGCCGATCGGCAATCTGGCGGATATCACGCTGCGCGCGCTCGACATCCTGCGTGGCGTCCGGCTGGTCGCCTGCGAGGACACGCGGGTCACCGCCAAGCTGTTCCGGCATCATGCCATCGCGACTGAGCGGGTGGCCTATCACGATCACAACGCGGAGCGGATGCGCCCGCTGCTGCTGGCGCGGCTGGCCGCCGGCGAGGCGGTGGCGCTGATCTCGGACGCGGGCACGCCGCTGGTCTCCGATCCGGGCTTCAAGCTGGTGCGCGCGGCGCTGGCCGAGGGGCATCGCGTGCATGTGGCCCCGGGCGCCTCGGCCCCGCTGGCAGCCTTGGTCCTGTCCGGGCTGCCCTCGGACCGGTTCCTGTTCGCGGGGTTTCTCGACGCCAAATCCGGCGCGCGGCGCCGCGATCTCGCGACCCTGGCCCCGGTGCCGGCGAGCCTGATCTTTTTCGAAAGCGCCGCGCGCCTGGCCGGTTCGCTCGCCGATATGGCCGCCATGCTGGGCGATCGGCCGGCGGTGGTCGCCCGGGAGATCACCAAGCTGTTCGAAGAGGTGCGGCGCGGCCGGCTGAGCGAACTCGCCGGCCATTACGCGGCGGCCGGGCCGCCCAAGGGCGAGATCGTCATCGTCGCCGGGCCGCCCGAACCGTCGCCCCCGGCGAGCGAGGCGGAGATCGACAAACAGCTGACCACGGCGCTGCGGACGCATAGCCTGAAGGACGCGGTGGCGCTGGTCGCCACGACGACCGACCTGCCGCGCCGGGTGATCTATGCCCGCGCCCTGGCGCTCGCCCCCGCCTCCGTGTCTCGATGACCGGACGCCCCCGCCCGATCACCCCGCGACGCAGCCGCCAAGCCGCGGAGATCTGGGGCCGCTGGGCCGAGCGGCTTTGCGTCTGGCACTTGCGCCTGAGCGGCTGGCGCATCCTCGCCCGAGGCTATCGGGTACCGGTCGGCGAGATCGATATCATCGCCCGGCGCCGTGGCGTGCTGGCGCTGATCGAGGTCAAGGCGCGGCCGGGCTGGGGTACCGCCGCCGAGGCGATCACCCCGCGACAGCAGCGGCGGATCGGCCGGGCGGCCCAACTATTCCTGGTCCAGCACCCACGCCACGCCGGCCTCGATCTGCGTTTCGACGCCATGCTGGTGGTGCCATGGCGCCTGCCCCGGCATCTGCGGCAGGTCTGGCTGCCGCCGGAGTAGTCACCAAACGGACATGACGCCAAATTGGCATAGCGTAGGCCGCGCACTCGTTGTATCGCAGATGAGGTAATCTCATCCGCCCCTGTCGGCCCCGCCGGTATCCCAACAGCCGTTTCCGCAAAGAGTGTCAGCCCGCACCATGCCCGATCCGATCTCGCCGCCCCGTGTTCCGCCTTCGCCGATGCCGGTGCACCGCTGGACGGTACTGGGCTGCATGATAGTCGCGCTGTCCGGCTGCCTCCCGCTGGCGATCGGCGGCGGCGTCGCGGCCGGCGGCTATGCCGCGGGGCAGGAGCGCGGCCTTAGCGGTACGGCCAGCGACAGCGCCATCCGCTTGCGCATCAACGATCTATGGACCCAGGCCAACCTGGATATCCTGGCCACCGTCGATCTCACCATCTTCGAAGGACGGGTGCTGTTGACCGGGGCGGTGCCGAACCCGGATCTGCGCGCGCAGGCGGTCAAGCTCACCTGGCAGGCGGACGGCGTCAAAGAAGTCATCGACGAAATCCAGGTCGCCCAGAAATCGACCTTCTCGGAAGCGGCGAACGACAATTGGATCCAGACCCGGTTGCGCTCGCAGCTGGTGTTGGACACCGACATCCGATCGTTGAATTATACCCTGGAGACGGTTAAAGGGACCGTCTACGTCCTGGGTGTGGCGCGCAGCCAGAAGGAGGCGGACGCGGTGCTGAACTATGCCCGGAACACGCCGAATGTGCGCCGCGTGGTCAATTACATCCGCATCCGCAGCGGCGAGCCGGGCGGCCCACCGGCCAGTGACCCGCAGCCCGTCGTAACGCCGGCCCAAAATAGTCCCGCCCAAAATAGTCCGGCCGCCGCCGCCGTGCCGCCGCCCTCGACCGGCTATGCCACGCCCGGCGGACCGTCCGGTCAGGCACCGATCCAGGTGGTACCGCTCAAATGACCGCGCCCGACGCGGCGCCAGAAGCGGCGGCGTCATTGCTGGCCCGGCTGAGCGGCAACACCGACGAACTGCCGGTCGCCGACGCGGCCCTGGCCTTCGCCGCCTTGGCCCGGCCGGGGCTGGATGTGGTACCCTATCGCGCGATCCTCGCCGATTTGGCCGGGCAGGTCGCGGCCGTGGCCCCGGATGACGCGGATCTGGAAGCGGCGAACAACGCGCTCCGGGTCGTGCTGACCGAACGGGCGGGGTTCACCGGCGATACCGAGACCTATGACGATTTGGACAATGCCGATCTGGCGCGGGTCATCGACCGCCGCCGCGGCCTGCCCGTCACCTTGGGCATCCTCTGGATGGCGACCGCCCGCGCCCAGGGCTGGCGGATGGTCGGGCTGGCCTTTCCCGGCCATTTCCTGGTCCGGCTGGAGGTCGCGGGCGAGCGGGTCATCGTCGATCCCTTCGCCGGTGGCCTGGTCTGCGACGCCGCCCGGCTGCGCCTGTTGCTGAAGGCGATGACCGGCGAGGCGGGCAAGCTCGGCGCCGAGCATTACGCCGCGGTCAGCGACCGGGATGTGCTGCTGCGGCTGCAGAACAACATCAGATTGCGGCTGACGCAGAGTGGCGAGCTGCCCCGCGCGCTGGGCGTGGTCGAAAGCATGCTGCTGCTCGCCGGCGACGAGGCCGGGCTGTGGCGGGAGGCGGCACTGCTGAACGCCACCCTGGAGCGGCTGGGCCAGGCGGTCGCCTGCCTGGAGACCGGCCTCACGCGGACCACCGATCCGCTTGAGCGTCGGCGCATCATGACGCTGCTGGAGCAAATGCGCGGGCGGTTGAACTAGTCGCGAAACGGCACCGCCCGGCTATATAATGCGGCAACCACACCCCGTTGAGGGCCCCCCTTAAGGAAGACCGCCATGAGCCTCGCCGTCGCCATCCAGATGGATCCGATCGAGACCATCAACATCGATGCCGATTCGACCTTCGTCCTGGCGCTGGAGGCGCAGGCGCGCGGCCATGCGCTGTTCCACTACCAGCCCCATGAGTTGTGGCTGAAGGGTGGCCGTCTCTATGCCCGCGTCCGCCCGCTGGAGGTGTGGCGCGAGCATGGCCGCCACCATCGTTTCGGCGACTCCCAGGTCATGGATCTGGCGACGCTGGATGTCATCCTGATGCGGCAGGACCCGCCCTTCGACATGGCCTATATCACCGCGACCCACCTGTTGGAGCATATCCATCCGCGCACCCTGGTGGTGAACGACCCGATCAGCGTGCGCAACGCGCCGGAAAAGCTGCTGGTCACGCATTTCCACGAGCTGATGCCGCCGACGCTGATCGCCTCGGACCGCGCCGAGATCGCGGCGTTCCGGGCCGAGCACAAGGACATCATCGTAAAGCCGCTGTTCGGCAATGGCGGCGCCGGCGTGTTCCGGCTGAAGCCCGATGACGAAAACCTGACCGCGCTGCTGGAGGTGTTCAGCGGGATCAGCCGCGAGCCGGTGATGGTCCAGCGCTATGTGCCCGCCGTGCGCGAGGGCGATAAGCGGATCATCCTGATCGACGGCCAGCCGGCCGGCGCCGTGCTGCGCGTGCCGGCGGCGGGCGAGGCGCGCGCCAATCTGCATGTCGGCGGGCGGGCGGTGAAAGCCGAGCTAACCCCGCGCGATCGGGAGATCTGCGCCGCGATCGGCCCGGCCTTGAAGCGCCAGGGCCTGCTGTTCGTCGGCATCGACGTGATCGGCGACTACCTGACCGAGATCAACGTGACCTCGCCGACCGGGCTGCAGGAAATCGACCGGTTCGACGATGCGAAGCTGGAAGCCCAGATCTGGGACGCGATCGAGGCACGCTACGCCGAAACCGCCGATCGCCGGCCGAGCTAAAAGAAGCCCGCTTAAGTCGCCCGCAAGTATATGGGCAGGACCGATCAACCGAACAGATAACCGACGAGCAGCGACTTCGCCTGGTCGAGCACGGCCCGCCGCTGCTCGGCCGTCGGCTGTTCGAAGGCGAAGGCGAGTAGCCGGTCGCCCGTTTCGGTGGCGATCCGTAGGCGCAGGTCGATCTCCGGCGAGGGGGTGATGCCAAGCCCCTCGGTCATGAACCACTTGACCAAAGCGGCACCTCCCGCGTTGGGTCCCGAATGTGCTTCATGGGTGGGACGGCTTACATAGCGCCCGCCGCCCGGCGCGCCATAGGCGACGGTCCGAAAATCAGGATGCCGGTCGAGATAGGCGACGAAGGCATCGAGCACGGCGTTCAGAAACGAGGCTCCGTCCGTCGGCGGCGCTCCGATCAGCATTTCGACCAGCTCTTCCTGGAAGGTCTCGATATGCCGGACCGCGATCGCATCGACGATCGCCTGCTTATCGGGGAAAAAGCGATAGAGCGCACCGACCGACACGCTCGCCTCGGCCGCGATCAGCGCCGTCGTCATCTCCTCGATCGGAACGCCCCGACCAAGCAGCCTCGAAGCGCCGCCAAGGATGCGCTGAACCGTCTCCTGGCTACGCCCCTGGACAGGGCTGCGCCGGACGCGCGCTGGAGGTGCTCCGCCGGCTTCCGGTGATGTCGCGGTGTCGTTTTGGTCGGTCGAGACGGTCATGGTGCTCGATGTACCGCCGAAGCGGCGAGCGTGCAATTGACACGACGGCGCGACGCCTTCATAAAAGCGAATAAGACGTCGTGTTCTATTTCTTCCGGGAGGAGGTTTCCATGTCGGTCCCGCTCAAGCAAGTGATGCGCATCGGTGCCTATGTCCTCAAGCAGCATCTCGCCGGCAAGCGTCGCTATCCCCTTGTGCTGATGCTCGAGCCGCTGTTTCGGTGCAATCTGGCCTGCGCCGGTTGCGGGAAGATCGATTACCCGGACGAAATTCTGAATCGGCGTCTCTCCGTCGAGGAGTGCCTGCAAGCGGTCGACGAATGCGGGGTGCCGGTTGTCGCCATCGCGGGCGGCGAGCCCTTGCTTCACAAGGAATTGCCGGAGATCGTCAACGCGATCATTGCGCGCAAGAAGTTCGTCTATCTCTGCACCAATGCGCTTCTGCTCGAGAAGAAGATGGCGCTGTACACGCCCAGCCCCTATTTCGCTTGGGACGTCCATCTGGACGGCGACCAGGCGATGCACGACCATTCGGTTTGCCAGGACGGCGTCTATGACCGGGCGGTCGCAGCCATACGCCGCGCCAAGGAGGCCGGCTTTCGGGTCTGCATCAACACGACCCTCTTCGATGGTGCCGTTCCCGAGCGGGTCGCGGCGTTCTTCGACGACGTCAGGGCGATGAAGGTGGACGGCATCATGGTGTCGCCGGGCTATGCCTATGAACGCGCGCCCGACCAGCAGCATTTCCTCAACCGATCGAAGACGAAGACGCTGTTTCGCGACATCTTCCGACTTGGCAAGACAAGGGGCTGGCAGTTCAACCAATCGTCCCTGTTCCTGGACTTCCTCGCCGGCAACCAATCCTACCTATGCACGCCGTGGGGCAAGCCGACGCGCAACGTCTTCGGGTGGCAGCGGCCTTGCTATCTGCTCGGAGAGGGCTATGCCGCGACCTATCGGGAGCTGATGGAAACGACGGATTGGGACAAATACGGCACCGGCAATTATGAAAAATGCGCCAATTGCATGGTCCATAGCGGGTATGAGGCGACCGCCGTCATCGATGCCGTGCGCCATCCCTTGAAGACGGCCTTTACCGCTTTGCGCGGCCCCCGGACGGAGGGTCCGATGGCGCCCGACATCCCACTCGAAAACCAGCGCCCGGCGGAATACGTCTTCACCAAGAATGTCGCGAAGGCGATCGAAACCGTGTAACCGGCCCTCAAGCCCGCCGATCAGTCGCCGGCCGTGGCACCGGCGCCGGGCAGGCTGCTGATTTGCGGTATGGGCGGCTGGTCGCGGGTGGCGGCCTCGATACCGGGGCGCAGCAGGCCGCTCAGGATCGTCGATCGGTCGGTCAGCACCTCGACCGTCGCCGTCATGCCGGGCGTGACCAGCGGCGCCGCCGTCAGCCGCGCCCGGACCGGAACGCCGCTCCCGTCCTCGGGGCCGACCTGCTCCACCGTTGCCGGCAGGATGCCGGCCGCCGCGGCTTGGGGCGAGGTGATCCGCACCCGCGCCGCCTGTCCGGGCTTGATGCCGGCCGCTTCGTCCGGCGCCATCCGCGTCTCGATCACCAGCTCGTCGGGCGGCGGCACGATCTCCATGAGCGGCGCCCCCGCGGCGACGGCCGATGGCGGCACCGACCCAACCCCCGATCCGACTCCCGAGCCACCGGGCCACAACCGCCGGACCACGCCACGGATCGGCGCGCGGATCTCCAATGGTGGGGTACGGTCGCGCTCGGCGGCGATCAGCGCTTCCACATCGGCGAGTTCGACCCGGCGGCGGTCGAGCTCCACCAACGCGCGCTGGCGGCTGGCCCGCCGGATTTCGACAATGCGGGCCGCCGCCGCGGCCATCGCACCCTCGACGGCGGCGGAGCGGGCGGCGACTTCATCGACCGCCATGCCGACATCGCTGGTCGCTCGCGCCAGATCCAACGGGCGGAGCGGGCGATCGCCCGCCAGACTCTGATTGAGCAAAGCGAGACGCTTTTCCACCGCATGGCCCTGATCGCGGATGCCGGTTAGGGCGAGACGCTGGCGTGTCAGATCGCCTTGCAAATCGGCGATGAGACGCTGCTGCGCGTCGGTCTGAGCGGCCAGCCGGGCGGTTTCCCGCTCGACCAGGGTCGGCCGCTCGGCGGCGAGATCGACCGGAAATATCGGCGCGTCGCCCGAGACGCTCGCCTGCAGCCGGACGATCGTCGCCACGAGCTGGAACCGCCGTTCGAGCCGTCCGGGATCGACACTGGGCAGCGTGCCGGAGCGCAGCCGGACCAGGAGATCGCCGGGATTGACGATGGTGCCTTCGCGTACCAAGGTCGCCGTGGCGCGTCCCGCCTCCGGGCTTACGACACGCTGGGTCGCGACCGGCGGCAGCACGGCACCCGCCGCCGTTGGTGGCGGCAGGGCCGGCGCCACGGCCATCCAGCCGATGCCTAGGACCAAGACCCCGGCGACGCCGTAGAGCAAACCGGAGAACAGACGGGGCGGCCGGGTCGCCTCGCCCCCGGTCATCAGCCGCCTACCATCGGTTGACTGCCATCAGTTCGCTGCCATCGCCAGCGGCCAACCGACCCGGCTGCGCGGCCCATCGGCGACGATCCGGCCGGCTTCGAGCACGATCACCCGGTCGACCAGAGGCAGCAGCGCCGGGCGGCTGCCCAAAAGAATCAGCGAGCGGTCGCCGAGCATCGCCGCCAGCCGCCGGCGCAAGCGGTATTGCGCCACCTCGTCGAGCGCGCCGGCCGGATCGTCGAGCACCAGCACCGCGCTGGGACGCAGCAGCGCGCGGGCCAGCACGACGGCGCGACGCTGGCTGTCGGACAGCCGCTCGCCGCGCTCGCCCACCATGCGGTCATAACCCTGGCGATGATCGCCGAGGAAATCATCGAGGCCGGCGAGCCGCGCCGCCCGGCTCAGCCGGCCGGCATCGGCGGTCGGATCGGCGAACAGGATGTTGTCGCGGACGGTGCCCTGGAACAGGAACCCGTCCTGCGGCGCATAGGCGACGGCGCGGCTGAGATCATCGGGATCGAGCCGCGCCCGATCCACTCCGTCGACCAGGACACGGCCGGATTGGGGCTGCTGCGACCCGACCAGCAACCGGGCCAGCGTGGTCTTGCCGCTGCCGGCCGGGCCGAGGATCGCGACCCGCTCGCCGGGCTCGATCGTCAACGAGATGTCGCGCAGTACCAGCTCCGTCTCGCCGGGATAGGCGACCGACACGCCCTCCAGGATGATCCCACCGGCGATCTCGGCACGGCGGAAGCCTGCCGGGTTCGGCCGCGGCTGCTCGGTAAGGCACTGGGTCGGTAGTTCCGGGGGCTGCTGCAGGATGCTGTCCAGTCTGCGCAGCGCCGCGCGGGCCTGTTGGACCCGGCCGAGCGTCGCCGCCGCCGCGTGGAGCGGGGCCATGATCCGGCGGGTCAGGATGACGACCGCGACCAGCGCGCCGATCGTCAGCCGGCCGTCGGCAACCCGATAGGCGCCCAGCACCAGCACGCCGATGGCGGCGAGATCGCCCGCCAGACCGGCCCCGTTGGTGGCGAGCGCCACGACGCTGCGCAGCATCGCCGCCGAGCGGGCATTGCGCGTCGCCAGCGCCTCCCACTGGCGCCGCACCGCCGCCTCGGCCCCGAAGCCGCGAATCGTCTCCAGCCCGGCGATCGCCTCGGTGAGCAGGCCCTGGCTCAGCATCGCCGTGCGATGACGGCGCTCGATCAGCCGGCGGATCGGCTTGCGCGCCAGCAGGCCGAGCACCAGGCCGAGCGGCAGCAGTATCGCCGGCGCCGCGACGACCGGCCCGGCGACCAGGCCGATCACTACCAGGAAGACGACGGCGAAGGGTAGGTCGACCAGCGTGCCCAGGGTGGCCGAGGCGGCGAGATCGCGCACCGTATCGAGCTCGCGCAGCTCCGCCGCCAGCACGGCGCTCGACGCGGGATGCCGGCCGCGCCGCATGCCCAGGACCCGCTCGACCAGCCGCCGGGCGATGCTGAGATCCAGCCGCTGGCACGCATGATCGATGAACCAGCCGCGCAGGCAGCGGTTGAAGAAATCCAGCAGCACGGCGAGCACGGCGCCGATCGCCAGCAGCCGCAGCGACGGGCCGAACGCCTTGGTCCCAACGCTGGGCAGGATCCGGTCATAGACGTTCATCGCCAGCAGAGGGATCGCCAGAGCCAGCACATTGGTGATCAGCGTGGCGAGGCCGACCCGCGCATAGATCGGCCAGAGCCGGCGGACCGTACCCCGGAACCAGGACGCGGGGGGCTGAGGAGCCGGTCGCGCGATGGGAGGCGCCACGGGGGCAGGAGCGGGGGCTTGGTCGGCCGGCGGCTGCGCCGCGGAGCGACGCAATGGGCGGAAGGAGGCGAGACCGTCAGGCATCGGTGAACCCGCGCCGAAGGGTCGCCGAGAGGACCAAGGGGGCGCTCCCCGAAGATCGGGCCGGCAAGGCGCAAAATGCTACATCTAGGAGGATCATGCGCGGCTGAACACCATCTATAGGTGCATCAAGGTACAAAACCGCGTCCTCGCACGCAATCGATTTCTGCATCGGAGACATGCGCGTGAGGGTGAAATCGCCTACCGGGGCGAGCACAGTCAGGGCGGTTCCTCACCCGTGCAGTCCGGCAACAACTCCGGCGCCGCGGCTTGGAAGGCAGGGTGATCGCGGCACGCGTCATCGATCTCCCGGAGCGTGGGGTAGGCCGTCAAATCGCAGCCGAACCGTCGGCAATTATAGAGTTGCGGCACCAGATGGAGATCGGCGAGCGTCGGCAGCGGCCCCCGCCGATCGATCCACGATACTCGCCACGTCACCAGCCGGCCCATCACCACACCACGAGGGTTCCTGGTCTCGCCGCTGCGCCGCGCGCCACCCTGTGGACAACCTATCGAATCGCGATTATCATTTCCCCGTCCCACAATCTGAAATTGAGTCGGAGAAACATGTCCCGTCGCCTCACGCTCCTTATCGCCCCGGCCATTATCGCCCTGACCGCCATCGCGCTTCTGACGGCGGCCTCGCGAAGGGTCGAGGCGGCCGATCAGCGGGTGGAACGGGGACGGTATCTCGTCACGATCGGCGGCTGCGTGGATTGCCACACCCCGGGATACTTCCTGGGCAAGCCGGATATGGCGCGCTTCCTCGGCGGGTCGGAGGTCGGCTTCGAGATCCCCGGTCTCGGCGTCTTCTATGGGCCGAATCTGACGCCGGATAAGGAAACCGGGCTGGGCAACTGGACGACCGCGCAGATCGGGACGGCCCTGCAAAAGGGCGTGCGGCCCGATGGCAGGGAGCTCTCGCCGAACATGCCCTGGCGCGCGCTGGCCCATCTGACGGAGCCGGATGTGCTGGCGATCGTCGCCTTTCTCCGGTCCCTGCCACCGGTCAAGAACCAGGTTCCCGGACCTTTCGGACCGGGCGAAACGCCGACTTCCTTCGTGATGAAGATCGTTCCACCCGAGAACGCGGCGGCCAAATAACGCCGACCGGGTTTCGGGGGAGAGGTCGCCCATACGCGGCTATGCTCCCCGGTTAGCGTGGATAAGGGTCGCATGGCGATACTGAGGCCGCCATTCCACGGTCGGGAGGCGGGGACGATTTCACTCCCGTCATCGGGTGCGACACCGCATCGACGGTCCCTCTCTATCCACAGTCCCAGCCCTCCCCTACACTCCCGCATAGGTTTAGTGGGGGTGGTGGATGGTCGCGCGGATCCATACGGTCGCGTTTCAGGGGATCGAGGTGCTGCCGATCGAGGCGCAGGTGCAGATGTCGTCGGGTCTGCCGGCCTTCATCGTCG
>DATMGU010000039.1:0-2972 GCA_035555315.1 Allostellaceae bacterium
ATTTCCGTGACGATGATCGCTTCGCGATCCTTGCGGATGGTGTCGATCGAAACCTTGCCGCGCATCACGATCGAGCCGCGGCCGAGATGATAGGCCGAGCGGATGCCCGCCCGGCCGAGGATGATGCCGCCGGTCGGGAAATCGGGACCCGGAATGATGTTGTTGAGGTCGTCGATCGACAGCGCGGGATTGTCGATCAGCGCCACGCAGGCGTCGATCACCTCGCCGAGATTGTGCGGCGGGATGTTGGTCGCCATGCCGACCGCGATGCCGCCGGCGCCATTGACCAGCAGGTTCGGAAACTTCGCCGGCAGGACTACCGGTTCTCGTTCCGAATTGTCGTAATTGGGCTGGAAGTCGACGGTGTCCTTGTCGATGTCGTCGAGCAGCGACTGCGCGACCTTGGTCAGGCGGGATTCGGTGTAGCGCATCGCCGCCGGCATATCGCCGTCCACCGAGCCGAAATTGCCCTGCCCGTCGATCAGCGGCACGCGCATGGAGAAATCCTGCGCCATGCGCACCAGCGCGTCATAGACCGACTGGTCGCCGTGCGGGTGATACTTACCGATGACGTCGCCGACGGTGCGGGCGGACTTGCGATACGGCTTGTTCCACTCGAAGCCGTTCTCATACATGGCGTAGAGGATGCGGCGATGCACCGGCTTCAAGCCGTCGCGCGCATCGGGCAGCGCGCGCGCTACGATCACGCTCATGGCGTAATCGAGGTAGGAGCGTTTCATCTCATCGAGGATCGAAACGGGCCGAATATCAGAGGGCACCGGCGGCTCGCCGGGCCGATCATCTTCAGTGTCAGACAAGGAGAAATCCGATCAGGTTCTAAGCGAGAATCATATAGCGCATCGGGGCTCGGATAACCACCCTGAAGCCACTTTAGGCCGTGCTTTTTCTGTCCATTTTTCCAGTCACTTAGGCCGGCTTTTTGAAGGTCGTAAGGGACCGGCGGAACCGGCTCTGCCGGGGCTGGAACAAGACCCGGAAAAAGGGCGCCGGACGCACGGCCAATCAGCCGCCGAACAGGACGGCGTGCATGATCCGGCCCGGCACCAGCGTGAACAGCCCCGCGACCACCAGCGCGCCGGAAAACAGGTAGATCATGATGCGCCGGTGAGCCGCGACCTGGTGCGTGTGCGCCTTCCAGACGGCAAGCGGAAGCATCAGCAGGGTGAAGATTGACAGCAGATGGATCGGGCTCCAGGGCCCGACCAGCCGCAACTGGTGGATCCAGAACGAACTGATCGCCACGACAGCCATCAGGCCGACCCAGACTGCGCCGACCGCCCGGTGCGGCAGCGTCCCCTTGGGGGCCGCGAACTGCACCACGCCCAGCACGAAGGCCGCCATCGCGGCCAAAGCGTGCAGCGGGATCGCCGGCGCCGCGTCAAGCAGCGGCGCAAGGCTGACGGCGGCGACGTTCATGACGACGAGGCTCGTGGCAGCAAGGCTGATGACGGCATGGGTGCACACGAAAAAGGCTCATCGCGAACTGTCCGGGGTCGCGATCGCGCGCCGCTCTTTGGGAGGACCGGCCCCTCGCCTCGCTCAGAACGGGATGTCGTCGTCCATGTCGCTGTTGCGTCCGCCGCCGGCTGCGACTGCGCGGCGTGGCGGCGCGCTCGACGGGCCGCCGACACCGAAATCGCCGCCGCCGCTCTCGTCGCCGCCAAAACTTCCGCCACCGCCGCCGCGACTGCCATCGAGCATGGTCAGGGTCGAGTTAAAGCCCTGCAGCACCACCTCGGTGGAGTATTTTTCCACGCCGCTCTGGTCGGTCCATTTCCGGGTCTGCAGCTGCCCCTCGATGTACACCTTGGCGCCCTTCTTCAGATATTGCTCGGCGACCTTGCAGAGCCCCTCGTTGAAGATCACCACACGGTGCCACTCGGTTTTTTCCTTGCGCTCGCCGGTGCCCTTGTCGCGCCAGGTTTCCGAGGTCGCCACGCTCAGATTGGCGATCGGCCGGCCGTCCTGGGTCCGCCGGATCTCCGGATCCTTGCCGAGATTTCCGACCAAAATCACCTTGTTCACGCTTCCCGCCATCGCCACTCTCCGCGCTCAAAATCACTGCCGCTCAAAGCCCCGCCCAAACCCGGGTCGGCGCTCGGCCTTGTCCGGGGCGACCCTATACGCTTGCCGGACCCGCAACCCGCTCTCTGACGGGTTTTCCACATATAGCATCGGGCAGGTCATTGTTCCAGTTTTGTTCCGTCAAAAATCGGCCTGACTTCGGCCACGAGGTATGGCGATGCGCCCGTGCCGCGGACGGCCATCACTGGAATCCAACGGCCGTCGCCAAATCCAGGCCATCCACAGTGAAAATATGAATGAAATCATCGATTTCGGAGGCCGCACTTCCCCGCCAAGTGTGGCATTTCGGAGACGGTCATCCCGGGCAAATCCGGTATATTGAGTCTGAAATTGGATCGCATGGGCGGTCGCGACTGAATGAGAAGACGCTTCTGGGGACCAACGGAAGCGGACGACGTCGGGAGACGGACGATGAAGAAGTTGTTGCTGGGTGTTGTCAGCCTTGTGGCGTTTGGCGTTACGGCTCCGGCCGTTGCTGCCGACCTCGCCGCGCGGCCCTACACCAAAGCTCCCCCGATGATCGCCGCGATCTACGACTGGAGCGGCTTCTACATCGGCGCCAATGGCGGCGGCGCCTCGAGCCGCAAGTGCTGGGACATCAACAACACGGCCGGTGCAGCCGTCGCGCCGGCCGTTCGTGAAGGCTGTCACGACGCCACCGGCGCCGTGGCCGGCGGTCAGATCGGCTATCGCTGGCAGAGCGCCGGCTGGGTGTTCGGCGTTGAAGCGCAGGGCGACTGGGCCGATCTCAAGGGATCGAACACCAGCCAGTTCTTCCTGCCGCTCGGCGCCGTGACCAACCAGAGCAAGGTTGGCGCGCTCGGCCTCTTCACCGGTCAGGTCGGCTATGCCTGGAGCAACGTGCT